>QZKP01000020.1 GCA_003605055.1 Desulfarculus sp.
GTCCGGAAGCGCCAGCAGTCAGCGCAGGCTGCCGCCGTAATGAGGAATTCGCGCCTGGAGGCGCGTGTACTACGGATTCGCAATGGGGAGGTCCCACCGAGTCCGTAGGATCGGGCCGACCTCTGGGGTTCGGTGGGAGGGCACGTCCGTGGGGGCGAAATCGGATGTGGTGGCAGAGACGCTGCTGCCTGACCAGGCGCGTGAATTGCTCGTGGCGCTCCGCCGTGTGAGTCGTGGCGATTTCAACGCTCGTCTCCCCCTCGGCTACGTGGGGCTACCCGGCGAGATCGCTTCCACCTTCAACGATATCGTCGAGCAAAACGCGCGACTGGCGAGCGAACTTCGCCGATTGCGCGTGGTCGTGGGGCGAGACGGGCAGATTGGCGAACGAGCGCCGGCCGGTGCAGCCCGCGGCGCCTGGGCCGGCTGCCAGGACGGCGCCGGCCCGGCGGAACCCTCGCCCAACCGCTCCAGGTGGCGGCTGGCCTTGGAGTAGTAGCGCGGCATGACGCTCAGGGCCAGATGGAACTGCTCCCGGGCCCCGCCCACGTCGCCCTGCATGGCCAACAGCAGGCCCAGGTTGTAGTGGGCCTTGGCCCGGCCCAGCCCCTGGCCGAAGACCTGCAAGGCTTCGTCCAGGCGGCCTTCGGAGGTCAGCAGCAGGCCCAGGTTGTTGTTGGCCAGGCGGTGGCCCGGGTCCAGGGCCAGGGCCCGGCGGAAGCAGGCCTCAGCCTCGGACCGGCGCCCGGCCAGGAGAAAGGACAAGCCCAGGTTGTTGTGCAGCGCCGGCCGGTCCGGGGCCGACTGCAGCGCCGCGCCGAAGACGGCCATGGCCTTTTCCGGCTCCCGGTTCTGGTTATAGAGGATGCCCAGGGTGTTCTGCGCCCGCCAGAGGGAGGGGTCGCGCTCCACGGCCTGGCGCAGGGCCTCCTCGGCCAGCAGACGTTCGCCCAGGGCCAGGTGGCTCAGGCCCAGGCCCTGCCAGTACACCGCCTGCTCGGGCTGCTGGCGGCACAACTCCGTGAACATCTCCTTGGCCTGGCGGAAGCTGCCTAGGCGCAGGTACAGGCCCGCGATCTTGCCCTGCAAGCGGGGCTTGGCCTGTCCTTGGGCCTGGAGCCGGGCCTGGCGGTACTGGTGCAGCGCGCCCCAGGGCTGGCCCTGGGCCGCCAGCAGGTCGCCCTGGGCCTCCATTTGGCTGGGCCCGGCGGGCGCGTTGTCCGGGTCCGGATCTTGCTCGGCCCGGGCCGCCTGCTGGACCAGGAGTTGCTCGGCCTCGCCCCGCTGCAGCCAGCGCGCGGCCGTCTGGTTGGTGCTGGCGCAGCCCAGCGGGACCAGGAGCGCCGCGGCGGCCACCAGGGCCAGGATGACACGTCGGAGATGGGTCTTGCGCACGGCTGCCTCCTTATCTAAACAGGCCCTGGCTGACCCGGATGATGGCCGGGCCGGCCATGACCACCATGATGGCCGGAAAGATCATGAACAGCACCGGGAACAAGAGCTTCAGGGGTATCTTGGCCGCGGCCTCTTCCATCTGCTGGCGCCGCTTGGTGCGCACCGTGTCCGAGTGTACGCGCAGGGAGCGGCCCACGCTGACCCCGAAGCGGTCGGCCTGGATAAGCATGGTCACCAGGCCGCTCATTTCGTCCACCCCGCAGCGCTGGGCCAGGTTGCGCAGGGCCATGGCCCGCGGGATGCCCGCGCGCAGCTCCAGAGAGAGCAAGTTCAGCTCGCCGCCCAGGAGGGGGCAGGAAAGGGCCACCTCCTGGGACACCCGCTTGATAGCCGCGTCCAGGCCCAGCCCGGCCTCCACGGTGATCACCAGCAGGTCCAGCACGTCGGGCAGCTCGCGGGTGATGGCCTTTTGCCGCCGCCGGGTGCGCGACTCCAGGATGAGCTGGGGGGCCATGTAGCCCAGGCAGGCCGCGCCCACCAGGGCCAGGACCAGGGGCAGGGTGCCGGCCCGCTGCGGCAGGGGGCTCAGGAGCACCCACACCATGGCCAGGAGCAGGCAGGCCACCCGCAGCCCCAGGAAGATGCGGGTCGCCGAGGGGCTGCGGAAGCCGGCCCGGGCCAGGCGGTTGCGCAACTCGCTCTCCTGCCAGGCGTGGCGGGGACGGGCCGGCTCGGCCAGGCGGCTGAGCAGGGCCACCCCCAGGTCCTTGAGCGACCGGCCCGCGGGTTGATCCTCCATGCTCGGCAATCCGCCGGCCAAGCCCTCCAGGCGGCGCGCGGCCGGGTCCTGGCCGCGGCGCCAGAGCAGGAAAACGGCCAGGGCCAGGAACAGCACGCACAGCCCCGCCGCCGCCCC
This sequence comes from Desulfarculus sp., assembly GCA_003605055.1. Taxonomy (GTDB): domain Bacteria; phylum Desulfobacterota; class Desulfarculia; order Desulfarculales; family Desulfarculaceae; genus Desulfoferula. The sequence goes on from QZKP01000020.1 coordinate 2,312, forward strand.
CACCAGCAGCAGGCCTTGGCTGTATCCGGTCAGCAGCGCGTCCATGGCTCACACCTTCAGGTTCACCAGCTTGCGGATCACCAGGATGCCGCAGAGCTGGAATCCGCCCCCCACCATCAAGAGGGTCCGGCCCAGGGGGTGCTCGAAGAGCAGGGAGATGTAGCCGGGGCTGACGAACCACAGCACCAACAACAGTCCCGGCGGCATCAGGGAAAGGATGAGGGCGCTGATGCGCCCCTCGGCCGACAGGGCCTTCACCTGGCGCATCAGGCTGTAGCGCTGCCGGATGATGTAGCCCATGTTGTCCAGAATCTCGGCCAGGTTGCCGCCGGTCTCCCGCTGCAGGGCCACCGCCGTGGCGAAGAACTTCACGTCCTGCAGGCCCACCCGCTGGGCCAGGTCGGCCAGGGCGTCGTCCATGCCCTTGCCGAAGGAGTAGTCCTCGAAGGTGCGGGCCAGCTCGCCGGCCACCGGCTGCTCCAGCTCCTCGGAGGCCATGCGCAGCCCCGAGCCGAAGGAGTGGCCGGCGCGCAGGGCCCGGGCGATGAGGTCCACCGCCTCGGAGAACTGCTCGTCCAAGGCACTCAGGCGCCGTTTGCGCAAAAAGCGCAGCCAGAGCACCGGCAGCAAGAGCCCCACCACGCCCAGCAGCAGCCCCACCAACGGGGACCTCTCCACCACCCCGCCCAGGGCCCCCAGACTGGCCAGCACGCCGCCGCTGAGCACCAAGGTGCCCAGGTTGCAGGGGTTGCCGGCCTGCTGCAGGAGCAGTTGCAGGTCGGCCAGGCGCGGCAGGCGGGCCAGCAGTCGATCCAAAAAGGGGATCGAGGAGAGGGAGCGGTCCCGGAACAGGGTGTGCGCCCCCACCGGCTGGGTGAGGGCCTGGGGGGTCATGGACTCCAGGCGGCGCTGCACCGCCGCCTGCCGCGCGACGCGGCCGGCCAGCAGCAAATCCCGCGCGGCCAACCCGCCCAGGACCAGGCTGAGGAAAACCAGGAAGGTCACGCCCCAGATCACTGCCCGCCCCCCTCCTGCCAGCCGGCGGAGAAGATGTCGCCGTCCAGGTCAATGCCGAAGGAGGCGATGCGATCGCTCCAGCGGGCCCGGATGCCGGTGGGCCCGAACTGGCCCAGCACCCGGCCGCGCTCGTCCAGCCCGGTCTGGTGAAAGCGGAATATCTCCTGCATGGTCAGGGTGTCGCCCTCCATGCCCGTGATTTCCTGCACGCTGGTCAGGCGGCGGGAGCCGTCGGCCAGGCGCGAAACCTGGACGATCACGTGGACCGCGCTGGCGATCTGCTGCCGGATGGCCTTGTCGGGTATATCCAGGCCGGCCATGGACATCATGGTCTCCAGGCGGCTGATGGCGTCGCGCGGGCTGTTGGCGTGGACGGTGGTCAGGCTGCCGTCGTGGCCGGTGTTCATGGCCTGCATCATGTCCAGGGCCTCGCCGCCGCGCACCTCGCCCACCACGATGCGGTCCGGCCGCATGCGCAGGCTGTTGCGCACCAGGTCGCGCATGGTCACCTCGCCCAGACCCTCGATGTTGGGCGGGCGCGTCTCCAGGCGCACCACGTGGTCCTGCTGGAGTTGCAACTCGGCCGAGTCCTCGATGGTCACGATGCGCTCATTGCTGGGGATGAAGGCGCTGAGCACGTTCAGTAGCGTGGTCTTGCCGGTGCCGGTGCCGCCGCTGATCAGGACGTTGAGCCGGGACTTGACCACCGCCTCCAGGAACTTGGCCGCCGCCGCGGTGAAGGCGCCCAGGCGTATGAGATCGTCCACCTTCAAGGGGTCCACGGCGAATTTGCGGATGGACAGGCAGGGGCCGTCCAGGGCCAGGGGCCCGATGATGGCGTTGACGCGGCTGCCGTCGGCCAGACGGGCGTCCACCATGGGCGAGGCCTCGTCTATGCGCCGGCCCACGGCGCTGGCGATCTTGTCTATGATCTTGAGTAGGTGCTGGTCGTCGCGGAAGCGCACCGCCACCTTTTGCAGCCGCCCGCCCCGCTCCACGTAGACCCGGTCCGGCCCGTTGACCAGTATCTCGCTCAGGCTGGGGTCGGCCAGCAGCGGCTCCAAGGGCCCCAGGCCCAGGACCTCGTTCTTGATCTCCCAGGCCAGGTGCTCGCGCTCCTGGTGCGTGAGGGGGTCGGGCTCGCCGGCCACCACCAGGCGGATGGCCTCCTCCAGGTCCTTCTCGGCCTTATCCTTGTCGCTGCCGCTGAGGGCCGCCAGGTCCAACTGCTCGATGACCTTGTAGTGCACCCGGGCCTTGAAGTCCTGCAGGGCCCGCTCGCGGGTGCTGTCGCCCTGCTCCGCCTCCAGGACTCCCCCGTTAATGGCGCTCACCCCCAGCCGGCTGCGCAGGCTCACGGCGTCCCTCCCTGCCCGGCCAGGAGGAGGCGGGCCAGCTTGGCCGTCTCGCGGGACCACTTGCTGCGGGGCCAGTCGCGCGCCGCCGGGCGGCCGGCGTTGGCCGCCTGCATCAGAGTGGCGCTGTCGTTGGGCAGATAGGCCAGGGGGCGGTCGGCCAGCACCCGCTCCACCTCCCGGGCCGGCACGCACTGCTTGGCGCCGTAGCGGTTGATCACCACCTTGAGCTTGCCGTTGCGGTGGCCCAGGCTGCGGCCCAGCTCCAGCACCCGCCGGGCGGCCTTGAGCCCCAGCACCGTGGGCTCGGTGACCAGCAGCACCAACTCGGCCCGGTCCAGGGTGGCCAGGCCGGCCTCCTCCAGGCGGGGGGGCAGGTCGGCCAGCACCAGGGCGTGGTTGTCCTGCAGGTGCTCCAGGGCCCGTTCCACGTGGGGGGTCTTGATCTCTTCGGCCACCACGGCGTCGCCCGGCGCGGCCAGAAAGCGCAGGCCCGGCGCGACCTCGTGCAGCAGGCTGTCCAGCAGCAGGGAATCCAGGCGCTTGTAGTCCTCGGCCACCTGGGCCAGGCTGCGGCGCACCGGCAGGTCCAGCAGTGAGGCCAGGTCGCCCTTGGCCAGGTCCAGGTCGATCAGGGCCACGCGGGAGCCCAGCTCCTGGCTGGCGATCCAGGCCAGGCTCAGCACCAGGGAGCTGGTGCCCACCCCGCCCTTGACCCCCATCACCGCCAGCAGGCGGCCGGCGGCGTGGCCGGCGGCGCTCTCCCGCCACAGCCGCTGCACTGTGTCATTGAACTGCTGGTCCTCCACCGAGGCCGGCAGGTATTCCCGCACCCCCAGGCGCATGGCCCGCAGGATCACGTCCGGCTCCTGGGCCTGGGCGTAGGCCACCACCGAGCCGCCGGGCACGCTGCGCCGCAGGCGCCCCAGCATATCCTCCAGCCCCAAGGAGTTGGGGTCGTACTCCACCAAGAGTATCTCCGGCTGCACCTGCACCGCCTTGCGCTCGAACTCCTCGGCCGAGTTCACCAGCCCCGCCAGGCGGGCCCGCGGCGCGGCGGCCACCATCTGGCGCAGGCGCTCGCCGCCGGCGCGCGTGAGATGGTAGGCCAGGACCTGGGATTGCTTGCTGCTCACGACGGTCCTCTACTTGACCAGCTTGGGGGTGGCGGCGCGGGTGCCGTAGTTGCCCCCGCCGGTGGAGCTGCCCGGGGCCACCATGCCGCATTCCAGGGTGGCGATGAGGTCCTTGTCCGGCGCTGGACGCACCTGGGTGATCTTCAGGTGGGCGAAGCCTGCTATGGTAGCCGTGCTGGCCCCGCCGCCGCCGCTGATCACCGGCACCATCACCACCCACTCGTCGGCCACCCCGTCGCCGTTGGTATCCGTGCCCCGGCTTTGGAACAGATCGGCCAGCGTGTTGAAGACGTTGTTGCTCAGCACGCCGTTGGTAACGTTGACTTGGTCCCCCAGGTTCAGGGCGGGCATGGGCAGGGTTCCGTTCAGATAGTCCATGACGTGGGGGTCGTTGGCCGGGGAGGTAAAGAACGTGGTCCACTCGGCGTTCTCGTTGCCCTCGGCGTGGAACTCGATGGACTCGCCGCAGTTGGGGCCGCTGCCGCCCTGCAGGGCCGTGTCCTTGATGGCGATGGGCAGGTCCACCGTGCCCGCGGGCACGTCTCCGGCGTAGCCCAGGTGGGCGGTGGCGGTGGCGGTGATGGGCACCTGGGTCAAACCCACCACACCGGCGAACAGGGTGCCCACCGGCCCGTTGGCCAGGCTGTCGCGGCGCAGCACCACCCGGCAGGCCGAGAGGTAGTCCGGATTGCTGCTGGGACCGATGTGCTCGGGGTCGAACTGGGCGGCGGAAGCTGCCCACAGGCCCATGGTCACGTCCTGCTCCAGAAGCTCCAGGCTCACCCCGCCGGCCTGATTGGCCAGGGCCACCTGCTGGGCGGTGGCCAGGGCCGTGTCGGACTGGGCGCTCACGTGGTTGCTGGCGTCCCAGGTGATCAGGGTGGCCGCGCCGGCCAGGGCCGCGGCGTCGGCGGCGTTTTGCAGCTCGGCCTTGGTGGTGTAGAGCAGGCCCAAGTCCACGCCGGCGGCGATCATGGCCAACAGGGCCGAAAGCATCACCGCAATGATGGTGGCCACGCCGGCCCGGTCCTGCCGCCAGAGGCGGGCGAGCTTACCAAGCCCAGTCATGGCCAAAGCGCCCTTCCATTTCCTGGAAAGACATCGGCGGCCCCGGCCGCAGGCGGCGGGGGTAGGCCATCTTGCCCAGGAGGAACAGGGAGAAGTCATCCGGCTCGTGGAAGATGCCCGCCGGGGCCGGGGCCGGCTCGCCGCTGCCCGGCCGCACGATGCGGGGGGTGACCACGATCAGAAGCTCGGTCTTCTTCTTCTTGAACTCGGTGCTGCGGAACAGGGCCCCCAGGATGGGCAGGTCGCCCAGCACCGGGAACTTGGCCACGGCCTGGGACAGGTCGTCGCGGAACAGGCCGGCCATGGCGAAGCTCTGGCCGTCGGCCAGCTCCAACTGGGTCTTGGCCCGGCGGGTGATCAGCCCCGGCACGGTGAAGCCCTGCACCACCACCGCGGTGGTGAAGTCCAGGTCGCTCACCTCCGGGGCCACGGTCAGGCGGATGCGGCCGCCGGGGCGGATCTCGGGGGTGAAGGCCAACTGCACGCCGAATTTCTTGAACTCGATGGTGATGTTCTCCCGCTGGGGCACCGGGATGGGGAACTCGCCGCCGGCCAGGAAATCGGCCTTCTGGCCGCTGGCCGCCACCAGGTTGGGCTCGGCCAGGATCTTGGCCAGGCCGTTCTCCTTGAGGATGTCCAGAAAGCCCATGAAGCGGGCGTTGCCATCCTTGAAGCCGCCCATGAGCGTGACCTTGTCCGAGAGCACGATCTCGCTGCCCGCGGTGTCCTTGGGCTTGATGAGGTTGCCCAGCAGGGTGAAGAGGAAGTCGCCGGTCAGGGGGTTTAAGATGGCCAGGTTGATGTTCATGCGCTTGGTGACCCTGCGGCTCACCTCGGCGAAGCGCACCTGTATCTCCACCTGCTGGTTGCCCCCCACCTCCAGCAGGCTGGTGAATCGTTTGGGAGCGAAGACTTGGGCCAGGGCCTCGGCTTGCTTCTTGGCCTCCAGGGTGGAGACGCTGCCCGAAAGCACCACCGCGCCCTCCAGCTCGCGCACCTCCACCGGCTCCGAGGGCAGTATCTGGTACAGCCTCTCCTTGAGGCGGGTGAGGTCGCGCACCACCTGCACCTCGAATACGGTCAGCAGGCGGTCGCTGCGGTCCCAGAGGCTGACGTTGGTGCTCCCCACCTGGCGGGCATTGAGGTAGAGCTGTTGGGGGGTGATCACGACCACGTCGGCCACCTCCGGGCGGCCCACGCTTACCCGCCCCACCGGCTGGGGCAGCTTTATCAGGCGGGAGTGATTCAGCTTGACGGTCTCGCGGTGCACGGCGGGGCCGGCGGCCTGGGCGGCGCCCCTCACGGCCAGAGCCGTTGTCCCCAGAAGACACAAGCAAAGTATGATGAACAGGCCCTGTCTGCGCACGCGCACTCTCCGGCTATAGGTTTTGCTGGCTTCTCTTCACCCCCTTGATCAACTCGACCACCACCCCCTGGCCGGTGCCGGCCGGCTTGGCCGCCGCCGGTTTGGGCGCGGCCGGCTTGGCCGCCGCGCCGGGCGCCAACCCCGACAGCCGCACCCCCCGGCCGTCCCCGCCGGCCCGATCCATCTGGTTGCGCAGGGAGAGCACCACCCGGCCCTCGTTGGAAGCCAGGGCCAGGGTCTCGGCCTGCTCGGGCTTCAGTTGCAGAGTGACCACCTTCACCTTTTGCGCGGGGGCCTTGCCGCTCTTGGCGTCTCGCTCCACCTTTTCGCCCACGCTGAGCACCGGGATGTTCTCCAGCACGGTGGCGCTCACCGGGTCGTTGCGGAAGCTGCCCTGGCCCAGGGTGGCCAGCACGTCCACCCGGTCGCCGGGCTGCACGAAGCCCCCCACCCCTATCACCTCGTTGACGCGAACGGTCATGGCCCGATACCCCTGGGGCACCACCGCCGAGAGCCCGCCGGCCGCCCCCGGCGGGGCCAGCTTGGACGCCAGCACCACCTCGCCCTTGAACAGGGGCCCCTTGAGCACCCGGCCCGCCATCCTCTCCCGCTGGGCGAAGCGCCCTTCGGGCAGGTTGGCCACCGGCCATTGCTGCACGGCCAGGTCCGCGGCCTGCAACTTGTGCCCGGCCGGCAGCACCCGGGCCGCCACCACCACCGGCGCCTGTTGCAAAAGAGGACGTTTGTCCAGGGAGGCCTGGGCGCTCATCCAGCGATGGGCGCCCCAGGCCGCCAGGCCGGCCAGCAGCACCGACAGGACCAGAAAGATTAAAGGGGCTTTGCTCTTCATGGTGACTGCCTCACTCGTGGCGCATGACCGTGGTGGCGCTCAGGTTGACCGTGCTCAGGACCCCCGGCACCAAGGCTCCCAGCACCGGCAGTTGGTACGGGCTATCCACCTGCACCGTCACCAGGGCGCCGGCCCCGTTGGTGGCCCCGGTGGAGGTGACGGTGACCGTGCCCGGAAAGCCGGCCTGCTGCAATAGGGTCTGCACGTGCTGCACTACGTCCTGGTCGCTGAAGCCGTCGGGGTTGAGCAGGCTGCCCAGCCGGGCCCCCTCGCGGCTGGCGTTGACCAGCATCTGCTTGGAGTACCAGGCCGCGCCCAGCTCCACCACGCCGAAGACCAGAATCAACAGCAGGGGCAGGAATAGAGCGAACTCCACGGCCACCGAGCCGCGGCGCCCTCGCCAGAGCCGGAGCAGGCTCCTCATGGCAGCCCCCCCTTCACCGCCACCAGGGCCAGGGCCCCGGCGCAGATGGCCAGGCCGTAAGGCAGGCTCTGGCCCCGGCCCAGCACCCGCCAGGCGCTCAGGCCGGCCAGGCCGCCGGCCAGGAACAGGCGCAGCAGGGCCAGCAGACCGCCGGCCAGCACCGTGAGCAGGAAAAGCTCCACCGCCCCCCAGGGGCTCAGGAAGGTGCCCAGGGCGGCCAGGGCCTTGACGTCGCCGGCCCCCACCGCGCCCAGGAAAAAGAACACGGCCAGCAGACCCAGGGCGGTGAGGCCGCCCAGAAAGGCCTGGCCCAGCCCGGACAGGCCCCCGGCCAGGGCCGCCGCGCCCAGACCGCCCAGGGCCGCCAGGGCGTTCAGCTTGTTTGGTATGCGAAAGGTGACCAGGTCATAGCTGGCGATGAGCAGGGCCAGCAGGAGGAAAAAAATGGCCCTGCCCTGACCGGCCCCCTGAGGAAAGGCCAGCCAGGGCAGGAATAGACACGCCGGAAGCAATCCCCAGTTGGGTCCGCTCAACTGGGAGACGATTCTGCTATCCGTCGTTGCCCGCACTGTTTTGCACTTAACACCGAGGGGTGGACCTTTCTAGGAGCCACCGGACGTGTTAAGAGCAGTCGTCGCTTCTCCGATCTTGCCGCTCACCGTGGTACCCAAGGTGTAGGCGGCGGTGGCGATGGCGGCGCCGATGAGCGCCAAGAGCAGCGCGTACTCCACGGCGCTGATGCCACTGTCCTCGGTCACTAGTCTCCTAACCGCGTGCCAAGCCTTCATCACGAACCTCCTGTCTCGTGTTGGTGTCCTCATCGACGTTGTGTGGCCCGGCTGAAGCTGGTTGGATGTCTTCTGTATATACAAGAAGGATGCCAAGCCCGCAGACATAGGTTTTCCCGGGCCGCCGGCAAGGGGCCCCGCTATTTTTTGTTTTTATTATTAGCGTGTTAGAGATAAAAAAATGTATCGCTGGCCCAACGCAGAACCCAGGCGGAACAGAGCGCGGTGCGTTTCAAAATGGTATTGATTACAAAACGGTAATTACTAACTGGTAATGGACGGCACCCGAGATCAACTGCGGCGGCGCCTGGCCACCAGGTTGGGGTGGTCCAGGCCCAGCTTGTCCAGCTTATAGTTCAGGGCCCGGGGGGAGATGCCCAAGAGGGTGGCCGCCCGGCTCTGCACCCATTCGCTCTCCTCCAGGGCGGTCTGGATGGCCAGCTTTTCCAACTCCTTGAGGTCCAGGCTGGGCAGGGACCTCTGCTCCAGGTCGCACACGGCCTGCACCAGGCCCAGATCGGCCGGGGTGATCAGCGGACCGCTGGCGAACAGCACCGCCCGCTCCACCGCGTTGCGCAGCTCGCGGATGTTGCCGGGCCATTGGTAGGCGGCGATGGCCTGCACTGCTTCCGGGGAGAACTCCCGCGGCCGGCGCTTGGTCTCCACCGCGAAGTTGTAGCGAAAGCCCTCGGCCAGGGGCAGGATGTCCTCGGGCCGCCGCCGCAGGGGGGGTATGTGGATGGGCGCCACCGAGAGCCGGTAGAAAAGGTCCTGGCGGAAGCGGCTCTGGGCCACGGCCTGGGCCAGGTCCATGTTGGTGGCGGCGATGATGCGCACGTCCACCTGGATGGAGCGGGCGCTGCCCAGGGGCTGTATCTCCTTCTCCTCAATGGCCCGCAGCACCTTGGCCTGGGTGGCCTGGCTCATGTCGCCCACCTCGTCCAGGAACAGGGTGCTGCCGTGGGCCTGCTGGATGCGCCCGATGCGGGCCTTGTGCGCGCCGGTGAAGGCCCCCTTCTCGTGGCCGAAAAGCTCGCTCTCCAAGAGGGTCTCGGGCAGCGCCGCGCAGTTGACCGTGATCAGGGTGCTGCCCCCGCGGGCGCTGTTGGCGTGGATGGCCCCGGCCATGAGGCTCTTGCCGGTGCCGGTCTCGCCGGTGAGCAGCACGGTCACGTCCGCGGCGGCCACCACCGCCACCTTCTGCAGGACCTCCTTCATGGCCGGGCTGGCGGCCACGATGGACTCCAGGCGGTAGATGTAGGGCTGTTCGTGGCGCAGGTAGTCGTAGGCGTGGTTCAGTTCGGCCTTGCGCAGGGCCCGCCGCACCGTCAGGCGGATGTGCTCCAGGTTCACCGGCTTCTGCTGGAAGTCGAAGGCGCCCTGGCGCATGGCGGCCACCGCGTTGTCCACGGTGCCGTGACCGGAGATGATGATTACCGGCGCGCCGGGCAGGTGCTCTTCGGCGTAGGCCAGGATCTCGCTCCCGTCGCCGCCCGGGGTGTGCAGCTCGCAGATGATCACGTGGAAGCCGCGGTCGCGCAGCAAGGTCAGGGCCTGGTCCACGCGGCCGGACTCGGTGACCTGGTGGCCGTCCTGGGCCAGGGCCTGGGCCAGGAGCCGGCGGGGCTCAGCCTCGTGGTCCACTAAGAGTATTTGGTTCTGGGGGTTCAAAGCTGCTCCACTAAGTTTCGGGCCCCCCCAATGCCCGCACCGGGCACGCCGGTGTATCCGAGCCCAGTCTGCGCGCTCACGGCCACACTGGTAAACTATTTGTAACCTCTTCCGGTGTCAATATTCAACCAGTTAGGACGTGCCCGCCAAGGCAAGGTCTTTCATATAATGATAACATGCCGCCAGGATGATTCAGAGAGGAAGCCATGGCCCATCCCAAGGTGGCGGGGATAATACTGGCCGCGGGCCAGGGGCGGCGCTTCGGGGCGGACAAGCTCCTGGCCCCCCTGGCCGGCCAGCCCCTGATTAGCTGGGCGCTCCAGGCGGCCCTGGCCTCGGAGTTGGACTTGTTGGTGCTGGTCACCCGCAGGGAGGTGGCCCAGGCCTTGGGCCGCGGCGGGCCCCGGCTGCGAGTGGTGCTCAACCCCGCGCCCGAACAGGGCCAGGCGGCCTCGCTCAAGCTGGGTCTGAGCTGCCTGGAGCCGGAGTTTAGCCACATCCTGTTTCTGTTGGCGGATCAACCCCTTATCAGTGCGGGCCTTATCAACCGCTTCCTGCGCCTGGCCCAGGAGGGCGTGGAGCTGGCCGCCTTGCAACCCCAGAGCCGCCTGCGGCCGCCGGCCCTGTTCGGCCGGCGCTATTTTGCCGAACTGGCCGCGCTACAGGGCGACCAGGGCGGGCGCAGCATCCTGGAGCGGCACGCGGAAATGGTGCGAGCCCTAAAGCCGGAATGGGCCGGCCAGGGCGCGGACGTGGACCGGCCCGGCGATCTGGCCGCCCTGGAGCAGCGGCTCACCTCCCCGGCCGGCCTGTCCGCCTGCCTGGGCCTGGGCCCGGCCGAGTTGATCAGCCTGGTGGGGGCCGGGGGCAAGACGACCCTAATGGAGGCCCTGGCCGCGGTCCTGGCTCAGGCCGGGGCCCGCGTGCTCTGCGCCACCACCACCCGCATCTACCGGCCGGCCGGCCGGCTGCTGCTGGCCGCGGAGCAGGGACGGCTGCAGGAGGCGGTGCGCGCGGCCCTGACGCCCGGCGCCTCCCTGACCATCGGGGCCGGCCTGGAGGAGGCCGAAGAACGGCAGAAGGTGAAGGGTCTGGCCCCGGAGGCCCTGGACGAGCTGTGCGCCACGGGCCTGGCCGATTACCTGCTGGTGGAGGCCGACGGCGCCAAGGGCCGGCCGCTCAAGGCCCCCCGGGAGCACGAGCCGGTGCTGCCCTCCTGGAGCACGGTGGTGATCGGGGTGCTGGGCCTGGGCGGCCTGGGCCGGCCCGCGGACGAACAGAACGTCTTCGCCTTGACCCGGTTCTGCGCCCTGACCGGGGCCCGGCCCGGGCAGAAGGTGGCCCCGGCCCACCTGGCCGCCCTGATCCGCCATCCCCGGGGGCTGTTCAAGGCCGCGCCGGCCGCGGCCAGGCGGCTGGTGCTGCTCAACCAGGCCGACCTGCCCGGGGCCAGCGAGGGGGCGCAGGAGGTGGCCCGACTGCTGGCCGAGGAGCCGGGTGAGCGGCGCCTGCTGCTGGCCTCGCTGCGCCAGGGCCGCTGCCGCCTGCTGGGCTAGGCTGACTATCTCCGGGCCGGCCCTGGGCGCCGGCTTGGATGTCGTTGGCAAGGACGTTGTGCGCGACGGGTGATTCTGATGGAAGGAGGCTTGAAAAGAGAGTTAGCCATCTGGGGAGGGCTCTTTCGCCCTTGGCGCAGTTCTTAGGATGCGGCGGGGCACATCCTCCCCCGGCCGGCGAGGGCTCCCGAGAGGCCGCGGGCTGTGCTTCTCAAGCGCGGCGGCGCCGCCATGGTGAAGGCGGCCCTGTCATTTGTGGGCCGCGCGCCGGCTGATGTCCTGCGGGAGACGCCTCCTTTACGCTCATCCCTTGTTACCTGACCCTCTTGACCAACAGGGCTCGACTGCAAACCCTGCAACCGTGTGAACAACCTATTCAGCCACAATATTTAGACCGCCAGATAGGCCCGCTTCACATAGTCGTCGCGCAACAGCTCCTGGCCGCTGGCGCTCATCTTGATGCGGCCGTTCTCCAGCACATAGCCGCGGTGGCTCATCTTCAGGGCGAAGGTCACCTTCTGCTCCACCAGCAGCACGGTGAGGCCCTGCTGGTTGATGCGCTGTATGCCCTGGAAGATGGTGCTGGTCATCAGGGGGTGCAGGCCCAGGGAGGGCTCGTCCAAGAGCAGGAAGCGGGGCCGGCCCATCAGGGCCCGGCCCATGGCCAGCATCTGGCGCTCGCCGCCGGACATGGTCTTGGCCGGCTGGCGCACCCGCTCGGCCAGGCGGGGAAACATGGCCAGCACTTCCTCCAGGGCCCGCTGGCGCTCTGCGCGGTCCCGGAGCAGATAACCCCCCAGCAGCAGATTGTCCCGGCAGGTCATCTCCGGGAAGACCCGGGCCCCCTCGGGCACCAGGGCAATGCCGCCGGCCACGATGTCCTCGGGCCGCTTGCCGTCCAGGGGCCGGCCGTCATAGAGCAACGCCGGCCCGCCGCCGGCGCGGCCGCAGCGCACCAGGCCCATGATGGCCTTGAGCAGGGTGGTCTTGCCCGCGCCGTTGGGCCCGATCACGGCCACCACCTCGCCGGGGCGCACCGATAGGCTCAGGCCCCAGAGCACCTGCACGTCGCCGTAGAAGGCCTCCAGGCCCTCCACCCGCAGCAGCGCAGGCTCAGGCATACTCCTCCCCCAGGAAGGCCTCGATTACCCGCCGGTCCGCAACCACCTGGGCCGGCGGGCCCTCGGCGATCTTCTGGCCGTAGTCCAGGACCATCACTCTCTGGCTGACGCCCATCACCGCCTGCATGACGTGCTCCACCACCACCAGGCTCAGCCCCTGGGCGTTGAGCGAGCGCAAGAGCGCCAAAGACTCGGCGATCTCGACCGGGGTCAGGCCGGCCAGGTTCTCGTCCAACAGGATCGCCTGGGGGCCGGTGGCCAGGCAGCGGGCCAGCTCCAGGCGGCGGCGCATGGCCACGGTGATGGACCCGGCCGGCTGCGCGGCTGCCTCGGCCAGGCCCACCTGCTCCAGTATCTCCAGGGCCTGGGCCCGGGCCCGCTTGAGCAGGAGCCCCTTGCCGTAGAGCCCGCCCACCAGGACGTTCTCCAGAACGCTCATGCCCAGGAAGGGCCGCACGATCTGGGAGGTCTTGACCAGGCCAGCCCGGCAGATGCGGTGAGTGGGCCAGCCGGTGATGTCCCGGCCGCCGAACACCACCCGGCCGCTGTCGGGCCGCAGGATGCCGGTCATGCAGTTGAACAGGGTGGTCTTGCCCGAGCCGTTGGGGCCGATCACGCCCAGGATCTCGCCCCGCTCCAGGCAGAGATCCACCCCGCCCAGGGCTTGCAGGGCCCCGAAGCTCTTGTGTATGCCCCTGGCCTCCAGCAGGCTCACGGCCGCCTCCCGGGCCTGATGCGCAGGCGCTGGCGCAGGGAGCCGGTGATGCCCCGGGGCAGGAAGACGATCACCCCCACGATGATGGCCCCGATGATCACCAGGTAGTAGTTGAGGAAGCGGGCCCCCAGGAAGTCCTCCACCAACTGCAAGAAGCTGGCCCCGATCACCGGCCCCAGCACGGTGCCCATGCCGCCCAGCAGGGACATGATCACCATCTTGATGGTGATGTGCACGTTGAACACGTCGTCGGGCTTGAAGTAGCCCAGGCGGCTGCCCTCCAGGGCCCCCAGCATGCCGATGAAAAAGGCGCTGGTCACGTAGGTCTGCAGCTTGATCAGGTGGGTGTCCACCCCCACCTGGGCCGCGGCCTGCTCGTCCTGGTGGATGGCCTTGAGCCCGTAGCCGTGCTTGTGGTGCTCCACCCACCAGGTGACGCCCACCAGCAGGCCGGCCAGCCCCAGGTACAGCCAGTAGTAGGACAGCTCCGCCAGGCGCTGGGGGATGGTGATGCCCACGCCGCCCTCGGTGAGGCCGGACCACTCCTCGCAGACCCGCATCAGGGCCTCGGCCAGGGCGAAGGTGGCGATGGCGAAGTAGGCCCCCCGCAGGCGCAGGGTGGGCCAGCCCACGGCCAGGGCCACCAGCCCGGCGCCCAGCCCGGCCAGGGGTATGGTCGCCAACAGCGGCAGCCCAAGGCGCAGCATCAACAGCCCGGCCACGTAGGCCCCGATGCCGGTGTAGGCCGCGCTGCCGAAGTCAATGTAGCCGGTGTAGCCGCACATCAGGTTCCAGCAGGCGGCCAGGCCGATCCAGTAGAAAATGATGGTGAGCAGTTGCAGGTAATAGGCCGGGCCGGCCGCGGGCAACCACGCCATGGCCGCCACCGCGGCCAGGCCCAGGTACAGGCTTCTGCGTCCGCCCCCGCTCATTCCACGATCCCCTTGCCCATGATGCCGGCCGGCCGCCACAGGAGCATCAGGTAGAGCAGGAAGAAGGTGATGGCGATGGACCAGCCGGGGGTGAAGATCATGGTGCAGACCGAACCCACCACCCCCAGGATCAGCCCGCCGATGAGGGCCCCGGGCATGTAGCCCATGCCGCCCAGCACCACCACGCAGAAGGCGATGATGGTGTAGGGCAGGCCCATGCCCGGGTCCACGTCCCTAAAGGACACCACCAGGGAGCCGGCCAGGCCGGTGATGGCCGCGCCCAGGCCGAAGGTCAGGGCGTAGACCCGGTCCACTTTGATGCCGCTCAGGCGGGCCATCTCCCGGTCCTGGGAGGTGGCCTGGATGGCCCGGCCCATCTGGGAGTGGTGCAGCAGCAGGTACAGCGCCCCCACCACCCCCAGAGAGATCAAGAAGGTGATCAGCTTGATCCAGGGCACGGTCAGGCCCCAGAAGGCCAGGTGGGCCCCGGAGTAGGCGGTGGTCACGGTGCGCGGGTCGGCGGTCCAGGCCACCAGGGCCAGGTTGCTGATCATCAGGTGCATGCCGAAGGTGAGGATGTAGCTCATGATGGGCGGGGCGCCCACCACCCGCTTTATGGCCAGGCGCTGCATCAGGTAGCCCAGGGCGAACAGGCCCAGCAGGGAAAAGGGCAGGGTCAGGAAGGGGTCCAGGCCCAGGCCCACGAACATCCAATAGGTGAGGAAAGCGCCCAGCATGAGCAGGTCGCCGTGGGCGATGTTGACCACGCCCATCACCCCGAAGATAAGCGAGAAGCCCGCCGAGTACAGGGCGTAGATGCCGCCCATTAGGACGCCGTTGATCAGGGACTGGATTATCAGCGTGCTCATTTAGCCGGTTTCCTGCCGGAGGCCCCGGCGCCGGGGAGCGCCGCCGGACAGGCCCGGGGGGCCCGTCCGGCGGCGGGGTTTAACGCTTGTTCCAGGCGGGCGTGGGATAGATGGGGGGCTTCTCGGCCCACTTGGCCGGGTACACGTTGATCAGTTGGCCGTTTTGCACCTGCACCGCCACCGGCGGGTGTTCGCGGTTGGCGCCGGACTTGCCGAAGTGGATGGGGCCGTAGAAGGTCATCAGGTCTATCTGGTGCAGCTTCTCCATGAGCCTTACCCGGTCGGCGGCCGTCACCCGGGGCTTGAGTCCCAACTGCTCCATGGCCACCTGCTGCACCACCGCCGCGGCGGTGCTGGCCGCCTCCACGTAGTCCGGGGAGCGGCGGAAGCGTTGCCTATAGGCCTGGTTGAACTGCCGGGCGCTGCCGAACACCGGGCCCTTGTAGGGCAGGTTGGGGGTCCACTCGCTGGCCGCGAAGACGTAGTTGGCGTCGGCCTTGAGCCCCTGCACAAAGGCCGGCACCGTGGGGCCGTAGGAAAAGGCCACGCCCTTGGGGTTGAAGTCTATCTCCTTCATGGCCTTGACTACCCGCATGGCCACGGCCAGATGGGAGCCCACCAGCAACACGTCGGGCTTCTTGGCCTTGGCCTTGAGCAGCATGGTGTTGTAGTCCTTGAGGCTGATGGGGAACAGCTCATAGTGCACCACCTTGAAGCCGTACTTCTCGGCGTAGAGCTTGTAGCCCTTGCAGGACTCGGCGGTGAAGGGGATGTTGGCGCCCACGATGGCCACGGTCTTGGGCCTGGGCGTGACCGAGGTGAACACATCCACGCAGCCGCGCACCTCCTCGGTGGCCTTGCCCAGGGTGCCGAAATAATACCTGGCGCCGCGCTCATAGAGCTTGTTGGAGGACGCACCGCCGGAGAGATAGGGGAACTTGTGACGCTCGGCCGCGGCCGAGGCGGCCATCACCTGGGAGGAGCCGAAGCCGCCCAGGAGCAGGTCCACCTTGTCCTGGGTGACGAGCCTCTCCACCAGCTTGGCGCTGGTCTGCGGGTCGGACTGGTCGTCGTAGAAAATGATCCGCACTTTGTACTTGCCGGCGATGCCCCCCCGGGCGTTGATCGTCTCCATCCAGAAGGTGTAGGCGTCGCGCACCAACTGGCCGTCCTTGCCGAACAGGCCGCTGAGGGGCACGGCGCAGCCGAAGGTGAATTCCTGGGCGGCCATGCCGGGGGCGGCCAGGCCCAGGGTGAGCGCCAGGGCCAGGGTCAACAGGATTATGCCGGCTCGCCTGAACTTCATGACTCTCCTCCCTTAACCTAAAGAACAATGGAACGCAATCAGTGGTGGCAGGCCGCCTGGGCCGCAGTGCCTCATGGCCTCCGGCCCGGGTGAAGCTATGTGATGACGCTGGTGTTAATTGCGCATTAATGCAGCCTATTCTACCCAAAATCCCCATTTTGGCCATCCTGATTCAGGCTCCGGGGCGGAGCCGCCTTGCCGCGCCCCGATCCACCCGCGCCGGCCCGGGGGCTGGTCCCTGGCCAGGACCCTTTTTTCCAGCCGCCGCCGGCCTTAGCCCTTGACAAAACCAGGTGTGCAAGGGAACTTGATGTGACCATTGGGACAACCTGAGCGGAGCGCGAGATGAAGGAGCTTAAACCACCCCCACTACTGCTTTTGGGTCCTGGCCCCAGCAACGTCTCCTACCGGGTGCTGCGGGCCATGTCCACGCCCCTGTTGGGCCACATGGACCCGCGGTTCATGGAGATCATGGACGAGGTGTGCCAGCTCTTGCGCGACACCTTCCAGACTCAGAACAAGATGACCTTCCCGGTCTCGGGCACCGGCAGCGCCGGCATGGAGGCGGCCCTGGTCAACGTGCTGGAGCCGGGCGACAAGGCGGTAATCGGGGTCAACGGCGTATTCGGCGCGCGCATGGCCGACGTGGCCGGCCGCTGCGGAGCCCAGGTGATCACCGTGGAGGCCCCCTGGGGCCAGCCCCTGGACGGGCAGCAGATGCTGGAAGCAATGCGGGCCAACCCCGGGGCCAAGCTCTGCGGGGTGGTGATGGCCGAGACCTCCACCGGCGTGCTGCAGCCGCTGCAGGAGCTGGGCGCCTTCCTCAAGGGCACGGAGGCCCTGTTCCTGGTGGACACGGTCACCGCCCTGGGCGGGGTCAACGTGGAGGTGGACAACTGGGGCATAGACGTGTGCTACAGCGGCACCCAGAAATGCCTGTCCGTGCCGCCGGGCCTGGCGCCCATCACCTTCAGCCCCAAGGCCATGCAGGTGCTGGCCAAGCGCCAGAGCAAGGTGCAGAGCTGGTACCTGGACCTGACCCTGCTGCAGAAGTACTGGGGCAGCGACCGCCTGTACCACCACACCGCGCCCATCAGCATGATCTACGGTCTGTGCGAGGGGCTGCGCATCATCGCCGAGGAGGGTCTGGCCAACCGCTGCGCCCGCCACAGCGCGGCCGCCGCCTACCTGGCCCGGGGCCTGGCGGACATGGGCTTTGGCTTCTACGCGGCCGAAGGTTATCGCCTGCCCTCCCTGACCTGCGTGTTCCCGCCCGCGGGCTGGGACGTGGAGGCCGTGCGCAAGCAACTTCTCAAGGACTACGACATAGAGGTGGGCGCGGGCCTGGGGGCGGTGGCCGGCAAGGTCTGGCGCATCGGGCTCATGGGCGAGAACGCCTGCGTGCAAAAGGTCAACGTGCTTTTGGGCGCCCTCAAGGACTTTGCGTAGGAGGCCGTGATGAACAAGCCGCTCGGCGGCATACTGCCGCCCATCGCCACGCCGTTCAAGGACGAGGAGCTGGACATCGCGGCCCTGAAGGCCAATATCAAGGCCTGGAACGCCACGGGCCTGGCCGGCTATCTGGTGGTGGGCTCCAACGGCGAGGCGGTGTACCTGGACGACGCCGAGCAGGAGCAGGCCATCGCCGCCGTGAAGGAGGCGGCCGCGCCGGACAAGCTGGTCATGGCCGGCACCGGCCGGGAGTCCACCCGGGCCACGGTGCAGGCCACTCGCCGGGCGGCCGCCCAGGGCGCGGACTGCGCCCTGGTGGTCACCCCGCACTACTTCAAGGGCCAGATGACCCCCGCCCGCCTGGCCGGCCACTTCCAGCGGGTGGCCGACTCCTCGCCCATACCGATCCTGTTGTACAACGTGCCCCAGGCCACGGGCGTGAACCTGGGCCCGGAGGTGGTGGCCGAGCTGAGCCGCCACGCCAACATAGCGGGCGTCAAGGACAGCTCGGGCACCATCGCCCAGCTCAGCGAGATCATCCACCTGTCCCGCGAGGGCTTCCGGGTCTTCGTGGGCAACGCCGAGGTGCTCTACCCGGCTTTGTGCCTGGGCGCGGTGGGCGGCATCCTGGCCGTGGCCAACGTGCTGCCATCTAAGTGCGTGGAGCTGGTGAGCGCCTTTCAGGCCGGCGACTATGAAAGGTCCCGCCGCCTGCAGTGGGAGATCGCCCAGCCGGCGGCCCTGGTCACGCGCATCCACGGGGTGGGCGGCCTCAAGGCGGCCATGGACCTGGCCGGCTTTCAGGGCGGCGCGGTGCGCATGCCCCTGACCATGCCCACGCCCCAGGTGGTGCAGGAGCTGGAGGCGGCCTTTAGGCCGCTGCTGCCCTAGCCGCGGGGCATAAGGAGCGCCATGCACTTCAACTATCAGCAGAAGCGGGAGTGGGGCGCGGCCGCCCAGCGCTCGGTGCTCATGGCCCCCCGGGGCATGTGCGTCGCCAGCCAGCCCCTGGCCACCCACAGCGGGCTCAAGATGCTCCAGCGCGGGGGCAACGCCGTGGACGCGGCGGTGGCCATGGTGGCCACCTTGAGCGTGGTGGAACCCTACTCCGTGGGCATCGGCGGCGACTGCTTCGCCCTGTTCCACCTGGCCGCCCAAAACAAGGTGCTGGGCCTGAACTCCTCGGGCCGGGCCCCCAAGGCCGCCCGCCAGGAGTGGTTCGCGGCCCAGGGGCTCAGCGCCATGCCCACCCAGGGCATGCTGCCGGTGACCACCCCCGGCGCCCTCATGGGCTGGGCCCAGGCCGTGGAGCGCCACGGCCGGCTGGGCCTGGCGGATGTGTTCGAGGATGCCATCTACTACGCAAGGCACGGCTTCCCAGTGACCGAGGTGATCGCCGGCGAGTGGCGGGAGGCGGAAAAGCTCCTGGCCGCCACGCCCAGCGCCGCCGCCACCTATCTCCTAAACGGCCGGCCGCCCCGGCCCGGGCAGGTGTTCCAGAACCCGGACCTGGCCGCCGCCTACGCCCAGATCGTGGATCAGGGAATCGGCGTGTTCTACGGCGGGGCCCTGGGCCAGCGCATCGCCAAGTTCTCGCAGGAAAACGGCGGCCTGCTGGCCCTGGAGGACCTGGCCGCGCACCAGGCGGACTGGGTGGAGCCCATCGGCCTGGACTACCGCGGCTGGCAGGTGCTGGAGCTGCCGCCCAACGGCCAGGGCCTGACCGCCCTGGAGATCCTCAACATCCTGGCCGGCTACGACCTGGCCGGCCTGGAGCACAACAGCCCCGAGCATTTGCATCTGCTCACGGAGGCCATCAAGCTGGCCTTTGCCGACCGCGACTATTACCTCACCGACCCCACGTTCTACGACGTGCCGGTGGCGCGGCTGCTCTCGGCCGAATACGGCGACAATTGCCGCAGGCGCGTAGACCCGGCGCGGGCCATGCCGCCGCCCTCCCCCGGCCTGGGCCCCAGGGGCACGGACACGGTATACGTGGCCGCCGGCGACCAGGAGGGCAACTCCGCCTCCTTCATCAGCAGCGTCTACATGGCCTTCGGCTCGGGAATGGTGGTGCCCGGCACCGGCATCGCGCTGCAGAACCGGGGCCACTCCTTCTCCCTGGACCCGGCCCACCCCAACTGCATCGCCCCGAACAAGCGCACCCGCCACACCATCATCCCGGGCATGCTCATGCAGGACGGCCGCTTCGTCATGTCCTTCGGGGTCATGGGCGGGGACATGCAGCCCCAGGGCCACGCCCAGTTCATCAGCAACCTGGTGGACTTCGGCCTGAACTTGCAGGAGGCGGTGGACGCCCCCCGCCTGCGCCGCATGCAGGGCAAGGTCATCTACCTGGAGGAGGGCGTCCCCGAGCACACCGGCCGGCGCCTGGCGCAGATGGGACACGAGCTGGACCCCACCCTCACCCCGGTGAACAAGGTGGGCGGCGGCCAGGCGGTGTACCGCGACCAGGCCCAGGGGGTGTGGCTGGGGGCCTCGGACCGGCGCAAGGACGGCTGCGCCCTGGGTTTCTAAGGCCTGAACAGAGGAGAGACATGTCTGAGCTGAAGGCGAAAATCGCTGACCTGAGCCGGCAGGTGCAGTTCATCCGGCAGCAGATGGCCGATCTGGGCCAACTGCCCACGCCGGAGATCGTCCAGGTGATCAGCGAACTGGTGGAGGTCATCAGTGACCTGGCCAACCGCCTGAACTGCCTGGACGAAAAAACCTAGATGCCGTGCGCAAGTACGGGATTGGCACCGGCCGTTGCGGCGGGTATGATTGAGTAAGAGCTAGGGAGGCGGCGATGAACATGAAACGTACTATTTTATGGCTGCTCTTGCTCAGCACCCTGGCGATGCCACTCCTGGGCTGCGCCAAACACTACTACCAGGTGCCGGACGCGGCTTCCGAGCGCCAAACCGCGGACGAGATCGAGTGGGGCGACGATCCCTGGCGCTAGCCTCGCGGCCTCATCCCCATCCCCGCGCCCGACTGCCCCGGGCAATATAGCTTTACGGCAGGGCCGCCCCCCCCCAGGGCGCGGCCTTTGCCTTGGCGCCCGCGCCGGCCGGCCCGCTGGCTCCCCGGCGGCGGGTGGGCCATAATTTTTCTTATGACCCGCAATGAAAAGGAGGCGACACGCGATGGCTAAGGTGCTCATTGTCTACGCCAGCGACTACGGCGGCGCCAAGAAGATGGCCGAGGTCCTGGCCGGGGGGGTGGATTCGGTGCCGGGCTGCCAGGCCATACTCAAGACCGCCGAGGAGGCCGCGGCCGAGGACGTGACCAGCGCCGACGCCCTGGTCCTGGGCAGCGCGGTGCACATGGCCAGCATGCACTGGAAGATGAAGAAGTTCATCGACACGGTGTGCGGGGGCCTGTGGATGGGGGACAAGATCAACGGCAAGGTGGGGGCGGTGTTCGCCTGCGGCAGCGGCTACGGCAACGCCGGCGGCGGCTGCGAGCTGACCATGCTGGCCATGCTGGGCAACCTGGCCGAGCTGGGCCTGATCCTGGTCACCCTGCCCAAGAACTCCCCCGGCTACGTCAAGGGCGGGTTGCACTGGGGCCCCTACGGCCGGGCGCACAACGAGGACCTCTCGCCCATCGAGGGCGGCCTGCCCGATGAGCGCGCCGCCGCCGCCCGCCAGCACGGCGTCAACGTCGCCCGGGTGGCCGCGGCCCTGGCCGGCAAGAAGCTCCTGGGCTAGCCCCGCCGGGGGCCAATAAAACTCCCCGCCGGCTGGCCAGGGGCGGCGGGGAGTTTGTCCTGCGCCGGGGCTGGGCCTCAGGCCTTTTGCTTGGCCCGCTCCTCATCGCGCAGCACCCGCCGGAGCACCTTGCCCACCACGGAGGTGGGCAGCTCCGTGCGGAACTCCACGTATCTGGGCCGCTTGTAGCCGGCCAGGTTCTCCTTGCAGAAGGCGATGATCTCCTCCTCGGTGGCCTCCACCCCCGGTTTAAGCTGGATGAAGGCCTTGACCGCCTCGCCGGTGTGGGCGTCGGCCACCCCCACCACCGCGGCCTGGGCCACCTTGGGATGGGTGTAGAGCACCTCCTCGATCTCGCGGGGGTAGGCGTTGAAGCCGCCCACCAGGATCAGGTCCTTCTTGCGATCGGTGATGACCACGAAGCCGTCCTCGTCCAGGTGGCCGATGTCGCCGGTGAGGAAGAAGCGCCGGCCGTCGATCTCCCGAAACACCTCGGCGTCGGCGTCCGGCCGGCCCCAGTAGCCGGCCATGACCTGGGGTCCGCAGACCGCCAGTTCGCCGTCGCTGCCCAGGGGCAGCTCCTGGGTGCCCTGGTCCAGGTCCACCACCTTCACCTCGCAGCCGGGCAGGGGCGGCCCCACCGAACCGATCTTGCGGGTGACGGTGTTGGTGGGGTTGGTGCAGACCACCGGCGAGGTCTCGGTGAGCCCCCAGCCCTCGAAGATCACCGCGCCGGTCTTGGCCTCGAACTGCTTGACCACCTCCGCCGGCAGGGGCGCCGCCCCGGAGCCGCAGGCCAGGAGGCTGGTCAGGTCGTAGTTGTCGGTCAGGGGATGGTTGATGAAGGCCGAGTATATGGTGGGCACCGCGATCATCAGGTCCACCTTGTACTTGGGGATGGCGGCGATGGTGTCGGTGAAGGGCGGCTTGCCCGCGCGGGGGTCGGGGATGCACACCATCCGGCCGGCCCGCTCGGCGGCCGCCAGCATGCACAGGGTCAGGCCGAAGCTGTGGTACCAGGGCAGCACCCCCAGGTAGGTGTGCACGCCCTTGGCCAGGCGCTGGGGCGAGCCGCCCTCCTTGGGCGTTAGGCGAATCCATTCCCCGGCCGCGGTCAGGTCGTACATGATGTTGCTGTGGGTCAGGGCCGCGCCCTTGGGCACGCCGGTGGTGCCGCCGGTGTAGAGGATGGCCGCCAGGTCCCGGGCCGGGTCGATCTGCACCGCCGGCGGCTGGGGGCGGGCCTTCTTGACCACGTCGTCGTACATGAGGTGGCCCGGCTCGTGCTTATCCGCCTTGGGTATCTTGCCCAGCAGCCCGCCCAGGAAGGCCTTGACCGCCGGCAGATAGGACTTGATGTTGCAGATGACCACCGTCTCCACCTGGGTGTCCTGCGCCGCCTTGGCCGCGTTGGGGTAGAACAGCGGGTGGTCCATGACGAACACCGCCTTGGCCCCGGAGTCCTTGAGCTGGAACTTCAGCTCGCCGGTGGTGTAGAGCGGGTTGCAGGTCACGCACACGCCGCCGGCCTTGAGCACCCCGAAGAATATCTCCGGGTAGTGGGGCAGGTTGGGCAGGAAGATGGCCACCCGGTCGCCCTTGCCGACGCCGCGGCTGGCCAGGAAGTTGGCCAGGCGGTCGGCGGTGTCCTTGACCTGCGCGAAGCTGCGCGCGCTGTCCTGGAACATGGTGTAGGTGTGGTTGGGACACTCCTGGGCCGTCTCGTCCAGCAGGACGGACAGGGGCCGGTCATACCCGCTGACCTCGTAAGGGACTCCCTCGGGCCATCTGGGCCCATGCCACGGTTTGCTGGTCATCACAACCCCCTCCTCCGCTGGTGGTCTGTATTGGAGCCAAGTTTGATCTTACAAAATCGCACTGATGCAAAACAACAACCGTGTGCGCCTCGGGCGGCGGCCCCACTTGGGACTTGCCAGGCCACCTGCCCCTGTAAGACAATCTAGGCCGACTTGAGGCTGCGCCCGCATTTTAGTTTTTGCCCCTGTCATAAACCGGACGGCCGGCGGCGCGTTCTGGCCGCGGGCCGGGGACCAGCCGGCGCGGTCCACGCCTCGCCGTCCCGGGAGTCCAACATGGCTGCAAACGACCTTCAATCCCGGCGGGTGGTGGTGGTGGACGGCTGCCGCACCCCCTTCCTGCGCTCCGGCACCGCCTTCAGCGACCTGATGGCCTATGACCTGGGCTGCCTGGCGGTTTCGGGGCTCGTGCAGCGCGCCCGCCTGGACCCCGCGGCGGTGGACCTGCTGGTGATGGGCACGGTGCTGGCCGACCCCCGGACCACCAACCTGGGCCGCGAGGTGGCCCTGGGCGCGGGCCTGCCCCTGTCCCTGCCGGCCTACACCGTGACCATCGCTTGCATCTCCTCCTTGCAATCCTTCATCTGCTGCCTGCAGGCCATCCAGGCCGGCCAGGCCGAGGTGGCCATCGCCGCCGGGGCCGAGCTGTTGAGCGACGTGCCCATCCGCCTGCGGCGGCCCCTGCGCAAGCGCCTGATCGCCGCCCAGAAGGTAAAGGGCCTCCCGGGCTACCTGGGGCTGGCCAAGGGACTGCACCTCAGCGACCTGCTGCCCGAGCTGCCGGCCATCGCCGAGTTCTCCACCGGCGAGGTGATGGGCGAGAACTGCGAGCGCCTGACCAAGCGCCTGGGCATCAGCCGCCAAGAGCAGGACGAGTACGCGCTGCTGTCCCACCAGCGGGCGGCCGCGGCCACGGCCGAGGGCCACCTGGCCCGGCAGATCGTGCCGGCCTATGTGCCGCCCTTCCGGGAGCCGGTGACCCAGGACAACGGCTTTAGGGGCGACACCACCCTGGAGAAGCTGGGCCAGCTCAAGCCGGTCTTCGACCGCCGCTTCGGCACGGTCACCGCGGGCAACAGCTCCTTTCTCACCGACGGGGCCGGCGCGGTGCTTCTGATGAGCGAAGAGGCCGCCGCCCGCCTGGGCTGCCGGCCCCTGGCCTACGTGCGCGCCGCCTCCGCCGCGGCCCTGGACCCTCAGGAAGAGCTGCTCCTGGGCCCGGCCTTGACCATGCCCCGGGCCCTGGCCGCCGCCGGCCTGGAGCTGGAGGAAGTGCAGGTCATCGAGCTGCACGAGGCCTTCGCCGGCCAGGTGCTGGCCGTGCTCAGGATGCTGGACGACGAGGAGTTCTGCCGGCAGCGACTGGGCCGGGAGCGGCCGCTGGGCGCGGTGGACCTGGCCCGGCTCAACGCCTGGGGCGGCTCCTTGAGCGTGGGGCACCCCTTCGGGGCCACCGGCGCCCGCCTGATCATGACCTGCTGCGACCGGCTGCAACAAGTCAAGGGCCGCTACGGCCTGGTGGCGGCCTGCGCGGCCGGAGCCCAGGGCATCGGCCTGGTTCTGGAGGCGGCGTGATGGCAAACAACGACCTAATGGCCACCGACCACCCGGGCGCCATCCGCATACAGCGGCGGCCCGACGGCGTGGCCTTGGTGATCCTGGACCATCCCAGCAAACCGGTGAACACCATCTCCATCTCCCTGTTGCGGGAGGTGGAGGCCAAGGTGGAGCCCCTGCTGGGCGACCCGGAGGTCAAGGCCCTGGTCCTGGTCTCGGCCAAGAAGGACAGCTTCGTGGCCGGGGCGGACCTGGATGTGCTGGACCGTACCGACAGCGCCGCGGAGATATCCTCCCTGTCAACAGACGGCAACCGGCTGCTCAGCCGCCTGGCCGACTCGCCCAAGCCGGTGGTGGCCGCGGTGCACGGCGCGGCCCTGGGCGGCGGCCTGGAGGTGGCCCTGGCCTGCCACTACATCCTGGCCTCGGACCACCCGGCCACGGTGCTGGGCCAGGCCGAGGTGATGCTGGGGCTGCTGCCGGCCGGCGGCGGCACCCAGCGCCTGGTGCGGCGGGTGGGCCTGATCCAAGGCCTGCCGCTATTGCTCACCGGCAAGCGGGTGCAGGCCCGGCGGGCCTATCGCCTGGGCCTGGTGGACGCCCTGACCACCCCCGGCGGCATCTCCGAGACCGGGGCCCGGGCCGCCCTGGCCCTGGCCGCGGGCACGCTGAGCCGGCGGCGGCGCCGGCGCTCCTGGCCCGAGAAGCTGGCCGCCCTGGCGCCGGTGCGGGAGATGATAATCAACAAGGCCCGCCAGCAGGTGCTGGCGCAGACCAGGGGCAACTACCCCGCCCCGCTCAAAATATTGGAGTGCGTGCAGACCGGGCTCAAGAAGGGGCTGGCCGCGGGCCTGAAGTTGGAGTCCTCCTATTTCGGCGAGTTGGCCGTGGGGCCGGTGAGCCGCAACCTGGTGCGGCTGTTCCATGCCATGAACGCGGCCAAAAAGCAGACCTTGGCCCAGCCCCCCCAGGAGGTGCGGCGCCTGGCCGTGCTGGGCGGCGGCTTCATGGGCGCGGGCATCGCCTCGGTCTCGGTGGGACTGGGCCCGGTGACGGTACGCGACCTGGACCCGGCGGTGCTGGCCCGCTGCGCGCGGGAGGTGGAAGGCGGCCTGAGCAAGCAACGGCGGGCCGGCTCCATCACCAAGCTGGAGCGGGACCGCCGCTGGTCGCGGCTGCACCTGACCACCAGCGCCCAGGACCTGGCCGGCGCGGAGCTGGTCATCGAGGCGGTGTTCGAGGACCTGGCCCTCAAGCAGCGGGTGCTGGCCGAGTGCGAGGAGCTGATCTCCCCGCAGGCGGTGTTCGCCTCCAACACCTCGGCCCTGCCCATCGGCCAGATCGCGGCCCGGGCCGCCCGCCCGGAGCGGGTGGTGGGCATGCACTACTTCTCGCCGGTGCCCAAGATGCCGCTGTTGGAGATCGTGGTGCCCGACGCCGCGGCCGAGTGGGCGGTGGCCACGGCCCTGAGGTTCGGCCAGCGCCAGGGCAAGACCGTGATCCTGGTCAAGGACCGCCCCGGCTTCTACACCAGCCGCATCCTGGGCCCCTACATGAACGAGGCCCTGATCCTGCTGGCCGAGGGCGCGCGCATCGAGACCCTGGACCGGGTGATGAGGGACTTCGGCTTCCCGGTGGGGCCCATGACCCTCTTGGACGAGGTGGGCCTGGACGTGGTGGCCCACGTCTCCCGCGACCTGGGCCGGGCCTTCGCCGCCCGGGGGGTGGAGCCCAACCCGGGGCTGATCAAGATGGTCGAGGCCGGCTACCAGGGCCGCAAGAACAACAGGGGCTTTTACAAGTACCCGGCCAAAGACGGCAAGAAGCAGCCCAACACGCGGGTGTACCACTACTTCAGCCAGGAGGGCCGCCACGAGTTCACCCCGGCGGACATCGCCGAGCGCCTGGCCCTGTTGATGGTCAACGAGGCGGCGCTCTGCCTGCAGGAGGGGGTGATAGGCTCGCCGCGCACCGGCGACCTGGGGGCCATCCTGGGCCTGGGCTTCCCGCCCTTCCGCGGCGGGCCCTTCCGCTACCTGGACGCGGCCCAGCCGGACAAGGTGGTGGCCCGCATGGAGCAGCTCATGATCAAGTGCGGCCCCCGCTTCCAGCCGGCGCCGCTGCTCAAGGACCACGCCAAGAGCGGCCGCGGCTTCTACGCCTAGCTAGCCGCATCTCTGGGAGGAGAAATTGCGCTCGGTTTACTTGACCTCGGACCACCAGGAGTTTCGGCGCCAGACGCGCCGCTTTCTGGAGCAGGAAGTGGCCCCCCAGGCCGAGGCCTGGGAGGCGGCCGGCGCCATCCCGCGGGACATATTCCGCCGCATGGGCGAGTTGGGCCTCTTAGGCATCCTCTTCCCCGAGGAATACGGAGGCAGCGCGGGCGACATATTCTTCGCCATGGTGTTTTTGGAGGAGCTGCCCCGCTCGCGCATGGGCGGCTTCTGCGCCGCGGTGGCGGTGCAGCAGTTCATGGCCACGGCCCATATCTACAAGCACGGCAGCGAGGAGCTGAAGCAAAACTACTTGGTGCCCTCCATCACAGGGGAGAAGGTGGGCGCTTTGGCCATCACCGAGCCGGACACGGGCAGCGACGTGGCCGCCATCCGCAGCAAGGCCGTGCGCCAGGGCGACCACTGGCTGATCAACGGGGCCAAGACCTTCATCACCAACGGCGCCGACGGTCACTTCTACACCCTGGCCTGCAAGACCCAGCCCCAGGCGGGAGCGGCGGGCATCAGCCTGATCGTGGTGGACCGCGACGCGCCCGGCGTCAGCGTGGCCCGCCGCCTGAAGAAGATGGGCTGGTACTCCTCGGACACCGCCGAGCTGGCCTTCACGGACGTGCGGGTGCCGGCCGGGCGCCTGGTGGGCCAGGAGAACATGGGCTTCTACTACATCATGGACGCCTTCGCCCTGGAGCGCCTCAGCGGCGCGGCCATGGCCGTGGGCTCGGCCCAGCTCTGCCTGGAGGAGACCCTGGCCTACATGCGCCAGCGCACCGCCTTCGGCCGGCCCCTGACCAGGTTCCAGGTGCTCAGCCACCGCCTGGCGGACATGGCCACCGAGCTGGAGGCCGCCCGCCAGCTCACCTACCACGCGGCCTGGCTCATGGCCCAGGGCCATGCCTGCACCAGCGAGTGCTCCATGGCCAAGCTCTACACCAGCGAGCTGGCCAAGCGGGTGACCGATGCCTGCCTGCAGGCCTTCGGCGGCTTCGGCTTCATGGAAGAGTACCCCATGGCCCGCTTCAACCGCGACGCCCGCGTCGGCACCATCGTGGGCGGCACCAGCGAGATCATGCGCGAGATCATCTCCCGGCTGATGATCGGCGAGAGCCAGCCCGCCGCGGCCCAGCAGAGCCAGGGCCAGGCGGCCGCGGCTGGCGGCGCCGCCGCGCTGATGCGCTCCCTGCCCGGCCTCTTCCGGCCCCAGGCGGTGCCGGGCTGGTCGGCGGTGTTCCACTTCGAGCTGGCCGGCGCCGCGCCGGACAAGTGGACGCTCAGCGTGCGCGAGGGAAGTTGCAGCGTGGCCGAGGGGCACGCCGGCCAGGCCGACTGCCGGGTAGAGATGAGCGCGGCCACCCTGGAGGGCCTGGCCGCGGGCAGCCTGGACCCCCAGGCCGCCTTCATGGCCGGTACGGTCAAGGTGAGCGACCTCTCCCAGATGCTCAACTACCTGAAGGCCTTCCGCCTGGGCAACAGCAAGTAGCGCCTCCCGCGGCGGGATACAAATAAGGCGGGGTTGTCTCAGCGGGCCAGGGTCGCCCAAAACAATCACTTCGTCCTCGCCCGCAGCCGGCGGCCAGCCTCAAACTCAATGAGCGGGGATAAGCCCCGCTCCTACAGCAAAGCCCGTTATCAGCCAGGCGGCGTCAAGCGAACCTGGTCTTCATTCCCCTCTCCGCCTCTCATCGCCCCCGACTGCAAGGCCAAGGGCGGCTCCAAGTAGAATTACTTTGGAGGGGTGGCGGCTCAAGACCGGGGGAAGTGCATGTTCTTCAGGTCGGCCAGTTCGATGCCGTAGAGCTTCTTGATCTTCTGGGGCTCCAGCACGAAGATCAGCCAGCCCAGCAGGTGATCCTGGTCCCTCAGCTCAAAGGCCAGCTCCACGCTCTGGGCGCTGCCGCCGGGCGTCTGGCGATAGACCACCAGCACCTTGTGCAGGGAGTCGGGGGCGCCGGCGAACTTGACGTGCTCGTAGGTGGTGCCCACCATCTTCTTGGCGTCCTGCCCCTGGTCCGCCCAGTGGGCGTCGAAGACCTTTTTGTCCTTGTCCAGGAGCACCAGGCCGCGGTAGGGCACCGCGCCCGGCTCCTGCATCTCAAAGAAGCTCTTCAACTTCCGGCTGCTCTGCCTGCGATCGCCCTCGCTCAGGGGGCGGGCCAGCAGGGAGGCCAGCAGCATGTAGTCCTTGGCCAAAAGATTGCGGAACTCCAGGCGGTGCTGGCTGACTGCCCGCTGAGTGGTCATCAGGTAGGGGTAGGTGATCAGGGCGGCCGCGCTGAGCAGGGCCGACAGGCCCAGGGAGATGAACAGCCAGCGGCGCAGCCGCCTGAGCCGCTGGCGGGTGCGCACCGCCGCGGTTACGTCCCGGGCCACGGCCACCACCCCCTGGAAGCCGCCCTGGGCGTCCTTGAGCGGCGACAGGCTCAGGGCCAAGTGGCGCTGGCCGCGGGTCGGGTGCTGGATGCTCAGGGGCGCCTCCAGCACCCGCTGGCCGGCCTGGGCCTTGGCCAGCAGCTCGCGGTAGGCCTGGGGGTCCTCGAACACCTGCTCGGCCGTGGTGTGGCCCACCTGGCTCCAGTCCCGGCCGTAGAGCCTGGCCGCCGCCCGGTTCCAGGCCTGCACGCGGCCCTCGGCGTCGCTGATGGCCACCGCGTCGGGCATCTGGTCGCACAACTCCTTGAAACCGAACAGCGCCCGACTGGCCTGGTCCAGGCGCTGGGCCAGCAGGCGGCTTATCTCCTGCACCGCCCCGGGGAAGTCCCTGAAGAAGTCGCTGATCTTGTCCGCGGGAATGCGGATGGCCTTTACATCGCCGCGCGCCCTTAGGGTGGCGGTGCGCTCCGAGCCCAGCAGAAAGGCTATTTCCCCGAAGATGTCCCCCGGCCGGGTCACCGCGGAGATCACCTGTTGGCCCTTGAGCACGTCCAGCTCGCCGGAAACCAGGACGTACAGGGCCGCGCCCTGCTCTCCCTCCAGGAAAACGTTCTGTCCTCCGGAAAAGGAGACCAGGTACTTGGCCAGGTTTGGGTTGCCCAGAACCTTGTCCAGCATCAGGGGCGTCACCCTTCTAATGGGTTCGCAGGCCCTCCCCTATTTATTTTGCACTAGCCGGGCCGCGGCGTGCAGGATGTTTTGGGGACCGCGGCCGCCGCCCGGCCCCGGCCTAGCCGGTCTGCCAGGAGCCCCCGGCCTGGGTGATGACCTGCTTGGACAGGACCAGCCCCGCCTCCAGGACCCGCCAGAAGGGGGTGCAGCCGTACTTCTCCGGGATCACCTTGGTCCAGCGGTCCGAGGCCAGATAGGCCTGTAGCTCGGCCGCGGAGCGGAACAGGTAAAAGGCCCCCCACTGCCCCTGCTCTTGATCCACCCACCAGCACTTGTACTCCACCGCCGCCATCTCGGCGAAGGCCGGATAGCTGGTGCTGAACTGAGCCCGCAGCTCCTGGGTGCTGGGCATCTGTTGAGGCTGGAACACCACCCACAGGGCCCGCTTTTCCTCTGCCACTTCACGCCTCCGCTCAGGGTTGTCCTGCTCTCTGTATAGCAGGTCCGGGCCCGGCTGTTAAGCCCGCCGAGGCCGGCTCAGGCGCGCCCCAGGCTGCGGGCTAGGTCCTGGGCCAGCCGCTGGCAGGCGGCCAGGCCGGTCTTGGCCTGCGGCGCCTCCAGCATCTGGCGCATCAAAGCGCTGCCCACGATGACTCCGTCCGCGGCCGCGGCCAGGCCTCGGGCTTGGGCCGGCGTGGCCACCCCGAAGCCGGCCGCCACCGGCAGCCCCGCTACTTCCCGGGCCTTTTGCAGGCCGTCCAGCAGGCCCTGGTCCAGGGCCAGCTCCGCGCCGGTGACGCCCACCAGGGCCACGTAGTACAGGAAGCCGCGGCTGACCGCCGCGATGCGGGCCAGGCGCTCCGGGGGCGTGGTGGGCGCGGCCAGGAACACCGTGTCCAGGTCTTGGCCGCGGGCGGCCTCCAGCCAGGGGCCGGCCTCCTCGGGCGGCAGGTCCGGCACGATCACCCCGGCCGCGCCGGCCCCGGCGGCCCGGGCGGCGAACTCGGCCGTACCCATGGCCAAGAGAGGATTGACGTAGGTCATCAGCACCAGCGGCGCGGCCACCCGCGCCGCGGCCCGCGCCACCAGCTCCAGCACCGACCCCGGCGTGGCCCCGGCGGCCAGGGCCAGTTGGCTGCTCCGCTGGATCACTGGGCCGTCGGCCAGGGGGTCGGAGAAGGGCACCCCCACCTCGATGAGGTCCGCGCCGGCCTGGTCCAGGGTCTGCATCAGCTCCAGGCACAGCTCCGGGTCGGGATAGCCGCCGGTGACAAAGGGCAGGAAGGCGCAGCGCCCCTGGCCGCGGGCCGCGGCAAAGGCCTCTTTGATGGACGCGCTCATGATTGCTCCTCCAGATAGGCGGCCACCTGGGCCAGGTCCTTGTCCCCCCGGCCGGAGAGACACACCACCACCATCGCCCCCTCGGGCAGTTCGGGCGCCAGGTGCTCCAGGGCGGCCAGGGCGTGGGCGCTCTCCAGGGCCGGGATGATGCCCTCCTCGCGGGTCAGGCGCATAAAGGCCCGCACCGCCTCGTCGTCGCTCACCGCCATATAGCGCACCCGCTTCAGGTCCTTGAGCAGGCTGTGCTCGGGCCCCACGCCGGGGTAGTCCAGGCCGGCGGCGATGGAGTGGGCCTCGCGCACTTGGCCGTGCTGGTCCTGCAGCAGGTACAGGCTGGCTCCGTGCAGTACGCCGGGGCTGCCGGCGCTGAGGCTGGCCGCGTGCGCCCCGCTGCCCAGGCCGTGGCCGGCGGCCTCCACCCCCACCATGGCCACCTCGTCGCCCAGAAAGGGGTGGAACAGGCCGATGGCGTTGCTGCCCGCGCCCACGCAGGCCACCAGCAGGTCGGGCAGGCGGCCGGTGCGCTCCAGCGCCTGCTGGCGGGCCTCGCGGCCGATCACGGCCTGGAAGTCGCGCACCATCATGGGGTAAGGGTGCGGCCCCACCACCGAGCCGATGATGTAGTGGGTGTGGCCCACGTTGGTCACCCAGTCGCGGATGGCCTGGTTCACCGCGTCCTTCAGGGAGCGGCTGCCGGCCTCCACCGGCTCCACCCGGGCCCCCAGCATGCGCATACGCTCCACGTTCACCGCCTGGCGCTCTATGTCCAGGGTGCCCATGTGCACCAGGCACTCCATGCCCATCAGGGCCGCGCCGGTGGCGGTGGCCACGCCGTGCTGGCCGGCGCCGGTCTCGGCGATGATGCGCCGCTTGCCCATGCGCCGGGCCAGGAGCACCTGGCCCAGCACATTGTTGATCTTGTGGGCGCCGGTGTGGGCCAGGTCCTCGCGCTTGAGGAAGATGCGCGCCCGGCCCAGGCGGCGGCTGAGGTTGCGCGCCTCGTAGAGCGGGGTCGCGCGGCCGGCGAAGTCGCGCAGCAGCTCGGCCAGCTCGGCCTGGAAGGCCGGATCGGCCTTGGCCTGCGCATAGGCCCGGCTCAGCTCCTGCAGGGCCGGCATCAGGGTCTCGGGCACGTAGCGCCCGCCGAAGGGGCCGAAGTGCCCCTGCTCATCAGGCAGGGACAACCAGGCCCTTGGCGCGGGCGATGAAGCTGGCGATCTGGTCATGGTCCTTCCTTCCCGGTTGGCTCTCCACGCCGCTGGACACGTCCACGGCGTAGGGTTTGACGATCTCCACGGCCGGGGCCACGTTGGCCGGGTTCAGCCCGCCGGCCAGGATCACCGGCCGGCGGCGGGCCAGGTCTATTGCCCGGCTCCAGTCAAAGCTGCGGCCGGTGCCCCCCGGCCGGCCGGGTGCATAGGCGTCCAAGAGCAGGGTGGCGCGGGGATAGGCCCGATGATTCAACTCCGCGTCCTCGCCCATCCGGATGGCCTTGATGACCCCCGGCCCCAGGGCCGCTACGTCATCTGCGCTCTCGCGGCCGTGCAGCTGCACCAGGTGCAGGCCGCAAAAGGCGCGCACCCGCTGCACCTCTTGCCGGGGGGCGTCCACGAACACGCCCACCGCCTGTACCCAGCGCGGCAGGGCCCGCACGATCTCCCGGGCCCGTAGCGGCGTCACCTGGCGGGGGCTGGCCGCAAAGACCAGGCCCAGCATGTCCGCGCCCAGGCGAGCGGCGGCCAGGGCGTCCTCCACCGTGGTCAGGCCGCAGATCTTCACCAGCACCATCAGTCCGCCTCCGCCAGGGCGCGCAGGGCGGCCGCCGGGTCCGGCGCGCGCATCAGATGGCTGCCCACCAGGAAGGCGTCCAGGCCGCCGGCCCGCAGGCGGGCCGCCTGCTCCGGCCCGCTGATGCCGCTCTCGGCCACCACCGTGGTGCTGGCCGGAATCAGCGGGCGCAGGCGCAGGCTGGCATTGAGGTCCACCTGCAAGCTGCGCAGGTCGCGGTTGTTGACGCCCACCAGCGCCGGCCCCAGGGCCAGCACCGGCTCCAGCTCGACCTCCTCGTGCACCTCGGGCAGCACGGCCAGGCCCAGTTCGCGGGCCTGCTGGTACAGGTCCCGGAGTTGGCCCGGCTCCAGAGCCGCGGCGATGAGCAGCACCGCGTCGGCTCCGGCGGCGCGGGCCTCGTAGAGCTGCGCCGAGGCGATGATGAAGTCCTTGCGCAGCACCGGCAGCCCCACCGCGGCGCGGGCCTGCCGCAGGTCCGTCAGCGACCCCTGGAAAAAGGGACCGTCGGTGAGCACCGACAGCGCCGCCGCCCCGCCGGCCTGGTAGCGGACGGCCCGGCTCGCCGGGTCCACCTCCGCGGCCAGGCGGCCGGCCGAGGGCGAGGCGCGTTTGATCTCGGCGATGACGGCCCGGCCGGGGCGGGCCCGCAGGGCGGCCAGGAAGTCCCGCGGCGGCGGCGCCTCTTCGGCCAGCCGCCGCAGCTCGGCCGCGCGGCCGGCCAGGGCGGCCGCCTCCAGGCGCTTGTGCTCCAGGATGCGCCGCAGCACGTCGGGCATAGGCCGGGCCACGCTCAGGCCCCCACCGCCTGGGCCGGGCGGCCCTGGCCCCGGGCCGCCAGGGTCTCCAGCTTGGCCAGGGCCGCGCCGCTGTCTATGGCCCGGGCGGCCAGCTTTATGCCCTCAAGCAGGTCCGCCGCCCGGCCGGCGGCCACCAGGGCCGCGCTGGCGTTGGCCAGCACCAGGTCGCGCCGGGGGCCGGGCTCGCCGCGCAGCACGGCCAGGGTCAGGGCCGCGTTGCGCTGGCTGTCTCCGCCCTGCACCGCCTGGGCGCCGGCCCGGCGCAGGCCCAGGTCCTCGGGCGAGATGACCAGCTTCTCCACCCGCCCCTGCTGCAAACGAGCCATCAAGGTGGGGCCGCTGAGGCTGATCTCGTCCAGGCCGCCGTGGCCGTGCACCACAAAGGCGCTGGCGCAGCCCAGGCGGCCCAGCACCCGGGCCAGGGGCTCCACCAGGGCCGGATCGTACACTCCCACCACCTGCACGTCGGCCCCGGCCGGGTTGGTCAGGGGCCCCAGCAGGTTGAATATGGTGCGCAGGCCGATCTCCCGGCGAGGGCCGATGGCGTGGCGCATGGCCTGGTGCAAGGCCGGCGCGAAGAGAAAGCCGATGCCCGCCTCCTCTATGCAGCGGCCCACCTCCTCGGGGCTCAGGTCCAGGGGCACGCCCAGGGCCTCCAGGAGGTCGGCGCTGCCGCAGCGGCTGGAGACCGAGCGATTGCCGTGCTTGGCCACGTGCAACCCGGCCCCGGCCACCACCAGGGCCGCGGTGGTGGAGACGTTGAAGGTGCCGGCGCCGTCGCCGCCGGTGCCGCAGGTGTCCACCAGGGGCTCCC
The DNA here is from genome assembly GCA_003605055.1 of Desulfarculus sp. Taxonomy (GTDB): domain Bacteria; phylum Desulfobacterota; class Desulfarculia; order Desulfarculales; family Desulfarculaceae; genus Desulfoferula. Next base: position 37,044 of record QZKP01000020.1, read on the forward strand.
CCGGCGGCAGGCGGCAGGGCACCGGCCGGCTCTTGGCCCGCATCACCTGGGCCGCGCCGGTGATCTCCTCCACGCTCTCGCCCTTCAGGCGCAGGGCCACCAGCAGGGCCGCGATCTGGGCGGGGGTGGCCTCGCCTTCCATGATCTGGGTCATGGCCCGGATCATCTCCTCCTGGGTGAGGTCCTCGCCCTGCACCGCCTTGGCGATCACCTCCTGTATCATCTCGCTCCTCCGCGTTTGTGAGTCTCAACAAAATCAAAAAGGCCGGGACAGCCTTTGGTCTGTCCTCGGCCTCGGGAGCGCCCGGCTGCCCATGAGCGGCCTAGGGCGGGACAGACCTCTGCCCGCAAAAGCGCCACCACCGCCAGGCGATGATGGGAAGGGCTGGTTTAAAGGTCGAGGTCTGCATGTCCGCCGCCGCTGTCAGGGCCAAAGAAAAAGGCCGTGAACCTGTCTGGGTCGGGTCCACGGCCTGGGGTTTGTTGGGGTGGCTTGTGCTGCTCAGACCACCGCGGCGCGGGGACGACCCGGGAAGCGAATCCGCCACCAGCGCCAAGAGGTGCCAAGCTGCATAAAATGCCTTCCTCTTCAAGAAGCGTCTCCTGTTTTGTATACCAAATGGGGGGCCGCGTCAAGCCCGGGGCCGAGTTTGTCCCCGCGCAAAAACGACCCCACCTCCTCCATCAGCCGGACCAGCCCGCCGCGGTCGCCGCTGGCCAGGCAGCCGGTCACCTCGGCCAGGCTCTGGCCCAGGACCCGCATGGCCTCGGGCCCGGCCGGGTTGTGCAGGGCCAGGTCCGCGTAGAGCTCCGGCGGCTGGCGGAGCTGGTGGGCCAACATGCCCATGATGCCTTGAAACCAGGGGCCGGAGCGCTCCAGGTCCTGGGCCGGGTCAAAGCCCAGGCGCATCAGGGCCCGGCCCAGGCCCACCAGCAGCAGGTGGCGCAGGGTCTGCACCTGGGCCATGAGCCGGTCGTGGCGTTCGGCCTCCATCTGCACCACCTGCATGCGGCCTTCCTTGAGCAGGTTCATCAGCCAGCCCAGCCAGCGGCTCCCCCGGCCGGGGCAAACGAAGACCAACTGCCCGGCCAGGGAGCGGGTGGCCGGCCCGAACAGGGGGTGCGTGCCGATCACCTCGCCCTTGGCGTGGGCCAGCATGCTGGCCAGGGGCCCGGCCTTGAGCGAGGCGATGTCCATCACCAGGTGCTCCGGGCGGGTCAGGGGGCCGATGGCGGCCATGACCTTCTCCACCGCCGCCACCGGCACGGCCAGGATCAGCACCTGGCAGGCCTGCACGAAGCCCGCCCCCAAGGGGCCCTCGCTCAGGTCGGCGATGCTCACCGCGTGGCCGCTGTGGCGCAGGCGGCGCTCCAGCCAGCGCCCCATGCGGCCGCGGCCGCCGATGATGCCTATGGACGGTCTAAATGGCGCGACCTCCATTTTCTCCTCTCCTGTGCGGTCCAGAGGGTTGAGCCCGCTTACATTCCCGGCAGCGACTGGCCCCGGGGATAGGAGCCCAGCACCTTGAGGAACTCCACCTCCGGCCGCATGGCCGCCAGGGCCGGGGCCAGGCGGGCATCCTGGCGGTGGCCCTGGCAGTCCACGAAAAAGGCGTACTCCCAGGGCCGGTCCTTGATGGGCCGGGACTGGATGTGGGTCAGGTTCACGCCCCGCCGCGCCAGGTGGCCCAGGGACCGGCAGAGAGCGCCCGGCCGGTGGTCCAGCCCGAAAAACAGCGAGGTCTTGTCCTGGCCGGTGGGCGGACAGGGCCGCCGGCCCAGGATCAGAAAGCGGGTGGTGTTCAGCGGGCTGTCCTGGATGTCCGCGGCCAGCATGTTGAGCTGGTAGTGCTGGGCGGTGAGCGCGCTGCCCACCGCCGCCCCGCCCGGCTCCTGGGCGGCCAGAAGGGCCGCGGCCGCAGTGCTGGCCGCCTCCCGCAGCTCGGCCTGGGGCAGCCGGCGGCGCAGCCAGCCGCGGCACTGGTGCAGGGCCTGGGGGTGGGAGTGCACCCGCGTCACGTAGGCCAACTCGGCCTCGCGGGACATCAAGACGTGCCCCACCCGGGCGTAGATCTCCCCGCACACGTTCAGGCGCGAGGTCATGAGCGTATCCAGGGTCTCGTTCACCCCGCCCTGGCTGGAGTTCTCCACCGGCACCACCCCCAGGGGGCTGCGGTTGGCCTCCACCTCGGCGAAGACCTCGGCGATGCTTTCCTGGGGGTCGTACTCGCAACTGCGGCCGAAGTGGCTCAGGGCCGCCTGGTGGCTGAAGGTGTGCTCCGGCCCCAGGAAGGCCACCCGCAGGGGCTCCTGCACCTGGCGGCAGGCGGAGATGATCTCCCGGAAGATGTGGCGCAGCGACTCCGCGGCCAGGGGGCCGCCGTTGTCCTGGCCGAGGGCCTCCAGCACCTGAGCCTCGCGCTCGGGCACAAACAGGGGTTGGTCGCCGGCGGCCTTGTACTGGGCGATGGCCTGGGCCTGCTGGGCCCGCTGGTTCAAGAGCTCCTGCAGGGAGCGGTCGATCTCATCAATCTTCTGCCGGGCCTGGGCCAGGGCCTGCTGGGACCAGTCCGCCTCGCTGGGCTGGATCAGGCCGGTCTCGGGGGAGGAGTTGGCTGGCATATCCCACCTCACGCTTTCTAAAGAAAAAACCAGGGGCTGGCCTACGCCCGCAGGGGCAGCAGGCTGCGCAAGAGGTTCAGCTCGGCCATGAGCCGGCTGAACTCCTCGGGCCGCAGGGACTGCTCGCCGTCGCAGAGGGCGTCCTCGGGCCGGTGGTGCACCTCCACCATCACCCCGTCGGCCCCCACCGCCAGGGCGGCCCGGGCCAGGGGCCCCACCCAGCGGCGCTGGCCCACGGCGTGGCTGGGGTCCACGATTACCGGCAGATGGGTCATCTCCTTGAGCACGCACACCGCGCTCAAATCCAAGGTGTTGCGCGTGGCGGTCTCGAAGGTGCGGATGCCCCGCTCGCAGAGGATCACCTGGGAGTTGCCCTCGGCCATGATGTACTCGGCCGAGAGCAAGAGCTCCTTGACCGTGGTCATCAGGCCGCGCTTGAGCAGCACCGGCTTGCGGCAGCGCCCCACCTTCTTGAGCAGGGAGAAGTTCTGCACGTTGCGGGCCCCCACCTGGATGATGTCCGCGCAGGCCTCCACCAGCTCCAGCTCGGCGCTGTCCATCACCTCGGTGACCACCGGCAGGCCGGTCAGCTCCCGGGCCCTGGCCAGCAGCTCCAGCCCTTCGGGGCCCAGACCCTGGAAGCTGTAGGGCGAGGAGCGCGGCTTATAGGCGCCGCCCCGGAGCACCCCGGCCCCGGCCCGCTTGACCGCCTGGGCGGTGGCCATGAGCTGCTGATAGCTCTCCACCGAGCAGGGACCGGCGATGACCACGAAGCCGCCTCCTCCGATCTGCACCCCGGGCAGGGAGATCACCGTGTCCTGGCGGTGCCATTGCCGGCTGGCCAGGTCCTGCGGCAGCGGCCCGGCCTGCGCGGCCGTCCCCGCCAACTTCTCTATCTCCGCTCTCGCCTGTATCACCGCAACCCTCCATCCATCTCGCGGCCTGGGCGCCGCCGCCGGCCCGTTTGCCCAGAACAAAAAAGGCCATGGGCGGCTTTTCGTCCGCCCATGGCCTTTGGTTTTGGCTTTTTTGCTAAGCTAGCTTAGTCTTCGGCCTCCCCGCGCCACGGACGGACGGCGGCAAAATAATAAAAGCTAAAATAGAAATAGCTCCGCCCGGGAAGCTGCTTCCCAGGTTGGCCAAAACTATTTGCCGCTGTCTTGGTCATGGCCTCTGTTCTCTAGGGTCGCCGATTATTCTTTTACTATATGCCTTTTATTGCCGCTGTCAACGGCATTTTTCGCTACCCGGCCCGCTTTCACCTGCTTTTTTGCTAGGCCGAGCGGCTGCCTTCCTGGGCGAACCACCACAGGGCCAGGGCATAGGAGCGCCAGCCGAAGCCCGCCACCGAGCCCTGGCACACCTCGGCCAGCAGCGACACCCGCCGGAACTCCTCGCGGGCCTGGGGGTTGCTCAGGTGCACCTCCACCACCGGCGCCCCGCAGCAGGCCACCGCGTCGCGCATTGCCACGCTGGTGTGGGTGTAGGCCCCGGCGTTGAGCACCACGCCCTCGGCCTCTTGCCCGGCCCGCTGCAGGGCCTCCACCAGCTCGCCCTCGTGGTTGGACTGGAAGAAGCTCAGCTCCAGGCCCAGCCCGTGGGCCAGCTCTTGCAGGCGCTCGTTGATCTCCGCGAGCGTCAGGCTGCCGTAGTGCCTGGCTTCGCGCCGGCCCAGCATGTTCAGGTTGGGCCCGTTGATCACCGCGATCTTCACAGCGCCGCTCCTCTCTGGGTCCCCTGGGCCAGCCAGGCGTCGGCCAGCACCAGGGCGGCCATGGCCTCGGCCACCGGCGCCACCCGCGGGCAGAGGCAGGGGTCGTGGCGGCCCTGGATGCGTATGCGCCGGGGCCGGCCCTTGAGGTCTATAGTCTGCTGCTCCCGGGCGATGGAGGGCGTGGGCTTGATTGCCAGGCGCAGCCGGATGTCCTGGCCGGTGGAGATGCCGCCCAGGATGCCGCCGCAGTGGTTGCTCAAGAACCCCTCCGCCCCCATCTGGTCGTTGTTCTCCGAGCCCCGGCGGCCGGCGGCGGCGAAGCCGTCGCCGATCTCCACGCCCTTGACCCCGCCGATGGAGAGCATGGCCCCGCCCAGGGCCGCGTCCAGCTTGTCCATGACCGGGTCGCCCAGGCCGGCGGGCACGCCTTGGGCAAGCAGCTCCACCACCCCGCCCATTGAGTCGCCCTGGGCCCGGGCCGCCTGCACCTGCTCGACCATGGCCGCGGCGGCCTGGGGGTCGGCGCAGCGCAGGGGGTCGCTAAAGGCGAAGGCCAGGTCCACCCGCGAGGCCCGCACCGGGCCGATGGCCAGGGTGTAGGCCTGTACGGTCACGCCCAGGGGCGCCAGCAGGGCCCGGGCCACGGCCCCGGCCGCCACCCGGCCCACCGTCTCCCGGCCCGAGGCCCGGCCTCCGCCGGGCTGCGGCGCCAGGCCGTATTTCTGGTAGTAGGTGTAGTCCGCGTGGCCGGGCCGGAACACCTCGGCCAGGGTCTGGTAATCGCCGGAGCGGGCGTCCTGGTTGCGCACCAGCAGGGCGATGGGCGAGCCCATGGTCTTGCCCTGGGCCAGGCCCGAGAGTATCTCCACCCGGTCCGGCTCCTGGCGGGCCGAGGTCAGCGGCGAGGCGCCGGGCCGGCGGCGGTCCAGGTCGGCCTGGATCGTGGCCGCGTCCAGGGCCAGGCCGGCGGGCACGCCCTCCAGCACCACGCCCACGGCCGGGCCGTGGGACTCGCCGAAGGTGGCCGCGCGCAAATATCTGCCGAAGATGCTGCCCATGCTAGCCTCTCTTCACCGCGTCAATGGCCTTTTGCAACTCGGCCGGCCGCACGTCCTCGGCCACCAGCGGCCGGCCCGGGCCGGCCAGGAGCACGAACACCACCTTGCCGCCGCAGTTCTTCTTGTCGCTCTGCATGAGCGGCCAGGCCTCGGCCGCCGGCGGCAGCACCAGCTTCTTGGGCAGCAGCGGCTGCAAGGCGCTGTGTATGCGGCCGGCGGCCTCGCCCTGGAGCAGGCCCCGCCGGTCCGAGAGCGCCGCGGCCACCATGATGCCCGCGGCCACCGCCTGCCCGTGGCTGAGGCCGAAGCGGCTCAGGCCCTCCAGGGCGTGGCCGTAGGTGTGGCCCAGGTTGAGGATGCGCCGGCGGCCGCCCTCCCTAAAGTCCTCGGCCACCACCGCGGCCTTGGCCCGGGCGGCCAGCCCGGCCACCTGGGCCAGGCCCAGCAGGTCGCCGCGCAGCAGGGAGTCCATCTCCGCCTCCACCCGCCGGGCCAGGGCCGGCGCGGCCACCAGGCCGGTCTTGTAGGCCTCGGTCAGGCCCTCGGCGATCTGGGGCCGGGCCAGGGTGGCCAGGGACTTCAGGTCCAAGAGCACCGCCTGGGGCCGAGTAAACAGGCCCACCTGATTCTTGGCCGGCCCCAGGTCCACCGCGGCCTTGCCGCCCACGGCCGCGTCCACGCAGCCCAGCAGGGTGGTGGAGGCCAGGACGAAGGGCAGGCCCCGCTTGTAGGTGGCGGCCACGAAGGCCCCCAGGTCCGTGACCACCCCGCCGCCCAGGGCCACCAGCAAATCGCCGCGTTCGATGCCCGCCTGCAACATGGCCTTGTAGATGCGCTCGGCGCTGCGCAGGGTCTTGCTGCGCTCGCCGGCCGGGAGGGCGATGACCAGGGGCTCGTCCAGGGGAGCGCGGTAGCGGGCCAGATGCAGGCGGGCCAGCTTGCGGTCGGTGAGCAGCACCGCCCGGCGGCCGGCCGCCAGTTCGGCCAGGACCCGCGGCCCCTGCCAAGTGCTTATCACCGGACAGTCCACGCCGTCCAGGGAGACGTTGAAGCGCTCGTCGGGCAGCAGAGCAACGGCGATGGCCTCGGCCAACTGCTGCGGCCCGTTGCCGTCCACGGACACCTTGAGGTCATGGTCGGCGTAGGCCTGCTGCCGGCTGGCGAACAGCGCGGCCAGGCCGGCCGGGTCCTGCCAGAGGGGCCGCTTCTTCACCTCGCTGGGCCCCAGGTGGCGGCGGCAGACGGCCAGGCTGGCCTCCAGGAAGATGATGCGGCCCGAGGCGCGCATGAGCCGGCGGTTGGCCGCCCGCTGGGGCAGACCGCCGCCGGTAGCCACCACCAGGCCCCGCCGCTGAGCCACGGACCGCAGCTCCGCGGTCTCCAGGCGGCGGAAGGCCTCCTCGCCTTGCTCGGCGAAGACCTGGGCCACGGACCGGCCCAGGCGGCGGGAGATGCTGCGGTCCAGGCTGAGGAAGCGGCGGCCCAGCGCCTGAGCCAGGGCCCGCCCCACCGTGGACTTGCCCGCGCCCATGAAGCCGGTGATGTAGAGATTGTCCTTCACGCCACCCCCTCCAAGGCCCGCTGGAAGCTGGCCAGGGGCACCTCCCGGCCGGTCCAGATGAAAAAGCTCAGCCGGGCCTGGCAGGCCAGCATGGCCAGGCCGTCGCAAAAGGCCGCGCCGGAGGCGGCGGCCAGCCGGGCCCAGATATTCTCCGCCCGGCCGTAGTTGATGTCCATCACCAGCCCACAGCGGCTGTCCAGGCAGAGGCCCAGGGCAAAGGCGGCCATGGCCGGCGACTCGGCCGGGCTGGAGACGCTGGTGGCGTTGACGATCAGCTCCGCCTGGCCGGCCACCGCGGCCGCCTGAGCGAGGTCCAGGGGTTCGCCGCCCAGGCGCTCGGTCAGGGCCCGCGCCCGCCGGGGGCTGCGGCCGGCCACCTGCACCGAGGCCGCGCCCTGCTCGTGCAGGGCCTGCACCACGGCCCGGGCCGCGCCGCCGGCCCCCAGCACCAGGCAGCGCCGGCCGCCGGCCGCGAAGCCGGCCTGGCCCAGGGCCTGGGCAAATCCGTCCACGTCGGTGTTGTGGCCTTCCAGCACGCCGCGCCGGAGGGCCAGGGTGTTCACCGCGCCCAGGGCCGCGGCCTGGGGCGTAAGCTCCTCGGCCAGGGCCGCGGCCGCCTCCTTGTGCGGCACGGTGACGTTGACCCCGGTCAGGCCCAGGGCCCGCAGCCCGGCCAGGGCCGCGGCCAACTGGTCCGGCTGTACGGCAAAGGGCAGGTACACCCCGTCCAGGCCCAGCTCGGCCAGCACCGCGTTGTGCATGGCCGGCGACAGGGAGTGGGCCGCCCGAGCATCGCTTATGACGCCCAAGAGCATCATGACAGTAGCGCCTCCAAGGTTTCCGCGAAGCCGGGGTAGGAGATGGCCACGCACTCCTGGCCGGCGATGGCCGGCCGCGCCCCGGCCAGCAGCCCGGCCAGGCGCAGGGTCATGGCCATGCGGTGGTCGCCCAAGCTGTCCAGGTCCTCCGGGGCGCGCAGCGGGGTGGGGCCTTCCACCACCAAATCCTCGCCGCGCACCCGCAGCCGGGCGCCCAGGGCCCCCAACTGGCTGACCAGGGCGGCCAGGCGGTCGGTCTCCTTGAGGCGCAGCTCGCCCACCTGCTCGAACACGGCGACCCCCCGCGCCTGAGTGGCGGCCAAGGCCAGGACGGGCACCTCGTCCACCAGCAGGCCGATCTCCCCGGCCGTTACCCGGCAGCCGGTCAGCTCCGGCGAATAGGCCGCCCGCACCCGCCCCCAGGGCTCGGGCTCCGCGCCCTGCTCCTCCACCTGCACCCGGGCCCCCATGCGCGCAAGCACGCTCAGGAAGCCGGTGCGGGTGGGGTTGAGCAGCACGCCCTCGGCCGTCACCTCGCTGCCGGGGATGATCGCGGCCGCGCAGAGGAAGAAGGCCGCCGAGGAGGCGTCGCCCGGCACGCGCAGGGCCGCGGGCAGGGTCAGTTCCGAAGGCTCCAGCCGCCAGATGCCGGCCTCGCCGGTGATGTCGGCCCCGCACAGGGCCAGCAGGCGCTCGGTGTGGTCGCGGCTGGGGGCCGGCTCCAGCACGGTGGTGGCGCCCGCAGCGCGCAGGCCGGCCAACAGGACGGCGCTCTTGAGCTGGGCGCTGGCCACGGGCAGATGGTACGCGATGCCTTTAAGCCCGCCGCCAATCACCCGCACCGGCGGCCGGCCGTCGCGGCACTCAACCGCGGCCCCCATCCGCCTCAGCGGCGCGGCCACCCGCTCCATGGGCCGGCGGGAAAGGGACTCGTCGCCGCTCAGGGTGAAGCGTCCGCGCACCCCGGCCAACAACCCCATGAGCAGGCGCATGGTGGTGCCCGAGTTGCCGCAGTCCAGATAGGCCTGCTCCTTCAGGCGCCCGCCCATGCCCTCCAGCCAAAGCTCGCCGTTTTGCCGTCGCACGGACCCCCCCAGGGCCTCCACCGCGGCCAGGGTGGAGGCGCAGTCCTGCCCCGGGGCGTAGTTGCTCACCCGGCAGGCGCCCGCGGCCAGCAGCGACAGGAGCCCGATGCGGTGGGAGATGGACTTGTCCCCCGGCGGGCTGAAGGAGCCTTGGAGTTTCATGCCGCCGCCCCCAGACCGCGGCCCAGGGCCGCGGCCACCTTTTTCAGATCAGCCATCATGTCCGCGAAGGCCTCCGGGGTCAGGCTCTGGCGGCCGTCGGAAAAGGCGCGCTCAGGGTCGGCGTGCACCTCCACCATCACCGCGTCGGCCCCGGCGGCCACCGCCGCCCGGGCCAGGGCCGGCACCAGCTCGCGCTTGCCCGCGGCGTGGCTGGGGTCCACCAGCACCGGCAGGTGGGTGTGCTGCTTGAGCAGGGGCACCGCCGAGATGTCCAGGGTGTTGCGGGTCTCGGTCTCGAAGGTGCGCACCCCGCGCTCGCAGAGGATCACCTGCCAGTTGCCCCGGGCCAGGATGTACTCGGCCGAGAGCAAAAGCTCCTTGATGGTGGCCATCAGACCGCGCTTGAGGAGCACCGGCTTGTCCACCTCGCCCACCGCCTCCAAGAGGGCGAAGTTCTGCATGTTGCGGGTGCCGATCTGCAAGACGTCGGCGTAGCGGGCCACCAGCTCCACGTCGCTGGCCCGCAGCACCTCGGTGACGATGGGCAGGCCGGTGATCTCACGGGCCTCGGCCATGATCTTCAGGCCCTCCTCGCCCAGGCCCCGGAAGGAGTAGGGCGAGGTGCGCGGCTTGAAGGCCCCGCCCCGCAGCACCCCCGCCCCCAGGGGGGCCAGGCGCTGGGCCAGCTCCAGGTAGCCCTGGCGCGACTCCACGGCGCAGGGCCCGGCCATCACCACCACCTCGCGGCCGCCGATGCTGCCCCGGCCCAGCTTGATGCTGGTGGTCTGGGCGCGGAAGTTGCGGGAGACCAGCTTCCAGGAGGTGCCGAAGCGGTTGATCTCCTCCACCCCGGCCAGGCGGCTGATCTGGGCGGTCAGCTCCTCGGCCAGGGCCTGGCTGATCTCCTCCACCACCCCCAGCACCACCTGGGGGCCGGGCGAGATGATGCGCGGCTCCAGGCCGCGCTGGCGCAGGGCGGAGATGACCAGGGCCACCTCGCCCTTCTGACAACCCTCGCGCATGCCGATGACCATGGCCGCGCCTCCGGCTAGGACCCGGCCTGGGCCGCGGCCGTCCGCGCCCGGCCCAGGTAGAGGTCCAGGAAATTGGTGAAGATCATCATGCCCTGGTGGGTGGCGATGGACTCGGGGTGGAACTGCACGCCCTCCAGCATCAGCTCGCTGCTGCGCAGGCCCATCACCTCGCCCTCGCTGGTGTAGGCCGACACGCTCAGCGGCGGCCGCACGCTGGCCTCGGGCACGATCAGGGAGTGGTAGCGGGCGGCGGCGAAGGGGTTGCGCAGGCCGCTGTAAATGCCCTTGCCGTCGTGGAAGACCTGGCTGATCTTGCCGTGCACCGGCCGGTTGGCGCGCACCACCTGGGCTCCGAACACCTCGGCCAAGGCCTGGTGCCCCAGGCAGACCCCCATGATGGGCATCCTGCCTGCGAAGCGCTCGATGGCCGCGCAGGTGATGCCAGAGTCCTCGGGCCGGCCGGGGCCGGGGGAGATGAAGATGGCCTCGGGCGCCAGGTCCTGTATCTCCTGCAGGCCGATGGCGTCGTTGCGCCGCACCTCCAGGCTGCGGCCCAACACGCCCAGGGCCTGGGCGATGTTGTAGGTGAAGGAGTCGTAATTGTCTATCAAGAGGATCATAGCGAGGCCTCCGCCGCCGCGCGCAGGGCGGCGATGCCCTGGGCGGCCTTGTGCTGGATCTCGGCGTACTCCATCTCGGGCAGGGAGTCGGCCACGATGCCCGCCCCGGCTTGCAGGGTCACCTGGTCGCCCTGGAACTGGATCATGCGGATGGCGATGCAGGTGTCCATGCGCGGGCCGGGCCCGAAGCAGCCCACCGCCCCGGCGTAGGGGCCGCGGGGCAGCGCCTCCAGCTCGTCTATGATCTGGGCGGCCCGCACCTTGGGCGCGCCGGAGACGGTGCCGGCCGGGAAGCCGGCCCGGAAGGCGTCCCAGGCGTCCAGGCCCGGGCGCAGGCGGCCGGTGACCTCCGAGACGATGTGCATCACGTGGCTGTAGCGCTCCACGGCCATGTAGGGCTCCACCGCCACCGAGCCGTACTCGGCCACCCGGCCCACGTCGTTGCGGGCCAGGTCCACCAGCATGATGTGCTCGGCCCGCTCCTTTTCCGAGGCCATCAGCTCCCGCTCCAGCTCCTGATCCCGCCGGGGGTCGGCCGAGCGGCCGCGGGTGCCGGCCAGGGGCCGGATCTGCACCCGGCCGGCCTCGGTCTTGACCAGGGTTTCGGGCGAGGCCCCCACCAGGCGCAGGTCGTCCAGGTGCAGGAAGAACATGTAGGGCGAGGGGCTTTTCACCCGCAGCCAGCGGTACACGGTCAGCGGGTCCAGATCGCTTTGGCCGCGGAACTGGTCGGAGAGCACCACCTGGAAGATGTCCCCGGCCAGGATGTATTCCTTGGCCCGTCGCACCGCCTCCTGGAAGCGCTCCCGGGGCGGGTCGCTGATGCTGAGCTGGGCCAGGCGGCCGCTGATCCGCAGCGGGTGGCGCAGACGGTCCTCGATATCGGCCAGCCGGGCCTGGGCCGCGGCCTGGTCGCGGTCAATGCCCACCAGGGTCATGGTGCGCTGCAGGTGGTCAAAAACCAGGAAGCTGGCCGGGAAGCAGAGGTCGGCGATGGGCAGCTCCTGGGCCGGGGCCGGGCCCAGGGGCTCGATGAGCCGCAGGGCGTCGTAGCCCACATAGCCCAACAGCGAGCCCACGAAGGGCAGGTCCGGCAGGCCCTGGCAGTCCAGCTCGCCCAGGACCCGGCGGGCCAGGGCGAAGAACTCGGCCGGCGCGTGGCGGCTGGCCTGGCCGCCCTGATCCAGCTCCAGGCGGTCGTGCCACAGGCGCAGGCGGCACAGCGGCTCCCAGGTCACGATGGAGTAGCGGCCCACGTTCTCGTGGGTCTCGCCGCTCTCGAAGAGAAACGAACAGCTCTGGCCGCGGCAGAGCTTCAGATAGGCCGACACCGGCGTCTCCACGTCGGCCAGCAAGTTTTTGGTCGCCGCCTGCAAGGACATACCAGGCCTTTCGCCCCAAATAAAAAACCCACCGTCCGGCGACGGTGGGCTGTGTGCTTTGGGGTGCTGGGGTTTCTAGCTACGCCACTTAGGCACCGGCTCCACCGTCACGGGTGAGCTCCACCAATAGTAGCTAAAGAACAGGGGCAGCGCGGCGGCCAGGCTCAACAGGGTGGCCTGCAACAGGGAGATCAGGTTGTGCCCGCCGTGAAACATAACGCCCCATCCAAACAATCGTAAGCAACTTTCTACGTCCCGGCGCGAATTTGTCAAGGGGAAAAATTCATGCGCCTCGATTGCCGGCCCATTTGTCTTATAAAATCCAAATCCTATGCCGGTGGGCCCAGGGGTTGGCAGCTCCAGCCCTGACCAAGGGAGCCATCTCTGAGATAATAGAGTGGGCCAGGGGACCGCAGCCGCCGCTCTAAACCAGAGCCGGGGCAGGCCCGCCTGGGCGGCGGCGAGCGCGCCGGCCGCCACCCGGACAAGGAGGCGGCCAGGGCCAACCTGCGCTCCCTGGGCTACATGTAGCCTCTGCCCGGCTGGGCCCGGCTTGACAGGCGGCCGCCTCTCGCTTTAGAATGGAATAAATTAAATGAAATCGTCTAGTTTCAGGATGGTAAGGACGCAACCCGGCCAGGGGGTTGGGGGCAGGAGTGTGCCATGATGCGGGGCCAGCCGGTGGATATGGACCTTGCCCAGCGGGCAGACCTGTTCCAGCACGCCCTGGGTTTCCAGGGCCTTTCTCAGGAGCAAATCGCCCAGATCGCCGGCTTGGCCTTTGGCCGGCGCTTTGCCAAGGGCGAGATCATCTTCGAGCCCAATCTGCCCTGCCGGTTCTTTTATCTGGTGGCACGGGGCCTGGCCAAGGTCTACATATGCTCCCCCAGCGGCATGCGCCTCACCTACCTCCTGGCCAACCGGGGCGAGCCGCTGAACCTCATAGGGCCCTTCACCGGCACGCCCCGCTTCCTCTCGGCCGAGGCCATGGAAGAGGCGGTGGTGGCCCACGTGCGGCGCCAGGATTTTTTGCGCTTCGCCTCTCAACATCCCGCGGTGGTGGTGAACATCATCTCCATCCTGGGCCGGGCCATAGACAGCGCCAACAGCCGCATCGTGGACCTGGTGGAAAAGCGGGTGGAGCAGCGCCTGGTGCGGGTGCTGTTCACCCTGCTGGCCAAGTTCGGCACCGAGATAAACCTGACCAGCAGCGAGCTGGCCGAACTGGCCGGCACCACTACCGAATCCACCCTGCGTACCATGGCCCGCCTGCGCCGGCTGGGCATCATCGCCTCCGGCCGGGGCCAGGTGAAGATCATCCAGCCGGCCTCCCTGAAAAAGCTGCACAGCGATCCCCTCTGGGTCTGAGCCCCGCCCCTGGGCGCCGAATAGGGCTGATAGCTTTTTTTGCCGGACTATGACCGCGGTCATAGAACCAACCCGGGGGCGTTCTCTACAATTGATTGTCAAGGGCAGATAAAACAACTCCTAAAGGGCCGGCGGCCGCCTGACGTTCGTTTTGCTTGGCCAGCGGCCCGGGACCTCGCCCGCGACTCCCGTTAGGACCCCGGCGATTGTGGCCGGCCGCTCAGTTGTGCTCGCTTTTGCCAAGGAACAAGGCTCAAGAAGCAGACGTTGGGCAAGCGCCTGGTATGAGCAGGCGGGCAATATTATGCGCGGTCCGCGCAGGAACCGTCGCAAAAGGGAGGGAGTTATGTCCAAAAAGTTCCTAGGTATATTATTGGCAGTGGCCCTGATCACGGTCTTTGGCCTCGCCGCCGCGCCGCCGGCGGCCGCGGCCGGGCCCATCAAACTGACCTATTCCTGCTTCTTCCCACCCACCCACATCCAGTCCAAGCTGGCCGAGGCCTGGAGCAAGGAGGTGGAGAAGCGCACCAAGGGGCGGGTGAAGGTGGAGTACTACCCCGGCCAGACCCTGACCAAGGCCGCCCAGACCTATGACGGCGTGGTGCAGGGCCTCAGCGACATAGGCTTCAGCCTGTTCGGCTACACCCGCGGCCGCTTCCCGCTCATGGAGGTGGTGGATCTGCCCCTGGGCTATCCCGACGGCGTGGTCGCCACCAAGGTGGTCAACGCGGTGTATGAGAAGTTCCGTCCCAAGGAGCTCAAGGACGTGGAGGTGATGTACCTGCACGCCCACGGGCCAGGCCTGCTGCACACCAAGGACAAGCCGGTTAAGACCATGGCCGACCTCAAGGGCCTGAAGATCCGCTCCCACGGCTTCTCGGCCAAGACGGTCAAGGCCCTGGGCGGCACCCCGGTGGCTATGCCCATGCCCGAGACCTACCAATCCCTGCAGAAGGGCGTGGTGGACGGCGCCGTATACCCCCTGGAGGCCAACAAGGGCTGGAAGCTGGGCGAGGTGGTCAAGTACGCCACCCTGAACTACGCCATGGCCTACACCACCGGCTTCTATGTGGTCATGAACAAGGCCAAATGGAACTCGCTGCCCAAGGACATCCAGAAGATCATCAAGCAGATCAACAAGGAGTGGATCACCAAGCACGGCCAGGCCTGGGTGGACAGCGACATCGAGGGCTCCAAATTCCTGATCTCCAAGGGCGGCAAGCTCATAGAGCTGAGCCCGGCCGAGGCCAAGAAGTGGGTGGCCACCGTGCAGCCGGTGCTGGATGAGTACGCCAAGGAGGCCGCGGCCAAGGGTCTGCCGGGCAAAGAAGTGGTGAAGTTCACCGTGCAGGTGCTGGAAAAGCTGAAGAAGAAGTAATCCTCGCGGCGCACGGGGCGGCCCTGTGGCCGCCCCGCCGCCCCCGGCCCCCTGGGAGGACAAACCTTGGACTGGTGGCTTAAGCTGGTGGATCAGTTGGTGGGGGTGCTCAAGCGTCTGGGCGGCGCGGCCCTGGTGGGCATGATGGTAGTCACCTGCGTGGACGTCATCTTCCGCTACTTCGGCCGCCCCATCTTCGGCGCGGTGGAGATCGTGAGCTTCATGGCCACCATCCTGCTGGCCTGCGCCATGCCGCTCACCGACCGGGAGAAGGGGCACGTGGGCGTGGACCTGTTCGTGCGTCGCCTGCCGCCGCGCGCCCAGCACCTGGTGGACTCGGTCACCGGGGCCCTGAGCACCTTTCTTTTTGCCCTCGTGGCCTGGCAGATGTTCCTCTACGCCCGCGCCATGAAGGCCAGCGGCGAGGTCTCCATGAGCCTGGAGTTCCCCAGCTACCTCCTGGTCTACGTGGTGGCGGTGGCCTTTGCGGTGCTATCCCTGGTGATCCTCAGCGAGTTGATCCAGAACCTAGGCAAGTTGAGGCGGTCATGAGCCAGACCATGGTCGGCGTCATCGGCATCGCGGTGCTGGTGATCGTATTATTCGCGCGGATGCCGGTGGCCTACGTGATGACCCTGGTGGGCTTCCTGGGCTTCAGCTACGTGGTCTCCGGCGAGGCCGGGCTCAAGCTGCTCTCGCGCGACTTCTTCGACATCTATTCTTCCTATGGGCTGACCATCATCCCGCTGTTCATCTTCATGGGCCAAATCGCCTTCAACGCCGGCATCAGCCGCCGGCTCTACGATAGCGCCTACAAGTTCGTGGGCTCCTACCGCGGCGGCCTGGCCACGGCCACGGTCTGCGCCTGCACCGCCTTCGGCGCGGTGTGCGGCTCCTCGCCGGCCACGGCGGCCACCATGGCCACGGTGGGGCTGCCGGAGATGAAGCGCTACGGCTACGGCGACGAGCTGGCGGCGGGGTCGGTGGCCGCCGGCGGCAGCCTGGGCATGCTCATGCCCCCCAGCGTGGTGATGATCGTCTACGGCATCCTCACCGAGCAGTCCATCGGCAAGCTCTTCGTGGCCGGCATAGTGCCGGCGGTGTTCATGACCGGCTGGTTCGCCCTGGCGGTATGGGTTTATTGCCTCATCTACCCCCGGCAGGGTCCGGCCGGGGATAGGTTCCCCTGGCGCCAGCGCCTGGCCTCGCTCAGCGAAACCGGCGAGACCATGGCCGTGTTCGTGCTGGTGATGGGCGGGCTGTTCCTGGGCGCCTTCACGCCCAACGAGGCCGGCGCGGTGGGCTCGGCCGCGGTCTTGTTGGTGGCCCTGGCCCGGCGCCAGCTCACCTGGGCCGGGTTCGTCAAATCCATCTACGAGACGCTCAGGACCTCCTGCATGGTGCTGCTGCTGGTGGCCGGCGCGGTGATCTTCGGCCACTTCCTGGCCGTGACCCGCATACCCTTCGCCGTGGCTCAGTGGGTGGGGGCCATGAACCTGCCGGGCTGGGCCATTATCTCCATGATCGTCTTCGTGTACCTGATCGGCGGCTGCTTCATAGACGCCCTGGCCCTGATCATGCTCACCATCCCCATCTTCTACCCCATCATCACCCAGCTGGGCTACGACCCCATATGGTTCGGGGTGATCATCGTGTTGGTCACCCAGATGGGGGTCATCACCCCGCCGGTGGGCATCAACGTGTACGTGGTCAACGGCATCGCCCAGACCATCGCGCTGGAGAAGATATTCATAGGCATCGTGCCCTTCCTGGTGGCCCTGATCCTGGGCACTATGTGCATAGTCATCTTCCCGGGCATAGCCACCTGGCTGCCCGATCTGATGTATTAGGGCGGAGGCGCCACCTGCCATGGCAGCACAGAGCCCCTACTGGAATCCCTTTCTGGAGACCATGGACCCGGAGCGGCTGCGGGAGCTGCAGCTAAAGAAGTTCCGGGCCATCGTGACCTGGGCCTATGAGCGCTCGCCCTTTTACCGCCGCCTGTACCAGGAGGCCGGCCTGGAGCCGGGGGACATCAAGACCCTGGCCGACGTGCGGCGGGTGCCCAAGACCGACAAGGCCCTGCTCAAGCAGGCCCAGCAGGAGGGCCCCTTCCCCTACGGCGGCCTGCTCTGCCTGCCGCTGAGCCAGGTGGCCGAGTTCCGCCAGACCTCGGGCACCACCGGCCAGCCGGTGTACCAGGCCGACTCCTGGCCGGACTGGGAGTGGTGGTCCGAGGCCTGGTGCTACATCCTCTGGGCCCAGGGCTACCGGCCCCGCGACCGGGTGTTCATCCCCTTCGGCTACAACATCTTCGTGGCCTTCTGGGCCGGGCACTACGCGGCCGAAAAGCTCGGCTGCGAGGTGGTGCCCGGCGGGGTGCTGGACACCGCCGCCCGGGTGCTCAAGATCGCCGAGCTAAAGGCCACGGCCATGATGGGCACCCCCACCTACATGCTCAACATGGCCGACGTGGCCCAGAATCGCCTGGGCCTGGACCCGGCCAAGCTGAGCATCAGCAAGATCACCTGCGCCGGCGAGCCCGGGGCCTCCATCCCCAGCACCAAGCGGCGCATAGAACAGGCCTGGGGCGCCAAGCTCTACGACCACGCCGGGGCCACGGAGATCGGGGCCTGGTCCTACGAGTGCGCGGCCCAGCCCGGCGGCCTGCACGTGAACGAGGGCCTGTTCCTGGTGGAGATTGAGGACCTGGTCACCGGCGAGCCCATCAGCGAGCCGGGGCGGCGGGGCAGGATGGTCATCACCGCCTTCGACCGCCTGGCCCAGCCCTGCCTGCGCTTCGACTCCAAGGACATCATCGAGTGGGCCGGGCATCCCTGCCCCTGCGGCCGCAGCTTCCGCCTGATTCGGGGCGGGGTGCTGGGCCGGGCCGACGACATCACCAAGGTCAAGGGCGTGCTGCTGTCGCCCACGGCCATAGAGGAGGTGGTGCGCGGCTTCCCGGAGCTGAGCGACGAGTACGAGGTGGTGGTGGAACGTCCGGGCGACACGGATAAAATTACCCTTAGGGTGGAGATGGCCCCCGGCGCCGAGGGGGCCCAGGCCTCGGTGCTGGCCCGGCTCAAAGACGCCCTGCGGCTCAAGACCAACCTGGGCTACGCCATCGAGGTGCACCCTCACGGCAGCCTAACCCGTTACGAGGTCAAGGCCAGGCGCTTCAAGGACCTGCGCAAGCCGCACTAAAGGGAGCCTAAACAACCTAACCGCGCCAGGATCATTGAGCGGATGGATGCCATGAACCAGTCAGAGCTGCAAGGCCTGCGCGAGCGGGTGCAGCGACTGCGGACCGAGGCCGAGGCCCTGGCCGGCCAGGCGGCCGGCTTCCCGGCCCTGGACCGCAATGCCCGCCGGCTGCTGGCCTGCGTGAGCATGATGGAGATGGACCTGGGGCTGGTCTTCCGGCCGCCGCTCCGGGAACCGGAGGCCTGAACATGCTGCTGCCCAAGTTCGACTATCACCAGCCCCGGGACCTGCCGGCGGCCTGTGGGCTCCTGGCCGAGCTGGGCCCCGAGGCCCGGGTCATCGCCGGCGGCACGGACCTGTTGGTGAACCTGAAGCACGGCCGCATTCGGCCCAAGGCCCTGGTGGGGCTGGAGCGGCTGGAGGAGCTGACCGGCCTGGACTCGGGCCGCGGGCGGCTGTTCATCGGGGCCCGCACCAGCGCCGCCCACCTGGCGGCCAGCCGGTCCCTGGGCGGCGGGCTGCGGCTCCTGGCCCAGGCCGCGGGGCAGTTGGGCTCGCCCCAGGTGCGCAACCGGGCCACCATCGGCGGCAACCTCTGCACCGCCCGGCCAGCCGCGGAGCTGCCGCCGCCCCTGCTCTGCCTGGACGCGCGCGCGCTGCTGGCCGGGCCCCAGGGCCAGCGGGAGGTGGCGCTCAGCGCTTTCTTTAAGGGCCCGGGCCTGACCGTGCTGGGCCCGGACGAGATTATGCGCGGGGTGGTCATCCCCCGCCCCGGTCTGGGCGGCGGCGGGGCCTACCTCAAGCTGGGGCTGCGGCGGGCCATGGAGATATCCCTGGTCAACGTGGCCGCCTTCCTGCAGCTGGCCCCGGACGGCCGCACCATCGCCCAGGCCCGGGTGGCCCTGGGCGCGGTGGCCCCCACCCCCATCCTCTCGCCCCGGGCGGCCCAGGCGCTGATCGGGCAGAGGGCCGGCGATAAGCTCTTCGCCGCGGCCGCGGAGGCGGCGGCCCGGGACGCCCGGCCCATAGACGACCACCGCGGCTCGGCCGCTTACCGCCGGGACATGGTGCGGGTGCTGGCCAGGCGGGCCCTGGAGCAGGCCTGGGACCAGGCCCGCGGGCGCCGGGGAGGGAAGTCATGAGCAGCCACCGAATCCGCCTGACGGTCAACGGCGTGGCCCGGGAGATATTGGCGCCGGCCAACCGCACCCTGGCCCAGCTCCTGCGCGAGGACCTGGGGCTCACCGGCACCAAGCAGGGCTGCGGCGAGGGCGACTGCGGCTCCTGCACGGTGCTCCTGGACGGTGAGCCGGTGAACTCCTGCCTGGTGCTGGCCGTGCAGGCCCACGGCCATGAGGTGCTCACCATCGAGGGCCTGGCCCAGGGACGCGAGCTGCACCCCATCCAGCAGGCCTTCGTGGAGCTGGGGGGCATCCAGTGCGGCTTCTGCACCCCGGGCATGATCCTCTCGGCCAAGGCGCTCTTGGACAAAACCAAGCGGCCCAGCCAGGAGCAGATCCGCCGGGCCCTGTCCGGCAACCTCTGCCGCTGCACCGGCTACCAGAAGATCGTGGAGGCGGTGAGCGAGGCCGGCCGGCGCCTGAGCCGGGGGAGGAGGTAGCCGTGGCCGCCAAGTACGACGTGTTGGGCAGCCGGGCCCCCCGCCTGGACGCCCCGGACAAGGCCACCGGCCGAGCCCGCTTCGCCGACGACCTGAATCTGCCCGGCCAGCTCTACGGCGCCCTGTTGCAGAGCCCGCACGCCCACGCCCGCATCAAGCGCATTGACGTGAGCCGGGCCCGGCGGCTGCGGGGCGTGAAGGCGGTGCTCACCGGCCAAGACCTGCCTCCCATACTCTACGGCGTCTCGCCGGCCCGCTACGACGAGGAGGTGCTGGCCCGGGACAAGGTGCGCCACGTGGGCGACGACGTGGCCGCGGTGGCCGCGGTGGACCTGGAGACCGCCCTGGAGGCGGTGGGGCTGATCCAGGTGGAGTACGAGCCGCTGCCGGCCCTGCTCACAGCCGAGCAGGCCCTGGCCGAGGGCGCCCCGGCCATCCACGACCTGTTCCCGGGCAACCTCTGCGCCGAGGTGCACCAGGAGTTCGGCGACGTGGCCGCGGCCTTCAAGCAGTGCCACCTCATCCGCAGCGGCCGCATGGTCAACAAGATGCAGGACGGCGCCTTCTTGGAGCCCAACGCCTGCATCGCCGAGTTCGACCGGCGGGGCAACCTGACCCTGTACAGCAGCACCCAGGCCCCGCACTACGTGCAGCGCACCGCGGCCATGGTCCTGGGCCTGAACATGAGCCAGGTGCGGGTGGTCAAGCCCTACGTGGGCGGCGGCTTTGGGCCCAAGGCCGCGGCCACGCCCCTGGAGCTGGCGGCCTGCTTCCTGGCCCGCCGCAGCGGGCGGCCGGTGAAGATGGGCTTCACCCGCGAGCAGGTGTTCCTCTTCTCCCGGGCCCGGCACCAGTTCTTCCACGAAATGAAGATCGGGGTGGCCAAGGACGGGACGTTCCTGGCCCTGGAGCACCGCTGCACCCTGGACGGCGGGGCCTACAGCTCCTTCGGCATCGCCACGGTGTACTACGCCGGCTCGCTCTTGGGCGGGCCCTACCGCCTGCCCAACATGCGCTACGACGGCTGGCGGGTGTTCACCAACAAGCCGGCCTGCGGCGCCCAGCGGGGCCACGGCGGGGTGATCGCCCGGGCCCTGTTCGAGCAGCAGTTGGACCTGATCGCCCAGGAGCTGGGCCAGGACCCCATCGCCCTGCGCCTGCAGAACACCATGCAGGCCGGCGACGTGACCTGCAACGACCTGAACATGTCCTCCCTGGGCATGCGCGAGTGCCTGCAGGCGGTGGGCGACGGCTCCGGCTGGCGCGGCAAGCGCGGCCGCCTGCCCCGGGGCAAGGGCATCGGCATGGCCAGCGGCTTCTTCGTCTCTGGGGCCGGCTACCCCATCTACCGCAGCGAGACCTACCACGCCACGGTGACGGTGAAGGTGCAGGAGGACGGGGGCGGGGTGAAGGTGCTCACCGGCGCGGCCGAGATCGGCCAGGGCAGCGACACCGCCATGGCCATGATCGCCGCCGAGGCCCTGGGCATCCCCCTGAGAGACGTGCGGGTGGAGTCCGGGGACACGGACCTGGGCGTGGACCTGGGGGCCTACTCCTCGCGCACCACCCTGATGACCGGCCACGCCACTAAGGAGGCGGCCGAGGACGCCCGCGAGCAGATACTGCAGGCCCTGGCCGAGGAGCTGGGCGTGGTGCGCGGGCGGCTGAGCATCCGGCGGGGCCGGGTCAAGATCGCCGGCGGGCCGGTGGACATCGGCCCCCTGCGCGGCCGCTACCTGAAGGAGCACCGGGGCTGGACCGACCAGCCCACGGGCCGGGAGCTGTCCTTCCGCGAGGCGGCGCGGGTGGCCTATCTGCGGCAGGGCACCATCGTGGGCACCGGCAAGTACAAGCCGCCGCCGCTGGGGGGCGAGTACAAGGGCGCCGCGGTGGGCACCAGCCCGGCCTACGGTTGCTCGGCCCAGGTGGCCGAGGTGAGCGTGGACCTGGAGACCGGCCAGGTTTTCGTGGAGCGCATCACCGACGCCCACGACTGCGGCCAGGCCGTGAACCGCACCTCGGTGGAAGGCCAGATGGAGGGCAGCGTCTCCATGGGCCTGGGCGAGGCCCTGTTCGAGGAGGTGAAGTTCGACAGCAAGGGCCGGGTGCTCAACCCCTCCTTGGGCGAGTACCACATCCCCACCATCATGGACATGCCCCAGATGAAGTGCATCGTGGTGGAGAGCAATGAGCCCAACGGGCCCTACGGGGCCAAGGAGGTGGGCGAGGGCGCCATCATGCCCACCATCC
The DNA here is from genome assembly GCA_003605055.1 of Desulfarculus sp. Classification (GTDB taxonomy): domain Bacteria; phylum Desulfobacterota; class Desulfarculia; order Desulfarculales; family Desulfarculaceae; genus Desulfoferula. The sequence goes on from QZKP01000020.1 coordinate 58,921, forward strand.
CGGCCATACTCAACGCGGTTTATGACGCCACCGGCGCAGTCATTGATGAGCTGCCCCTGACCCCGGAGCGGGTGCTGGCGGCCATCAAGAAGGCGGGTCAGAATAAAAAGGGGGGGCGGCGCAAAGGCTAGAGCGGGGGTGAGAGGGCGAAGCGGCCATGAGGGCCAAGGGCGTCATCACCATCCAGGTGGACGGCTTCCCGGAGCAGGCGCCGGCCGGCACCACCCTGGCGCAGTTGATAGAGCGCCTGTCCGTCCAGCACCAGGACCTGATCGTGGAGCACAACGGCCGCTTCGTCTATCCCCGGGACTACGCCAAGCTGCGCCTGAATGAGGGCGACCGGGTGGAGTTCATCCTGCCGGCCTTCGGCGGCTGAGGCGGCGTCAGAGAGCTCAGTCCAGGCGGCGCAGACCAGCCTGGCAGCGGGCGGCCAGACCCTGATACAGGGCCCGGCCGTGGGCTATGCGCGCGGCCAGCTCAGGGTTGATCTGCTTGACCACCCGGGCCGGGTTGCCGGCGGCCAGCCTTCCAGCCGGCACCAGCAGGCCCTCGGGGGCCACCGCGCCCGCGGCCAACATGGCCCCTTCCTCCAGCCGGCAGCCGGCCAACACCACCGCCCCCATGCCCACAAAGGCTTTGTCCGCGATCAGGCAGTCGTGCAGGATGGCCCCGTGGCCGATGATCACCTCCCGGCCCACTTCCACGGCCCCACCCGCGTTCTGGTGCAGCGCGCAATTCTCCTGCACGTTGGAGCCCTGACCGATGCTAATGGGCCCGAAGTCGGCCCGCAGCACGGCCCCGGCGCCGATGAAGCAATGGGCGGCGATATCCACCTGGCCGATGAGCACCGCCTGGGGGTGCACGTAGGCCGCGGCATCCACCCGCGGCCGTTGGCCCTCGAACTCGTAGCTGGCCATCTCAGGCTCCTAACGAGGCGCCCCGCCGCGGGTCAGCGGGCGGGGAGCCAGGGTTTCGGCCGGGCCGCGCCTGCTTCACTGCACGCGCAGCTCGTACTTGACCGTGTACAGGCCCAGCAGGTCCTTGACCATGCGCTCCAGCTGGCCGGCGGTGATGCCGGGGGCGGGCTTGAGGCCGACTTTGGCCAGCATGCCGTGCACCTTGTCCTCGCCCACGCTCACCTCCACCTCCTGGGCCATCCCGCCCAGGGCCTCTAGCTCCTGGGCGAACACCCGCTGCACCGCGTCCCAGCGCAGGGCCGGCTTGAAGATCTTGCCCACCGGCGTCAGGGGCACGGCCTTGAGTATGATGGCTTCCTTGGGCATGGCCGCCCGCTCGCCCACGTTCTGCTTCAGGTAGTCCAGGATGTCCTGGCAGGTGAGCGAGGCCCCCTCCTGCAACTGCACATAGACCACCGGCACCTCGCCGGCGTGGGGGTCGGGCCGCCCCACGGCCGCGGCCACCTGCACCCCGTCCAACTGGTACAGGGGCCCTTCGATCATGGCCGGGTCGATGTTGTGCCCGCCCCGGATGATCAGCTCCTTCTTGCGGCCGGTGAGCCAGAAATAGCCGTCGGCGTCCTGGCGGCCCAGGTCGCCGGTGTTGAACCAGCCGTCGCCCGGCCAGCAGCCCCGGTTGTGCGCCGGGTCCAGGTAGCCGCTGAACACGTTGGGGCCCCGGATGGCCACCGAGCCGATCTCGTCCACGGCCGCGTCGCGTTGGTAACGGCCCTCCTCGTCCACCTGGATGGTCCTCATCTCGTGGTAGGGGATGCGCAGGCCGATGGAGCCGATCTTGCGCTCGCCGAACAGGGGGTTCATGGAAGAGACGCAGGTGCCTTCGGTCAGGCCGTAGCCCTCCATGATCTTCATGCCGGTGTAGGCCTCGAAGCGCTGGAACAGCTCCACGGACAGCGGCGCCGCCCCGCAGACCAAAAAGCGCAGGCTGGATATGTCGGCTTGTCCCTTCTGCACCTCCAGCAGCATGCCCAGCACCGTGGGCACCGCCGAGAACATCACCGCCCGGTAGCGCTCTACGATTTTATAAAAGTTGGCGATGACGCCCGGGTCGCGGTAGCCGGCCGGGGAGAGCAGCACCACGTGGGCTCCCTGGGAAAAGGGCATGGAGCCGGTGACCGTGGTGCCGTTGACGTGGAACAGGGGCAGGCCGCAGAGCAAGGTTTCGCCGGGCACCAAGTCCAGGGGGGTGGCGGTCATGAAGGCCATGGCCGCCTCCATGTAGTGGGTGTGCGGGGCCAGCTTGGGCGTGCCGGTGGTGCCGCCGGTGTGGTACATGGAGGCCGTGTCCGCGGGGTCGATCTGGCGGCCCGAGACCAGCCGGTCGGCCGGATAGCCGCTCATCGCCTGGTCAAGGCCCACCACGCCCTGGGCCGGGTCGCCGGGTCCGCCCACCTGCACCACGGCCTTGAGCCCTGGCAGCCGTTGGCGGACGGCCTGGGCCTTCTGCCAGATGTCCGTGCCCGGCATGGGCCCCAGGGCCACCAGGACCTTGGTCCCGGCTGCCTGGCAGATGTCGGCCACGGTGGCCGGCTCCAGCAGGGGGTTGATGGGATTCACGATGCCCGCCGCCTCGCCGCCCCAGAGCACGAAGTGGGTCTGGGGCAGGTTGGGCAGGAGGTAGGAGACCACGTCGCCGGGGCCCACCCCCAGATCGTGGAACAGGTTGGCGGTTTGGGTGACGCGGGCCAGGAGCTGTTGGTAGCTGATGCTCTGCGGCTGGGCCCACTGCTGTCCCGAAGGGATGAAGCTCAGGGCCGGGGCCGCCGGGTTGATGGCCGCGCCGTGCTGCAGAAGCTGATAGGTGTCGCGAAAGGGCAGGCGCTCGTCCAGCGGGGTGGCCTCGAATTTTTCCAGGCCGGCCAGGTCTACGTGGCGATAGTCACTCATGGCGGCTCCTCGGCGAAAAAAGCTGACTAGGGGATAAGGCTCTCCCGGCCGGGGGAAGGCCCCCGAACCGGGAGACCGCACGGCATCTTGGGGCCGGCGGGGAGACGCCGCCGCCGGCCGCGACCAGGCTCAGGGGGCCAGGGTGATCAGGCGCAGGGAGCCGGTGACCAGATCCGGCACCACCACCAGGAAGCCCTTGTCCCGGGGCACCAGGGCGAAGTCGGCCGGGCCCTTGAAGCCGCCGGCCAGCTTGCGGGGCGCGCCGCCAGGCTCCAATATGAACAGGCCGCCCTTGGACCAATCGGTGTAGAGGATGGCGCCATCGGGGAGCTGGGCCACGCCGTCCAGCTTGCCCAGGCCGGCCTTGATGGTGCGGGCCTGGCCCACCTCTCCGGCCTGGGACAGCCCGCCGGGGCCGCCCATGTCGGATGTGGTGGCGATGATCACCCCGCCCTCCTTGGCCGGATACAGGCCGTTGGGCTGGAAGCGGGGCGGACTGAGCATCACCCGCACCTTGGGCTCGGCGGCCAGGAAGTCGGCCGGCTGGATCAGATACACATAGCCGGCGCCGTTGTCGCTGACAAAGAGCTTGCCGCCGGCCTCGGTCACGTCGTTGGTGAACTTGGCCCCGGGGAGGGCCAGGCGGCGGCCCTTCTTGCTGGCCAGGTCAAAGCACCAGACCGCATCTATGTCCGTGGTCCACAGGCGGCCGCCGGACACCCACACGCCCTTGGGCTTGTGCAGCTTCTGGCCGGGGCCGGGCAGGAACTTCTCCTGCAGCACCTTGCCGTTCAGGTCCAGCTTGCTGATGTAGCCCTGGCCGTCGGTGAGCGAGGACTTGAACTGCGGCCCGAAGTTGCTCACGTAAAGCACGCCCGCGCCGGGGTCGTAGGCCACGGACTCCGGGTGGCCCTTGCCCGGCAGGGTTTTTTCGGACACCACCTGCCAAGCCGCCCAGGCCGGGACGGCCCCGGCCAGCCAGGCCAGCGCGGCCAACACGGCCAGCAAACGCGTCATGACTACCTCCTAACGGGGTCAATCGTTTCAGATTCAGGCGGCCCGGCCACGCCGGCCGCCAGTTGCTCAGTATCCCAGGTCCTCGCCCACCAGCAGCACGTGGATGCGGCCCTCGATCATGTTGCCCTCGGTGATGGTCCATATGTTGCAGATGCGCTTGGGGCCGCGGCAGTCGTGGCAGAGCCCGTCCTCGGTGCAGGGGTTGGGCAGACCCAGGCGGATGTTGTTCACCGGCGCGGCGTAGTGCTTCACCCGGCTCAGGGCCGACTCCAGGTCCGCCACCACCTTGTTCATGCCCACGATCAGGATCACCTTCTTGGGCCCGAAGCTCAGGGCCGCCACCCGGTTGCCCATGCCGTCAAGGTTCACCAGGCGGCCGTCCAGGGTGATGGCGTTGGTGCTGGCCACCATGAAGTCCGCGCTCAGGCCCCGGCGCCGCTCGGCCAGGCTCTCCTCGGGGGAGAAGCGGGGCAGGTAGGGGTTGATCACCTCCACCCCGCCCTTTTGGGCCAGGCGCTCCCAGAGCCCGGCGTAGGTGGCCGACATGGAGCCGCAGCGGAAGACCTGCGAGCCCTCGGGGATCATGGCCAGCGCCTGCTCCACGGCCTGGGCCGCGGAGGGGGCGAAGCTGGCCGCGAAGCGGCGCTTAGTCAACTGCTTGATCAGGTGCTGGGCGGTCTTCTGGTTCCAGGCGATCTGATGCTCGTCCATGATATACCTCGCACTTTACCGGCGGCCGCTGCCGGGCGCCTCAGGGGATGTGGATGTTGCCTTCAGCTTAATGCAGGCCGGCCCAGCCCGCCAGATTGATTTTGATCTTAGCAAAACGGGTGTCTTAAGTGCTTTAATATGGACCGGCGGCGCCGGGCGCGCAACCGGCGACCGGCCTACAGGCGGCCGCGAAAAACACGAGGAGGCCCCATGGCGCAAAACAGACCCCAGGTCATATCCCTGCACCCCCACGACGACGTATTGGTGGCCCTGAAGGAGCTGCCGGCCGGCAGCCGGCTCGATGCGCACGGTCTGGTCTGCCGCGACCCCATCCCGGCCGGGCACAAGGTGGCAATGCGCGATATCGCGGCCGGCGCGCCGGTGCGCAAATACGGCCAGATCATCGGCTTCGCCAGCCAAAGCATCCCGGCCGGCGGCCACGTGCACACGCACAACCTGGGCTTCCAGGCCTTTGCGCGCGACCTGGCCCCGGGCAGCGAGGCCCGGCCCACCGCCTATACCGCGCCGGAGCAGCGGGCCAGCTTTCAGGGCTATCTGCGGGCCGACGGCCGGGCGGGCACTCGCAACTATTTGGGGGTGCTGGCCACGGTCAACTGCTCGGCCTCGGTGTGCCGCTTCATCGCTCAGGCCCTGCCACCGGAGCTGCTGGCCCAATATCCCCAGGTGGACGGTGTGGTGGCCCTGGGGCACGGCACCGGCTGCGGCGGCGCCGGGGTGGGCAAGCTGGGATTCACCTATCTGCAGCGGGTGCTGGCCGGCTACGCCCGCCACCCCAACTTCGCCGGCATCCTGCTGGTGGGCCTGGGCTGCGAGGGCAACCAGGTGGACTTGCTCATGGAGAACATGGAGCTGTGCGAAGGACCCCTGCTGCGGGCCATGAACATCCAGGACCAGGGCGGCACCCGCCGCACGGTGGAGCAGGGGGTGGCTCGCCTCAAGGAGATGCTGCCCGCGGCGAACCAGGCCCGGCGCCAAACCCTGCCGGCCAGCCGCCTGCTGGTGGGCCTGGAGTGCGGCGGCTCCGACGCCTATTCGGGCCTGACCGCCAACCCGGCCCTGGGGGCGGCCGTGGACATCCTGGTGCGCCAGGGCGGCACGGCCATCCTCAGCGAGACGCCGGAGATCTACGGCGCCGAGCACCTGCTGACCCGCCGGGCGGCCAGCCCGGAGGCGGGCCAGAAGCTGGCGGCGCGCATCCAGTGGTGGGAGCAGTATGCGCAACAGAACGGCGCCAGCCTGAACAACAACCCTTCGCCGGGCAACAAGGCCGGCGGCCTGACCACCATTCTGGAGAAGTCCCTGGGCGCGGTGTCCAAGGGCGGCACTACCAACCTGGTGGAGGTTTACGAGTACGCCCAGCCGGTGGCCGCCCAGGGCCTGGTGTTCATGGATACGCCCGGCTACGACATGGTCTCCATCACCGGCATGGTGGCCGGCGGGGCCAATCTGGTCTGCTTCACCACCGGCCGGGGCTCGGTCTGCGGCAGCAAGCCGGCGCCCACCCTGAAGCTGGCCACCAACAGCGAGATGTATCGCCGCATGTCCGAGGACATGGACATCAACTGCGGGGCCATCGCCGACGGCCAGGCCACGGTGGCTGAGATGGGCCGGGGGATCTTCGAGCTGATGCTGGCCATTGCCTCGGGCCAGCCCAGCAAGAGCGAGGCCCAGGGCTTCGGCGACCAGGAGTTCGTGCCCTGGCAGATCGGGGCGGTGCTGTAAGCGACCCGCTTAGCGCTGCGGCCGCAACGGCCGGCTTTTTTGCTTGACATCTATGATTCTCGCTATATTAATATATCTTAATATAAGGGAGCGGCTATTAATGGACGAAATTTTCATGGCCGATTTTCTGGAAGAGGCGGCCGAGATGCTCAAGGTCATGGGCCACCCCCTGCGCATCCGCATCGCCCAGAGCCTGGAGGACGGCGAGCGCAAGGTGGGGGAGATCGCCGAGGCCGTGGACGCGGCCCAGTCGGTGACCTCCCAGCACCTCAAGGCCATGCGCATGCGCGGCCTGCTCAACACCCGCCGCGAGGCCACCTGCGTCTATTACTCCATCGCCCGCCCCGAGGTTTACAAGATTCTGGACTGCATCCGGGAGAGCGCCAAGCGCGCCGCCGCGGAGCAGCCCCGGGCCGCGGCCGGCGGCCGGCGTTAAGAAGGGAGTTTTGCCATGGATCCCGAGATGCTCGCCCAAATCCAAAAGACCGTCAAAGAGACCCTGGATTCCGAGCTGGCCCAGCGGATAAAGGACGAGGTGAAAAAGCAGGCCGGCCCGGACAAGGCGGCCATCATCGCCTCCAAGGGCACCCTGGACATGGCCTACCCGCCCCTGATCCTGGCCTCCACCTGCGCGGCCTTGGACATCGAGTGCGCCGTGTTCTTCACCTTCTACGGCCTGGAAATATTGCGCAAGAAAAAGAACGCCCACCTGGGCGTGCCGCCCATCGGCAACCCGGCCATGCCCGTGCCAATGCCCAACATCCTGGGCATGCTGCCGGGCATGACCGCCATGGCCACCTCCATGATGAATAGCTGGATGAAAAAGGCCGGCGTGGCCACCATCCCCCAGCTCTTGGACGAGTGCATAGAGGCCGAGGTCAAGCTCATCGCCTGCCAGATGACCATGGATGTCATGGGCATCAAGCGCGAGGAGCTCATAGACCCCATCGAGGTGGGTGGCGCGGCTACCTTCCTGAGCTACGCCGCGGGCTGCAACATCACCCTGTTCATCTGAGCCGGGCCGCACGCGCCTCGGGCCGCCTGCCGAAAGATGCAGGCGGCTCTCTCATTTAAGACCCTGCCCCCCCGCCCCCCCCGGGACGGGCCGCGAAAATCCTTGACAGTCCGGGCGCAGGCGTCTAACAGGGAGAGGCCAAGCATCCGGCAGCGGCGGCCGCGCGGGCCGCAAAAGGTGGAGGAGGCAGATGAACGACCTGATCCGGTTAAGCGCCCGCCAGGCGGTGGCGCTGCTGAAAAAGCGCCAGGTGAGCCCGCGGGAGCTTATTGACGCCGCCGCCGAGCGCATCGCCCAGACCGACGGCCTGATAAACGCCCTGCCCATTTTGTGCCTGGAGCGGGCCCGCGAGCACGCCGAGCGCCTGGAGCGAAACCCGCCCGTGGACCCGCCGCCCTGGTTCCTCCACGGCCTGCCCATCGCGGTCAAGGACCTGCAGGAGGTGGCCGGGGTGCGCACCACCTTCGGCTCGCCTATCTTCGCCCAGAACGTGCCCACGCGCACCGAGGTCTCCGTGCAGCGTCTGGAGAACAACGGCGCGCTGGTGATCGCCAAGTCCAACACCCCGGAGTTCGGCGCCGGCGGCAACACCTTCAACGAGGTGTTCGGCGCCACCCTCAACCCCTGGCACACCAGCAAGACCGCCGGCGGCTCCTCGGGCGGCTCGGCCGCGGCCCTGGCCGCGGGTCAGGTCTGGCTGGCCACGGGCAGCGACCTGGCCGGCAGCCTGCGCACCCCGGCCAGCTTCTGCTCGGTGCTGGGTTTCCGGGTCAGCCCCGGGCGGGTGGCCAGCGGCCCGGACATCACCCCCTGGCAGAGCCTGGCGGTGGTGGGGCCCATGGCCCGCAACGTGGGCGACCTGGCCCTGATGCTGGACGCCATGGCGGGCCAGGACCCCCGCGACCCCCGCTCCCTACCCCGGCCGGAGCAAAGCTTCAGCCAGGCGGCCCGAGAGCCGCGGCCTCCCCGGCGGGTGGCCTTCAGCCCGGACCTGGGTCTGGGGCCGGTGGAGGCCGAGGTGCGGGAAATCTGCACCCGGGCCGCCCAGCGCTTCAGCGAGCTGGGCGCCACGGTGGAGCAGGCCGCGCCGGACCTCAGCGACAGCACCGAGATATTCACCCCCCTGCGGGCCGCGCGCTACGTGGCCGCCCTGGCCCAGCACCTGCCCCAGAACCGCCACCTGCTCAAGCCGGAGGTGGTGGGCAACATCGAGCAGGGCCTGGCCCTCAGCGGCCCGGACATCGTGCGAGCCGAGAAGGGCCGCGGCGCCCTGTACCAGCGGGCGGTGGAGTTCTTCAACACCTACGACCTGCTGCTCACGCCGGCGGTGGCGGCCGCGCCCTTTGACGTGTCCATCCGCTATCTGGAGCAAATGGAGGGCAGACGCTTCGACTCCTACTTCGGGTGGCTGGCCCTGGCCTACGCCATCAGCTTGACCGCCTGCCCGGCCCTGTCCCTGCCCTGCGGCTTCACGGCCAGCGGCCTGCCGGTGGGCCTGCAGGTGGTGGGCCCGCCCCGGGGAGAGGCGGCGGTCATCTCGGCCGCAGCCCTTTTCGAAGAGCTCAGCGGCCTGGCCGCCTGCACCCCCCTGGACCCCCGCCCCCCTGCCTAGGCCCGTGGCCCGGGCCGGGAGCGGGGCGCCAGGCGGCTCACCCCCCCAAGCCCAGGGTGTACTGCAAGACCACGTAGAGCAGGTAGACGCCCAACATCCAAGCGCCCTGCCAGCGCCGGAACCAGCCGTCCCTGTCCAGGGAGATGAACACCCGGAAGGAAAAGAGGATCAGCAGCATGGCCGGGTAGTGGAAGAAGAAGAAGTTGGGCGGAACCTCCAGGGGCCGGGCCGCGGCCGCCGCCCCGATCACGAACAGGCAGTTGAGCACGTCCGCGCCCACCACGTTGCCCACCATGATCTGGGGGTGGCCCTTCTTGACCGCGCTGATGGCCGTGACCAGCTCCGGCAGGGAGGTGCCAAAGGCCACCAGGGTGGCGGCTATGATGTCCTGGGGCACGCCGATGCGCACGGCCCCTTCCACCGCGCAGGGAATCAGCACCCGGCTGCCCGCCAGCACCCCCGCCAGCCCCAGCACGATGTAGACCGCCGACTTGAGAGGGCCCGCGTGGTGCTCGGCGGCCAGGTCCTGGCCCATGCGTCCGCCGCCGCTCTGCCGGACCCAGCGATAGGACATGTACAGATACAGGACCAGCAGGACCAGCAGAAAGGCGCCCACCCCGCGGCCCAGCACCGGCCGGCCCTGGCCCAGGAAAAGGGCGGCCACGGAGATGGCCACCAGCAGGGTGGCCGCCCCCACCTGCACCCAGCCGGTGCGGCCCAGGATGTAGCGCTGCACCGGCACCCGTCTGCTCACGGCCATCAGGCCGAAGATCAGCCCCGTGTCGCAGATGATGGAGCCCACCCCGTTGCCCAGGGCCAGGCCGGAGTTGCCGGTCCAGGCGGCCAGCACCGAGACGAAGGCCTCGGGCGTGGTGGTGCCCAGGGATATGATGGTGGCCCCGATGACCATGCGGGGCAGGCCGGTGTGCAGGGCCAGGGAGACCGCCCCGTCTATCATCTTGTTCGCACCCAGGGAGAGCACCGCCACGCAGGCGGCCATGATCAACAGCAGCCCCCAGAGGGGCAGGCCGGCCATCAACTGATTCAGCAGCTCTTCGTTGGTGAGCCAAGCGAGCAGGGGGCTTTGCATGGCCTGGGCTCTTTCTCCCTGGCGCCGGGGTTTGGTGCATACCACGGCGCAACGTCCTTTTTATAGCACGGCCCAGACAAAAAATTAATGCAGGCTTGCTCTGGCGGGCGGGAGGCCGGCCGGCTATCCGGCCGCGGCCCGGCCCGGACTACTCCACCAGCTCCTCCACCTGCACCTGGCGGCCCATGGCCAGCACGAACTGGCTGGTGCGCCGGTCCAGGCGGTTCTTGATGATGGTGGTGAAGCGCCGGAGCAGATGATAGCCGGTGTCCCGGTCGCTGTCCATGAGCTGCAGCAGATCCTCGCCGGAGATCAACAGCACCAGGCAGGGCTCCAGGGCCACGGCGTCGTTGCGGTGGGTGGAGCCGGGGATCAGCACGCCCCAGCCGAAGGAGTAGCCGGCCTTGATGGAGCCCAGGCTCACCACCACCCCCGGCGCGGCCTCCACGTTGAGCAGAATCTTGCCCCGCAGCAGCATGCCGAAGGTGTCGGCCGGCTCGCCGTGGCGGAAGACCACGTCGTTCTCCTGGTAGGACGCCTCCTTGACCAGGGGCGCGATTTTCGCAAGCACCGCCTCGGGCAGGTCCTGCAGGATGTTTATGTTGCGCAGGTCGGCCGTGGTCGCCATAACCCACTCCCAGGCTAGAGGACGAATAAAAATATAAGTATGATCAAGGCCACGGCCGCGGCCCAGCCCACCGGGAAGCCGCCGGCCTCCATGGCCGCGCGCAGGAACTGCTCCCGGCGCTCGCACTCGGGCACCCCCAGGCCCTTCATGGCCCACAGCGGCCGCAGCAACAACAGGGCCAGGCGGGCGGGGGCGGCCTGAAAGTATTCACCCAAACTGCGGGAAACCCCCTGGACCAGGAACCGCTCCGAAATCCGGTTCAGGCTGTTGAGCCCCGCGTCGCACAACCAGTAAAAGCCGCGGCCGCCCTTGCGGTAGAACCAGTCGAAGTCCAGGTTGATGGCCCTTTGTTCGGCCGGATAGATGCCCGAGAGCATCAGCAGGCAGAAGGCCAGAGCCCCGAACATCAGCAACTGAAGCTGCCCCATGACGTGGGCGCCGGTGTAGGGGACGTAGTCCACCGGATAAGGCAGCAGCCCGTACAGGAGTTGGGGATAAACCCCGATCAAGACGCATAAGAAAGCCGCTCCCCCCATGGCCAGCAGCATGGACAGAGGGGCCTCCTTGGGCCGCAGGCCTGAGTCGTGGCCGAAGAACATGAAGAAGGGGACCTTGATGTCCGCGTAAGGAAACGCGCTGGCGCCAGCGAATTGCAGCATCAGCCAAACCACCACCATCCCCCCGGCCCCGGCCGCGGAGACGATCATGGACTTGGTGACAAAGCCCGAAAACAGGGGAAAGGCGCTGATGGAGGCGGTCCCTATTATGCAGAAGGTGGCCGTCAGGGGCATATATTTGTACAGCCCGCCCAGGTCGGTACACAAGGTCTTGCCGGTGCGATACATCACCGCCCCGGCGGACATGAACAGCAGGGCCTTGTAGAGGATGTGGGCGAAGGCGTGGCTCACCGCGCCGTTGAGGGCCAGGGGGGTGCCGATGCCCACCCCGCACATCATGAAGCCCACCTGGTTGATCAGGCTGTAAGAGAGCACCCCGCGCACGTCGTTTTCCAGGACCGCGTAGAAGATGGGGAAGAGGGTCATGAAGGCGCCCAGCCAGATGAGGACCTCGGCCCCGGCAAAGGTGCGGGCCATGACATAGACCGCGCTCTTGGTGGTGAGAGCCGAAAGGAACACCGCCCCGGTGGCGGTGGCCTTGGGATAGGCGTCCTTGAGCCAGGGGTGCAAGGGCGGGATGGCGGCGTTGACCGCGATGCCGATGAAGATCAGCCAATTGGCCGCGCCGCCGTCAATGCCGACGTGCTCCACGGCCAGCTTGCCGCTGGCCGCCAGGCGCATGAGGATGCCGGCCAACAGGAACAGCCCGCCGAACAGATGCACCAGCAGGTAGCGCGCCGCCGCCCGGCGGGCGGCCGGCGTGCGCCGGGCTAAGATCAGGAAGGTGGAGGCCACCGCCATCAGCTCCCAGAAGATATAGAGGCTGAAGAAATCGCCGGCGAAGGTGACCCCCAGGGTGCTGCCCGCGTAAACCAGGGCCGCGCAACGCTCCAGGTCGTCGTCCACCCGCCAGGCGAAGAGCATGGCCAAAAAGGCTATCAGGGAGAATATGTAGCCGAATAGCTTGCTCAGCCGGTCCACCTGGCCCAGCACCAACTGGTAGTCCAAAAAAGACAGGCTCCAGTGGGCGCCCTGGGGGGTGGCGTAGATGACGAACAGGCTGAGCAGGGGCGCCGCCAGGCACACCACCGGCTTGACCCTGCGGGAGAACAGGGGCAGCAGCGCGGCCGCGCCCATCAAGATCAGGGCCGGGGGGAAGCTACCGCCCATAGTAGTCCTCCGGCCGCTTCACCAGCCGCCTGAGCACCCGCGCCGCCAGCACCAGCACCACGCAGGAGACGAAGCCGTAGGCCGCGAAGAACTCCGGCGCCTCCTCCCAGGAAAAATGGCCGTGCTTGCCGACCAGGAAATCCACCAGCAGCAGAACGGCCAAAGAGGCGAAGAAGGCGGTCAGAAAGCGCCTGAAGTTGCCCGGCTTGTCGAAGAAGCCCTTTTTCTCCGGCACCGACATCAGTGGCCTCCCCCCCCGCCGGCGATCAAGCCGCCGAAGACCAGGGCCAGGTAGACCAGGCCCGCGGCCAGGGTCAGGTAAAAAGCCGGGCGGAAGCCGGGCACCGGATCGTGCCTAAGCTCCATACGCGGTTTGGAGGTCTGCGCATCCATGCCTCTAGCCTCCGGTCAGGCGGGCCACGGCCAGGCGGGCCAGGCCCAGGAAGGGCTCGGGGAAAAAGAACAGGGCCAGGGAGCCCGCGGCGGTGAGCAGCAGCGGAACCAGGCACCAGCCCGGCGCCTCGGCCAGGCCCTGGCCGGCCTCGTCCGGCGGCGGGGCGGAAAAAAAGCCCCGGTACACGATGGGCAGGAAATAGGCCGCGTTGAGCAGGGAGCTGAACAGCAGCACCACCATGAACACCACGCGGTGGGCGTCCAGGGTGCCCAGCAGCAGGTACCACTTGCTCAAGAAGCCGCCGGCCGGGGGCAGGCCGATCACCGACAGGCTGCCCGCCAGAAAGGCGGTCAGGGTCGCCGGCATGCGCCGGCCCAGGCCGGCCATCTGGCTGATGTACTTCTTGCCCGTGGCCACGAAGATGGCCCCGGCGCAGAAGAACAAGGTGATCTTGCCCAGGGCGTGCATGACGATGTGCAGCGTCCCGCCCAGCAGGCCCAGGGGCACCAGCAGGGCCAAGCCCAGGACGATGTAGGAGAGCTGGCTGATGGTGGAGAAGGCCAGCCGGCGCTTGAGTTCGTCCTGGCTCAGGGCCACCAGGCTGGCCCCCAGCACGGTCACCGAGGCGATGTAGCCCAGCACCAGGCCCAGGTCCATCTCGCGCAGCAGGCCCATGCCGAAGACGCCGGTCATGACCCGGAGGATGCTGAACACGCCCACCTTGACCACCGCCACCGCGTGCAGCAGGGCGCTGACCGGCGTGGGGGCCACCATGGCCGCCGGCAGCCAGGAGTGCAGGGGCATCACCCCGGCCTTGGCCAGGCCGAAGAGGTACATCAGCATCAGGGCCAGCACCAGCCAGTAGGGGGCCTTGCCGGCCAGGATGCCGGCGGGGGCGAACTCGGTGGTGCCGGCCAGGTAGTAGGTGATCAAGACCGCGGGCAGGAGCAGGCCGATGGAGCTGCCCACGATGTAGAGCAGGTACTTGCGGCCCGAGGAGCGGGCCTCCCGGTCCTGGTGGTGGGTGACCAGGGGGTAGGTGGCCAGGGAGAGCATCTCGTAGAACAGGTACAGGGTCAAAAGATTGGCCGCGAAGGCCACTCCGATGGTGGCCGACAGGGCCAGGGCGAAGAAGCAGTAGTAGCGGGTCTGGGCGTGCTCGGTAAGCCCGCGCATGTAGCCGATGGAGTAGGCGCTGGTGACGATCCACAGCGAGCTGGCCACCAGGGCGAAGACCAGCCCCAGGGCGTCCACCCGAAAGGCGATGGCCACCCCGGGCAGCACCTGCACCACCGGGCAGAGCACCTCGCGGCCGGAGAGCACCGCGGGCAGCAGGCTGGCCACCAGGGCCAGCTTGGCCGCCGCGGCCAGGAAGGTGAAGGCCTCGCGCAGGTTGGGGTGGCGGCGGCACCAGATAAGCAGCGGCACCACCGCCAGGGAGACCAGCACCGCCAGCAGGGGTCTGAGGGATGTCAGGGTATCCACCGCCGCCTCCCTCAACGCAGACCCGCGGGCAGGCCCAGGGCGATGACGCCGCTGGCCAGCTCCTTGCTGTAGAGCCCCAAGGCGATCAGGCCGGCGGCGGTGAACAGCAGGGGCAGCACGATCATGGCCGGCGCCTCGTTACGCACCACGGCCGCGGGCGCACCGTGCTCCGCCCCGTGGCGGTCGTGGAATGGCTCGAAATAAGCGATCTCAAAGACGCGGAAGAAGAGCGCCAGGTTCACCAGGCTGGAGAACAACAGGGCGGCCACGTAGCCCCACTGGCCGGCCTGGATGCCGGCGGAGAGAAGGTACCACTTGCTGAAAAAGCCGCAGGTGGGCGGCACGCCGATGATGGACAGGCCGCCGATCACCAGGGCGCCCATGGTCCAGGGCATGCGCCGGAACAGCCCGCGCAGGCTGGTCAGGGACTCGCCCTTGTAGCGGTAGGCGAAGGCGGCCGCGGCCAGGAACACGCACAGGGTCATGGCCGCGTCGTTGACCAGGTGCAGCAGGCTGCCGGTCAGGCCCAGGCGGGTGCCCAGCCAGGCTCCGCCCACCATGTAGCCCACCTCGCTGACGATGATGTAGGTGAGCATGCGCCGGAAGTCCCGCGCGGCCAGGGCCAGCAGCGCCCCGGCCACGATGGCCAGCACCGCCAGCCAGACCACCGCCTGGTTCAGGGCGGCCAAGGCGAAGCTGTAAGCCGGGGTGAAAACGCTGAGCATCAGGCGGATCATCACGTAGATCATCACCTTGGTCATCAACGGCGCCAGCAGGCCGGCCACCGCCGGCGGGGCGTAGGAATAGGCGCCGGGCAGCCAGGAGTGCAGGGGGAAGAAGGCGGCCTTGAACCACAGCCCCACCATGATCATCACGAAGGCGGCCAGCACCGCCTTGGAGCCGTACAGGGCCGGCAGCAGCCGGGCGATGTCGGCCATGTTCAGCGAGCCGGTGACGGTGTAGAGGAAGCCCACCCCCAGCAGATAGAACGAGGCCCCGATGGTGCCCAGGAACACGTAGTTCAGGGCCGCCAGGGGGGCGCGTTCGCTGCCCATGGACACCAGGGCATAGCCCGAGAGCGAGGTGATCTCCAGGAGCACGTACAGGTTGAACACGTCCCCGGTGACCACCATGCCCAGCATGCCCGTGACCGACAGCACGTACAGGGCGTAGAAGGAGCCTATGCGGTAGGGCGGTTCGGCCTCCAGGGAGGGACGCGCCGCCACCAGGTTGACCAGGGCCACCGCGGCCACCACCGACAGCACCAGGGCGTTGATGGCGTCCACGTCGTAGACGATGCCCCAGGGCGCCTCCCAGCCGCCCAGGCGGTAGTGCAGCGGCCCCTGGGCCAGGACCTCTTGCAGCATGCCCAGGGCGCTGAGCAGGGAGATGATTAGCGCCGCCGCGGCCAGGGGGAAGCACAGCCCGCGCCGCACCCAGCCCGCCATGAAAATAAGCAAGGCTGCGATCAGGGGCGCGACGACGATCAGGGCGGGTAGCTGCTGGCTCATGGCTTGTTTATCTGCTTGAGTATGTCTTTCTCTTCCAGGGTCCCGTAGCGCTGGTAGATCTTGATGGCCAGGGACAGGGCCACTCCCAGGGTGGCCACCGACACCACGATGGCCGTGAGCATCAGGACGTGGGGCAGGGGGTTGATGTAGTCGGCCGCCCGCACCACCACCTGCTCGGCGGCCCCGTGGCCGCCCGGCTCGATGATGATGGGGATGGTGCCCCCCTTCTTGGCCCCGATGGAGATGTAGAACAGGATGATCGCCGTCTGGAAGATGGACATGCCTATGATCTTCTTGACCAGGTTGCGCTTGGCGATCATGCCCCAGAGGCCGATCATCATCAGGGTGATGTAGACCCAGTAGTTGTAGCTGTTGGTCAGGACTTCCAGGAAGCGGTCCATGGCCCTACAGCCCCTCGTCCAGGGCCCCGGCCGAGGCCACGTTGCGGTAGATGAAGAACATGGTGGCCATCACCGCGATGGCCACGCCTATCTCCACGAAGAGGATGCCCAGGCTGCGGGCGTGGACCGGGTCCACCCCCATCAGCCCGGCCAGGGCGCCGTAGTCCAGGAAGTTGCCGCCCAGGCCCAGGGCCACGGCCCCCACGCCCACGTAGATCAGCACCCCCATGGCGCTGAGCAAGGCATTGCTGCGCTCGCCCAGGCGGGCCTGGGCGGCGCGCAGGTCCTGGGAGATGGCCAGCAGGATCAGGCTGGCCCCCAGGATCACCCCGCCCTGGAAGCCGCCGCCGGGGCTGTAATGGCCGTGGGCCACCACGTAGAGCGCGAATATCTGGATCAGGGGGATCAATAGGCGGCTGGCCAACTCCACGATGGGATCGTGCGGGGCCCAGTCAAGGTCAATGGGCATCAGGTCCGGGTGCGGGCCCTTGAGCCGGTACCCGCGCTGGATGGCCACCACCGTGCCCGAGGGCTTGTGCCGGTAGAGGGCGTGCGGCGGGGCCTGGCGGCGGAAGAAGCGCAGCAGCAGAAAGCAGGACACCCCGGCGGCGAAGACCACCGTGGTCTCGTACATGGTGTCGTAGCCGCGGTAGTCGGCCAGCACCGCGGTGACGATGTTGGGGGTCTGGGTCTCGGCCAGGCCCTTCTCCAGGTAGCGGGGCGAGACGTGCAGGGCGGCCGGCGAGTGGGGGTCGCCCCAGCGGGGGAAATCCGTGGCCCCCACCGCCAAGAGGATCCAGCAGGCCACCACCAGTATGGACCCCAGTATCTTCAATCCTTGGTCCTCCGGGAGGTGCGGAACACCGCGGCCACCATGAACACGGTGCTCACCCCGGCCCCCACCGAGGCCTCGGTGAAGGCCACGTCCACCGCGCCCATTATGGACCACAGCAGGCAGAGCATGAAGCTGTAGGCCCCGAAGAGGACGGCCGCGCTCAGCAGGTCCCGCACCCACAGGGCGCCCACCGCGCACACCACCACCAGGGTTAGGATCACCAGGTCCAGCTCGACGATCATGGCCGGGCCTCCCCTGCTGCGGCCGCCGTGGCTCCCCTGCCCCGCATCACTCCTCGCGCTGCTCCTTGGTCCAGGGCCGCAGCCCGGCCCGCAGCCCGGCGTCCACGATGGCATGGGTGGCGGTGGGGCTGGCCAGGAAGATGAACAGCATGATAAGCATGATCTTGATGGCGGTGAAAATCTCCTCCAGGCTGTAAGAGTGCAGGCTGCCCAGGGCCAGCGCCAGGGTCACCAGCATCAGGCCCAGGGAATCCATCTTGCCCGCGGCGTGCTGCCGGGTGTAGAAGTCGGGAAAGCGCAGGATGCCCACCGTGCCGCCGACGAAGAACAGCAGGCCGGCGATCAATAGCACAACGATCAGCACCGTCATGGGGCTTTCTCCCCTCTAGTCCTTGGGCAACTCCAGGGATATCTCCTTGCCCAGCTCGCGCCGCTTGTGGAAATAGCGGGCGGCGGCGATCACCGCGATGAAGTTGAGCATGGCGTAAGCCAGGGCGATGTCCACGAACATGTCCAGGCGCTGGTAGATGAGCCCTATCAGCAGCAGCAGGGCCACGGTCTTGGAGCCGATGGCGTTGACCCCCACCAGGCGGTCCATGATGGTGGGTCCCACGATGCCCCGGTACAGGGACAGGGCCATCAACAGGCACAAGAACAGGGCGCAGTATAAGTAGAACTCAGGTATCAGCTTTCCCCAAAGGTACGGGCGACCCGCGCCTCCATGTCGCGCAGGGCGCTCAGGTCGCCTGACTTGCCGTCAACGGCATGGACTATGAAAACACCATCCGGCAGGACCCGGACGGTGATGGTGCCAGGGGTGAGAGTGATGGATTGGGCGAAGCTGGTCTGGGCGTAGGGGCCCTGTAGGCGGGTGTGGAAGCGCACCAGGTGGGGGTCGAGCTTGTCGTACATCTTGGGATGCAGGGCCAGCTTGAACACGTGCAGGTTGGCCACTACGATCTGCCACATGAGCCAAGGCAGGTAGGAGAGGTGACCGTAGAGGGTGCGGATGACCTTGCGCAGGTCAAAGTGGTCGGCGAAAAGATCGGTGCACAATGCGGCCACCAGCAGGCAGCAAAAGACGCCCACGCCCAGGTGGAAGGCGTCCAGCTTGCCCGAGAGCAGCACCCACAGCACCATCAGGCCCACGAACAGGGACCAGAAGGCCCCGGCCCTGTGCGCCGACGTTCCCTGCCGGCCGCGTCCGGCCCCAGTGTGATGCCGGGAGTGAGACTCCAGGTTCAGCATTCGTTTCAACGCCTGCCTGGCGGGCCCTGGTTCCGCTGGCGCTCCAGCCTGAACTTTGACTCAAACCGCCCGCCTCATCTCCGGTCATGCGGGGAGATGGAAATTGCACCGGAACGATTATGCATTTTTTGAGCTGGCTAATCAACTACAGAGTTATAGTGATACTGGGTTTTGCCGCCCCAGGGGCTGGCTGTATAGTCCCCCCAGGCGAGGCCCGGCGGCGGGGCTCTGGTTTCCGCCTCCTGGCGGGCGCAACCTGGTAATCAAAAGGAAGTCAATTGGCGGCCAGCATCCCCCCCTCAACCCAACGCATGCCGGCCTGGCTGAAAAAACGCCTGCCCGCCGGCGGGTCGCCGGCCGGGGTGGCGCGGGGCCTGCGCCAGCGCGGCCTGCACACCATCTGTGAACAGGGACGCTGCCCCAACCGGGGCGAGTGCTTCGCCCGGGGGGTGGCCACCCTGCTGGTCATGGGCCCCGCCTGCACCCGGAGCTGCGCCTTCTGCGCGGTTCAGCGCGGCCGCCCCGCCCCCCTGGACCCGGAGGAGCCGGCCCGGGTGGCGGCCCAGGTGGCGGTCATGGGCCTGCGCCTGGTGGTGATCACCTCCGTGACCCGCGACGATCTGCCCGACGGCGGCGCGCTTCACCTGGCGGCCGTGACCCGGGCCGTGCAGCGGCGCTGCCCCGGCGTGGCGGTGGAGCTGTTGGTGCCGGACTTCCAGGGCTCGTCCGCGGCGCTGAAGACGGTGCTGGCGGCCGGGCCCCAGGTGCTGGCCCACAACCTGGAGACGGTGCCCCGGCTCTACCCCGCGGTGCGGCCCCAGGCCGACTACGGCCGCTCTCTGGAGCTGCTGCGCCGGGCGGCCCAGGAGGGCGGGGCCCTGGTCAAGTCCGGCCTGATGCTGGGCCTGGGCGAGAGCCGGGCGGAGGTGGACCGGGCGCTGGTTGACCTGCGCCGGGCCGGCTGCGTGATTCTCACCCTGGGCCAGTATCTAGCGCCTTCACCGGCCCATCACCCGGTGGTAGAATACCTTCATCCCCAGGTGTTCGCGGCCCTCGGGCGCCGGGCCCTGGCCATGGGTTTTAAGGCGGTGGCCGCGGCGCCTCTGGTGCGCAGCTCCTATCTGGCCGAACACTATTATTGCCAAGGCCTGGGCGCGGGCCGCGGCGAAAGCGAGGTTGACCAGCCATGAAGCCGGTGAAGAAGGTATTGGTGGCCCTGGACATGTCCCAGCATTCCCCTGGCACCCTGGAGTGCGCGGCCTACTGGGCCCGGGCGGTGGGGGCCAGTATGGTGGTGGTCAGCGTGATAAACCAGCGCGACGTGGACGCCATCGAGACCGCCAGCCGCTACGTGGACGTGCCCCCGGTGGAAGCATACGTGGCCAAGCTCACCCAGGAGCGCAATGAGGCCATTGACCAGTGCGTGAGCCAGTCCGAGTGCCGGGGGCTACCCCTGGAGCGCCTGGTGCGGGTGGGGGTGCCGGCCAACGAGATACTCAAGGCCGTCGGCGAAACCGGCTGCGATCTGGTGGTGATCGGCTCCCTGGGCCGCGGCCACGTCAGCGGGGCCCTGTTCGGCTCCACGGCCCAGAAGGTGGTGCGGCGCTCGCCGGTGCAGGTGCTGGTGGTGCCCGCGGCCGCCCAGGCCTGAGCCCCGCCCAAAAAACCAGAAGTCAGGCCGCGCCTGGCTTCTGGTCCGCCCCGCCCGCTCCGGCCGGCGGGGGGTAAGCATTGGCATTTTACCCCCCGGCCCGGCACGGCCAGAATGGCGCGGGCGAGTCGTCCCGCAAGTGAGCCCCGCCGGCGACACGGCCCGCGGGGCTCAGGCGAAGCCGGCCCCCCGGCCTCCCCGACATATTCGGCCCTAGTCCCAGATGGGCTTGGCCGTGTGGTCCACCTGTTGCAGCACCAGGTCGCAGATCTGGTCCCGGGCCGCCTCCAGGGGGATCAGGCTGGTGTTGAGCGCCATGTGGTACAGGCTGGGGTTGTTGGGGTCGCCCTGGTAGAAGTTGCGCAGGAAGCGCTCGCGCTTGCGCGTCTCGCGGTTCACCACCGCCTCGGCCTTGTCCTGCTCCAGGTTGTAGCGCCGCTGCAGGAATTTGATGCGGTCGGCGTACTCAGCCACCAAGAGCACCCGCACCGCTTCGGGGTGCTCGGCCAGGATGAACTGACTGCCCCGGCCCAGAATGACCACGTTGTTCGCCTGGGCCAGATCCTCGATGACCTTGGTCAGGAAGGCGGCGTAGCGCCGCTCGTCGAAGTCCTGCCCGCTGTCGCCCAGGTGGCGGTCAATGAAGCTGGAGGGCACCAGCGTGGAGAGAAAGCGCATCAGGCGGCCGCCGGCTTCGCGCTCCACGCCCTCCACCCAGCGCAGCGAAACGTTGGCCTCCTCGGCCACCTTCTGCAGCAGGCCCTCGTCCACGAACTGGTAGCCCAGGCTCTCGGCCACCATGCCGCCCAGGGTCTTGCCGCCCGCCCCGAATTGCCTTGAGATGCTCAGGATCGCCATGGGGGTGACCTCCGCCTATCCTTCCAGCCGCTGGACCAGCCGGCAGACCTGGCTGGTAGCGCTCTGCAAGGGCATCAAGCTGGTGTTAAGGGCCAGGTGGTAGAGGCTGGCCTCGTCAGGTTCGCCGGGATAGAAGTTGTTCAGGAAGCGGGCCCGCTTCTTGTCCGCATCGTTTATCAGGCGGACCGCCTGCTGCTGCTCCATGCCGTAGTTGCGGACCATGAAGTCAATGCGGTCCTTCATCTTGGCCACCAGGAGGATGCGCACCGTGCCTGGGCGGTGGCGCAGGATGAACTGGCTGCCCCGGCCCAGCAGCACCACCTTGCCCCCATCGGCCAGTCCCTGGATGACCCGGGTGAGGGCCTCGATGTGCTGCTTTTCGTCCCACTGGGAGGACCCAGTCCAGCGGTCCATGAAGTTGCTGGGGGCCAGGTTGGTCAACAGGTCCACCACCAGGGACTGGTAATGGGAGGGCTCGGGTTCCTTGCCCGCGGCGCGCATGGCCTCCTCGGCCATGGTGTCCAACTGGGTTTCGAACAGGAAGCGGTAGCCCAGCTCCTGGGCCACCTTTTCGCCCAGGGTCTTGCCGCCGGCGCCGAACTGCCTTGAAATGCTCACCACTGCCATAGATCGCTCCCCGCCTGATGCCTCCCTCGCCCTGCCCCTTGGCCCCTATCGGCCGGCTATGCCGGGTAGATACATCATAAAATAAACCAGCCCCCGATGGCAATTGGACCCCGGGGGCCCGGGCGACCAGGCTAGCGCAATCCCAGGCGCTCCCCCTTCCGCCACAGCCGGCCCTGCTCCTCCAGGCGCTCCAGGTGTTTTTTCATGATGGCCCACTCGGAGAAATAGAAGAAGTCCCGCGGCTCCCGGGGCCGGCCGTAAACGATCCAGGCCTGGATGATCTCCTCCTTGGTGCGGGGCTGTTGCAGCAGCTCCAGCAGCCGGGCCTCCCGCTGCTGGATAACGCCCAGATACTGTTCCCAGAGATGGGCGGGCGCATCGGTGAACACGCCGGTCTCGTGGCCGGCCAGCCAGGCGCGGGCCGGCGTGCGGCGCAGGCGCTCAACGGAGGCGATGGTTTGGGGGATGCTGGAGAGCAGGTCGCCGTACCAGGGACCGAAGCTGGAGAGGTCGTAGTCGGCCAGGAACAAGACCTGGGGCTCGCGGAACAAAAAGGCCAGGGAGCCGGGGGTGTGGCCGGGCACGGCCATCACCTCCACGCTGACCGGGCCCAGCTGAAGCACCTGGCCATCGGCCAGGAAGCCGGCCGGCCGGCGGGGACGGTAGTGGAACTGCTGGGTCATGATGCCCCGCCACTGGTCCCGGAAGGGCCCCTGCATATCGTACCAATCCAGGAACACCTCCAGGTCCCCCAGGGGTGGCGCGTCCTGGGCCGAGACCCACAGGGGCAGGTCCTCGAACAGGTCCAGGTGGGTGATGTGGTCCTCGTGCCAGTGGCTGAGCCACACCGCCTGGACGCCTTCCTCCCGGCGCAGCCTCAGCAGGCGCTCCCGGTCCGAGGCGGGGTCTATGAGCACGCCGGCGCCTTCTATATATATGGAGTGGCAGGAGGGGTATTTGCCTCGGTTCGGGCCGGGCAGGAAGCGTACCGGGCCAAAGCTGCATTCGTTCATGTGTGGCTCCGCGGCGGAGGCTGGCTGGTCATGGGCTCCGGCCTGCGGCCGGCCATCAATATTTAGCATTATCCGGGGCGATTTTTGAGCTTTTTGTTGGGGACGGAGCATCCTTGGGTTATATTTTGACCTTTAGCCAGCCCCAGAGAGAGCGCAAAGCCGTCTTGTCCACGGAGCATCTGCAGCGCACCGGCATCCTCTACGCCTTGGCCGCCTTCACTTTCTGGGGTTTGACGCCGTTCTACTTCAAGGCGGTGGCCCAGGTGCCGCCCCTGGAGCTGTTGGCCCATCGGGTGTTGTGGTCCCTGCCCCTGCTGGCCCTGCTCATCACCCTGGGCCGGCAGTGGGGGGCCATGCGCCGGGCCCTGGCCTCGCGCCGGCTCTGGGCCCTGCTGTTCTTCACCGCCGCCCTGGTGACCTGCAACTGGTTCGTGTTCATCTACGCCATGGTCAGCGGACGGATCCTACAGGCCTCCCTGGGCTACTACGTCAACCCCCTGGTGAACGTGCTCCTGGGCCTGATCTTCCTGCAGGAGCGGCTGCGGCCCTGGCAGGTTGTAGCCGTGCTGCTGGCCGCGGCCGGCACTCTGAACCTGGCCCTGGCCCAAGGCCAGCTGCCCTGGATATCCCTGAGCCTGGCCTTCTCCTTCGGCACCTACGGCCTGCTGCGCAAGACCATGCGGATCGAGTCCCTCAACGGGCTGTTCGTGGAGACCTGCCTCATGACCCCGGCCGCCCTGGCCTATGTCTTTTGGCTGGCCAGCCAGGGGGCCGGCGCCTTCGGGGCGGGAGGGGCGCAGATAACCCTGCTGTTGGCCCTGGCCGGGATGGTCACCGCCCTGCCCCTGGTCTGGTTCACCAGCGCCGCCCGCCGCCTGCCCTACACCACCATCGGGCTGTTGCAGTACCTGGCCCCCAGCATACAGTTCGTGCTGGCCATCTTCGTCTATGACGAGACCTTCACCCGGGCCCACCTGATCACCTTTGGCTGCATCTGGGCCGGACTGGCCCTGTACATGGCCGACCTCTACCGCGGCCGGACGGCCGGCCCCTAAAAAGCTCCGGCCAAAGGACGCCCCCGGGGATACAATGACGCCGGGCCTGGCTCAACCCTGGAGACGGGAAGGAGGAAAGCATGCCCCAACCAGAGATGCTTCGCTGCCGGGGGGACGGCGTGGTCATTCAACTGGCCTCCTGGCCGGGCGGGGAGCCGCCGGTGCTGGCCCTGCACGGCCTGACCGCCAACTGCCGCTGCTGGGACACCATCGCCGCCGCCGTCTCCCCGGCCCGCCGCCTGCTGGCCGTGGACCTGCGCGGCCGCGGCCGCTCGGACAAGCCGGCCCACGGCTACTCCCTGGAGCAGCACGTGCGCGACCTGGAGGCGGTGCTGAACCAGCTGGGCGCGGGCCGCGTGGCCCTGCTGGGCCATTCCCTGGGCGCCTACATCGCCCTGGCCCTGGCCGCCCATTGGCCGGAGGCGGTGGAGCGGCTCATCCTCCTGGACGGCGGAGGCCAGCTCACGCCGGAGCAATGGGGCAAGGTCACCGCGGGCATAAAGCCCTCCCTGGACCGGCTGGGGCTGGTCTTCCCCAGCTTCGAGGCCTACCGGGAGCACGTGCAGCAGGCCCCCTTCCTGCGGCCTTGGAGCCAGGCCTTGGAAGAGTACTTCCGTTACGAGTGCGAGGAGGTCGAGGGCGGGGTGCGCTCGCGCATCCGGCAGGAAAACATCGCCGAGGAGCGGGTCAGCCTGCTGGGCAGCGACACCTCGGTGTACTACCGGGACATCAAATGTCCGGTGCTGGTGCTGCGGGCTACCCGGGGCATGCTGGCCGAGGACGACTTGGTGCTGCCGGCCGAGGCCGCCGCCCGCCTGCAGCGCGACCTGCCCACGGCCCAGGTGAAGGACCTGGCGGGCCTGAACCACTTTTCCATCCTGTTCCAGCCCGACCAGGCCCGGGACCAGGCCCTCAGGGAGTTCCTGGCCGGCTAAACCCCTGGAAAACAGGACCTCCTCCGCGGCGGAATAGAAGTATTGCTTGACCATCTGTGGATCTAATGATTTAACATAATAAATTTATTAAACCGCTAACTTGCTGGCGTGCCATTTGAAGCCCCGCATCGTAAAAAAGAAGGTTCCGGATTCGGTGCTGGCCGAGATACGCCGCATGATCATCAGCGGCGAGTTCAAGGAAGGCGACAAGCTGCCCAACCAGAACGAGTTCGCCGCCCAACTGGGAGTAAGCCGCCCCTCCCTGCGCGAGGCCCTGCAGACCCTCACCCAGTTGGGGGCCATAGAGCAGCGGCCCGGAGTGGGCACCATCCTGGTGGCCCGCTCGCCGGCCCTGCTGGCCGGCAACCTGGAGCTGCCCTTGATATCCGACACCGAGGCCACCCTGCAGTTGGTGGAGGCCCGGCGGGTCATCGAGATGGGCATGGTCTCCCTGGCCGTGACGCGGGCCAGCCAGGAGGAGCTGGCCGCCATCGGGCAGGTGCTCAAGGAGATGGAGCGGGCGGCGGAGCGGGGCGACGTGGAGACCTACTGCACCAAGGACCTGATCTATCACCATCTGATCGCCCAGGCGGCGCACAACCGCTTCCTCTCCAGCCTGTTCCAAAACATCCGCCAGCCCTTTGAGCAGTTTCTCACCGACGCCTTCAGCGCCATACCCCACCGCATGCAGCGCTCCCTGGTGGAGCACCGCAAGATCTACGAGGCCATGAAGACCCGCGACCCCGGTCAGGCCCTGGCGGCCATGAACGCCCACCTGGACATGATCGAGCAGGCCATGGAGGTCTTTTACCGGCAGCAGAAGGCGCCAGAGGAGTAGGGCCGCGCTCCGCGCGCGGGCAAAGGCAAGCCCGGCCCTTTGGGCCGGGCTTTGCATTGTCCCCCGGCCGCGGGGCCCGGGGCGGGGCGGCTCTCAGCCGCCGAAGTAAGGATGCACCCAGCGGATGTCGTCGCCCTCCTGGAGCTCGGTCTGGTCGTAGGCCGGCTCGCGGATGATGCGGCCGTTGAGCACGAAGACGATGTGGTCCTGGCCGGTCTTGGCCTTGATGGCCTTGATCATGGGCTCCTCCGCCAGGCGCTGGCGGATCAGCTCCACCACCGCGCGGAACTTGGTCCCGGGCGGAAACTGATGCTCCCTGCACATGATCTGCACGTTCATGACCGCGGGTCCTCATTATGCGGGCGGCCGGCCCGTGAGGGGCCGGCCGCGTTTGATTGCAGGCGAACACCCTCGCCTGGATTTTATTCTACATTCCGGCCGCGTATTCATCCATGCTCAGGCGCTTGATCAGCTCCGGGGTGGGCACGCCGTCGTTGTCCCAGCCGCGCACCGCGTAATACTCCTGGATGGCGTCGCCCAGACCGATGGGTATCTTGCCCGCGGCCGGACCCTCGCTCACCGGCTCGAAGAAGCGCTTGGGCCACTGGAAGTCGTGCCCCCGCTGCCAGCCGTAGCGCACGTTGAGCATCTTCTGCAGGGTGGTGATGCGTTCGCCGCACTCGCGCAGGTCCTGCACGGTCCAGTCCAGGCCCATGATGGCGTTGAGGGTCTTGGTCAGGTCGCTCAGGGTGTAGGCGCGGAACTCCTGGAACTTGCAGTGGCCGGCCGAGTTGATCACGTTGCAGTAGTCGTGGAACTTGGCGTTGCGGTCGCCGGCGTTCTTCCAGGACCAGCGCTCGTCGTTCTCCACGTGGTCAATGCCCCACTCGGGCAGGGTGATGTGCCCCACCCAGATGTGCTGAGAGTTGCCCCGCTCGTGGTTGGGCCCGGCGGCGCAGCCGGTGGCGTAGTTCAGGGCCGAGATGTACTGAGCCCGCCAGTTGTGGGCGGCGATCTCCTGGCCCTTCATCTGCACCGCGAACTCCGTGGCCCCCCGGCCCAGGGCCTCGGCCGCCAGCTTGGTGCCCTCGCCCAGCAGGTAGCCGATGCCGTCGGCGCGCAGCCCGATTTTCTTGGTGAACTCCACCACGCCTTCGTTGTTGCCCCAGGTCAGGTCAATGCCGTAGGTGTCGGCCTTGGTGATCAGGCCCTTCTCGTAGGCCTCCATGGCGAAGGCGATGATCACGCCCAGGGAGATGGTGTCCATGGAGTAGAGGTTGGCCAGCTCGCAGGCGTAGGAGATGGCCTGCACGTCCGCGCACATGGTGTTGAAGCCCATCATGGCGAAGGACTCGTACTCCGGCCCCTTGCCCTCGTAGGCGTAGGGCCCCTGTTTGACGTGGGTCTTGTTGTGGCACTGGATCACGCAGTGCTTGCAGGGCCAGGGCGTGACCTTGAGCTTCTTGTAGTAGTTGGAGGCGTGCCAGGCCTCCACGCCCTCGGGCCAGCCGGCCAGGGAGTAGTTCTTGATGGGCAGGTTGCCCTGGGGGGCGAACAGCTCGGTGGCCATGGCCGTGCCCACCTTCTGGATCTGCAGCCACTCGGGCTTGCCGTTGTCCATCTCCAGCAGGCGCTTGTTGATGGCCTTGTTGAGCTTCTTGAGCCCCTCGGGGTCGGCCACCTGGAACTTGTTGTCGCCCCTTACGGCCACCGCCTTGAGGTTCTTGGAGCCCATCACCGCGCCCAGGCCGCAGCGGCCCAGGAAGGACTTCTTGCGGGTCTGGATGTTGGCGAAGCGCACCAGCCGCTCGCCGGCCTGGCCGATGGACACCACCTCGAAGTCCTCGCCCTGGGCGGCATGGATGGCGTCCTCGGTCTGGTAGGCGTCGGTGCCCCACATCTCCGAGGCGTCTTTGATCTCGGCCCGGCCGTCGTCCACCACCACGTACACCGGCTTGTCCGCGCGGCCGTAGCAGACCACCGCGTCGAAGCCGGCCTGCTTCATGGCGATGCCGAAGCTGGCCGTGGCCGCCGAGTCGGAGTTGAGGTTGAAGGCCGGCGAGATGGCCCCGGCCGACCATTTGCCGGCGCCGGACTGGGCCGCGCCGTTGAGCGGGCCCGAGGCGAAGGTCAGCCGGTTGGCCGGGTTGAAGGCCGTGGTGCCGGCGGGGCACTCCTTCCACATGTAATAAGCGGCCATGCCGGCTCCGCCTAGGAAATATTCGTATACCTTGTCCGGCACCTTCTCGGGCTTGCAGGTGCCACTGCTCAAATCCACCTTCAGGACTTTGTTGCATACGCCTTTCATGGCCACACCCCTCTTAAACTAGGGTTCGGAAAGCTCGACGGAAACACCGCCGACGGTTTCTGACTCCAGGAATATGATCCGCTTGCCGCGCAGGCCCTTCACCGGCGAGGGCATCTTGGCCCGCACCCCGCGCCGGCCCAGGGCGGCCAGGTCCGCTTCCAGATCGTCGCTGAGCAGGCAGAAGTGGTGGATGTGGTCTCCCCGCTCCCGCACCGACTCCGCCACCCAGGTCTCCTGGCTGTAGTCCTCCACCAACTCCAGTTGCAGCCCGCCGGCCTCCACCAGGGCCACCTTCATCCGCCAGTCGGTGTTGTCCTTGATCGGCGGCCGGGGGATGCCCAGCAAGTTGCACAGGCCTTCCAGGCTGGCCTCTAGGTCCCGGACGAAGATGCCGATGTGGCCGATGCCCTGGATCATGACGCTCCCCTAGCCGTGGGCCGGCCGGCCGCGCAGCCGGCGGACAAAGGAGAAGATGGGGTTCTTGAGAAGCACCAGGGCCATGACCACGAAGACCATGGTGTCCGCCGCCGAGGAGTAGACCCGGCCGGTGATCGCGATGACCATGCCCAGCACGAAGGCCGAGATGAAGGTGCCGGTGAGATTGCCCATGCCGCCCACGATCACCACCGCGAAGGCCAGCAGCAGGATGTGGAAGCCCATGTAGGGCTCGCTGGTGGTGATGGGCGCGTAGAGCACCCCGCCCAGCACGGCCAGGCCCGAGCCGATGACGAAGGCGATGGAGAAATACTTGTTCACGTCCAGGCCCAGGGCCCGCACCCCGTCGCGGTCCTCCAGGGCGGCGACAACGATCTTGCCGATGACGTGACGAGTGAAGAAGATGCGCAGGGCGAAGAACAGGACCACGGCGCTCAGGAACACCACCACCCGGTAGAGCTGGATCACCACCCCCAGCACCACCAGCGGCACCCCGATGGGGTCGCTGACCGGCTGCGGGGCGGTGCCCCAGATGTACTTGATTAAATCCGCGCCGATCAAAAGCACCGCGTAGGTGGCGATGATGGCGTAGTCCAGGCTCTCGCCGTAGAGGCGGCGGATGATGAAGCGCTCTATCAGATAGGCCACCGGCAGCATGGCCGCGATGGCCAGGGCCATGGCCAGGGGGAAGATGCGCAACGTCCAGGGCAGGAAGCTGATGAAAAGGTACACGCCCAGGGAGTAGACCATGCCGTGGGCGAAGTTGACGATCTGCATGGTGCCGAAGGTGATGGACAGGCCGATGGAGAAAATGTAGAGGATGGCCCCGATGGTCAAGCCGTATAGGATGGTGTCTATCATGATTACTTCTGCCGCCTGAGGCTCAGGCCCATGCCCTGGGCGAATTTAACGAGCCGCTCATAGGACCGGTCCAAGTACAGTTGGTAGGCGTAGCCGGTGATGCCCCGCCGGAACCAGAAGACCAGAGCCAGCAGCATCAGGCCCAGGATCATCTCCCAGCGGGCGATGGTGGTGGCCAAGAGGTTGCTGATCATCTCGAAGGCCACCGAGCCCACCAGGGCGCCGTAGAGGTTGCCCGCCCCGCCGATGAGCACCGAGAAGATGATGCGCGTGTTCTCCAGGGGGTTGACGTCGCTGGGGGCCACGAAGCCCTTGACCAGGGCGTAGAGGGAGCCGGCGAAGGCGGCCAGGGTGCTGGAGATGACGAAGGTCAGCCACTTGTACCTGAAGGTGTTGTAACCCAGGAACTTGACCCGGTCCTCGTTCTCCTTGATGGAGCGGACCACGATGCCGTAGGGCGAGGCGGTCAGGGTCTTGAGCAGCCAGAAAACCAGCAGCAGGCAGACCAGCATGAAGCCGAAGGCGACCGGCGCTTGGCGGAAGTCCAAAAACCACAGGGCCTCCACCGAGCTGGGCAGGCCGTCCTCGCCGTGGGTGTAGTCCTGCAGCCCCGACAGGGCCAGCCAGTAGCCGATCTGGTTGAAGGCCAGGTTTACCAGGGCGAAGGCCGCCCCCGAGGTGCGCACCACCACGAAGCCCACCACCGCCGACAGGGCCGCGCCGCAGACCAGGCCGGCCAGGATGGCCAAAAAGGGGTTGGGCGCCAGGTGCAGCAGGGCCAGGGAGGCCATGTAGGCGCCGGCGCCGAAATAGAGCATGTGGCCAAAGGACAGGTGCCCCATGTAGCCGTAGAGCAGGTCAAAGGACAGCACCAGGATGCACATGACCGCGAAGTCGGTCAGCCAGTACAGGGGGGTGAACAGCGACAGCGCCAGGAAAGCGGCCGCGATGATGGCCATGTCCCGGAACACCAAGAACCGCTGGGCGGGCTGCACCGGGAAGCTCTGTTGGTGGACGGCGATGTTATGCAACGGTGGCCTCACTTGAGCGCGGACGCTACAGATAGTTCTCCAGTTCGGCGGTGTTTTTGATCTCGGCCGGGTCGGTCAGCTCCCGCTCGATCTTGCCTTCCTTCATGATGTAGATGCGGTCGGCCAGGCGGGAGACCACCGACAGGTTCTGCTCCACGATGATGCCCGAGACCGTCTCCTTCATGCCGCTCAGGATGCGGAAGATGTCCTGGATGACTATGGCCGCCAGGCCTTCGGTGGGCTCGTCTATCAAGAGCAGCTTGGGCTCGCCCACCAGGGCCCGGCCGATGAGCAGGATCTCCCGCTGCCCGCCGGAGAGGCCGCCAGCCTTGTTTTGCAAAAAATCCTTGAACTTGGGGTAGAGGCTCATCACCCGCGCCAGCGCCTGCTCCAGCGGCTCCCCGGCGGCGTAGGCGGCCAGCTCGATGTTGCCCTTGACGGTCAGGTCGCTGAAGACCTTCTTGTCCTGGGCCACGTAGCGCACGCCCCGGCGGGCCACCTGCTCCGGGGCCAGGCCGCTGATGCCTTGGCCCTCCAGGCTGATCTGGCCCTGAGTGGGCTTTAAAAATCCGGCTATGGTCTTGAGCAGGGTGGTCTTGCCGGCCCCGTTGCGCCCCACCACAAAGACCATCTCGCCTTGGTTAAGCTTGATGGAGACATCGTGCAGGACCTTGGCGTGACCGTAGGCTACGTCGATGGAGTTGACCTCTAGCACGCGTCGGTTTCCCTTCCCCAGTAGCACTCCCGGACGTTGGGGTCGCAAAGCACCGCCCCGGGCTCGCCTTCGCATATCAGGGAGCCTTCGTTCATGACGCTCAGGCGCTGCACCAAATCGGTTATCTTGGAAATTTTGTGTTCAATGATCACCAGGGTGAAGTTGTCTTTTACTTCGTGCAGCAGTTGCAGCACCTCGCCGATCTCGTGATCGCTCAGCCCGGCCAGGGGCTCGTCCAACAAGAGCAGCTTGGGCTGCAGGGACAGGGCGATGGCGATCTCCAGCATGCGCTTGTCGCCGTAGGACAGCTCCGAGGTGAACACCCCGGCCTTGTCCTGCAGGCGCACCGTCTCCAGGGCCTGCCGGCAGTCTGCCAGGGTGGACGCCTCGCGGGCCGGCTTAAAGAAGAAACTGCCCAGGCGAGAGCCCTGCTGCCTGCGGTGGAAGCTGGAGAGCACCAGGTTCTCCCAGACGCTCAGGGAGTTGAAAACCGAGACCAACTGAAAGGTGCGGGCCATGCCCATGCCCACGCGGGCGTAAGGCGGCTGGTCGGTCACTTCCTTGCCCAGGAACCGCACGCTGCCGGCGGTGGGCCGGAAGTAGCCCGAGAGCAGGTTGAAAAGGGTGGTTTTGCCCGAGCCGTTGGGCCCGATGACCCCCGCCACCTGGCCCTCGGGCACTTGGAAGTCAACCCGGTTGACCGCGACCAGGCCGCCGAAGCTCTTGCTCAGTTTGCTGGTGGATATCAGATCTGGCATGGAGCAGGTCTTTTCTTTAAATTTGCATGGTCGGCTGTTGAAAGCACCGCGGGGTCGAATCCCGGGAGCCGGGGGGCCCGGCTCCCGGGAGCTGCCGCCGGCTTACCAGCCCAGGCTCTTGACCGTGGGCAGGAAGGCGTCGCCAGAGTAAACGTCAATGATCTTGCCGTAGTCCCACTTGTTGGGCCGCTTGTCAGCGGGCAGCCCGGTGATGATCCAGGCGTTGTACTTATAGCGCGGCCTGCCGTCCACGCGCCACTTGGCCGGGCCCTTGGCGGTGAGGAAGTCAGGCTTTTTCATCAGGGCCTCGTACATCTTCTTGGGATCGGTGGAGCCAGAAACCTGCATGGCCCGGATGACCTCCTTGGAGCCGTAGTAGGCGCTCATCACGTACGGGTCGGGCGGCTCGCCGAACTTGGCCTGGTACTTTTTGGTGAACTCGTCGCTGAGCTTGACCACCTCTTTGTCAGCGAAGCCCTTCATATCATGGTACCACCATATCTGGCAGTCCAGGCCGGCCAACACCTCGGGCGGGATGCCCTTGGCCATCAAGGAGATGATCCAGTTGACGAACAGCTTGGTCTTCTTCTTCAGGCCCATCTCGCCGGCCTGCTTCAGGGCGGTGATCATGTCGTTGCCCCAATGACCGAAGCAGATGATATCCGGCTTGAACTCCATGCACTTGATCAGGTAGGGGGTCATGTCCGCCGAGCCCACCGGGGACCAGACCACCGTGTACTTGACGTCCTTGTGCTGCTTGAGCACCGCCTCGGCGCCGGCCCAGGCGAACTTGCCGTAGGCGTAGTCGGGCATGAAGAACACCACCCGCTTGGCCTTGAGCTTCTCGATCACAAAGCCGGCCGCGCCGCGGCCCACCATGCCGTTGTCGCCCAGGACGGCCATGGCGTAGGGGGCCTTGACCTTCTTCTCGAAGTAGGAGTCAGGCACGCCGTTGGTGGTCATCAAGAAGAAGCCCAGCTTCTTGGCCTCGCCGTTGAGGGCCAGCGAGACGTGGGCGAAGGTGCCGCCCTGGATGATCTTGACGCCCTGGGTCTTGACCAGCTCGGACACGCGGCGGATGGCCACGCCGGGCTTGGTCTCGTCGTCGCGATCGATGACCTCGATCTTCATCATCTTGCCGCCGATCTTGACCCCGCCGGCGGCGTTGGCCTCTGCAAAGGCCATCTTGGCCACTTCGGCCTGTTTGGGGCCCAGCACCGACCCAGGACCGGTGATGGAGTACATCACCCCGACCTTGACCGTGTCGGCGGCCAAGGCCGGGCTGGCCGCGAAGGCCGCCAGGGCCAGGCAGGCGCCGACCAACCCTAGGGTTCTTACCAATTTCTTCATGTCTCCTCCCTCTGTTTTAGAGTTTGCTGGTGATATCCCATGGCCCGGCCGCGGGCGGGCCATTTGGCACCTGATCCTCGCCGGCTCCACGGCCCCGCCTGGCCGGCTGAGGGCTGGACGGAGGCTCCCACCCCTGCCCGACAACCGCCAGCCGGACTGTTCGTCGCTGCGGCGCAGACGATGCATTCATAGCTCCAGGTTTTATGGTAATATCATTTGTCTAACGGGCTGGTCAAGGTAATTCGCAAGGGGCAGCCACCAGGCAACCCATCGGATTTGCACCGGCTTTGTGCGCTTGCCCCTGGCCGGGAGCTTGGCCGGCCCCAGCGCTCCGTGTTAACATCGGGCCCTCCGGAGCGGGGGCCAGGGGCCGCGGCCAGCCCGGCGGCCCGGGGGGCGGCCTGGTTCGCAGCAACCCACCAGCGAAGGGATAAAGCCATGTTCAAGACGATGCACCTGCGCACACCGGAATGGATTCACTTCGGCTTCGGCGCCGCCCGCCAGACCGGCGCCGAGGCCAAGCGCCTGGGGGCGGGCCGGGTTCTGGTCCTCTCCGGTCCCAACGTGGCCCAAAGCGGGCTGCTGGAGCCCATCTTCGCCTCCCTGCGCGCCGAGGGCCTGGAAAACGACCACTTCGCCCAGGTGGAGGAGGAGCCCTCCATCGCCAACTTCTACGCGGCGCTGAAGGCCGCCAAGGAGGGCGACTTCGACGTGTTCGTGGGGGTGGGCGGCGGCAGCGCCATGGACCTGACCAAGATGGTGGCGGCCCTGATGGTCAACCCCGGCCGATTGGAGGACTATTTCGGCATAGACATGGTCCCCCGGCGGGGCCGGCCCTCCATCCTGATCGCCACCACCTCCGGCACCGGCGCCGAGTCCACCCGCATCGCGGTGTTCAGCGACTTGGAGGCCCAGACCAAGCGGGTGATCAGCGCCCAGAACATCCTGGCCGACGTGGCCATCGTGGACCCGGAGCTGACCCTGACCATGCCGCCCAAGGTCACCGCCGACACCGGCATGGACGCCTTCATCCACGCCCTGGAGTCCTACCTGGCCAAGAACGCCAACCCCGTCACCGACAACCTGGCCCTGATGGCCATCGAGCTGGCGGCGGCCAACCTGGGGCCGGCCTTCGCCGACGGCGGCAACCGTGAGGCCCGCTACAACATGTCCCTGGCCAGCATGCTGGCCGGCGTCGCCCTGAACAACGCCGGCGTGGGGGTGATGCACGCCCTGTCCTTCCCCATCGGCCGCGAGTACCACCTGACCCACGGCCCGGCCCTGATCGTGATCATGGCCGCCACCATGCGCTCGCTGGCCGTGGCCTGCCCGGACAAGTTCCGCGAGGTGGCCGAGGCCTTTGGCGTGGACACCTGGGGCCTGGCCCCCTGGGAGGCCTCCGAGGAGGCGGTGCAGGCCATGGTGCGCCTGGCCCAGAGCGTGGGCCTGCCCACCAGCCTGAGCGAGGTGCAGGCCGACCGCAGCCGCATTCAGGCCTGGGCCGAGGCGGCCTACGCCAACCGCCGCCTGCTGGACAACACCCCGCGCAGCCTCTCGGCGGCCGACATCGCCTCCATCCTGGAGGACTCCTTCTAGGCAGGGGCTCGCAAAAACAGCGCCGCCGGCCGGTCTCCCGGCCGGCGGCTTTTTGGCGCGGCGGCTAGTCCTCGTATTTGTGGGGGATGATGGCGCCCCTGGCCGCGGACTCGGCCAGGCGGGAGTACAGGGCCAGGTAGCCCCGGGTGATGTTGGGCCGGGGGCGCTTCCAG
Source organism: Desulfarculus sp. (assembly GCA_003605055.1). Lineage (GTDB taxonomy): Bacteria > Desulfobacterota > Desulfarculia > Desulfarculales > Desulfarculaceae > Desulfoferula. Next base: position 93,708 of record QZKP01000020.1, read on the forward strand.
GCGGCCAGACGGCGCTTTATCTCCGCCTCGGGCACGTGCAGCTCCAGGCGCCGCTGGGGCACGTCTATGGTGATCTGGTCGCCGCCCTGCACCACGGCCAGGGGCCCGCCCTCGGCGGCTTCGGGCGAGATGTGCCCCACGAAGCAGCCGTTGTTGGTGCCCGAGAAGCGGCCGTCGGTGATCAGGGCGGTCTTGAGCGCCAGGCCCCGGCCATACAGGAGCTTCATGGCCTTGTACATCTCGCGCATGCCCGGGCCGCCCTTGGGTCCCTCGTAGCGCACCACCACCACGTCGCCGGCCTGCACCACCCCCTCCAGGATGGCCCGGTTGGCCGCCTCCTCGGAGTCGAAGCAGCGGGCCCGGCCCCGAAACACCTGCATGTCCGGGTGGATGGCCGCCGGCTTGGTGACCGCGGTGCCCGGGGCCAGGTTGCCCTTGAGCACGGCCAGGCCGCCCTGCTGGCGCCAGGGGTTGTCCAGGGGCCGGATGACGCTGCCCTCGGGCTCCGGTGCGCCGGCCACGTTCTGGGCCACGCTCTGGCCGGTGACCGTGAGGGCCTGGCCGTGCAGCAGGGGCAGGATGGCCTTCATCACCGCCGGCACCCCGCCGGCGGCGTGGAAGTCGGGCACGTTGGGCGCCGCGGCCGGGTTCATCTTGGCCACGTGCGGGGTGGAGGAGGACAGTTCCTCGAACAGGTCCATGCTCAGTTCGGCGTCGGCCTCGTAGGCGATGGCCGGCAGGTGCAGGGCCGCGTTGGTGGAGCCGCCGATGGCCGAGTTGACCCGCACCGCGTTCTCGATGGCCTGCTGGGTGAGCACCTGGCGGGCGCTGGGCCCCTGGTGCACCATCTCCACGATGCGCCGGCCCGAGGCCTGGGCCGCCCGCAGGCGGTCGGCGTGCACCGCCGGGATGGTGGCGCTGCCGGGCAGGGACATTCCCAGGGCCTCGGCCAGGCAGCACATGGTGTTGGCCGTGCCCAGGAAGGAGCAGGAGCCGCAGGTGGGGCCGGCGCAGTCCTCCAGGCGGGCGTAGGCCGCCTCATCTATCTTGCCGGCCCGCAGCATGCCCAGGCCCTCGGTCAGGGAGGTGATGTCCGCCGCCCGGCCGTCGAAGAGGCAGCCGCCCAGCATGGGCCCGCCCACCACCACGATGGCCGGGATGTCCAGGCGCGCGGCGGCCATGAGCATGCCCGGCACGATCTTGTCGCAGGAGCCCAAGAGCACCACCGCGTCGAAGCGGTGGGCCTGCACCATCATCTCTATGTCGTTGGCGATCAGGTCGCGGGTGGGCAGAATGTACTTCATGCCCTGGTGGCCCTCGGCCACGCCGTCGCAGGCGCCGATGCCGCCGAACTCCACCGGCGTGCCCCCGGCCTGGTAGATGCCCTGGCGCACGTACTCGGCCACCTGCCGCAGGTTGTAGTGCCCGGGCACCACGGTGTTCCAGGAGTTGAAGATGCCGATCAAAGGCCTGGACAGGTCCTGGTCGCTGTAGCCCATGGACTTGTACAACGAGCGGATCATCGACCATTCCGGCCGGGAAAGGATCTCTTTGCTGCGCCAGTGCATGTGTGCCCTCCTTGGATGAAGCCACGTCCTTGGCCAGGTTCGGCGCCACTACCGCGTAGTTAGGATGATGCCCCTGCCAATGGATTCTGATGATATAATGATCGGACAATTAAGGCAACTCGATTCAGGGCCGCGGGCCGGACCGATGGTCATGCTCTGGAGTTTGGGCGGGCGCCGGGCCCAGGGGAGGAGAGATGAACGCGCAGGACATTAAGCGGGTGGCGGTTATCGGGGCCGGCACCATGGGGGCGGGCCTGGCCTTGTCCTTTGCCGTGGCGGGCATAGAGGCCCGCCTGTTCGACATCAGCCAGCGGCAGCTCGCCGTGGGCCGGGAGCGCATCCACAAGGCCCTGGAGCTGTTCGTGCAGGAGGGCGTGGTCAGCCCGGCCCAGGCCCAAGACATACCTGGGCTCATCCCCGCCTACAGCGACCGGGCCGCGGCCCTGAGCGGCGCGCAGTTCGTCCTGGAGGCGGTGCCCGAGGACCTGGCCCTCAAGCAGCGGCTCCTGGCCGAGATGGAGCGCGAGGTGGCCCCGGACACGGTGCTGGCCAGCAACACCTCGGCCCTGTACATCACCCAGATCGCCGCCCAGTGCGCGCGGCCGGAGATGGTCTGCGGCATGCACTGGTGGAACCCGCCGGAGCTGGTGCCCCTGGTGGAGGTGATCAAGGGTGAGCGCACCAGCGAGGCCACCGCCCGCCTGGTTTACGAGCTGTGCGAGCGGGTGGACCGGGTGCCCATCATGGTCAAGAAGGAGGTGCCGGGCTTCGTGGGCAACCGCATGCAGCTGGCCCTGTTCCGCGAGGCCATGCACATCGTGGAGCAGGGGGTGGCCGACCCCCAGGACGTGGACCGGGCGGTCAAATACGCCCTGGGCTTCCGCTGGTCCTTCATCGGCCCCCTGGAGACCGCGGACCTGGGCAACCTGGACACCTGGCACCGGGTGGCCAGTTATCTGTTCCCCTTTTTGGCCGACACCAAGCAGGCCCCGGCCCGCCTGGGCGAGCTGGTGGCCCAGGGCCACCTGGGGGTGCAGACCGGCCAGGGGCTCTACGAGTACACCCCCCAGGAGGCGGCCGACAAGGTGCGCCGCCGGGACCTGTACTTTCTGCGCGAGCGCCGGCTGGTCAAAGAGGTGAACCGGAGCTAGAATCCAGGGCGGGGAGGCGCCTATGGTTGAGTCCGGCGACCGCTATCAGAAGCAACTGCTCCTGGCCGGGCTGGGGGCCCGGGGCCAGGCCCGGCTGGGCGCGGCCGGGGTGCTCATCGCCGGGGTGGGCGCCCTGGGCGGCCACCTGGCCCAGCTCATGGTGCGGGCCGGGGTGGGCCGGGTGCGCCTGGTGGACCGCGACGTGCCCGAGCTGAGCAACCTGCACCGCCAGCCGCTCTACGACGAGAACGACCTGGGCTCCGGCGAGGGCAAGGCCCAGATCGCCGCCGAGAAGCTCCGGGCGGTCAACAGCGAGGTGGTGATCGAGGCCGTGGTGGCCGAGCTGGGGCCGCCCAACGTGCTGGAGCTGGCCCAGGGCCTGGACCTGATCCTGGACGGCCTGGACAACCCGGCCACCCGCTACCTGATCAACGACGCGGCCGTGCACCTGGGCCTGCCCTGGATCTACACCGGGGTGGTGGCCACCCGCGGCAACGTGCTGTGCATCGTGCCCGGCCGCACCCCCTGCCTGCGCTGCCTGTTCCCCTCGCCGCCGCCCCTGGAGGCCCTGCCCCGGGTGGACACCCACGGCATCATCGGCCCCACCCCGGCCTTCGCCGCCGCCCTGGCCGCGGCCCAGGCCCTCAAGCTGCTCAGCGGCGGTCCGGACGGCCTGCTGCCGGGCCTGTTCAGCTTCGACTTCTGGCGCGGCCAGTTTCAGCTCACCGAGCTGCCCGGCGGCCCGGCGCCGGACTGCCCCTGCTGCGGCCAGCGGGACTTCCCATTCTTGGAGGGCCGGGCCCAGCCGGCCTAGGTGCGGTTGCTTTAGCAGGCTGGGCGCCCGGCGCTCGGGTTCATAGCCGCGCCTGGTGAATCAAGCGGGTCAGGAAACAAGGCATGGGCGTGGAGGAAGCGTCTCCCGCCGGGCATCAGCCGGCGCAGGGCCCACAAAGGGCTGCGCCGCTGCCAGCAAGGCGGTGCCGCCGCCCTTGAGGGCCAAAGCTAGCGGTCCCAAGGGAGGCGGTGCCCGCTGAGGGAAGATGCGGGCTGCCGACCCCTGGCGCCGCGCCAAGGAGGCAAGGGCTTTCTCCCGTTAGCTACTTCCCCTTCCCGGCCTCTTTCCGCCGGAACCGCCCGCTGCGCACAGCGTCCCTGCCAACAACCCCTGGGCCGCGGGCTCAGGGCAGCATGCCCAGGGCCTTGGCGAAGAAGTCCCTTCCCCCGAAGTTGCCCGACTTCAGGGCCAGGCACAGCGTCGGCTCCCCCAGGCTGAAGGTCCAGGGCACGCCGGGGTCTATCTCCGGGCCAATGCGCAGGGCCCGGACCCCCAGGGCCTCCAGCACCGCGCCCGAGGTCTCCCCGCCGGCCACGATGAACTTGGCCACGCCCGCCTCCCGCAGGGCGCGGGCGATGCGGGCGAAGGCCGCCTCCACCAGCTCTCCGGCCCGCGCCCGGCCCAGGCCCTCCTGCGCCCGCCCCACCTCCTCTGGTCCGGCCGAGGAGTAGATCAAGGCCGGGCCCCGAGCCAGGTGCTCTCCAGCCCAGGCCGCGGCCTGCTCCGCGCCCTGCCCGCCCGCGGCCAGGGCCAGGGGGTCCAGGCGCAGGCTGGGCCAGGCCTGGGCCATGGCCGCCACTTGGCCCCGGGTGGCCTCGGAGCAGCTCCCGGCCAGCACCGCGGCCCCGCCGGGCAGGGCCGGCAGGGGCTCCAGCCCGCCGCCGGCCGGCAGCAGGCCCGCCCGGCGGAAGTTCTCGGGCAGGCCCATGGCCACGCCCGAGCCGCCGGTGATCAGCCTGAGCCCCGCGCAGGCCCGGCCGATCTCCATGAGGTCCTGGTCCGTGAGGGCGTCCACCACCACGTAGCGAGTCCCCTGCCCTTCCAGCTCGGCCAGGGCCGCGGCCAGGGCCTGGTGGCCCTGGCGCACCAGGGCATGGGGCAGCAGCCCGGCCCGGCTGTGGGCCGGCAGTTGCCGGCCCAGGAAGCGCACCAGATTGGGGTCAGTCATGGGGGTCAGGGGGTGGTGGCGCATGCCTGACTCCGACAGCAGCGCCGAGCCCACGAACAGATGACCCTGGTACACGGTGCGGCCGTTGGCCGGAAAGGCCGGGCAGAAGATGGTCTGGCCCGCGCCCAGGCGCTCCAGCAGGGCCGCGGCCACCGGGCCGATGTTGCCCTGGGCCGTGGAGTCGAAGGTGGAGCAGTACTTGAAGAATATCTGCCGGGCCCCCTGGGCCAAGAGCCAGCCGCAGGCGGCCAGGGACTGGGCCACGGCCTGCTGCACGGGCGCGGTGCGGCTCTTGAGCGCCACCACCGCGGCCTGGGCCCCGGCCGGCGCGGGCTGGCCCGCGGGCACGCCCAGGTACTGCACCGCGGGCATGCCGTGCTTGCCCAGCATCAGGGCCAGGTCCGTGGAGCCGGTGAAGTCGTCGCCGATGGCGCCCAGCAGGATAGCCATGTGCTCTGCCCCCGTGGGGTTTGACTGAAAAGGCCTGGCCGCCTCTGGCCGCCGAGCCAGGTTTGGCCGGCATGGTAGCCTTGCCGCCTCCGGCCCGTCAAGACGGCGAGACCCCGGGCTGCGGTATATTAATACTAGGCATGCAACCTGACCACCCACCTTAATCCGCGGGGCGATCATGGGCATACTCGGCGAGTCTCTGGAGATCCTGCGCGGCCGCCTGGGGGCGGACTACGCCGGGCTGCGCGTGCAGCGGCTGGTGGCCGGGCTGTTCTTCACCGGCGTGAAGCTCAGCTCCGGCGCGGCCGGGGTCTGCTTCACGCCGGTCAAGGACATACCCCAGGCGGTCTGCTGCCCCTCCTCGGCCGGCCGCATCTTCAACCCGGCCTCGCTGGCGGGCCTGCCGGCCGGCGAGCTGCTGGCCGGCCTGGACTCGCCCGAGCCCCTGAAGCGGGCCGCGGCCATCGCCGGGCTCAATGCTCTGCATGCCATGTGCCTGGAGCGAGGCCTGACCGGCGCCTGGAGCCTGCGCCTGGACCTGGACGCCCAGGACGCGGTGGAGATGGGCCCTCAGGCCAAGGTGGCGGTGGTGGGGGCCCTGGTGCCCACCCTGCGGGCCCTCAAGGCCCGCGGCGGCCCCTGGTGGGTGGTGGAGCAGGACCCGCGCACCCTCAAGGGCCAGGAGCTGGAGCGCTACGTGCCGGCCGCGGACATGGCCTCGGCCGTGGGCCAGGCGGACCTGGTGTTCATCACCGGCACCACCCTGGTCACGCAGACCCTGGAGCCCATCCTGGCCGCGGCCCGGCCCCAGGCCAAGGTGGTGGTGCTGGGCCCCACTTCCTCAATGAGCCCCGAGCCCCTGTTCGCCCGCGGAGCGGACGTGGTGGGCGGGGTGTGGGTGCGCCGGCCGGACGAGCTGCTGGAGGTGCTGGCGGCCGGCGGCTCGGGCTACCACTTCTTCGACAGCCTGGCCCAGCGCATCGTGATGACCCCGGCCTAGCCTATGATGGCGTAGGTTTCGTCCACCTCCAGGGTGTAGCGGCCCAGCAGCTCCCGCACCTGGGCCCCCACCTTCAGGGGGCTGGGCCCCAGGGCGGCCACCGCCTCCTGGGCCTGGGCCATGAGCGACATCACCTCCCGGGCCTGGCTGGGGGCCACTCCGGCGGTTACCAGGCGTTGGGGCTCCAGGCCGGCCTCGCGGAGCAGGCTCTGCAAATGCCCGGCGCGGTAGCCGGCCCAGGTGCTGCCGGTGAGCGAGTGGCAGGCGTCCGGGAAGCAGGAGAGCACCAGCACCCCGTCGAAGCCCCGGCGGAAGGCCGCCAGCACCATGTCCGGGTCCAGCTTGCCCGCGCAGGGCACCTCCACCAGCCGCGCCCCCGGGGGCGCCTCCGCCCCGGCCAGGCGGGCGGCCCGGAAGGCCTGGGCCGCGCTGTTGGCGCAGAGGAACACCAGCAGCGAGCGCTCGCCGGCCTGGCCCAGGTCGCCCACCCGGCCCGCGGCCGCGCCTATCTCGGCCTGGAAGCGCTCGTCCTCCAGGCCCACCAGTTGGATGGCCTCCATGGGGCACTCGGCGGCGCAGGTGCCGCAGGCGGTGCAGACCAGGGGGTTGTACACCGGCCGCCGCTCCAGGCGGCCCATGGCCCCCCGCGGGCAGACCCGCACGCAGGTCAGGCAGATGGTGCAGCGCCTGCGGTCCACCTGCACCCGGCCGGCCTCCAGGCAGACCTCGCCCTGCTGCAGGAGCTTGCGGGTCTCCAGCAGGGCCTCGGCCACCTCGTCCTGCCAGCGCTCGGGCTCGCCTTGGCCCCGGGCCGGCCCCAGCAGGAGCACCCCGCCCCGGCGGCTCTGCACGGGCAGGGCCGCCACCTGGTCCGGCTGCAAGTAGCCATCCCGGCCCGGGGTCAGGCCCAGGACCCTGGCTAGGCGTTGGTAGGCCGCGTCCGGGGCCGGCGTCTCGTCCACCACCAGCAGGTCGAACTCCTGGCTCATGGTGGAGTCCAGCACCTCCTCGTCCCAGGTGACGGAGATGCCGTCCGCCGCCTCCTGGGCGCTCAGGCCGCCGGCGCTGAACTTGACCATGACCACGCCCTGGCCGCGCACCTGCTGGGTCAGGGCCTCCAGGCCGCTGCCGGCCACCTTGGCGTTGCCGGTGAACAGCACCACCCGGGCCTGGGGGTCAACGGCTACCCGCTGGGCCGCCAGGCAGGCGGCGCGCGTGGCCAGGGGTTCGGCCTGGCGGGCCAGGCCCACCAGGAACCCCACCCGCAGGCTGCGACCGCCGAAGCGCTTCTTCAGGTGCTCGGGCGCCGCCAGCATGGCCAGGAACTGGCTCAGGCCCAGCACCCGCTCGGAGGCGGGCAGCCCCAGCCCGGCCAGGTTCAGGGCCTGGGGCGGGCCCTGGGCCATTAGCACCGCGCCCAGGGTGAGCTGGTGCTGCTCCCCTCCCCGGTCGCGCACCTGGGCCCGGAAGTCGCCGGCCCCGCCGCTGAGGGAGAGCAACTGCCCCTGGCGCAGCAGCTCCACGCCGGAGGCGGCCTCCACCTCCCGGGCCAGGGCCGCGGCCAGCTCCGCCGCCTCGGGGCCCAGCAAGGGGGCCGGCGGGGCCAGGCGCCTGACCGGCGTGAGCAGGCTCACCGGGTAGCCGGCCGCGGCCAGCCCCCGCGCGGCCAACAGGGCGGTCAGGCCGTCGCCCACTACCAGCACGCGGGTGGCCACCCGCCGGCCCTCGCTGGCCAGGGGGTGGCGGAAGGCCTGGCTGCACAGGGCCTGGCTCAGGGCGGCCTGGGCCCCTGGGGCCACCTGGCAGGTGCCGCTGGCCCGGCCCGCGGGTTTCTGGCACAGGTCCAGCACCAGGGCCATATCCGGGTCCAGGCCCGCCTGGCGCAGGGCCCCGGAGAGCAGGCCGGGGTTCTTCAGCAGGGGGCAGGCCCCCACCACCGCCGCCTCCAGCCCGTGCTCCCGGGCCAGGCGGGCGATGGCCGCCGCGCCCTCGGCCTGGCAGGTCTGGGGCAGCTCGAAGACCAGGCCGCCCACCGCGGCGTCGGCGGTCCAGCGCAGCTGCTTGAACTCCAGGGAGTCGGCCGCCTGCCGGCCGCCCTGACAGAGAAACACCCCCACCTTGGCGGGCTGGCTCATGACTGCTTCGCCTCCAGATAGCCGATGGTCTCCTGGGCCGCCCGTCCGGCGTGGGCCACTACCTCGGCCACGTCCATGGGCCGCGCCGCGGCCCCGGCCAGGAACACGCCGGCGGCGTCCCCGGCGGCCAGGAAGCCGTGGGCGTCCAGGCCCAGGCCGGCCAGCCCGGCCAGGGCCTGGTTGTCCGGGTTGGGGCTCAGGCCCACGCTGAGCACCACCAGGTCAAAGGGCTCCGCCTCCGGAGCCAGGCCGGCCCGGCGCTGGTACTCCACCAGCACCCGGCCGTCCTTGCCGGCGTAAACGTCGTAGGGCATGGAGCGCACCAGGCGCAGCTCGCCGGCCGCCGCCTGCAGGAAGTCGTCAATGGCGTGGCCGAAGCTCTGCAGGTCCATGTAGAACACGCTCACCTCCACGCCGAAGCGGGCCTGGAGCGCGCGCCCCAGGCGCAATGCGTAGCCGCAGCAGACCCGGGAGCAGTAGTTGTTGCCGGCCACCTCGCGGGAGCCCACGCACTGGATGAAGGCCACCTTCTTTGGCTCCCGCCCGTCGCTGGGCCGGCGCAGGCCGCCCTCTGCGCGCAGCACGGCCTCCAGCTCCAGGGCGGTGATTACCTCCGGCACCCGGCCGTAGCCCAGGCGCTCCTTGGCCCGCGGGTCGTAGGGGGCGAAGCCGGTGGCCAGCACCACCGCCTGCACCGACAGGCGCTCCTGGCTGGGCTGGCGGGTGAAGTCAATGGCCTCCTCCGGACAGGCGTCGCGGCAGAGGGTGGACTGGCGGTCCGTGAAGTACAGGCAGGCCGCGGGGTCTATGGCCAGCAGCGGCGCCTCGGCGGCCAACAGCGGCCGGCGGATGGCCCCCTCGGCCAGGGCCGGGCAGGCCGCCAGGCACAGGCCGCAGCCCGTGCAGCGCCCGGGGTCCAGGTAGGCCGGCCGCAGACTGAGCACCACCTCGAAGTCGCCGTTAGTGCGGTTGAGCCCCTGCACCGTGGCCCGGCGGTGGATGCTGACCCGGGGCTCGGCCAGCACCGCGGCCAGGCGGGGCTCGGCCAGGCAGGAGTTGCACTTCTGGCAGGCGTCCAGGGCCTTGCAGGCCAACTGGGCCGCGCGCCCGCCGATGAAGTCGTCCCGCTCCACCAGGTGCACCGCCACCCCCTGGGCGGCCAGCTCCAGGGCCGCGCTGGCCCCGGCGATGCCGCCGCCGATGACCAGGACTTGTTTATCTTGCAAAGCCACGGCGGGCTCCCTTCCGGTTGAGTCCTACAGTTGCCCCACCAGATCGGGCAGACGCTGGGGCTGCTCGGGCCAGGCCAGATGCACCCCGGCGGCCAGGCCCGCGGCCTTGACCTCCCGGGCCAGGGACAGGACCTCGGCAGGTTCGGCGCCGGCGGCCACCTCCACCCCGGCGATGAGCTTGACCGGCAGCTCGCCGGCCGCGGCCGCGAACTCCTTGAGCCCCGCCAGGCCGCGCAGGGGCTTTGTGATCAAAAAGCCTGCGCCGGCGGCCAGCTTCTTCTTGAGCTTCATCACCTGCGGCCCCAGGGGCCGGGCCTCGGGGGCCAGGCTGGCGCCCAGGAAAAAGGGCGTGGGCCCGGCCAGCTCGCCGGCCGGGTCGCGGCCCTGGGCCATCTGGGCGGCCAGCTGCAACAACTGCACCGAGTCCAGATCGTAGACCGGCTTGGTCCCGGGCTGGTCGCCCAGGCTCACGAAGTCGCCGCTGACCAGCAGGAGGTTCTCTACCCCGGCGGCGGCCGCGGCCAGCAGGTCGCTGATCAGGGCCAGGCGGTTGCGGTCCCGGCAGGTGAGGGTCATGATCACCTCGGCCCCGGAGTGCTTGACCAGGGCCTGGCCGGCCAGGAGGGGGCTGAGGCGGGCGCGGGCCCCGCGGTTGTCGCTGACCACCACCGCGTCCACCCGGCCCGCCAGTTGGCCGGCCAGCTCGGTCAGGGGGCCCAGCTCCGGACCCCGGGGCGGGTCCAGCTCCACGGTGAGCAGGAAATCCTTGGCGGCCAGGGCCTCCTTGAACTTACTCATGGGCGCTGTACCTCCGTTCGTAGGCCGGGTGCACCTGGCGGCCGGGCAGGCTGGCCTGATGGTTGCGGGCGGTGATGATGGGCTCCAGGTTGGCCAGGCGGCCGGTGTTCTCCAGGCGCTGGTAGATGAGCGTCCAGGCGCAGTCGCGCTCCCGGTCGGTCTCGCACTTGCCGTCCTCGGCTCCGCCGCAGGGGCCGTTGAGCATGCCCTTGGGGCACAGGGCGATGGGGCAGACACCGCCGGTGACGCTGAGCAGGCAGTCCCGGCAGGAGCGGCAGCGCTCGCCCCAGACCCCCACGTCGTTGTTGATGCCGATGAAGGTGGTGTTCACCCCGGCCAGCACCGGGGTGTCCGGATAGCGCTCGGCCAGGAACTGGATGCCCGCCCCGCAGGCCAGGGAGAGCACCGCGTCGTGCTCGGCCACCTGGGCGGCCAGCTCGTCCAGAAACTCGCGGTCGCACTGGCGCTCTACGCAGGCCACGCCGAAGGCCTGCTCCCGCTCGCCTAGCTGGGCGGCGATGTCCAGTTGGGCGGCCAGGATGCCGGCCTCCTTCTCGCCGCCGGTAAGGCAGACCGCCACGCAGGTGCCGCAGCCGGCCACCAGCACCCGCCGGTAGCCGGCCGCGGCCTCGGCAATCTCGGCGAAGGGCTTTCTCTGGGCTACTATCATGCTCTGTGCTCCTCTACTATCTGCGCGGCCGCAGGCCGCGGCCGGCTGCGTCCCAGGGGGTTGGGGCCCAGCTCCAGGGCCCGGCGGGTCATGGTCAGCACCGCCTGAGCCCACTTGGGGGCGTCCGAGGCCCCGATGTGGAACATCTCCAGGCGCCCGCCGCCCAGGCCGGCCTCATCAAGCAAGGTCTTGGCATGGGCCACCCGCTCCTTGGCCCGCAGGTTGCCCTCCAGGAAGTGGCAGTCGCCGATCTCGCAGCCGCTTACCATCACCGCGTCGGCGCCGGCCTTGAATATCTCCAAGAGGTAGATCACGTCCACCTTGCCGGTGCACAACAGCTTCACCACCCGCACGTTGGGCGGGTACTGCAGGCGCATGGACCCGGCCATGTCCGCGGCGGTGTAGGTGCAGTAGGTGCAGATCAGGGCCGCTATCTTGGGTTCGTACTTCTCGCCCATGTCATCTCCCCGCCCAGGGGCCGGCCTCACAGCGCCGTGGCCTTGGCCACGATCTGGGCGTCCTTGTGGTGCTGCACCTGGATCAGCTTGCGCGGGCAGGCGCTGGCGCAGTTGCCGCAGCCCTGGCAGGCGGCCGGGTCAATGTAGACCACGCCCTCGGCGTTGAGCTGGGGCACGCCGTAGGGGCAGGTGCGCACGCAGGTCAGACAGGCCACGCAGCGCTCGGCGTCCACCACCGCCACCTCGCCGCCCACCATCATCTCGGCCTTGGACAGCACCGTGGCCGCCCGCGCCGCCGCGGCCTTGGCCTGGCTGATCACCTCCTCCAGGAACTTGGGGCCGTGGGCCGTGCCGGCCATGAAGAAGCCGGCGCTGGTGAAGTCCACCGGCCGGAGCTTCAGGTGGGCCTCCATGAAGAAGCCGTCCGCGTCCAGGGGCAGCTTCAGGCGGCTGGCCAGCTCGTGGGCGTCCTCATTGGGCCGCGTGGCCGCGCTCAAGACCAGGCGGTCGGCGCTGAAGCCCAGCCATTGGCCCAGGATCTGGTCAAAGACCATCACCTCCAGGCCGCCCTGGCCGGCGTCCACCTGGGGCGGGTTGTCCGCGTCGAAGCGCACGAAGCGCACGCCCAGGTCCCGGGCCTTCTGGTAGTGGAGCTCCTTGAGGCTGAAGGTGCGGATGTCGCGGAAGAGAATGGTCACCTCGGCCTGGGGTCTGGCCTCCTTGATCTGGATGGCGTTGGCCACTGCCGCCGAGCAGCAGATGCGCGAGCAGTAGCTGTGCTCGGGCTCGCGGCTGCCCACGCACTGGATCATCACCACCTCGCCCACATCCTCCAGCCAGGCCGGGTCCTGGTGCAGGGCCTCGCTCAGGCTGAGCTGGGTGAGCACCCGCGGGTCCGCGCCGAAGAGGTACTCCGTGGGCCGGTACTCCTGGGCCCCGGTGGCCACGATGGCCGCGCCGTGCTTGAGGGTGAAGCTCTTGTCCGGGCCCTTGATGCGGGCCAGGAAGTTGCCCACCAAGCCCTTGATCTCCTTCACCTCGCTGGAGGTGTGCACCGTGATGTGGCCGTGGTGGGTTACCTGGTCTATGAGCCGGTCCAGGTAGGCCTGGACGTCCAAGCCCTCCAGGGTGCGGGGGATGCGCCGGGCCAGGCCGCCCAGGGACTCGGCCCGCTCCACCAAGTGGGTGGTGAAGCCCTGCTCGCCCAGGCTCAGGGCCGCGGTCAAGCCGGCCACGCCGCCGCCGATGACCAGGGCGGTCTGCTCCACGGGCATGGGGAACTGCCTGAGCGGCTCCAAGAACCCGGCCCGGGCCACGGACATGCGGATCAGGTCCAGGGCCTTGTCCGTGGCCGAAGCGTGGTCGCCCTGGTGCACCCAGGAGCACTGGTCGCGGATGTTGGCCATCTCGAACAGATAGGGGTTCAGGCCGGCGCGGCGCAGGGCGTCCTGGAACAGCTTCTCGTGGGTGCGCGGGCTGCAGGAGGCCACCACCACCCGGTTCAGGCCCTGCTCCTTGATGACCGCGGCCATCTTCTCCTGGCTGTCGGTGGAGCAGGTGAACAGGAAGTCCTGGGCATGGGTCACGCCGGGCAGCCGGCCCGCGTACTCCACGGCCCGGGGCACGTCCACCACCCCGCCGATGTTGATGCCGCAGTGGCAGATGAACACCCCGGCCCTGGTCTCCTGGCCGGCGATGTCGCGCTCGGGCGGAAACTCGCTGATGGTCACCTCGCTGCCCCGCACCGGAGCCAAGATCTCTCCGGCCTGGGCCGCGGCGCCGCTGGCCTGCATCACCGTGTCCGGGATGTCGCGCGGGGCCTGAAACACGCCGCAGGCGAACACGCCCTCCCGGTTGGTGATGAGCGGGTTGAGATCGCTGCGCTGGGCGAAGCCGAAGCGGTCGGTGGCCACGCCCATTGCCTGGGCCAGCTCTTGGGCCCCCGGGCTGGGCGTCAGCCCCACCGAGAGCACCACCAGGTCGAAGCGCTCCTCCACCAGCTGGTTCTCTTGATCGTAGTACTGGATGATCAGGTCGCCGCTGGCCGGGTCCTCCAGCAGGCGGCTGGGCATGGAGCGCAGGTAGCGCACGCCGTGCTCGTCCCGGGCCCGCTCGTAGTAGCGGTCAAAGCCTTTGCCCTGGGCCCGGATGTCCATGAAGAAGATGGTGGCCGTGAGCCCCGGCAGGTGCTCCTGGGCGATGATGGCCTGCTTGGAGGCGTACATGCAGCACACGTAGGAGCAGTAGTCGCGGCCCAGGGAGGCGTCGCGGCTGCCCACGCACTGTATCCAGGCCACTCGCTTGGGCTCGGCCCCGTCGCCCGGGCGCTGCACGTGGCCGCCGAAGGGACCGCTGGCCGACAGCACCCGCTCGAACTCCAGGCTGGTGAGCACGTTGGGGTAGCGGCCGTAGCCGTATTCGCCCTTGAGCGCGGCCTCGAAGGGCTTGAATCCCGGGGCCATCACCACCGCCCCCACCTGCAGGGTCAGCTCTGAGGGCTTCATATGGTGGTTGATGGCCTGGGCCTGGCAGGCGCCCAGGCACTGGTAGCACTCCGAGCAGATGCCGCAGGCCAGGCAGCGGGCGGCCTCGGCCTGGGCCGCTTGCTCGTCAAAGGCCGCCACCACCTCGCCGAAGTCGCGCCTTCGCTGGGCCGGGTCGCGGCGGCGGGGCCGCTGGCGGGGCTGCTTGGCCAGGCCCTGTTTGTCCGCCACGGCCAGGGTGCGCTGCCGCTGGCGGCCGGCGGCCAGGTCCTGGCCCTCGATGAAGCGGCGGATGCTCTCGGCCGCGGCCTTGCCCGCGGCGATGGCCTTGATGGCCGTGGCCGGGCCGGTCACCGCGTCGCCGCCGGAGAAGACCCAGGGCAGGGAGGTCTCTTTGGTCAGCGGGTCGGCGATGATTCGGGCCCGGGGGGCCACCTCCAGGTCGCTCTTGGGCTCCAGGAAGTCCAGGTCCGGCTCCTGGCCGATGGCCGCCAGGGCGCCGTCTATGCTGAGCACCTGCTCGCTGCCCGGCACGGGCAGGGGCCGGCGGCGGCCCGAGGCGTCGGGCTCGCCCAGCTCCATGCGGATCACCTCCACCCCGCTGAGCCGGCCGTCCTGGTCCAGAAAGCGCACCGGCGCGGCCAGGTACTCTATCTTAACGCCCTCCTCCAGGGCCTCGGCGATCTCCTCCTCGTAGGCCGGCATCTCGGCCCGGGTGCGGCGGTAGAGGATGGTCACCTCTTGGCTGCCCAGGCGCAGGGCGGTGCGGGCCGCGTCCACGGCCACGTTGCCGCCGCCGATGACGCAGACCCGCCCGCCGGGGCGCTCGGCCGAGCCCAGGGCCGCCTGGCGCAGGAACTCCACGCCGGAGCGCACCCCGGGCAGGGCCTCGCCGGGCACGCCCAGGCGCAGGCCCTTGTGGGCCCCCACGGCCAGGAACGCCGCGGCGAAGCCCTCTCTCTGGAGTTGCTCCAGGCCCAGGGCCCCGCCCACCGGGGAGTTAAGCCTTATTTCCACGCCCAGCTTCTGGATGAACTCTATCTCGTAGTCCAGCACCTCCGGGGGCAGGCGGTAGTCCGGGATGCCCACCCGCAGCATGCCGCCGGGCTGGGACAGGGCCTCGAAGACGGTGACCGGGAAGCCCTCCAGGGCCAGGTAGTAGGCCGCGGCCAGCCCGGCCGGCCCGGAGCCGATGACGGCGATCTTCTCCGACCGCGGCGGCTGGCACGGGGGCAGGTCCATCTGGCCGCTAGCCACCTCCCAGTCGGCCACGAAGCGCTTCAGCTCGCGAATGGCGATGGGCTCGTCCACTTCGCCCCTGGCGCAGGCCTCCTCGCAGGGGTGGGTGCAGACCCGGCCGCAGACCGCGGGCAGGGGGTTGTCCTGGCGGATCAGGCGCAGGGCCTCGGCGTAGCGGCCCTGGGCGATGAGGGCCACGTAGCCCTGCACGCTGATGCCGGCCGGGCAGGCGTCCTTGCAGGGGCTCACCCCCAGCTTGTCAATGGCGAAGGCGCTGGGTACGGCCTGGGGGAAGTGGCGGTAGATGGCCTTGCGCTGGTTCAGGCCCAGGTTGAAGTCCGCCGGCACCTGCACCGGGCAGGCCTTGATGCACTCGCCGCAGCCGGTGCAGCGGTCCTCGTCTATGAAGCGCGGCTCCTTGGTCACCTGCACCGTGAAGTCGCCCGGCTGGCCCTGCACGGAGGTGATGTTGCCCCGGCTGATGATCTTGATGTTGGGGTTGCTGGCCACCTCGATCAGCTTGGGCGAGATCATGCAGGTGGAGCAGTCGTTGGTGGGGAAGGTTTTGTCCAACTGGGCCATGACGCCGCCGATGGAGATGTTCTTCTCCACCAGGTAGACGAAGAACCCCGCGTCGGCCAGGTCCAGGGAGGCCTGCATGCCGGCGATGCCCGCCCCGGCCACCAGCACCGCGCCGGACATCGGCTTCTTTTTCAGGTCGATCACTTGTCCGCTCATAGCCGCTCCCAAACCTGGCGGGGCAGGTCGGTACGTTCCAGCAGGGCCCGGGGGCTCACCAGGTGGCGCCCCAGCCACTTGGGCGCCTGGGGAACCTCCATGGCCAGGCCCATCAGCTCGGTGAAGCAGAACACCGGCAGATACACCTCCCGCCCCATCTCCTTGGCGATCTGCTGCTGATACATGTCCAGATTGGCCTGGCACATCTGGCAGCCGGTGACGATGCAGTTGGCGCCCTGCGCGAGCGCCCGCTCGTAGAGCCGCGCCACCAGGGTATAGACCAGGTCCGGGCGGGCCACGGAGTGGGAGGCCCCGCAGCAGTCGGTCTTGAAGGGCCAGTCCAGCACCTCGGCCCCCAGGGCGGCCAGCAGGCGGTCCAGGCCCTGGGGGTTCTCGTAGTCGGCCTTGCCGGTGATCTTGGGCGGGCGCTGGCCCTGGCACCCGTAGTAGCAGACCACCTTGAGGCCGGCCAGGCCCTGCGTGGCCTGGCTCTCGGCCAGGGCGATCATGGCCGGCTGGGTGAGAAAATCGTTGAGCTCCTTGACCTGCACCGCGGCGTAGTCCCGGCCCATCCGCCCGATGGCCTCGATGACCAGCGAGCCGCCCTCCATCAGCTCGTGGCGGGCGCTGGCCAGGCGGTTGAAGCACAGGGCGCAGGGCACCACCAGGGGCGAGGGCCCCTCCATGGCCAGGGCCAGGTTGCGCGCGGCCAGGTTGATGGTGGCCCGGTGGTCCAGGCTGTGGGCTGCGGTGGCCCCGCAGCAGTTCCAGTCCTTCAGCTCCACCAGCTCAATGTCCAGCCGCCCGCAGACTCCGGCGATGCTCTCGGCGTAGTCCCGGGCGGTGGCCTCCAGGGAGCAGCCGGGGTAGTAGCTGACCCTTTGGGCGGGCTCGTGCTTTGCTTTCACTTGAACAGCTCCTTGAGCCAGGCCCGGTCCTTGATGCGCGCCGGCAGCAGCTTCAGGCGGCCCTTCCTGAACATGATCAGGCCCAGCTTGGCGTTGGCCAGGGCCTCGGGGCCGAAGGCGCCGCCGGTCTTGAGCAGATAGCCGGCCATCAGCTCGCCCTCGAAGACCCGGCCCCGCTTGGCCACCCCCTTGAGGAACAGTTGGTGGAACAAGAGGGTGCGCTCCTCCTCCACCGCCTGGCCGCGCCGGGCCATCGTCTCCTTGAGGAAGTCCATGAGCCGGGGCAGGTCCACCTGGTTGGGGCAGCGGGTCAGGCAGGTCTGGCAGGAGGCGCACAGCCAGATGGTGCGGCAGCCCTCCAGCCGCTGCATCTGCCCCAGTTGCAGGTAGCGCACCACTTGGTAGGGGTGCAGGTCCATGGCAAAGGTCAGGGGGCAGCCGTTGGAGCACTTCTTACAGCCGAAGCAGGCCCCGGCCTTGACCCCGCTGGCGGCCTCCACCTGGGCCAGCCAGCGGCCGCTGGGGCGGATGACCTCCTCCGGGGGCGGGGGCGGGGGCGCGGCCGCGGCCTGAACGCGGGCGGTCTCGGGGGCCGCGCCGCCGGTCGTGTGGGACATGATATCCTCCGCGGCGCTAGCCGATGATGCGCTTGACCTCGGTCAACAGCTCCTCGGGCTCGGGGGGCTTTTCAATGTAGCCCTCGGGCTGGGGCACCTGCTGGTTCTTGAACTTGTCCAGCACCTTCTGCGAGTGCAGGAAGGTCTTGCGGGCCAGGCCGCTGATGACCAGCACCGGCACGCCCGCGTGCGCCGGATCGGTCTTGATGCTGCGGTACATCTTGATGCCGCTCTCCTTGGGCATCATCACGTCCAGGGTCACCAGGTCCGGCTTCTTCTCCAGGAACTTGGCCCAGCCCTGCTCGCCGTTCTCGGCTACCACGGCCTTGTAGCCGTTGGAATCCAGCAGGGTGGAGATGAAGGTGCGAACGTCCATCTCATCGTCCACCACCAACACTCTCTTGGTCATGACTGTCTCCTCCCTGATTTAGAGGGTGTAGGTTTTTTCCGGGTTGCGGATGGCCATCACGTGGCAGGGACAGCGGCGGCTGACCTGCTCCACGGTGCTGCCGTAGTGGGTGTCCTCCTGGCCCGAGGCCCCCACGGCGCCCATCACCACCAAATCAATGTCGTTCTCGCGCACGTAGCGCAGTATCTCCACGAAGGGCGTGCCGGTCATCACCTGCCAGCTCACGTCCTTGAGGCCCTCGAGCTTGCCGGCGTAGCGGGCCTTGAGCTCGGCCAGGAGCTTGGCAATCAGCTCCGGGGTCACGTCGGTGAACTCGCCGGCCGGCGCCCCCTCGTCGGTCTCGGTGGGCATGTAGCGCAGGGTGGAGTGGGGGCAGTGCAGCACGTGCAGGCGGGCCCCGTGGCGCTTGGCCAGGTCCACCGCGTGATACAGGGCGATCTCCGCGTCCTCCGAGAAATCCGTGCAGTACAGGATGTTCTTGTAGGTAATCATCGAGCACCTCCCTTTTTAGACCCGCCGTCCGGCCCGCGGCCGTGGCGGCCGGCCGTAATCTTTAAGTCGCCGCCGCGGCCCCGGCCGGCCGGGCCGGCAGGACCAGGCGGAACACGGCCCCCTGCCCCGGATGGTTGTCGTACTCCACCCGGCCGCCGTGCTCCTGGGCGCTCTTGGCGCAGACCATCAGCCCCAGGCCGGTGCCGGCCGCGCCCTTGCTGCTGTAGAAGCCCTCGAAGATGTGCGCCAGGGCCTCGGGCTCCAAGCCGGGGCCGTTGTCGGCCACCTGCAGGCAGACCTCGCCGCCCCGGCTGCTGACGCTCAGCTCCACCCGCCCTTTGCTGACCGTGGCCGCCGCGTCCAGGCCGTTGCTGATCAGGTTCAACAGGGCGTCCAGGATCATTTTCTGGTCCAGCTCCGCGTTGATCTCCGGCGGCACGGCCCCCAGCACCAACTCCACCCCCCGGTCCCGGGCCTGGGGCTGCATGCAGGCCACGGCCTCGGCGGCCAGTTCGCACAGGGCGCAGGCGGCCCGCTCCGGGGTGCGCGGCTTGGATATGGTCAGCAGGTCGCCCACCAGCTCCTGCACCCGGCCCACGTTGCGCTGGAGCATCTCCAGGCCGCCGGCCACCAGATCGCGCCGGTCCTTGGCCAGGCCTTCGGACACCAGGTAGGTGCCGCCCTTGAGGCCGGCCAGCATGTTCTTGATGGAGTGCACCAGGGCGCTGACGGTCTGGCCCACCGCGGCCAGGCGCTCGCTGGCCAGCACCTTGGCCGTGGCCTCGGCCACCTTTTTCTCCAAATCCTGGGTGTAGGCCCTCAGCTCGGCCTTGAGGGCCAGGCGCTCGGCGGCCCGGGCCAGGGCCACGGCCAGGGCCTGGTCGTTGATGGGCTTGGTCACGAAATCGCTGGCCTCTAGCTGCAGGGAGCGGATGGCCAGGTCCAGGTCGCCGTGACCGGTGATGACGATCACCTCGGTGGCCGGGTCGTGCTCCTTGATGCGCCGGAGCACCTCCATTCCGTCCATGCCGGGCATCTTGATGTCGGTGAGCACGATGTCCGGCCGCTCTCGGGCGAACACCTTCAGCCCCTCGGCCCCGCTGCCGGCGGTATGCACCTGGTAGCCGTCGGCGGCCAGGGACAGGGACATCATACGGCGGATGCCCGGCTCGTCGTCTATGACCAGCAGGCGGTTGAAGCGCTGGGTGGCGGCGGTATTCATGACGCCTCCTCCTGGCTGGCCGGGAAGCTCAGGCGGAAGCTGGTGCCCTCCCCCGGCTTGCTCTGCACCTCGATGGAGCCGCCGAAGTCGCGCACGATGCCGTAGGAGATGGACAGCCCCAGGCCGGTGCCCTTGCCCACCTCCTTGGTGGTGAAGAAGGGCTCGAAGATGCGGTCCAGGTCCGCGGCCGGTATGCCGCAGCCGTTGTCGCTGACCGTGACCACCACCTGCCCGTTGTGCGCGGCGCTGGTCACCCGGATCAGCCCCTCGGCGGCCGCGCCCCCCTCCTGTCCTTCCTCGATGGCGTCGCGGGCGTTCATCACCAGGTTGATGAACACCTGCTCCAGGCGGTTCAGCTCGCCCCGCACCGGCGGCAGGTCCGGGGCCAGCTCGGTCTGCACCTGTATGTTGTGCACGGCCAGCTGCTGGCCCAGGAGGGCGAAGACCCCGTTGATGGCGTCGTTGATGGAGACGTTCTCGGCGGCCACCTCGTGCTTGCGGCCGAACTCCCGCAGGTGGGAGATGATGCGCCGGGCCCGCTCCACCTGGCCGGCCAACTCGGCGGCCACCTCGCGCAGGATGGCGGCCTCGGGCAGGACGCCGCCGTTCACCGCCTTGCGCAAATAGTCGCTGCCGGTGGCGATGACGCTCAGGGGCTGGTTGAGCTCGTGGGCCACGCCGGCGCTCATCTCGCCCAGGGTGGCCATCTTGGCCGCCTGGATGAGCTGCTGCTCGGTCTGCATGCGCTGGGTGATGTCGTTGGTGGTGGCGATCACCGCCTTGCGCCCCAGGTGCTCGCCGTAGGAGGCCCGCAGATTGGCGAAGTAGATCGCCCCGTCCCGGCGCACCTGGCGCACGCTGGGCAGGAAGGCCTCCTGGCCGTCTAGGAAGGAGCGCACCCGCCCCCGGTCGCCGGGGTGGGTCAGATCCAAGAAGGAACGGCCGATGAGGGCGCCGGACTCGTACTGGTACTCGCTGGCCGCCCGGTCGTTGGCGTCCAGTATCTCCAGGGTGTCCGCGTCGAAGACGAAGATGGGGTTGGGGTCGTTGTTGAAAAACAGGCGGTACTTTTCCTCGGAGCGCTTGAGCTCCTCCTCCAGGCGGCGGATGTCGCTGATGTCGGTGGCCATCTCCATCACCGCGATGATGTCGCCCTGCTTGTTGGTGATGGGGGTGGTCAGGTTCAGGAAATATATGGGCTTGCCGTCGGCGCCCACCACCATCTCCTCGGCGCTGTGCATGCGGCCGTCCCGGAAGGACTTGTCCACCGCGCAGTGGGGGCACTTGGTGGTGCGTCCCTTGTAGGCCACGTAGCAGTGGCGGCCGATGGAGTAGCCGAAGTCCCGCTCGAACATCTTGTTGTGGGCCACCAGCTTGAAGTCCGCGTCCTGCACCGAGATGTAGCAGGGCACCTCCTCGAACAGGCGCTGGTACTGGCGGCGGCTCTGCTCCAGGTCATCGGTTTTGTCCTTGATGCCCCGGCGCATCAGGTCAAAGGACTGGGCCAAGGAGCCCAACTCGTCGTTGTTGCGGGCCACGATGGGATGCTGGTAGTCGCCCTGGGTGATCTGGCGGGTGGCGCTGAGCAGTGAATTCAGGGGGCGGTTGACCAGGTAGAAGGTAAACAGAGCCACCACCATGCAGATGGCCACGAAGCCGGCCGCCGCATAGATGAGCACCTGGCGGGTGCTCTGGGCCAGCTCCTGGTCCACCGCGTCCAGGGACAGGGCCACGTCCAGCACCCCCAGCACGGTCTGCTCGGGCGGGTGGACGTGGCAGGGGTCGGAGTAGCAGACCTTCTCGGTGTAGATGGGGTTGATCACCCCCAGCACCCGGTGGCGCGCCCCGCCCTCGCTGCTGCTGAAGATGCGGCTGCGCTGGGTGAGGGGCAGGCGCTCCAGGGGCCGGTCCTTGAAGTGGCAGGCGTAGCAGGCCTCGCTCTCCATGTCCACCAGACGGCCGATCTCCTCGGCCCGGCTGCTGAACATGATGCGCCCCTTCTTGTTGAGCACCCGGATGGCCTGCACGCCGCTTTGCCGGCCGATGGCCTCGATGATGTGGTGCACGCTCTCGCGCTGGTCCTTGAGCATGCCGTAGCGGGTGGCCCGCTTCACCGTGTCCGAAAACCAAGTGCTGGTCTGCAGCATCTTCTCGATGGAGCGCCGCTCCTGGTTGTGGATGCCGAAGTAGGCCGCCACGCCGGTGAGCACGATCAGGCAGACCCCCACCCCGGCAGTGAGCTTGAAGGACAAGCGCTGGGTGAGTTTCTGGCCTTTGGACTTGGCTGGGTTCATCGGCTCGCCTGATCGGGTTTGCCATGATAAATAGGCATAACCTGTGCCAAGCCGCGCAAAATGAGATTTATTATAATTATTAATTAGTTGTCAAAAACGTTATATTTTGAAAACATCGCTGTGTTGCAGAATAATGCAACTATTAAGCACTTAATAATCAACCCAAGTTGTCTAATTATATATTATTATAAATCTTTTTGTGTTGCGCTCAATGCAACAGCAGTGTTGCAGCAACAGCAACGGCCTAGGTGCGGGAAACCCCCAGGCGCTTCAGGCGCCGCCAAAGGGTGGTGCGGTCCACGCCCAGCTCGCGCGCGGCGGCGGTTTGGTTCCAGTCGTGGCGGGCAAGCAGCTCCACCAGCTTATCTTTTTCCTGCTGTTCCACCATGGGCTTGGCCGAGGCCAGCGCCCCGCCCAGCAGGTCGTGGGGCAGGTGATGGGCGCGGATAACGTCTCCCCGGCAGAGCAGGCAGGCGTGCTCCAGGATGTTCTGCAGTTCGCGCACATTGCCCGGGTAGTCGTAGTTCAGCAGGATGTCCAGGGCCTCGGGCGAGAAGCGGCAGATGTAGGTGCCGTTCTCCACGTTCTTGCGCTGGATCAAGCGCCGGATCAACAGCGGTATGTCCTCGCGCCGCTCCCGCAGGCCGGGCACGTTGATCTTGATCACATTGAGCCGGTAGTAGAGGTCCTCGCGGAACAGGCCCCGCTCCACCTGGCGGTCCAGGGGCTTGTTGCAGGCGGCCAGGATGCGTACGTCCACCCGGGTGGTCTGGCGGGCGCCCAGGGGGAAGAACTCCTGGTCCTCCAGCACCCTGAGCAGCTTGGCCTGCAGGGACAGGGGCAGCTCGCTGATCTCGTCCAGGAAGATGGTGCCGCCGTCGGCCAGTTGGAAGCGGCCGGGCTTGTCCCGGTCGGCGCCGGTGAAGGCCCCCCGGCTGTAGCCGAACATTTCGCTTTCCAGCAGGTTCTCGGGCAGGGCCGCGCAGTTGACCTTGATCAAGGGCTTGTCGGCCCGGGGGCTGTTGCTGTGGATGATCTGGGCCAGCAGGTCCTTGCCCGTGCCGGTGGACCCCTCCAGGAGCAGCGTCACCTTGCTGGGCGCCACCACCTTGAGGGTGTCGAAGATGCGCGCCACCTGGGGGCTGTCGCCGATGAAGTCCTCCCAGGTGCGCATGTCCTTGCGGTCTTCCTCGGAGTGGCTGCCCAGGTGCAGGCCTTGGAAGGTCTCCACCGCTCCGCAGACCTGGCCCGCCGCGTCGTGCAGGGGCGAGGCGCAGAGCCGCACCGGCACCACCGAGCGCCCCTCCTGGCGGATGAACACCGCCTCCAGGCCCAGTTGGTCCTCGCCGGAATCCATGGCCCGGCGCACCGGGCAATACTCGTCGCAGAGGGTGGACTTGAGCACCTCGGCGCAGGCGCGGCCCAGGGCCTGGTCGCGGCTCACGCCGGTGATCTGCTCGGCGGCGCGGTTGAAGTAAGTGATCACGCCAGACGGGTCCACGGTCAACACCCCCAGGGAGACCGCCTCCAGGATGCCCTGGGCCGGCGGCGTGCGCTTGCTATCAAACTCGCTGGACACGATCTAAAGCTCCGCGCAAGAAAAGGCGCCTGGGAGGTGTGATGTTTAACGTTCAGTAAAAACTATGCTTTTTTATTATCGCGCCCTGCCGCCCCCTGTCAAGGCCCGCGCCTGGCCTCGGGCGGTGATTCCTGGATGGCTCCGGGTAATTATCTCCAGGGGATGATTGAGCAATCGCCTAAAAACCTTGCCAGGGGGCCGGAGTAATTATAGTATTGCCTGACCAACATTCTGCCACCGCCCGGCCGCCCGGCTTCCTGCGCGGATCAAGGAGGTTTCGTGGAACCAGACCGCACCTGCAAGCGCTGCTCCGTGAGCCGGGTCAACGCCCTGGGCAAGGCCTATGACCAGGCCCACGACCAGGGCGACCAAGTGACCCTGGGCCGCCTGAAGGAGTTGGCCGCGCTGGTGGCCGGGCGGGGCTTCTCCGGGGCCCGGGGCCTGTTGACCCCGGGGCTGTCGGACAAGGACCTGCGCGCCCTGTGCTGGAATGTATCCTCCTTCCTGCAGGACGGGGAGGCCAGCCGCATCCTGGGGCTGAAGCTTTAGGCCGATTGCTCCCGGGCCGAGGACAGGGCGCCGGCAAGACGGCGCCGGTTTTTTGGCCTTGCGCAATTTCCTTATTTTGCTACATTAATTAGGTGATCCCTTCCTTGCGGGAGCAGACAAGCCGTCCATGAGCCCAGAGGACAAAAAGCCCCTGCTGGCCGGCGAAGGGGTGCTGGCCGTGGATTCCTCCCTGCGCGTGCTGGGCTGCAACCAAGTGGCCCGGCAGTTGCTGGGCGGGGAGCTGAACCCGGGCGAGCCCCTGCGCCTGGAGCGGCTGCTGGCCGGGCCGGAGTTGGGCGACTTCCAGGCCGTGCTGGACAACGCCCTGGGCCGGGGGGCGGGCACCAGCGGCCTGCACTGCCGCATGCACGACGCGTCCGGCCAGGAGTTCAACGGCGAATACAGCATCAACCCCCTGTTCGGGCCCGGCCGGCAGGTGGCGGGGGCCCTTATCACCTTTCGGGACCTGGACTTCGTCCCCCTGAAGGAGGGGCGCCTGGACCCGGGCGAGACCCTGCCGGACATGCCGCGGCTGGGCTACCAGGCCCTGTTCGAGAACCTGGCCGAGGGCATCTTCACCATCAACACCCGCTGGCGCATCACCTCCTTCAACCAGCGGGCCGAGGAGATCACCGGCTACCGCCGCGACGAGGTGCTGGGCCGCCACTGCTGGGACATCTTCCGCTCGGACCTGTGCCAGTCGGTCTGCCCCCTGCGCACCACCCTGGAGAGCGGGGTGATCCGCATGGACCAGGACGTGCGCATGCTGCACAAGGGGGGCCGGCGCCTGGGGGTGCTGGTGAACACCTCGGTGGTGCGCGACCGCTCCGGCGCGGTGGTGGGGGCGGTGGAGAGCTTCCGGCCCCTGGACGGCCTGGCCCAAGGCCTGCCCGAGGGCCAGCAAGGCCACTCCTTCGCTGACATCATCGGCTCCAGCCCCTCCATGCGCCGCCTGTTCCAGATGCTGCCCGACGTGGCCGCCAGCGAGGCCAGCGTGCTCATCTCCGGCGAGAGCGGCACCGGCAAGGAGCTGTTCGCCCGGGCCATCCACCACCACTCCCCGCGCAAACAGGGGCCCTTCGTGGCCGTGAACTGCTCGGCCCTGGCCGAGACCCTGTTGGAGAGCGAGCTGTTTGGCCACGAGAAGGCCGCCTTCACCGGCGCGGTGCGCTCCAGGGTGGGGCGCTTCGAGCTGGCCAAGGGCGGCACCCTGTTCCTGGACGAGATTGGCGAGCTCAAACCGGAGTTGCAGGTGAAGCTCCTCAGGGTGCTGGAGCAGAAGGTCTTCGAGCGAGTGGGCGGCACCCGGCTCATCCCCATGGACGCCCGCATCATCGCGGCCACCAACCGGGATCTGGTCAAGGACATGCAGTTGGGCCGCTTCCGGGAGGACCTGTTCTACCGCCTGCGCACCGTGCCGCTCAGCATCCCGCCCCTGCGCCAGCGCCGCGAGGAGATACCGCTGTTGGTGCAGCACTTCATGGCCCAGCTCAATGTTCGGCACGACAAGCAGGTGCGCTCCGTGGACCCCAAGGTGATGAAGATGCTCATGAACTACCACTGGCCCGGCAACGTGCGCGAGCTGGAGCGGGTCATTGAGCACGCCTACGTCTTCGTCAAGGGGCCGGTGATCTTCCCGCACAACCTGCCCGCCCTGGGCGAGTTCATGCTCGAGCGCCAGGCCGGCCCCCGGCCGGTGCCCGCTCCGGAGGCGGCCGGCGCCGGCCCGGATCAGGAGCAGCGGGAGATGATTCTGGAGGCCCTGGCCCAGAGCGGCGGCCGGCGCCAGGAGGCGGCCGCGCGTCTGGGTATGAGCCGCACCTCCCTCTGGCGCCGCATGAAGGAGCTGGGTCTGGGTTGAGCGAGGGCTGCTTTTCGTTCAACGCCGGGGTTCAACGGGCCTGATAGGTTATGCGATAGATCGCCCCGGCCCGGTCGTCGCTCAGCAGCAGGGCCCCGGTCCCGTCCACCAGCACGTCCACCGGACGACCCCAGGCGCTCATCTCCTCCAACCAGCCCGTGGCGAAAGGCCGGTAGTCCACCACCTTGTCTCCTTTCAGGCGCACCAGGCTGAGGCGGTAACCGATGGGGGCGCGACGGTTCCAGGAGCCGTGCTCGGCGATGAAGACAACTCCCCGGTATTGCGGCGGGAACATCTGGCCGGTGTAAAAGCACATCCCCAAAGGCGCCACGTGGGCCGGAAGCTTCAGGGCGGGGGGCGCGAATTCGGAGCATTTTTGGCCCTGGTTCAACTTGGGGTCCGGCACCCCGGCGTGGCAAAAGGGAAAGCCGAAATTCAGGCCGGCCCGGGGGGCGCGGTGCAGGCTGTCTGGAGGCAGGGTGTCACCCATCCAGTCCCGGCCGTTGTTGGTGAACCACAGCACCCCGCTGGAGGGCCGCCAAGCGAATCCCACCGAGTTGCGTATGCCTCTGGCGTACACCTGGTACCGGCCCCGGGGATCCATGCGGATAATGGTGGCGTAGGGGTCGGGGCGCTCGCACACATTGCAGGGAGCCCCCACCGCGATGTAAAGCCAGCCGTCGGGGCCGAAGGCGGCGTAGCGCCAACCGTGGTGATCCTCGCCGGGCAGACCGCTGCTTATCAGCTCCGGCTTGGGGGGGTCGTCCAGGCGGCCTTCGATGTCCGGGAGCTTGAACACCTTATCCACCGCGGCCACATAGAGCGCGCCGTCTTTGAAGGCCACCCCGTTGGGCTGTCGCAAACCATAGGCAATGGTGAACACCTTGCCGGCCCTGCCCTTGCCGCCGTCCTTCACGGCATAGACTTTGTCCTGCCGGGTTCCCACGAACAGGGTGCCCTTTTCGCCCAGGCAGAGAGAACGGGCCCCCGGCACCCGGGCGTGCACCTGAATGTTGAACCCAGACGGCAACTTCAGCTTCTTCACAGGAAGCTCATCCCCCCAGCTAAAAGGTGGCAACACCGGCGTGATTCCCAGGGCCCAGGCCCCGCTTACCAAGGCCGCCAGGGCCAGGGCCGGCAACAGCCACTTGCGCGAAAAAGCCATCGCCACCTCTCTGTTGCGCGCTCCGGTTTCATTGTCGCACAAAAGACGGCGGCAGGTTGAAAGCGGCTTCTCGACAAGGCCGGGCCGGAGGTTGCGCTCGTTGTACAACCGGGGTTAGGATCAGGCGCGGCGGGGGCGCCTGCTGTGCGTGCCCAAGAACGGGCCTGGAGGCTTAACCGTTCCACATGTGGCCGCCACTTTTCCCAGTCCGCCGGCCGGCGCCAGGAGGCGCCGAGCCTCTGGGCATGGGCCGCGCCTCTCTGGCGGCGCATGAAGTATCTGGGTCTGGGTTGCGCTGTGTTCCAATTATGTTTCAGCAATGTTTCACGATTTGTTCCAAGCCAAGTTTTGCACATCCTGCCGGACATTAAGGCCAACGATCTCCTTTGCCGGCCTGCCCATGCCTGAGTCCCTGAAACAAATTTTGTTGCAAAGACCCGGGCCCAGACAGCGGCCTAGGATTATCCCCTGAAAAATACGCTGGTTATGGGTAATGGCCCTTGTTTTGCAGTCCAAGGGTCCGAGTGTGCCATCCGTCACATTCGGCAAAGGAGAATAGTGATGAAGCCGGCGATAGACATTGATCTCGACGAAATAATGGAGCGTTACCCCGGGCGGCCGGAGTCCCTGATCTTCCTGATGCAGGACGTCCAGGCCGCCTTCAGCTACATCTCGCCCGAGGCCCTGACCCTGGTCTGCGACTACACCGGGGTGCCCATGAGCCAGGCCTACGCGGTGGCCACCTTCTACCAGTCCTTCTCCCTGGAGCCCCGCGGCGAGCACGAGATCAAGGTCTGTTTGGGCACCGCCTGTCACCTCAAGGGCAGCCAGCGCATCGTGGACGAGCTGTCCCGCCGCCTGGGGGTGGACGCCGGCCAGACCACCGAGGACCTCAAGTACACCCTGGAAACGGTCAATTGCCTGGGCGCCTGCGCCCTGGCCCCGGTGGTGGTGGCCGATGAGGACTACCTGGCCAACGTGACCGCCAAAAAGCTGAACAAGCTCCTCAAAGAGCTTTCCCAGGATATAGAGGAGAGGCCATGAGCAAAGCGAGCACAGCCCCGCAGTTGGAAGGGCAGCGCCTGAACTCGGTCGCCGACCTGGAGCTTCTACGCCAGAACCGGCAGGAGCAGCAGGACCCGAATCGGGCCGAGGTGATCGTCTGCCACGGCACCGGCTGCCTGGCCAACGGCAGCCCCAAGGTGGCCCAGGCCCTGAAGCAGGCCGTGGCCGCAGCGGGCCTGGAGGCGGCGGTCAAGCCCCTGATCAAGATCACCGGCTGCCACGGCTTCTGCTCCCGCGGCCCCCTGGTGGTCATCCGGCCCCAGGGCATCTTCTATCAGCGGGTGCAGCCGGGCGACGCCGAGGAGATCGTGGAGCAGACCCTCAAGCAGGGCCAGACCGTGGAGAGGCTGCTCTACCACGACCCCCAGAGCGACGAGTTGCTGGCCACGGTGGAGGACATCCCCTTCTACAACCTGCAGCAGCGGGTGGTGCTCAAGAACATCGGCTGGGTGGACCCCACCGACATCCGCGACACCATCCTGCGGGGCGGGTACCTGGCCCTGGCCAAGGCCCTGAGCGGCATGACCCCGGAGCAGGTGGTGGCCGAGGTGGAGCGTTCAGGCCTGCGCGGCCGCGGCGGGGCCGGCTTCCCCACCGGCCGCAAGTGGCGCAGCGCCCTGAAGGCCATCGAGAAAAAGGGCCGGCCGGTGTACGTGGTCTGCAACGGCGACGAGGGCGACCCCGGGGCCTTCATGGACCGCACCATCATGGAGGGCGACCCCCACGCGGTTATCGAGGGCATGATCATCGGGGCCTTCGCCCTGGGCGCCGAGCAGGGCTACATCTACGTGCGCGCCGAGTATCCGGTGGCCATTCGCCACCTGAGCCTGGCCATGGCCCAGGCCCGGGAGCTGGGGCTGCTGGGCCAGAACATCCTGGGCAGCGGCTTCAACTTCGACATCCAGATCAACCGCGGGGCCGGGGCCTTCGTCTGCGGCGAGTCCACGGCCCTGTTCACCTCCATCGAGGGCCGGGCCGGAGAGCCGCGGCCCAAGTACGTGCGCTCGGTGGAGGAGGGGCTCTGGGGCCGGCCCACGGTGCTCAACAACGTGGAGACCTGGGCCAACGTGCCCCAGATCGTGGAAAAGGGCGGCGAGTGGTACGCGGGCATCGGCGTGCCCCACAGCACCGGCACCAAGGTCTTCTCCCTGGTGGGCAAGGTCAACAACGTGGGCCTGGTGGAGGTGCCCATGGGGGTGCCCCTGGCCCACATCGTAGAGAAGATCGGCGGCGGGGTGCCCGGCGGCAAGCCCTTCAAGGCGGTGCAGACCGGCGGCCCCAGCGGCGGCTGCATCCCCTACGCCCTCAAGGACACGCCGGTGGACTACGATTCCCTGACCAAGGCCGGCTCCATGATGGGCTCCGGCGGCATGATCGTGATGGACGAGCGCGACTGCGTGGTGGACGTGGCCGCCTACTTCCTCAAGTTCCTGGAGGAGGAGTCCTGCGGCAAGTGCATCCCCTGCCGCCTGGGCCTGAGTCGCATGCGCGAGATGCTGGAGTCCTTCGGCATGGGCCAGGGCAGCGAGGAGGACCTCCAGGACCTGGGCAGCCTGGCCGCGGCCATCGCCGACGGCGCCCTCTGCGCCCTGGGCGGCAGCGCCCCCAACCCGGTCCTGACCACCGTCCGCTACTTCAAGGACGAGTACCTGGCCCACATCAACGAGCACCGCTGCCCGGCCGGGGTCTGCAAGGAGCTGATCACCTACAGCATCGACGCCGAGGCCTGCACCGGCTGCATGACCTGCGCTCGGGCCTGCCCCCAGGAGGCCATCAGCGGCCAGAAGAAGAAGCCTCACGTCATTGACGAGGCCAAGTGCATCCGCTGCGGCATCTGCCTGGAGTCCTGCAAGTTCGGCGCGGTGCTGGTGCGCTAGGGAGGTTTGCTAGAGATGATCAAGTTCAAGATCAACGACCAACAAGTACAGGCCCAGCCGGGCTGGACCGTCTTGGAGACCGCCCGGCAGCACGGCATAAACATACCCACCCTCTGCTACCACGAGGCGGTGGAGCCCTCGGGCGCCTGCCGCCTGTGCGTGGTGGAGCTTAGGGAGGGCGACTGGTCCAAGGTGGTGATCTCCTGCATGTACCCGGTGGCCGAGGGGCTAAACGTCTACACCGACAGCCAGCGGGTGAAGAACGTGCGGCGCTGGATCCTGGAGATGCTCCTGGCCGAGTGTCCGGCCAGCAAGGAGATCCAGGCCCTGGCCGCCGAGTACGGCGTGGGCAGCACCCGCTTCGCGGTGCACAACCCCGAGGAGCAGTGCATCCTCTGCGGGCTGTGCTCCCGGGTCTGCGCCCAGGTGGTGGGGGCCAACGCCATCAGCACCGTGGGCCGCGGCGTGCACAAGCAGATCGGCGCGCCCTATATGATCCCCACCGACAAATGCGTGGCCTGCGGCTGCTGCGTCACCGTATGCCCCACCGGCGCCATGCGCAGCCGCTTCGACGCGGTGCGCGGCGTGCCCAAGGTGGTCCTGGCCCACGGGGCCCGTTAGCCAGCAAGGAGGCATGAACATGGACAACGGCAACGGTTGCAAGATAGGCGTCTTCCTCTGTGAGTGCGGCCGGCGCATCGCCCCTCTGGTGGACCTCAAGGGCCTAGAGCAGAAGCTGGCCCAGGACCCGGCCGTGAGCTACGTGGCCACCCTGCCCTTCGCCTGCCTCACCCCCGGCCTGAGCAACCTGCGCCAGGCGGTGGCCGCCAACGGCCTGGACCGGCTGCTGGTGGCCGGCTGCGAGGCGCGCATCCTGCTCAAGAAGTTCGAGGGCGAACTCCTGTCCGCGGGCCTGGACGAGGGCCAGGTGGACATGGTCAACCTGCGGGACCACGTGGCCCAGGTCAGCGACCTGAGCCCCGAGGACAAGGCGGCCAAGGGCTTCAAGCTGATCCAGGCCGCGGTGGCCGGCCTGGCGGCCCTCACCCCCACGGTGCGCGAGAAGGTGGAGTTCAAGGGGCCGGTGATGGTCCTGGGCGGCGGCATCGCCACCTACTCCGCGGCCCAGGAGCTCTCCCGCCGGGGCATAGAGTCGGTCCTGGCCGTGGCCACCGACGAGTGGGAAGACGAGATACGCATGCTGCACGAGCACTACCCCGGCGAGCGCCACTACTATGACCGCCTGAAGGAGATCATGAAGGAGGTGGACGCCAGCCCCTACATCCGGCGCATCACCGTGGGCGAGCTCACCGGCCTGACCGGCCGCACCGGCAGCTACCAGGCGACCTTCTCCGACCCCACCGGCGGCCCGCCCCGGGTGCACGAAGTCAGCGCGGTCATCGCCTGCCTGGACGGCCAGATGCTCAACCAGGGCTCCAACTTCGGACACGACGGCCGCAACGTGATCTGCCACACCGAGGCCGAGGAGATGATGTGGACCCTGGGGGTGCCCGAGGGCAAGGTGCTGTTCTGGATCAACGACTATGAGGCCGGCCACCCCGAGTACGCCTACCTCTCCTCGCGGGCGGCCTGGTCCATGGCCCGCTACATGCGCTCCCACTCCCCCCGGACCCAGGTGACCATCTTCTACAACCACAATATGTCCATCCCCCTGTCCACCGGCGAGCGGGCGGCCAGCCGGCAGTTGGGCATCACCTGGGTTCCCTACGACGGCTCCTTGCGGCCCACGGTGCAGACCGGCTACGTGACCTACTGCGACCCGGTCAGCCACCTGGAATGCGAGATGCCCTGGGACAAGCTGATCCTGAGCCCCCGCCGCTCGGTGGGCCACGAGGCGCTCAAGGTGGCCCAGGTGCTGGGGCTGGAGCACGTGGAGGGGCACTTCCTGGAGCAGCACAAGCAGCGGGTGCGGCCGGAGATGGTGGGCCGCGCCGAGACCATCCTGGCCGGCAGCGCCCGTTATCCCTGCGACCTGCACGAGTCCCTGCGCCAGGGCCGCCGGGCCGCGGCCGGGGTGGCGGAGATCGCGGCCACGGCCGCCCGCGGCGAGCTGTACGCCCCGCGCATGGTCTGCGTGGTGGACGCCAGCAAGTGCATCGGCTGCGGCCTGTGCAAGGAGATCTGCGACTGCGGCGGCATCGAGCCCGTGGAGGGCCCCGGCGGCAACATCCCCCGCCACGTGGACCCCATGGTCTGCACCGGCGGCGGCACCTGCGCGGCGGCCTGCCCCTACCACGCCCTGACCCAGCAGAACAACACCACCGCCCAGCGCGAGGCGCGGGTGGCGGCCCTGGCCCGGGGGCTGGCCGCCGACGAGGTGCTGGCCTTCGGCTGCGCCTGGGGCGGACTGGCCGCGGCGGACAACGCCGGGGTCAAGGGCCTCAAGTACGACCCACGCCTGTACATGCTGCGGGTGAGCTGCATCGGCCAGTTGGACCCCTCGGTGATGGCCCGGGCCTTCCTGGAGGGCGCCGGCGGCCTGCTGTTGATCGGCTGTCCGCCCGAGGACTGCCACCATTCCTACGGCCTGGACCACACCTGGAGCCGGGTGAACCTGCTCAAGAAGCTCCTGGCCCTGTGCGGCTTCGACCGGCGGCGCATTGCCCTGGCCCACGCGGACCTCAACGAGCCCGAGGAGTATATCCGCACCGCGGAGGCCTTCGTGAGTCAGGTGGCGGCCCTGGGGCCCATCGAGCGCACCCCGGACAACCTGGAGAAGCTGCGGGGCCTGTACTCCACGGTGAACAACGCCCGCGTGCGCTGGGTGCTGGGCGCCAGCCTGCGCCGGCCCTGGGAGGACGTGTACCCGGGCAACCAGCGCAACGCCCTCATCTTCGACCGCGACTTCATGGGCGTGCTCAGCGAGGAGTTCATCCGGGCGCGGGTGGCCAACCTGCTCTCCAGTGAACACCGGCCTTTCCAGCTCAGCGAGTTGGCCGCGGCGCTCAAGGAGGACGAGGCCCCGGTCATGGAGAGCCTGCGCGAGATGGTGGGCGAGGGCCTCATCGGCCGCATGCACAAGGACGGCGTGGCCCACTACGTGCTGCGCAGCTAAACCAGCATAGCCGGCGGGGCGGGCGGGGCCGACCGGCCTCGCCCTTCCCGCTCCTGGCGGGAGTGCCAGATGGACCGTCATGAGCCGCACCCCGGAGAGGAGGCCCCTGGCCTGAACGAGGCCTTCCTGACCCACGCCCTGACCCCGCAGAACCTGGGCGTCCTGCCCAACCCCGATGGCTTCGCCGCCCCCCAGGGCACCTGCGGCGACCACCTCGAGCTGTACCTGCGCATAAGCGATGGGAAGATCAATGAGGCCCGCTTTTTGACCGACGGCTGCCTGCACACCGTGGCCTGCGGCAGCGCCCTAACCTGCCTGATCAAGGGGCTGCCCCTGGAGCAGGCGGCCCAGGTGGGGGCCGCCCAGATAGAGAGCGAGCTGGGCGGGCTGCCCAAGGACCACCGCCACTGCGCGGCCCTGGCCGCGGCCACTCTCAAGGCCGCCCTGCGCGGCTACTTCCGCAAGCGCCGGGACCCCTGGAAGGAGCTGTACCGCCGCGGCTGAGCCCGGCCCCAGGGCGCGAAGCGGCGCTGCCGGGACCCCCGCGGGGGTCCCGGTTTTTTGCGGGACTGGCCGGAGGGCCGGCGGCGCGCCTAAACCGGGCGGCCGGGCCGACGCAGGCGGCGGTGCAGGAAATAAAAGACCAGGCCGGCCAGGATGGTCAGGCCGGCAGGCAGGCCGCGCAGGGGCTCCTCCCAGAGGGAGAAGCCCGCGATGCCCAGGTTCACGGCCACGAAGGCCAGGGGCGTGAAGGGATAGCCCGGCACCCGGAAGGGCGGGGCCTGCGGCTGCCGGCGGCGCAGGAGCAGCAGCCCGGCCACGGTCAGGGCCGCGAACAACGACAGGGTGAAGCCGATGTAGAACAACAGGGCCTGGAAGGAGGCGGTCAGCACCAGCACCGCGGCGATGAGCGACTGCAGCAGTACCGCGTTGATGGGCACCCGGGAGTGAGGCGGCACCCGGGCCAGGGCCCCGAAGAACACCCCGTCGCGGGCCATGGCGAAGTAGACCCGGGAGCCGGCCAGTATCATGGCCCCGATGTTGGACAGCAGGCAGAAGCTCACCGCCAGGCTGAACAGGCCGCCGGCCCGGGGTCCGAACAGGACCTTGGCCGCCAGGGCGCCGATCTCCTTGACCCCCAGCATGCCCGCCGGGCCCAGGGCGGCCAGGTAGGCCAGGTTGATCAACAGGTACAGGAGCACCACCAGCCCGGTGCCCAACAACAGGGCCAGGGGCAGGTTGCGCTGCGGCCGCTCTATCTCCTCGCCCAGGTAGGCGGCGGCGTTGAAGCCGCTGTAGGCGAAGAAAATGAAGATCAGGGACAGGGCCAGGCTGCCGGCCAGGTGGCCCGCGGGCGGGGAAGCCGCCTGGGCCTGCCAAACCCCCGCGGCCGGCCACAAAGCCAGGCCCGCCACCACCAGCACCACCAGCAGCAGTAGCTTGAGCGCGGTGAGCAGGTTCTGCACGCCCAGGCCCACGGCCAGGCGCCGGGTGTGCACCAGGGTCAGCGCCGCGATGAAGCCCAGGGCCAGCAGGCTCTCGGGCGAGATGGTCACCAGCCCGCCCCGCCACCAGACCACCCCGGCCCCGCCGGGCCAGGCCTGCAGCAGATAGGCGGCCGCGGCCATGGCCGAGGCGGCGATGGGCGCCGAGAAGCCCACCACCAGCGAGATCCAGCCCGAGAGGAAGGCCCACAGCGGCCCGAAGCTCTCATTGAGGAAGGCGTAGTCGCCGCCGGCCCGGGGCAGGCGGGCCCCCAGCTCGGCGTAGGACAGGGCCCCGGCCAGGGCGATGACCCCGCCCAGCAGCCAGGCCCCCAGCATCAGCATCGGGTCGGCCAGCATCTGCATGATGTAGCCGCTGGTGGTGAAGATGCCGGTGCCCACCATGTTGGCCACGATCAAAAAACCAGCCGAAAGCAACCCTACCCGGCGGCTGAGGCCGCCGCTATTGGCTCCGCCACTGTCCATCTGGTTCTCCAGGCCCCGGTGATGGGTCTTTTTTGCTTGACAGCCGGGGCATACTATGTCTTTTTTGGCATATATGTCAATCGTGACATATGCTCTGCCGCATGCACTGACAACCCCTTTCCCGCAGGCCGGCCCTGCCCCTTTGCCCGGCCCCAGCAATCTACCCGAGGAAGCGTAATGATGCGCAAGTTAGCCCTTTTGTTGGCTGGGCTGGCGCTCCTGGCCGCCGTCCCCGCTGCCGCCCAGGACAAACCCGTGCTGCTGACCGTCTCCGGGCTGGTCAAGCAGCCCCTGCGCCTGGACGCCGAGCAACTGGCCCGCCTGGCGCCGGCCACGGTGAAGCTCAATGATATCAACTCCGAGGGCGATTTCGGCGGCGTTTTTTGGCTGCGCGGCGTGCCGCTCAGGAGCCTGCTGGAGCTGGCCGTGGTGGACAAGGAGGCCGGCGGCTTTAACAAGCTGACCGACCTGGCCATCTTGGTGCACAGCCGGGACGGCCGCCAGGTGGCCCTATCCTGGGGCGAGGTGTTCCACCGCAACCCGGCCGAGACCATCATCGCGCTCAGCTCTTCGCCGGTGATGCCCCACAAGAGCTGCCAGGCCTGCCACCAGCCGGATGTGTACCAGCCCTGGCTGAGCCAGCTCCAGCGCACGGTAGGCATCCCCAAGCTGGCGGTGGCCGGCGACTTCTACAGCGACCGCAGCCTGGAGGGGGTTGACCGCATCGAGGTGGTCTGGCCAATGCCGGCCCAGTGGGGCCCCAAGCAAGACAAGCTGTTTTCGCCCTCACTGGTGGTGCAGCTTCCCGGCGGCCGGCAGGAGTATAAGAGCCTGCCCGCCCTGCCCCAGCAACAGGTGCAGGCCCTGCAGGTGGGCGAGGGCAAGGGCTTCCACGGCCACTACCGGCTGCGGGGCGTGGCCCTGCGCGACCTCCTGGCCCATCAGAAGGTCAAGGCCGACCTCAACTCCGTGTTCGTGGTCAGCGCGCCGGACGGCTACCAGTCCCTGGCCTCCTACGGGGAGCTTTTCCTGCGCCCCGCCGGGGCCCGGATCATCCTGGCCGACCGCAAGGACAACAAGCCTATCGAGGCGGGCGGGCGCTTTGAACTGGTCTTTCCCGACGATCTTTGGGCCGACCGTTGGGTAAAGGCGGTCTCCCGTGTGCAGGCGGTGTCCTTGGCGCCCAAGGCCCGCCTTTTCGTCATCGGCATGGGCTGCGGGGACACCAGCCTGCTCACCCTGGACGCCCTGAGCCGCCTGGCCCAGGCCGAGGTGCTGGTAGCGCCCAAGGACATAGAAAAGCGCTTCGCCTTCTATCTGCGCGGCAAGCAGGTCCTGTTCGACCCCATGGCCGTGGGCAAGAAGCCCTTCACGGCCCCGGGCACCCATAAGAAGGTGGCGGACCGCCAACGTCTGCGCGCGGAGCAGGCGGCCGCCGCCGAGCGGATCAAAAAGGTCCTGGCCAGCGGCAAGAGCGTGGCGGTGCTGGACTGGGGCGACCCCATGGTCTACGGCTCCTGGCGCTGGCTGGCGGACTTCGTGCCCCAGGAGCAGTTGACCATCGTGCCCGGCCTGAGCGCCTTCAACGCCGGCTCGGCGGCGCTCAAGCGCGACATAACCTGCCGGGGCGCGGTGGCCATCAGCGACCCCTTCACCCTGCTCAAGGACCCGGGCCTGGCCAAGCAACTGGCCGCCAAGAACGCCACCCTGGTGGTGTTCATGGGCCTGCCCAAGCTGAAGCAGGTGCTGGGGGTGGTCGAGAGGGCCTACCCGCCCCAGACCCCGGCCGCGGTGGTCCTCCGGGCCGGCTACGCCCAGGCCCAGCGGGTGGTGAGAGCGCCGCTGCAGGACCTGGCCGCGGAGTTGGCCAAGATCAAGGAAGGCTGGCTGGGGGTGATCTTCGTGGGCCCCTGCCTGCGTTAAGGCTGGTTAAGCACAAGAGAATGAATCGGCTGAAGGAACTGGGAGGAGAGAGGTAATGCAAGTCGTGAAAAGGACTTTATTGGCCTGGGTAATCATGGGCCTGGTCTGCGCGCCGGCCGCGCTGGCCGAGACCAAGCCCATCGCACCCAGCCCGGAGTTCCAAGTGTACCGGCTGGGCGAGGTGGTGGTCTCCGGCGACCACCCGGCGGTGGCCAACATCAGTATCGCCAGCGACGTCAGCGCCCAGGACATACAACAGACCCACAGCCTGACCGTTCCCGAGGCCCTGAGCTACGCCCCGGGCGTGACCGTCACCAGCGGGCGCAAGAACGAACCCGATGTGCGCATCCACGGCTTCGAGCAGTTCGAGTCCCTGATCCTCATTGACGGCGTGCCCTACTACGAGACCAACTACGGCAAGCTCAACCTCAACCAACTGCCCACCGAGATGATCGCGCGCATTGACGTGATCAAGGGCGCGCCCTCGGTGCTCTACGGGCCCAACGCCATGGCGGGCGTGATCAACATCATCACCAAGCAGGCCAGCGATAGGCCGACCTTCAGCGCCCTGGCCGAGGTGGGCGAGTACGGCGCCTATCGCCTGACCGCGGCCCACGGCAATACCCTGGGCAAGTTCAAGTACTGGCTCAACGCCAACCGCCTGGAGCGCAGCGGCTGGGGCCTGTCCGACGACTACACCCCCCAGGCCACCACCATCATCAACCGGCCGGGCAAGACCACCTCGGCCGTGGTCCAGGGCGGCGGCGAGCGGGTGAATGCCGACACGCGCCAGAGCAGCGTCTGGGCCAAGGTGGGCCTGGACCTGGCCCCGGAGTCGCAGTACTTCCTGAGCGCCTACTACATGGACTCCTCCTGGGGCTTCCCGGTCAACACCGTGGAGGAGCGGGTCTTCACCAGCCGCCCGGCCTTCTCCACCTTCGCCCGCATGGACAAGTACGAGGACTGGGGCCTGGACCTGAGCGGCGAGCAGCGCCTGAGCAGCTCCTTCAAGCTGCGCGGCAAGCTGTTCTACCACTACCACCTGGACGACTACACCTCCTTCTCGGACCAGACCTACAGCAAGGTCATCGCCGTCAGCCGCTTCAAGGACTACTTCGCCGGCGGCGCCCTCTACGGCGACTGGCAGCTCCACCCGGCCGACACCCTGCGCTTCGCGGCCCACTTCCGCCAGGACAGCCACCAGGAGCGGGCCGACACCTACCTGCCCTTCACCGAGGCCCTGTCCTACACCGGCTCCCTGGCCCTGGAGAACGAGTGGAAGCCCTTCGCCGGCTTCGCGCTGGTGGCCGGGGTGAGCTACGACTGGTTCGAGGTGGACAAGGCCCAGACCAACGTGACCAGCAGCTCGGGCGCCTGGGTGCGTACCGATGATCTGGACACCGGGGACAAGAAGGATTCCTTCAACCCCATGATCGGCGCCTCCTACATTTTCGCCGATTCCACCCGGCTGTTCGCCTCGGTGGCCAAGAAGACCCGCTTCCCCACCCTGCAGCAGTTGTTCGCCAGCAAATCCGGCAACCCCGCCTTGGAGCCCGAGGAGAGCGTCAACTACACCCTGGGCGTCTCCCGCCGCTTCCTGGACAACAAGGCCTGGGGCCAGGTGGCGCTGTTCTACCACGACGTCAGCGACCGCATCTCCCGCGACGGACCGCACCTGGACTCGGTGTACCGCAACTACGCCAGCATCATCCTCTACGGCGTGGAGATCGCCGGCGAGTACACCCCGTGCAAGAATCTCACCCTGCGGGCGGACTACACCTATCTGGTGGCCCGGGACGAGAGCGACGGCCGGGTGACCGACGACGTGCTGGGCGCGCCCAAGCACAAGGTGGACCTGCGGGCGGTCTACACGGTGCCCCAGGTGCAGACCCGCCTGATCTTGCAGGGTTTGTACATGGGTTCGCAGTTCGACCAACTGCCCACCCCGGCCAGCCCCACCCTACAGACCCTGGAGACCGACGGCTACTTCCTGGCCAACTTCAAGCTGGTGCAGCCCCTGGGCAGCCACCTGGAGGCCTTCGGCTTCGTGCAAAACATCTTCGGCAAAGACTATGAGATGGAAAGCGGCTACCCCGGCATGGGGCGCACCTTCTGGATCGGCCTGCGCACCAAATTCTAAGCGGCCGCAGGCCTCTTTCCCCCGGCTATCCCGCGGCTCGCCGCGGGATAGCTTTTGGGGGCCGCCGGTTCGGCGCCTCCAGGCCAGTCCCGCGGGCCGCGGCGCTCTAGCGGGCGGCCGGGCTGGGCTGCCGGCCGGGCAGCCGCAGGCGCGCGCCCAGCTCGCGCAGCCGCTCCATGTACAGGTAGAACACCGGGGTGATGAACAGGGTGAGCAACTGGGAGACCACCAGCCCGCCCACCACCGCCAGGCCCAGGGGGCGCCGGCTTTCGGCCCCGGCCCCCAGGCCCAGGGCGATGGGCAGGGTGCCCATCAGGGCGGCCATGGTGGTCATCATGATGGGCCGGAAGCGCACCAGGCAGCCTTGCATGATGGCCTCGCGTGGGGTCTTGCCCTGCTCCCGCTGGGCCTCCAGGGCGAAGTCGATCATCATGATGGCGTTCTTCTTCATGATGCCCACCAGCATGATGATGCCCACGAAGGCGTAGAGGTTCAGCTCCTGGCCGAAGAGCCACAGGGTGATCAAGGCCCCGATGGCCGCCGTGGGCAGGCCCGAGAGGATGGTCAGGGGGTGCAGGAAGCTCTCGTAGAGGATGCCCAGCACCAGATACATCACCAGCACCGCCATCAGCAGCAACAGCTGCATGCCCGCCAGGGAGCTCTGGAAGGCCTGGGCCACCCCCTGGAAGCTGGTGGCCACCGTGGCCGGCAGGGTCTGCCGGGCCACATCCTCCACGGCGCTGACCGCCTGGCTCAGGGAGTAGCCGGGGGTCAGGTCAAAGGAGATGGTCACCGCCGGCAGCTGGCCGGAGTGGTTGATGGCCAAAGGTCCCTCCTCCTGGCGGAAACGGGCCAGGGAGGAAAGCGGCACCAGCTTGCCGCTGCTGGAGCGCAGGTAGATCAGCGACAGGGCGGCCGGGTCGCGCTGGTACTGGGGCAGCAACTCCAGGATCACCTGATAGTCGTTGGTGGGGGCGTAGATGGTGGAGACCTGCCGGGAGCCGAAGGCGGCGTAGAGGGCGTCTTCCACCTGGTGGGCGGTGATGCCCAGGGCGGCGGCCTTGTCCCGCTCTATGTCCACCGTCACC
The DNA here is from genome assembly GCA_003605055.1 of Desulfarculus sp. GTDB lineage: Bacteria > Desulfobacterota > Desulfarculia > Desulfarculales > Desulfarculaceae > Desulfoferula. The sequence continues at coordinate 133,868 of QZKP01000020.1, forward strand.
TGGGGGTTGTTGAGCTGCATGTCGCTGGTCACGTCGGTGATGGCCCGGATGTGCCTGAGCCGCTCCTCCAGCAGCGGGGCCAGGCGGTACAGCTGAGCGGTGTTGGGACTCTGCAGAGTGAACTGGTACAGGCTCTTGGTGAGCTGGCCGCCGATGCGTATGGGCGGCAGCACCTGGGGGAAGGCCCGGATGCCGGGCACCTGGTTGAGCTTGTGCCGGAACTCCTGCACAATTTTAAAGGCGTCATCCTTGCGCTGGTCCAGGGGCTTGAGATGCATGAACATGCGGCCGGTGTTGCCCACCAGGTTGGGGCCGCCGGCGCCCACCGCGGACATGAACGACTCCACCCGCGGGTCGGCCGCCAGGATATCAGCCAGCCTCTGCTGGTGGCGGGTCATGCTCTCAAAGGAGATGCCCTGGGCGGCCTCGGTGAACACGAAGATGCTGCCGGTGTCGCCGCTGGGGATGAAGCCCTTGGGCATGACGATGAACAGCCAGGCCATCACCGCGGTCAGCGCGGCCAGGACCAGCATGGTCAGACGGCGGCGGTCCAGCACCATGGTGAGCATGCGTTTGTACAGGGCCAGCCCCGCATCGAAGAGGCGCTCGGAGGCCTGGTACAGCCGGCCGTGGCGCTGGCGGTCCGGGTGGCGCAGGAAGCGGCTGCAGAGCATGGGGGTCAGGGTCAGGGAGACCACCCCCGAGACCAGGATGGCCGCGCTGATGGTGACCGCGAACTCGTTCAGGAGCCGGCCCAGGAGCCCGCCCATGAACAGCACCGGGATGAACACCGCCACCAGGGAGATGGTCATGGACACCACGGTGAAGGCGATCTCCCGGGAGCCCTTGAGCGCCGCCTCCATGACCCCCTCGCCCATCTCCATGTGGCGCACGATGTTCTCCAGCATGACTATGGCGTCGTCCACCACGAAGCCCACCGCCAGAGTCAGGGCCAGCAGGGAGAGGTTGTCCAGGGAGAAGCCCATCAGGTGCATTACCGCGAAGGTGCCCACGATGGAGGTGGGCAGGGCCAGGCTGGTGATCAGGGTGGCCGAGAGGTTGCGCAGGAACAAAAACACCACCAGCACCACCAGGCTCACGGCCAGCACCAGGGTGAACTTGACCTCGTTGACCGACTCGCGGATGGAGGCCGAGCGGTCGTAGAGCACGTGCAGTTGGATGTCGGCCGGCAAGAGCGCCCGGAAGCTGGGCAGCATCTTGCGGATGGCGTCCACCACCTCGATGGTGTTGGTGCCCGGCTGGCGCTGGATGGCCAGCACCATGGACCGCTCCCGTTTGTACCAGGAGGCCAGGCGTTCGTTTTCCACGCTGTCGATCACCCGGCCCAGCTCCTTGAGGTAGATGGGCCGCCCTCCGCGGTAGGCCACGATGAGGGGCCGAAAGGCGTCGGCGTTGACCAGCTGGCCGGTGGCCTGCACGGAAAAGGCCCGGTGGGCGCCCTCCAGCACGCCGGTGGGCAGGTTCACGTTGGCCCGGCCCACGATGCCGGCCACCTCGTCCAGGCCCAGGCCCATGCCGGCCAGCTTCCAGGGGTCCACCTGCACCCGCACCGCGTACTTCTGGCTGCCGTAGACCATCACCTGGGCCACGCCGCTGGTCATGGAGATGCGCTGGGCGATGAAGGTGTCGGCGTACTCGTTGACCACGTACAGGGGCACCCGCTGGGAGACCACCGCCAGGTACAGCACCGGCTGGTCGGCCGGGTTGACCTTGCGCAGATAGGGCGGGCTGGGCAGGTTGGGCGGCAGGTTGCCCGCCGCGGTGGCGATGGCCGCCTGCACGTCCTGGGCGGCGGCGTCCAGGTTGCGCTCGAGGCTGAACTGCAGGGTGACGCGGGTGTTGCCCTGGGCGCTGGTGGAGGACATGGAGTCCAGGCCGGAGATGGTGCTAAACTGGCGCTCCAGGGGGGTGGCCACCGAGGCGGCCATGGTCTCGGCGCTGGCCCCGGGCAGGTTGGCCGTGACCTGAATGGTGGGGAAGTCCACGTTGGGCAGCTCGGCCACCGGCAGGCTGTGGTAGGCCATGACGCCGAACAGGACCAGCCCGATCATCACCAGGCTGGTCATCACCGGCCGTCGGATGAATGGCTCGACGAAGTTCATGAGCGTGAGCCCCGGGCGGCGGGGGGGGCCGCCTTGATCGTCACCGCGGCGCCGGGCGTCAGGCGCGACTGCCCGTCAACGACCACTTTCTCCCCTGGTTTGAGGCCGCTGGTGATCACCACCTCTCCGCCCACCCGCGGCCCGACGACCACCTCGCGGGCGCTGACCTTGGCCCCGGGCCCCAGCACGTACAGATAGGGTCCCTTCTGGCCGGTGAGCACCGCCTGGGCCGGCACCACCACCTGGTCCTTCAGCTCATCGAGCACCACCGCGGCGCGGGCGAACTGGCCCGGCCACAGAGCCAGGTCCTGGTTGGCGAAGGTGGCCTTGACCTGCACGGTGCCGGTGGCCGAGTCCACCGCGTTGTCCAGGAAGGTCAGATCCCCGGCCAGCGGCGGACCCTCGCGGCCGGGCACCTCCACCAGCACCCGCACCGCCTGGCGGCGGCGCAGCTCCATGATGCGGCCCAGGTACTGCTCGGGCACGGACATGCTCACGTAGATGGGACGCACCTGGTGGATCACCACCAGGGGCTTGTCGTCGTTGGCCTTGACCAGGTTGCCCTCGTTGAGCAGCAGGTTGCCGGTGACGCCGTCCACCGGGGCCTTGATGGAGCAGTAGCCCAGGTTGAGCCGGGCGTTGTCCACCTCGGCCTTGTCGGCCTCCACGGTGGCCCGGCGCACCAGGGCCTCGGTCTGGTACTGCTCGAACTGGGAGGCGCTGACCGTCTTCTGCTTGGCCAGCTTCTGGTAGCGCTTGAGGTCTTCCTCGGCCTTGTGGGCCAGGGCGGTGTCCCGGGCCAGCTTGGCCTCGGCCTCCTTGAGGGCCACCTGATAGGGGCGGGGGTCGATGTCGAACAGGGGCTGCCCCTGGCGCACCATCTGCCCTTCCTTGAAGTGGACCTTGACCAACTGGCCCATGACCCGGGACTTCACGGAGATGGTGACCAAGGCCTCCACCTTGCCCACCACCTTCAGGTCCTGGGGAACCGTTTTTTGGGCGGCCGCGGCCACGGCCACCGGCACCGGGCCGCTCTTGCGGGCGGCGCGGGAGGGATTGTCCTGGCCGCAGGAGGCCAGCAGGGCCAGGGCGGCCGGGGTCAGCAGCAGCCAGGAAAGCAGGCGCCGCCAAGGCAGACAGGATGAGGCGGCCGGGGTGGAAGCGGGCATACCATCCTCCATGTTCTGATCGCGTTATTTTATACCAATCCAACGATTTGCGCTTTGCCCGCCGGCAGGGTCAGAGGCGCCGCCCCGGCCCGGGCCTAGGGACGATCTTTGACCTGGCGTGCGCTTCATTGTATTAGTATTTGCAGCCTACGCCGCCTCGCGGACCCAGGGATGGTTCCCGCGGCCGGGGCCTAGGCACCTGAGATTCCGCCGGGAGGCTCCCGCCTCCGGTCAGGGCGCAGAGATGGAGCCGCAGAAGGACCAATATCAGGACCGCCCCGGGGCCGCCGAAGCCGGCCCTGCCGCGGTTTCCAGCCCGGACCGGCGGCGCAGCCAGGCACTCCTGCTGGGCCTGCTGCTGGCCGGGCTGGCCCTGCGCCTGGTGTTCGTGGACATAAGCCTGGAGCGCCTGCCGGTGACCAGCGACGAGGCCATCGTGGTGCTGCAATCCAAGCAGATCGCCCGGGGCGACCGCCCCCTGTTCCTCATGGCCCAGCCCTACCAGTTCCCCCTGGGGGCCTACCTCATGTCCCCGGTGGCGCAGCGGACGCCCCGCACGGCCCTGGGGGGCAGGGGCCTGTCCCTGGGCGTGGGCCTGGCCACCTTCCTGGGCCTCTGGCTGCTCATCCTGCGGCTGGCCCCGCCGGCCCAGGCCTGGCCGGCCCTGCTGCTGGTGGCCTTCCCCCCGGCCTACCTCCTGCTCTACCAGGCGGCCTACCCGGTACCGGCCTACGAGTACATGATGGCCCTGTGGCTGCTGGCGGGCTGGCTCACCTGGCTCATAAAGGACAAGCGCCTGCTCCCGGCCCTGGGGCTGGCGGCCCTGGTGGGCCTGACCTGCGGCCTGGGCGTGAGCGTGCACATGCTGGGCCTGCCCCTGTGGGCCGCCCTGGCCCTGGCCGCGGTGCTGTTGGGGGGCCTGCGGCGGGCGCCGCTGCTGGCCCTGGCCTTGGCCCTGGGGCTGGCCGTGGGCCTGCTGCCCTACCTGCTGGCCCATTGGCAGCACCCCGGCGCCTCGGGCCTGGTGGCCGGCTACCGGCCGCTGGTGCAAGCCCTGAGCCTGGAAAGGCTCTCGGCGCTCATCTACGCCCTGGCCGGGGCCCTGGGGTTCTTCAGCCCCACGGTGCCGGACCTGCTGGGCAAGGTCTCCCTGGCCCCGTGGCCGCTGTTCGTCTTCCCGACGGGGTTCGGGCTGCTCCTGCTGGCCGCCGGGGCGCTCTGCCTGCGCGGCCTGCTCCGGGGGCCCGGCCGGGAGTCCTGGCCCCGGGCGGTCTATTTGGCCGCCTATGCGGCCGCGCCTTGGGTCGCCGCCTTCTTTTTCCTGCTCAACCAGCGCGCCGACTTCAGGCAGTACCGTTATCTGCTGGCCCTGGCCTGGTGCCTGCCCTTTTTGCTGCTCCCCCTCTGCCTGGCGGCCCGCCGCCATCTGAAAGTGCTGTTGGGGGCCCTGGCCGCGGGCCTGGCCCTGTTCAACCTGCTCACCTCCATCCTCTTGATGAACGCCTGGACCGCGCCGGGCTTCGCCGAGCAAGACGGCCAGATGCCCGACCTGGCCCCGGCCCTGGCCTTTCTGCGCCGGGAAAACATCGCCCACTGCTTCGCCGCCCACTGGAGCGCCTACCGCATCACCTTCCTCGCGGACGAAAAAATTATCTGCAGCCAGCCGTGGAACGAGCGCTTCCGCGGCTGGCCCATTCCCTACAAGGACCAGGTGGCCCGCGACCCCCGGGCGGCCTACGTGCTGACCTCCCCGGATTCCTTTGACGCCGCCGCCTTCGCCCGGGACATGGCCAGCCAGCGCATTACCAGCCGCAAGACCGAGGCCGGCCGCTACACGGTGTTCGACCGCTTTGTAAAAGGCGCTAGCCCCTGGCAGAGGCGGGTTGCGCCCGAACAGATAACGCTGGCGGCCAGTCATAATCCGGCCCAGGCCGCCTGGCTCAATGACGGCCTACCCAGCACCATGTGGAAGAGCGGCCAGGTGCAGAAAAAGGGCATGTGGCTGGAGCTGCGCCTGCCGCGGCCTCTTCCCCTGACCCGCCTGTCCCTGCACTACCACGACTTCCCCCATGACCGGGCCCAGGTCCTGAGCCTGTCCTATCGCCGGGACGGGCAATGGCACGCCATCCAGGCCCACATTCCGGACCGGCTGCAGGTCTTCGAGTTCCACAACCATCTGCCCCTTTACGGAGAGATGATGCAAAATATACGCTTCGCGCCGGTCGTGACCGACGCCCTGCGCCTGGAGATCGTCTCCCCTCGCCCGGGGCGGTACTGGGGCTTGGCCGAGGTGGAGTTGTTCTGCGACTCGCGCCTGGGCTGCCCGGAAGGAAAATGACTCCTCTGCACATCCAAGACGCTCCGGGTACACAAGGCGCGCTGCCGTCTCCGCGCCCAAATGAACCGGTCGTGGACGTGGTGGTGCCGGTGCTCAACGAGGTGGAGATGCTGCCCCGCTTCCTGGCGCGGGTCGCGGCCCTGGGCATGGACCTGCGCCTGATCTGCGTGGACAACGGCTCCACGGACGGCACCCTGGAGCTGCTGCGCTCCCGGCCGGAGATTACGCTGCTGGAGCACGGCCGCAACCTGGGCTACGGCCGCTCCCTGGCCGACGGCCTGCGGGCCTCCCGCGCCCCCCGGGTGGTGATCATAGACGCGGACTGCGAATATCCGCCCGAGGCCATCCCGGTCCTGCTGGCCGGGCTGGAGAGCGCGCCGGTGGTGTACGCCAGCCGCTTCCTGGGCGGCGGGCCCCTGGACATGTCGCCCCTGCGCCGGGCCGGCAACCGGCTGCTCACGGACATCTTCAATCTGCTCTACGGCCAGCGCCTGACCGACCTGTACACGGGCATGAAGGCCCTGCGCCGGGAGGCCTTCCAGGGCCTGGCCTTGCGCTACAACGGCTTCGAGCACGTGGTGGAGCTGGCCGCCGGGCTGGCCGGGCGGGGGCTGGCGCTGGCCGAGGCGCCGGTGGCCTACACCCCCCGGCAGACCGGCCGCTCCAAGATGCGCCATTTGCCCGAGGTGCTCAAGGCCCTGTGGGTGCTGCTCAAGCTGCGGGTGGCCGGCCGTGCCTGAGCTGGTGGGGCTCATACCCGCGGCCGGCCGGGGCACCCGGGCCTACCCCTACACCCGCACCATCCCCAAGGGCATGCTCTGGGTCTCGGGCACCCCCTTGCTGGAGCACACCCTGGCCATCATGCGCGATCAGGCGCGGGTGAGCCGGGTGTTCATCGTGGCGGGCAGCCACGGCCAGATCATCCGGGAGCACTTCGGCGACGGCAGCCGCTTCGGCGTGCCCATCAGCTACGTGCAAAACGACCGGGTGGAGCTGGGCCTGGCCCACTCCGTGCGCCTGGCCGGGGCCCACATCAGCGGGTCCTTTTTGATGATGCTCTCCGACGAGTACTATCAGGACACCAACCACGCCGCCCTGGCCCGCCTGACCCCGGGGGAGACGCTGGGCTACTGCGGCCTGCTGCCCGGGCAGGAGCCCGAGGTCATCAGCCAGAACTACACGGTGACCATTGACCAGGGCCGGGTGACCAGCTTGGTGGAGAAGCCCGCGGCGCCCGCGGGCGGCCTGCTGGGCACCGGCACCCTGCTGCTCTCGCCCCAGGTCTTCGATCTGCTGGAGGCGGCCTTCGCCCGGCCCGGCCCGCCGCCGGACTTCATGGGCCTGCTGGGCCGCGCCGTGCAACAGGGGCAGGTGCTCAAGCCCTTTTTGCTGGAGGGGCTTTACGTCAACGTCAACAACGTGGACAGTCTGAACTGGGCCAACTTCCTGGGCCACACCAAGCGCTTCGCCGACGCCTCCCTCAGCCTGATCGTGCAGTCCCAGGGCTACCAGAGCGGCCTGCCGCGGGTGGTCAGTGAGTTCCACGCCCTGGAGCGGGTGGACGAGGTGTTGGTGGTGGCGCCGCCGGGGCTGCCGGCCCCGGACTGGCTGTCCGGGCTGCCCAAGGCCCGTTGGCTGCCCTGCCCGCCGGGCCGCGAGGGTTTCGGCAGCATGATCGCCTACGGCATAGAGCAGTCCCGGGGAGAGCTGCTGGCCATCGTGGAGGGCGACTACTGCTTCCGGCCCGCGGACCTGGCCAAGCTGCTGGCCTACATCACCGACGCGGACATGGTGCTGGGCACCCGCACCACCCGCCAGCTCATCCAGCAGGGCAGCCGCATGCGCGGCCTGGTGCGCCTGGCCCATATCCTGCTGGCCAAACTGGTGGAGCTGCTGTGGATAGACCACCACGTGCGGCTGACCGACGTGGGCTGCACCTACCGCCTGCTCTGGCGGCACTGCTATCAGGAGATAAAGGAGCGGGTGCGCAGCGCGGGGCCGGAGTTCGTGCTGGAGATGACCATCGAGACCATGCGCAGCCGCCAGCGCCTGATCGAGGTGCCGGTGAGCTTCCTGCACACCAACCCGGCCCTGGCCGCGCTGTACCAGCACCCGCGCACCTTCCTGCGCATGCTGGCCCTGGTGCTGCGCCGCCGCCTGGGCCTGATGTAATCCCGGCTGGCGAGCCCGGATATTTCGTGAGAGTTGGGCGGTATTGTTATTTAGGCTTTATTTGCGCAGCGGCTAGGGAAAATCATTGCCATCGGCCGGGTCCGGTTTGCACCCTGGCCCGGCACAGCCAGCCGCCGGCAGACAAGGCGGCCCAAGGCTTGGGCGGCCAAGGCCCTTCGGCGGGAGCATTGATGGCCGGCGAGGGCAGATGGCCCCCCGACCCGCTTTGCCACCGGTGGCCCGCCGGCGGCGAGCGAGCGCCGCAGGTGTAGCCCAAGCTACATCGAGGCGCGAGCGAAGCCGGCAACGCAGTATGCCGGGCCCAAGGCTTGGGCTCCCAGATGTTTTCAACGGGAGCATAAGGGGTCGGATGGCATCTCGACCCGCTTTGCCCACAGCGGCCCGCTGGCTGGCGAAGCCGGGCACCCGGCCGCCTAGGTCTTGGGCGGCATCACCACGGCCTCGCCCTTCAGCACCTCCTGGCCCCTTTGGTTGCGGCAGGTGGTGGCCAGGCGCAGGCGGTTCTTCTCGGTCATTATCTCCGTCACCTCCAGGCGCACGGTGATGACATCGCCCAGGAACACCGGCTTGAGGAACTTCACCGCCTGGGAGAGGTAGATGGTGCCCGAGCCCGGGAACTGGGTGCCCAGCACGCCGGAGATGAAACCGGCGCTGAGCATGCCCTGGGCCACCCGCTGGCCGAAGATGCTCTTGGCTCCAGCCTCCGGGTCCATGTGGATGGGGTTGTTGTCGCCGGTGGCCTGGGCATAGTCCCGGATGCGCTCCTCGGTCATGGTGAAGCTCTTCTCAAAGGTCTGGCCCGGCGTTATCTCCGCGATGGTCTTGCCTCGGTCCATGCTCACTCCTCGCTGCGAATAGGCCCCCACTGCACGGCGGCGGCCGCGTAGGTGAAGCCTATGCCCCCGGAGGCCAGCACCACCCGCGCGCCCTCCTTGACGGCCCCGCGGGCCAGGCCCAGCTCCAGGGAGATGAGGGCGTCGTTCCCCCCGTGGTGGCCCAACTTATATAGCGGCTGGGACTGCGCCTCGTCCAGCCCCAGCTCGGCCAGCACCCGCTGGCGCGCGGCCGGCGGCAGGTGGCGCAGGGCCAGGTAGTCCAGGGGCCGGCCGTTCAGGTTGCGCCGCACCTCCTGCGCCAGGCGCTGCGGGAATTGCTGGGCCAGGTAGGCCTGCACCACCGGCGGGTGCTGCACCTGGAAGAACCTGAGCGGGCCGTCAAGGTTGTCCGGGGTAAAGGGAATCTCGGTGCCCCCGCCGGGCACGTACACCTCGTCGGCCAGGCCGGGTTCGCTGCTCAGGGTGGCCGAGAGCAGCCAATTGGCCGAATGCCCCCGTTGCAGCAGGGCCGCGGCGCCCGAGGCACCGTAGGCCAAGAGAAAGCGGGTGTCCGGGTTGGCCGGGTCCACCAGGTCCTGGTTGCGGGTGCCCCCGGCCAGGAGCACGGTGTTGATGCTCTGGTCGCCCAGCATCAGGTCCCGGGCCACGCGCAGGCCCAGGATGGGCGTGGTCCCCTGCCCCACCAGGTCAAAGGCCCAGGCCCGGCCGCAGCCGATCTCCTCCTGCAGGCGGATGGAGGCGGTCTGGGCGATGTAGTCCTTGTACTCCTCGCCGGTCCAGATGACCACGTCCACCGCCTCGGGCGCGGTCTGGCCGCGCTCCAGGGCCTGGCGGGCGGCCGCGGCGGCCATGCCCACCGGCTGGTCCCCGGGCGCGGGCCGGCAGCGGGCCTCTATGCCCAGATCCCCCAACTCCGCCAGGCTCAGGCCGGTCCGGGGGGCCAGCGCGGCCGCCCCCTCGCGCCCGGCCGGCAGGTACAGCCCCAAGCTGACCAGGCCTATGTGCTCCGTAGCCTGCGTCATGCCACGCCTCTAGGCATTGTCCGCGTTGCCGTGCTCCTGCTTGAGGATGAACTTCTGCACCTTGCCCGAGGCCGGGGTGCGCGGGAGCGCCGGCACCACCGCCAAATACTTGGGCTGCTTGAAGCGCCCCAGCTTGTCGGCCAGGAAGGCGTTGAGCGCCTCCAGGGTCAGGCCCTGGCCCGGCCGCAGCTCCACCACCGCTTTGCCCACCTCGCCCCACTTGGGGTCCGGCACCCCGATCACGGCCACGCCGGCCACCGCCGGGTGGGCCTCCACCAGCCGCTCGATCTCCGCCGGGTAGATGTTGGCCCCGCCGGAGATGATCATGTCCTTCTTGCGCCCCACGATGGCGTAGTGGCCCTCCGCGTCCACCTTGCCCAGGTCGCCGGTGTGGAACCAGCCGTCCACGATGGCCTCGGCCGTGGCCTGTGGCTTGCGCCAGTAGCCGGCGCACATGCCCGGGCCGCGCAGCAGTATCTCGCCCTCCTGCCCCGGCGCAGTTGCGGCGCCCTGGTCGTCCACCAGGCGCACTTCGGTCAGGGGCATGGGCAGGCCGAAGGTGCCCGGCTTGCCGTTGCCCATGAAGTTGTTGGGCCCCATCTCGGTGAGTCCGTAGCCCTCCCAGATGCGCAGGCCCTTCTGCTCCTGAAAGGCCCGCAGCAGTTCAGCGCCCAGGGCCGCCCCGCCGGAGATTACGAAGCGCAGGCTGGAGAGGTCGGTGCGGGCGAAGCAGGGGGAGTCCAGGAGCATCTGGAACATGGTGGGCACCCCGAAGAACACGCTGATGCGCTCGCGCTGGATCAGCTCCAGGATCAGCTCCGGCGCGAAGCTCTGCACCAGCACGTTGCGGCCCCGGCAGAGGAACAGGGGCAGGGTGAAGACGTTCCAGCCGGCGGTATAGAACATGGCCGCGTGCAGGATGGTGCTGTCGGCCGGGCCCAGGTCCCAGCCCAGCACCGTGTTCATGGCGTTGGCCAGGATCATGCCGTGGGTGAGCACCACGCCCTTGGGCAGGCCGGTGGTGCCCGAGGTGTAGATGATGAGCTGCGGGTCCTGGGGGGCGATCTCCACCTCCGGCGGCGGCTCTGGGGACAGCGAGCCCCAGACCCGGGGCAGGGCCGCGCCCAGGGAGGCGTCGTCGTCAAAGCAGACCAGGTGCGTGAGCCCCGGCCGGCCCGCGAAGCCGGCTGCCTGGGCCGCGTGCTGGCGGTCGAAGAACAGGGCCTTGGGCCCGGCGTCCTCCAGGAAGTAGAGAAATTCGCCCGGGGCCAGGCGGAAATTAAGAGGCACCAGGATGGCCCCCAGGCGGCTGAGGGCCAGGAACAGGGTGATGTACTCGGCCCGATTGAAGGACAGGCAGGCCACCCGGTCGCCCGGGACCACGCCCAGCCCCTCGCGCAGGTAGTTGGCCAGGCGATGCACCTCCGCGGCCATCTGGCCGTAGGTGTAGCGCCGGCCGGCGATGGCGTCGCTCAGAGCCTCCTGCTCCGGCCGGGCCCGGCCCCAGCGTCCGATCCAGTCGCCGTAGATCACGCCGCCCGCCTCCCTTTGCCGGCCGCCCGCCGCGGTCCCCAGCGCATGACCAGGGCGTCCCAGGCGTAACCGATGCCGGCGGAGATCATCAGCACGATGTCGCCCTCCTTGAGCCGGCCCTCCTCCACCGCCAGCTCCAGGGAAAGTATCTGGTCGTTCTGGCCGTGGTGGCCGAACTCGGCCAGATAGCGGGTCTGCTCCGGCTCCAGGCCCAGTTGGGCCATCAGGTAGTCGTGGGCGCTGCGCTTGACCAGCAGGGTGGCCAGGTAGTCCACGTCGGCCCGGGTGCAGCCGGCCTTGGCCAGGGCCTGGTCTATGCACAAGAGCCAGTTGCTCAGGCTGAGCCGCTCCAGGCGCTGTTTCATGCCCTCGGGGTCAGCCACGTCCAGGTAGTTCTGCTGGCGAGCCAGGCCCTCGGCGGTGAGCGGCGAGGCCGAGCCGCCCTGGGGCACGTACACGTCCCAGGCGAAGGAGCCGTCGCTCAGGAAGTGGCCGGAGAGTATCTCGTTGGTCGGGCAGCCGCGCTGCACCACGCAGGCCGCCCCGCCCGCGGCCAGGTAGTACATCCAGCGCACCCGCGGGTTGGGGTAGTGGATCAGGTCCGCGTTGCGGTAGCCCGAGGCGATGAGCACGTTGTGGATGCCGTCGTCGGCCCGGATCATGTCCCGGGCCAGCTTCAGGGCCACCAGGGTGGTGCCGCAGCGCTGCTGCATGTCAAAGGACCAGGCCCGCCTCAGGCCCAGCTCTTTTTGCAGCTTGGGCCCCACCGGCCAGTTGCGGAATTCCTTGATCTCCTCCCCGGACCAGATCACCAGGTCTATGTCCTGGGGCTCCAGGCGCGAGTAGTACAGGGCCTTGCGCGCCGCCTTGAGCCCCATGGCCACGGTGCCGTCGCCCGGGCCGGGCACGTTCTTCTGGTACCAGCCCAGCTTGCTGCGGATGATATCGGCCGGGGTGTCGCACTGGGAGGCGATGTAGTCGGCGTCGTGGGCCGCGCGGGGGATGTAGGCCGCGAAGCTCAGGATGCCGGCGCTGGCGCGTACGTCGGGCATGCCTCACTCCCGGACCCGGGCCCGCCGGCGGGCGGCGATCTCCCGCGCCGATCCCACCAGGCCCTTGGGGAAGAAGATCACCACCAGCACGAACAGCACCCCGAAGTAGAGTATCCAGCGGTCGGCCAGACGCTGCAGGACCATCAGGTCCGGCAGGAAGACCTTGACCGCGCGCAGGCCGTCGGCCAGCCAGGACTCGGCGACGAGGATGAAGGCCGCGCCCACGATGGAGCCGTAGAGGGTGCCCATGCCGCCGATGATGAGCATTAAAAGGATGTTGAGCATGATGGCCGTGGACATCACCGACTCCGGCCCCACGAAGCGCACCCACAGGGCGTAGAGCACGCCGCAGAGGCTGGCCACCACCGCGCCGAAGACGTTGGCCAGGATCTGGTAGTTGAAGGTCTTGTAGCCCAGGGCCGTGGCCCGCTGTTCGTTGTCGCGGATGGACTTGAGCACCCGGCCGGCCGGGGAGCGCACGAAGCGCACCAGGCCCACGAACAAAAGCGCCGCCGCGGCCAGCACGATGTAGTAGGTGAGCAAGCGGCCGTTGACGGTCAGCCCCCAGAGCTTGCCGCCGGACCAGCCCACGTCCAACAGCCCCGGCAGCTTGAAGGACACGCCGTCCTCGCCGCGGGTGAGGCTGTGCCACTGGATGCTCAGGATGTCGGCGAACTGGGCCAGGGCCAGGGTCATGACCACGAAGAACAGGGCCTTCAGGCGCAGGGAGAAGAAGGCCACCACCAGCGAGACCAGCACCGCCAGGCCCGTGGCCAACAGCGCCGCCAGGGGCAGATGGTACCAGAGGGGAGCGCCGGCGTGATGGATGATCAAGGCCAGGGAATAGGCTCCCAGGCCGAAGAACATGGCGTGGGCCAGGGAAAAAATGCCGGTGTAGCCCAGCAGGAGGTCGTAGGAGGCCACCAGCACCGCGAAGATCATCACCTTGGCCGCCACGTCCATCACCCGGAAGGAGGAGACCAGCCAGGGCTCCAGGGCCAAGAGGACCAACAGGATCACTTGCAGCCACAGGCCGGCGCGGGTGTAGCGGCCGGCGGCCTCCTGGGCGCGCTGGGCCTGCACCGGGGTCTGGGGCGGGTGCTGGTCAGCCATGGCCCTAGCTCCGGCCCATCAGGCCGCTGGGCCTGAGCAAGAGGATCACCGCCATGATCATGATGTTCACCCCCAGGGCCAGAGTGGGCACCGAGTAGGCCACGTAGTTGAAGGCCAGGCCCACCATCAGCGAGGCCAGGAAGCAGCCGGTCACCGAGCCCATGCCGCCGATCACCACCACGATCAGGGCGAAGATGAGGTTGCTCTCGCCCATGTCCGGGCGTATCTCGCGGGTGTAGATGGACCACATGGTGCCGCCCATGGCCGCCAGGGCCGCGCCGGCCGCGAAGACGTAGGTGAAGATGCGGCGGATGTTGTGGCCCAGGGCCTGCACCATCTCGCGGTTCTCCACCCCGCCGCGCACGATGATGCCCAGCTTGGTGCGCTGCAGCACGTAGTGCATGGCCAGGAACACCGCCCCGCCCACCAGGATGGCCAGCAGGCGGAACTTCTCGATGACCACGTCCCAGAGGTCCAGGCTGCCGGTGAAGGCCGCCGGCGTGAGCACCACCTCGTCGTTGGGCCCCCAGAGGATGGCGATTACCTCGGCCATGACCAGGGCCGCGCCCATGGTGATCAGAATCTGCTTGAGGTGGCTGCCGTAGGTGCGCCGGATGACCAGCCACTCCAACAGCACCCCCAGCACCCAGCCCACGGCCAGGGCCAGCAGCAGGCAGATGAGGACGCTGACCAGGCTCTGGCCCAGGGTGCCGGTCTCCACCCAGCCCAGCTTGTTCAGGGCCCCCAGCACCGTGAAGCCGGTGTAGGCCCCCCAGGCGAAGAAGGCGCCGTGGGCCAGGTTGATCACGTCCATCAGCCCCAGGATGATGGTGAAGCCCGAGGCGGTGAGGAACAGGAGCATGCCCATGGTCACCCCGGCCACGGTCAGCACCAGGTAGGTGGTCAGGTTGATCCACAACAGGGGCAGCAGCCAGATGCCCACGCCCACCACCCAGCCGGCCCACCTCTTGAGGTCGGCGGCGGATTGGGTGGACGCGGCGGCGCTTTGCGCGGTGGAGTTCATCTCACCCCCTCAGGCGATGCCCAGGTATTTCTGTTTGAGTTGGTGGTCCCGGGCCAGCTCCTCCATCCTCCCCTGGTGGGCCACCACCCCGTCGTCCAGGATGTAGTAGTCGCCGCCCACCCGGCTGGCCATGCGGAAGTTCTGCTCCACCAGCACGATGGTGGTGCGGCTCTTGATCTGGTTCAGCGACTCGGCCAGCTGGTCCACCAGGATGGGGGCCAGGCCCTTGGAGGGCTCGTCTATCAACAGCAGCCGGTGGTCGTTGACCATGGTGCGGCCGATGGCCAGCATCTGCTTCTGGCCGCCGGAGAGCACCCCGGCCTTGGACTTCCAGAATTTTTTGAGGTCCGGGAACAAGGCGAACACCGCCTCCTGGCGGTCATGGCTGGCCTGGTCCTCCTCGAGCATGGCCAGACGGAAGTTCTCCTCCACGGTCAGGGTGTAGAGCACCGCCTGATCCTCGGGCACGAAGCCGATGCCGGCCCGGGCGATCTCAAAGGGCCGCGCCCGGCTGATGTCGCCTCCGTTGAAGACGATGTGCCCGGAGCGGGCCGGGGTCAGGCCCATCACGGTGCGCAGGGTGGTGGACTTGCCGGCGCCGTTGCGGCCCAGCAGGACCAGGGCCTGGCCCTCGGGCACCTGCAGGCTGACCCCCTGCAGGATGTGGTGCTGGCCGAGGAAGGTGTGCACCTGGTGCAGGGAGAGGATGAACTCAGGCATCTTTGGCCCCCCCGCCCAGATAGGCCTCCAGCACCTCCGGGTTGCAACTGACCACCTCCGGCGCGTCGTCGCAGATCAGGCGGCCCTCCTTGAGCACCGCGATGGAGTCCGACAGGCTCATGATCATGTCGAACTTGTGCTCCACCAAGAGAATGGTGCGCTGGCCCGCGTCCTTGATGTCCCGGATCAGCTCCAGGATGGCCGGCACCTCCTCCAGGCTCATGCCCGCGGTGGGCTCGTCCAACAAGAGCAGCTCCGGGTCCAGGGCCAGCAGGATGGCGATCTCCAGCTTGCGCTGCTCGCCGTGGGTCAGGGTGGAGGCCACAGCGTCCCAGCGGCCCTCCAGGAGCACCCTCTGCAGCAGCTCGTAGGCGCGGTCCTCCAGCTCCGGGTAGGCGCGGAAATTGCGCCAGAAGATGTAGCTGATGCCGGCCCGGGACTGCAAGGCCAGGCGCACGTTCTCCAGCACCGTGAGGTTGGGGAAGATGTTGGTGAGCTGGAAGGAGCGGCCGATGCCCAGGTGGGTGCGCGCGGCCGCGTTCAGGCCGGTGATGTCGCGGCCCTTGAAGAAGATGCGTCCGCCGGTGGGGCGGTACTGGCCGCTGAGCAGGTTGAACAGGGTGGTCTTGCCCGCCCCGTTGGGTCCGATGATGGACTTGAGGGTGTAGGGCTCCACCGCCAGGCTCACCCGGTTCACGGCCACGTTGCCGCCGAAGCGGACGGTCAGCTCCTGGCTGCGGATCAGGGGTTCGGCTGCGGCCAAGTGGCTCCTCCCGGCCTGGGGAAGGCGGCGGGCGCCGGTCGGGCGCCCGCCGCGGGGTGGTTTAGGTTAGCGCTTGTTGCGGACCGGGATCTTCATGTCCTTCCAGGTGATCTCCCGGGTCAGTTGCGGAATGGCCCAGGCCACCTTGGGGTCCACCACGATCTTGAAGGCGAACATGGATTGCAGGGCCTGGTGATCCTCGGCGCGGAAGACCATCTCGCCCTTGGGGGTCATGAAGTGCAGGCCCTCCATGGCCTTGATCAGCTTCTCGGTGTCGGTGCCGCCGGCCTTGTTGATGGCCGTGGCCACGGCCATGGCCGCCGCGAAGCCGCCGCAGGTGAAGAAGTCCGGCGGCATGCCCTTGAAGCGCTTCTGGTGCTCCTTGACCAACCAGTCGTTGATCTCGTTCTTGGGGTTTTCGTAGTAGTAGTAGCCGGCGCCCTCCATGCCCACCAGGGGCTTGTAGAGCTTCAGGGCGTCCAGGATGTTGCCGCCGGAGGTCAGCTTGATGCCGTACTTCTGGGTGATCTTCATGTCCGTCAGCTTGCCCAGGGGATTGCCCTTGCCGGCCCAGATCACGAACAGGTACTTCTGGGCCTTGGGGAACTTGTTCATGGCCGCGATGATGCGCTGGGCCGGGGCCGTGAAGTCGGTGGTGTTCATGGGCACGTATTCCTCGGCCACGATCTTGGCGCCCAGGCCCAGGGCGGCCTCCTTGTAGGCGGTCACGCCGTCGCGGCCGAAGGCATAGTCCTGGGCCAGGGTGGCGATGACCACGCCGGGCTTGGCCACGGCCGCGGCGTTAGAGATGGCGTCCTGGGACGAGTTGCGCCCGGTGCGAAAGATGTAGCGGTTCCAGGCGCTGCCGGTGATGGAGTCGGCCACCGCCGGCTCCACGATCAGGATCTTCTTGAACTCCCGGGCCACCGGCAGCATGGCCAGGGCCACCGCCGAAGACACCCCGCCCACGGCCAGGTCCACCTTGTCGTCCTTGTAGGCCTCGGTGAGAAGCTGCTTGCCCAGGTCCGGCTTCAGGTGCGTGTCCTTGACGATGACCACGATGGGCCGGCCCAGCAGCTTCATGGTGCCCTTGGTGGCGTACTCCAGGCCCATCTTGAAGCCGGTGATGGACTGGCGGGTGTAGGCCTCGTAGGGGCCGGTGACGCCCACCACCTGGGCGATCTTGATGGGCTGGGCGGCCAGGGCGGCGGGCGCGGCCAATACCAGGGTCATGGCGACCAGGATCAGGATTTTCCCCGTTTTCCTGAAACTCATGGTCTGTCTCCTTTCCTCCTCCAGGCGCTCGCCTGGTTGTTTTTGCCGCCGGCCCTTTTTGCCGGGCGGCGGTTTGTATTTACTAGGAGTACTGCTCCCGTAGCGCGTTCTTGAGCACCTTGCCCGCCGCATTGCGCGGCAGGGCCGGCACGAACACCACCTTCTTGGGAATCTTGTATTTGGCCAGCCGGCCTTGCAGGTGGGCCCTGACCGCCGCGGCCTCCAGGGCCTGGCCCGGCTTCAGGGCCACCACCGCGCAGCCCACCTCGCCCCACTTTTCGTCCGGCACCCCGACCACCGCGGCCTCGGCCACCGGGGGCATCTCGAAGATGGCGTTCTCCACCTCGGCCGGGTACACGTTCTCCCCGCCGGAGATGAACATGTCCTTCTTGCGGTCCACGATGTACAGGAAGCCCTCCTCATCCAGGCGGGCCAGGTCGCCGGTGTGGAACCAGCCGCCGGCAAAGGCCTCGGCGTTGGCCTGGGGCCGGTTCCAGTAGCCCTGCATGAGGTTGGGGCCCTGGAGCAAGAGCTCGCCCACCTGGCCCGTAGGCAGCTCGCGGCCCTCGGGATCGGCCACGCGCACCTGGGTGTGGAACATGGGTCGCCCCACCGAGCCGCGCTTGGCCCAGGCCCACTCCGGGGCCAGGGTGGAGACCGAGGGCGCCGCCTCGCTCATGCCGAAGCCCTGCTGCAGCACGATGCCCTGGGCGTGGTACTGCTCCACCAGGCTCACCGGCAGGGGCGCGCCGCCGCTCATCCACACCCGCAGCTTGGCGAAGGCGGATGCGTCGAAGGCCGGCGACTGGATCAGGAACAGATGGATGGCCGGCACCACCAGGCTCAGGGTGATGCCCTCCTCCTTGAGCAGGCGGATGGTCTCGGCCGGATCAAAGACGCGCTGGATGACCACCGTGCCCCCCACGTAGAGCATGGGCAGGGTGAACAGGCCGATGCCGCCGATGTGGAACATGGGCAGCGCCACCAGGTTGCGGTCGGCCGAGGTGAACTCCAGGTCCACCTGCAGGCTCAGGGCGTTCCACAGGCAGTTGGCCTGGCTGAGCACCGCGCCCTTGGGCTTGCCGGTGGTGCCGGCGGTGTACATGATGATGAAGGGCGCCTCGTCCTCCACCGGCTGGGCCAGCTCCGGCTCCCGGTCGGACTCCCGGGCCAGCAGCGCCTCGTAGGGCTCGGCCCCCAGCCGCCCCTCCCGGCCCAGCACCAGCAGGTTGGCGAACGGAACCGACTCCAGGAGCCCCTGGGCCAGCTCCGCCAGCTCAGGGTCGAAGACCAGAGAGGTGGTGCCGCTGTCCTGGAGCTGGAAGGTCAGCTCCGGGGCGGTGAGCCGCCAGTTCAGGGGCACCAGGATCAGGCCCAGCTTGGCGCAGGCCATGATCACCTCCACGCACTCCAGGCCGTTGTAGAGCAGCATGGCCAGGCGGGCGCCCTGGTCCAGGCCCTTGGCTTGCAGCACCCGGGCCAGGCGGTTCACGCGGTGGTTGAGCTGCCGGTAGCTCAGCCGGCGGCGGCCGTCCACCACCGCCTCCTTGTCCGGGTGGGTCATCTCCCGCCTGGTCAGCCAGTAGCCGATACCCTGCAAAACCGTCCCCTCCCCGCCGCTCAGGCGAAAAGCTTTTTCATCACCCCGGCCATGTTGTGGGCGAAGTTGGTCACGTGCAGCATGCCCTCCTGATCTCGGTCCGCGTCGCGGGCCCCGCCGGCGCCGGCGGTGCCCACGGTCCAGTAGCTGGAGCCGGGCACGGTGATGCCGTTGATGAAGAACCAGAGCAGGAGCTGGGAGAAGGCCAAGTTGTGGCCAGCGCGGCGGGCCACGGTGATGGGCCCGCCCACCTTGTCCTTGAGGAACTTGCCGTTCCAGTGGGCCACGAAGGTGGCCCGGGCCAGCAGGGCCATCATCTGGGGCACCACCGAGGACAGGTAAACCGGCGAGCCCAGGATGATGCCCTGGGCGTCCTTCATCTTCTCCAGAATCTCGGCGAAATCGTCCTCCTGCTGGGCGCAGGAGGGCTGCTCCTGGCACTTGTAGCAGCCCAGGCAGGGGTTGATCTGCTTGCCGCGCAGGGAGATGAGCTCCGTGCTCAGCCCCTGGCCGGCCAGCGCCTCCAAGGCGGTCTGCAGGTAGCGCAGGGTGTTGGAGTCCGGGCGCAGGCTGCCGGCGATGCCGATCACCTTCACGGCGCTCTCCTAGTCCAAAAAGCCCTTGGGCAGCTTGGCGGTGGTTTTCAATTTCCCCTCTTTGAGCTGGCGGCGCATCAGCTCCACGAAAAAGCCCTGCTCGAAGCAGCGGCCGAACTCGGCGCTCTCGGCCATCTGCCCCTGCTCCAGGCCGCCGCGCTGGCTGGCGCGCAGGGCGGCCTTGGCGTGGGCCAAGGCGTGCCGGGGCTGGCGCAGCACCTCGGCCAGCAGCTCCCGGGCCGCCTCCTTGAGCCGGTCGCCCGGCGCCCAGCGGTTGACCAGGCCCAGGGCCGCGGCCTGGGGCCCCTTGTACAGCCGGCCGCTGAGGATCATCTCCGTGGCCAGGCCCAGGCCCACCAGCCGGGGCAGGCGCTGGGTGCCGCCGCCGCCGGGGATGATGCCCACCTTGGTCTCGGGCAGGCCGATGCGCGCCTCCTCGGCGGCGATGCGCAGGTCGCAGGCCAGGGCGAACTCGTAGCCGCCGCCGAAGCACAGGCCGTTGATGGCCGCCAAGAGGATCAGGGGGCTCATCTCCAGGCGCTCGCACAGGGCCTGCACCCGGCGGGAGAAGGCCCGGGCCTCTTCCGGGCTGCACTGCATCATCTCGATGCCGTCGGCCCCGCCGATGAAGTACTCCGGACCCGCGCCGCTGAAGACCAGCGCCCGCGGGCCGGCGGCCTCCATCTGCTCCAGGGCCTGGTGCAGCTCGGCCATCAGGGGCGTGTTCAGGGAGTTGCGGTCGCCGGGGCGGTTGATGGTCACCCAGCCGATCTCCCCCTCTTGCTCCAGGATCAGGTGCTTGAACTCCGGGGCCATGCCCGCCTCGCCTTGTCTAGACCACCAGCCCGCCGTTGGGGCTGAGTACCTGTCCGGTGATGAAGTCGGCCTCGACCGAGGCCAGGAAGGCCACCAGGCCCGCCACCTCCTGGGGCTGGCCCAGCCGGCGCAGGGGCGTCTTTTGCACGATGCGCTTGGCAAAGCCCGCGGGCAGGCCGGCCAGCATGGGGGTCTCCACGTAGCCCGGAGCCACCACGTTGACCCGGATGTTGTGCCGGGCCGCCTCCACGGCCAGGCTGCGGGCCAGCATGTTCACCCCTCCCTTGGCCGCGGAGTAGGCCAGGGCCCCTGGGGTGGGGGTGAGCGCGGCCACCGAGGAGAACAGCACGATGCGCCCGCCGCCGCCCGCGGCCATGAGCCGCACCGCCGCCCGCGCGCAGTAAAAGGCGCCGTCCAGGTTCACGGCCATCAGGCGTCGCCACTGCTGGTCGCTGATGTCCTCGATGAAGGCGGTGTCTCCCAGTATGGCCGCGGCGTGCACCAGCATGTCAAGGCCGCCCAGGGCCTCTTGCGCCCCCTTAAACAGGGCGGCCACCGACTCCGGGTCGGCCACGTCCACGGCCCGGGCCTGGGCTTGGCCGCCGTGGCGGCCTATCTGGTCGGCCGCGGCAGCGGCCGCGGCCGGGTCCAGGTCCGCCACCAGCAGGCGCGCTCCATCGGCGGCCAGGCGCAGGGCCGCGGCCCGGCCCATGCCCGAGCCGCCGCCAATGACCAGCACCCGCTGCATGGCCTGGGTGCGCACCTAGGGCCTCCCCGCCGGTTTCCGGCCGGGGCCGGCGATCAACGCCTGTAGTCGTGCCTGCGCCAAAAGCGAGCCTTGCCAAGTGAGGTTGGGCCAAGGGCGGCTCTCGAGCGGGCCGCCCCGCGCCACGGCAATTCTGATATATGAACCACCTGTCAGAAAATCATGCCCCGGCCGGAGCTTCTCTGTCAAGGGCAAAAGTGGGCCCCGGCCCTTTTTTAGGTTCCCGCGGGCGCTTATGGCTGATTTGGTTGGTTATTCAGGAAAGTTCCCGGCCGGGTCCAGGCCGTGGAGCACGAACTCCACCGCCTCGGCCAGCAGCGGCGGGGGCACCTCGGCATAGGGCGAGGAGTTCCAGATCAGCCACTTGAGGCCGATCATGTGGTTGAAGCCCATGAGCGAGCGCACCACGAAAGAGGCGGGCAGGTCCCGCAACTGCCCCTGGGCCGCGCCCTGGCGCACATAGTCCAGATAGTTGTTGGCCATGCGGCTGTAGTACATCTTGGCCGCCCGGGGGCTGATGGCCTCGCACTCGGCCACCACCCGGTACAGCTCCCGGTGGTGGCGGATGAAGCGGTAGAAGGCCAGCATGCCCTCGCGCTCGGCGTCGCGGCGGTCGCTCAAGCCCTGGGTGGCCCGGCGCAGCTCCCGGCGCAGGGACTGGCTCTGGAAGGCGATGACCCCCTCTAAGAGCTCCAGCTTACTCTTGAAGTGCACGTAGAAGGTGCCCTGGGCCACGCCGGCCTCGCGGGTGATGTCGGCGATGGAGGCCCGGTTGTAGCCCAACTGTCCGAAGATGCGCTCGGCCGCCTGAAAGATGGCCTGGCGGGTCTTCTGCCCCTGGCTCAGCTCGGCGGCGGCCTGGTCCTGCCCGGCGGCGCCCGGGGGCGGGGAGGCGGCGGACCCGTCGGCTGGCCGCGGCCAGGGGCTGGGGCCCATGATGCCCCTGCGGATCAGGTCCACGGTCAGGGCCACGCCCTGCTCCAGGCGAAAGGACTTGATCTTGGCCCCCCAGTCCGGAAAGAAGAAGTGGGCCATGCCCATGAGCCCGTAGGCGAAGAGGTTGGGGTCTATGGGCCGGATGCTGCCGGCGGCGGCCTGGTCGCGGATGAAGCCGCGGAAGAAGCGGGCCATGGAGTCGTAGTAGGCGATGGTGACCGGGTCTATCAGCTCCAGTTCGCCCAGGATGCGGTGGAAGGCGTAGTGGTCCCGGGTGTGGCTGAACAACAGCTCCACCGCCCGCCCCAGCCGGCCGGCCAGGTCCTGGCTCTCCAGCTCCAGGCCGCGGGCCCGCTCCCAGAAGCTGGTGATGGCCCGGTCGGCCAGCTCTAAGAGCACCTGCTCCTTGTTGTGGAAGTACTGGTAGAAGGTGCCCTGGGCCAGGCCGCAGCGGCGGCTGATCTCCGAGACGCTGGCCGCGAACACCCCCTGCCGGTTGAACACCTCCAGGGCCGCGTCCAGCAGGGCGGCCCGGGTGCCGCGGCCCTTGGCGGTCAGGGCCCGGGCGGAGCGGGGTCCGTTTTCGTTCTGAACGGCCATCAGGTCACTGTCTGCAATTATGAATACACTCTCAGAACTTCCCCAAGAATATACACGAAGCCCCTGGCCGGGTCCAGGCCCCGGCCGGCCCCGGCCGGCCCCGGGCCAGCAATAGTCTCGACGGACGGGCCCGGCCCTGGCATCCTGGAGAAGGCGGCGGCCGCGGGCCTTCCTCTGCAAGGGGACGGCCGGCGCCCGGCCGCAGCAGGTTGGCCCGCGCAGCATAACGCCCCGACGGAAGAGCCATGCCGGAAATTATTGACGCCAGTTGGGCCCGCCCTTGGCCGGAGGTGCTGCGGGGGCTGAACGTCTCCCCTGAGCAGGGCCTGAGCCCGGCGGAGGCGGCCGCGCGCCTGTCGCGCCACGGCCCCAACCGCCTGCGCGAGATCCAGACCAAAAGCGCCTGGACCATCCTGTTCAACCAGATCAAAAACCTGATCGTGGCCTTTCTCCTGGCCGCCGTGGCGCTGTCGTTTTTCTTCGGCGACTACACCGAGGCCCTGGCCATCCTGGCGGTGATCCTGCTCAACACCGCCATCGGCTTCGTCACCGAGCTCAAGGGCGCGCGCGCGGTGGAGTCCCTGCGCAAGCTGGGCGACGTACTCACCCGGGTGCGCCGCGGCGGTGCGGTGCAGGAGGTGCCGGCCACGGAGATGGTGCCCGGCGACGTAGTGATCCTGGAGGCGGGCGACGTGATAACCGCCGACCTGCGCCTGCTGCGGGCCTCCAACCTGCAATCCGACGAGTCGGTCCTGACCGGGGAGTCGCTGCCCGTGGACAAGGACCCAGGTCCCCTGGCCGCCCGTACCCCCCTGGCCGAGCGCCGCAACATGCTCTTCAAGGGCACCATCGTCACCCGCGGCTCCGGGGAGGCGGCGGCCGTCTCCACGGGCATGAACACCGAGCTGGGCCAGATATCGGCCCTGGTGCAAAAGACCGGGGACGAGACCACCCCCCTGGAAAAGCGCCTGAACCAGCTCGGCCAGCGCCTGATCTGGTTGTGCCTGGCCGTCGCCGCCCTGGTGGCGGCGGCCGGCATAGCCTTTGGCCGGTCCACGTTCCTGATGATCGAGAGCGCCATCGCCCTGGCCGTGGCCGCCATTCCCGAGGGCCTGCCCATCGTGGCCACCATCGCCCTGGCGCGGGGGGTGTGGCGCATGGCCCGCCGCCACGCCCTGATCAAGCGCCTGGCGGCCGTGGAGACCCTGGGCGCCACCAGCGTCATCTTCACCGACAAGACCGGCACCCTCACCGAGAACCGCCTGACCGTCACCCAGCTCTCCCTGACGGCGGGGGAGGTGCAGATCGCGCCCTTGGCCGCGGGCGCCGAACCAGCCTTCTCCTCCGCCGGCCAACCCCCGGACCCGGCCCTGGGCCGGGCCCTGCGCCAGGCCCTGGAAATAGCGGCCTTGTGCAACAACGCCGCCCTGGGGGCCGCCGGGCCCCACGGGCCGGCCCAGAGAGCCGGCGACCCCCTGGAGGTGGCCCTGCTGGCGGCCGCGGACCAGGCCGGCCTGGACCGCGGGGAGCTGCGGCGGCGCTGGCCCAAGCTCAAGGAGGAGGCGTTTGATTCCGAGACCAGGATGATGGCCAGCTTCCACGGCCAGGACGGGCGCCATCTGGTGGCGGTCAAGGGCGCGCCGGAGTCGGTCTTGGCGGCCTGCACCACCCTGCTGGAGGAACAGGGACCCCGGCCAATGACCCCCGAGGACCGCCGGCGCTGGCTGGCCCGCAACGTTGAGCTGGCCGCCGGGGGCCTGCGGGTGCTGGCCCTGGCCAGCAAGACCGTGGCCGAGGCCGGCGGCGCTCCCTACCAAGACCTCCAGTTCCTGGGCCTGGTGGGCCTGAGCGACCCGCCCCGCGGCGAGGTCAAGGGCGCGGTGGCCCTCTGCCGCCGGGCGGGCATCCGGGTGGTCATGGTCACCGGCGACCAGGCGGCCACCGCCCGTAGCGTGGCCCTGGCCGTGGGGCTGGTGGAGGCGGGCGAGGCCGAGGTGGTGCAGGGCCGGGACCTGGCCGGCCCCCAGGGACGCTCGCCAGAGGAGCGGCGGGCCCTGTTGGGGGCCTCCATCTTCGCCCGGGTGAGCCCCAAGCAGAAGCTGGACCTGATCGACCTGCACCAGGAGCAAGGCTCCATCGTGGCCATGACCGGCGACGGGGTCAACGACGCGCCGGCCTTGAAAAAGGCCGATATCGGCATCGCCATGGGCCTGCGCGGCACCCAGGTGGCCCGGGAGGCGGCGGACATGGTACTCACCGACGACGCCTTCCTCTCCATCGTCCACGCCGTGGAGCAGGGCCGCATCATCTTCGCCAACATCAGGAAGTTCGTGCTCTACCTGCTCTCCTGCAACGTCAGCGAGGTGCTGTCCGTGGCCCTGGCCGCCCTGGTGGACGCCCCCCTGCCCATCCTGCCCCTGCAGATTCTCTTTCTCAACCTGGTCACGGACGTGTTCCCGGCCCTGGCCCTGGCCGCCGGCGAAGGCAGCCCGGGCCTGATGCAGCGGCCGCCCCGGGACAGCCGGGAGCCCATCCTGACCCGCTCCCACTGGCTGGCCGTGGGCGGCTACGGCCTAGTGATCACCGGCAGCGTGCTGGGAGCCCTGGCCCTGGCCCTGCACTGGCTCCGCCTGCCGCCGGAACAGGCGGTCAGCGTGTCCTTCCTGACCCTGGCCTGCGCCCAGCTCTGGCACGTGTTCAACATGCGCCACTCCCAGGCCGGGATGCTCAAGAACGACATCACCCAGAACCTCTTCGTGTGGGCGGCGCTGATTATTTGCCTGGGCCTGCTCTTGCTGGCGGTGTATCTGCCCGGCCTGTCCTCGGTGCTCAAGGTCACTGACCCCGGCGCCCACGGCTGGCTGGTGGTGCTGGTCATGAGCCTGCTGCCGGTTTGCCTGGGCGAGGTGGGCCGGAAGGTCCTGCGGAGGAGGCCGGGCGCCTGAGGGGCGCGGGCAAAGGCGGGGCCTGGGATCAAGTAGGCGGGCCGGAATCGGCCGGGTGGGGACGGCCGGGGGCTTTGTATCAATTTTGCTACAGACTAGATCGCGTTGGCCGTGTCCAGGGACATCTCTTTGTATTTCCTTATCTTTTTATAAAGCAGCGTCCGGTGGATGCCCAACAGGCGGGCGGCGTCGGACTTGTTGCCGCCGGTCAGACCGAGGGCGTAGGCTATGGCCTCCCGCTCGGCCCGGGCCACCACCTCCTTGAGGGAGCTGCGGCTTGGCTGGGCCTCCTTGCGGCAGTTGCGGCTCAGATACAGGGGCAGGTCGCGGGGGGTGACCAGGTCCCCTTCCAGGGCGTGCAGTATGCGGTCGGTGACGTTGAACAGCTCGCGCACGTTGCCGGGCCAGTTGTAGTTGCGCAGGATGCGCTCGGCGCCCTTGTCTATGCGGATGCGCGCGGCCTGGGCGTTGTCGCTGGCCAGGGGCAGGTAGTGGTGGATCAGGGCCAGGATGTCCTCTGGCCGCTCGCGCAGGGGCGGAATGTGCATGGGGATCACGTTCAGGCGGTAGTAAAGGTCCTTGCGGAAGCCGTCCTGGGTCATCATCTGCTCCAGGTTCTGGTTGCTGGCCGCCAGCAGGCGGAAGTCGGCCTTGATCACCGCCGTGCCGCCCACCCGCTCGAACTCCTTCTCCTCCAGCACCCGCAGCAGCTTGGGCTGCATATCCATGGGCAGGTCGCCGATCTCGTCCAGGAACACCGTGCCGCCCCGGGCCAGCTCGAACTTGCCGGGCTTGCCCTCTGAGCGGGCCCCGGTGAAGGCCCCGGTCTCGTAGCCGAACAGCTCCGACTCCAACAGGTCCTTGGGGATGGCCGCGCAGTTGATGCGCACGAAGGGCCGCGTGCGGCGCGGGCCGGCGCTGTGGATGGCCTGGGCGAACAACTCCTTGCCGGTGCCCGACTCGCCGGTGATGAGCACCGGCAGGGCCCCGGAAGCGGCCCGGGCCGCCTCTTTCTTTAGCTCCAGGATGCTCCGGCTGACCCCCACGATGCTCTCCAGGTTGTAGCGCGTGGAGCGCAGGGAGATCAGCTCCTGCTCGTAGAGCCTGACCTTGGACTCCAGCACCGAGAGCTTGCGAGCCAGCTTGCTCACGTCGCGCACGTCCTTGAACATCACCTGGCCAAAGACCGCGATCACCTGGCCGTCCTTCTTGATGGGGATGCGCTGCACCACCATGTTCTGGCCCTTGATGCGCTGGGACTGGTTGATCTCGGCCCGGCCGGTCTGGGCCACGATGTGCATGCGCGTGTTCTCAATCACGTCTGTGCAGTGCCGGCCGACCTGCTCCCCGGCCTCCACGCCCAGGAACTGGCCGTAGGGCTTGTTGAAGTGGGTGATGTAGCCCTGGGGGTCGGTGACCATGACCCCGTTGAAGATGCTGTCCAGGATCAGCCGGTGCATCTCCAGTTGGCTGATCTGGACCTCTGGGGGCCGGGGCAGCGCCACCGCCTCCTCGGCCTGGGGCCCGCGGGTGGTCCGGCCGCTGAGTTCCTCGCCGTTCATGCCCTGACCTCCGTATCAGTTCGGCTACATGTAGCAGTCTGGCTACGTTCGTGGGGAGTAGAGACTCCGCCACCCTCGAGGTTCCTCCTGGGTGTTTGGCGCAGGCTGATTAAATTTATGGAGGCGATTTAACTTGCGTTTTCGCCGGGAGCTGTCCGTGGAGGCGGGCCCGGCGCTCAAAATCTCCCAGCTTGGCCCGGTAGTTGCTTGATCCATATAACCACAATCCAGACCGGGGTGCGCAACAAAAAAATAATCCATTTTGCCCGAGGGAGGCCGTGGATATCCGCGAACCCGCCATCGCCCGCGACGAAATACTCTTCCTCTCCGACCCAGACTTCCACCCCGGACACGTATGCATCGTCACCGGCGCGGCCGGCGGCATCGGCCGGGCCACGGCCGTGGCCGCGGCGGCCAACAAGATCATGACCGTGGGCCTGGACGTCAACCAGGAGGGCGGCAAGGAGACCCAGCGCCTGGCCCGCCAGATGGGCGGCCAGATGATCTTCATCCAGACCGACCTCACCAAGGACCCGGATATGGACCACGCCGTGGCCGAGGCGGCCAAGCTGGGCCAGATCCGCTACCTGATCAACATCGCCGGCATGCAGCACATAGACTTCATCGAGGACTTCCCCATGGACCGCTACGACTACATGCAGCGGCTCAACCTGCGCTCGGCGGTCTATCTGTCCAAGCTGTGCATCCCCCATTTCAAGAAGAGCCCGGACGGCAAAGGCGTGGTGGGCAACATGGCCTCGGTGCACGGCCACATCGCCACCTTGGCCAAGGTTTCCTACAACATCAGCAAGTTCGGCATGCGGGCCCTGACCCAATCCATCGCCGCCGAGGGGGCCGGCCAGATACGCGCCTTCTCGGTGAGCACCGCCTTTGTCAAGACCGCCCTGACCCTGGGCCAGATACCGGCCCAGGCCCAGAAGCGCGGCATCAGCCCCGAGGAGGTGGTCACCGGGGTGATGTGCGGCGAGACCCGCGTCAAGGAGTTGATGAACCCCGTCGAGGTGGGCAACCTGTTCCTCTTCGGCATCTCCCGCTTCGCTCGCTTCCTGGTGGGCGGCGACCTCTTGTTCGACGGAGGCATGGTGCTCACCTACGCGGAGAAGAAAAAGTGATCCGCCGCCTTCATACCCCGCGGGCTCGCGCCGCGCCGGATAGGCAGGGCCGGGGCGCCGCCTCCTTGGGGGAGAGGCCTGTCCCGCCGCCCGCTTGGGTCCGCACGCACCGGACGGCGGAGGCGGCGCCCCGGCCGCGGCTCAATTTTCGGTCAAACCATTGGGAGACCATATAAGGGAGGGTGAGGATGAGAACCAAGAGTCTTTTGTGCATAGTGGCGGCCCTGGCCCTGTGCCTGCTGGTAAGCTCCGGCAGCGCGACCCAGGCCCGGGCGGCCGAGCCTTACAACCTGGGGGTGGCCCTGGCCATCACCGGCACCGGCGCGCTCTACTGCCAGGACGGCGTGGACGCCATCAAGCTGGCCGTGGAAGAAATCAACGCCAAGGGCGGCTTCCTGGGCAAGCACCCCATCAAGCTGTTCGTGCGCGACACGCACACCAAGCCCGACGCGGCCGTGCGCGCCACGCGGGACCTGATCCTGCGCGACAAGGTGCGCACCGTGCTGGGCACCTACTCCAGCGCCACCGCCGTGGCCATCAAGCCGGTCTGCCAGGAGTACAAGGTCCTGCACATCCCGGCCATCAGCAACTCCGAGGGCATAACCCTGACCAACTTCAGCCCCTACACCTATCAGGTGGTGCCCAACAGCTACATGCAGGCCAAGGCCGTGGTGCTGGGCGTGGCCGCTCTGGCCAAGAAAAAGGGCTGGAAAACCTTCGTGACCATCGCCTCGGACTACGAGTGGGGCCGCTCCACCCAGCAGAACACCGTGGCCCTGCTCAAGCAGATGGCCCCGAATCTGAAGCTGGTCAAGGAGTTCTGGCCTCCCCTGGGCGAGACCCAGTTCACCTCCTACATCACCGCCATCATGGCCCAGAAGCCTGACTTCGTCATCGGCTCCATCGCCTCCAAGGACAACGTGGCCTGGATGAAGCAGGCCAAGGCCTACGGCTTCTTCAAGAAGATCCCCTACCCCGGCTCGCTGATCAGCGTCACCGAGCTGATCCTGCAGGCCAAGACCCTGGACCGGGGCCTGGTGGGGCTGTGCCGGGCGCCCTTCTTCGCCCATCTGGACATCCCCATGATGGCCAACTTCGTGGCGGCCTTTAAGAAGAAGTACAACCGCTACCCCAGCGACTGGGCGGTGATGGAGTACGACGCGGTGTACGTCCTGAAGCAGGGCATCGAGAAGGCCAAGAGCATAGACACCGAGAAGGTCAAGGCCGCCCTTAAGGGCGCCACCGTGGCCACCAGCCGCGGCAATCTCTACTTCCGCAACATAGACAACCAGTTGAGCTGCTCGTCCTACCTGGGCGTGGTGGCCGACGATCCCAAGTACCCCTTCCCCATCTACCACGACCTGGTCGAGGTCAAGGGGCCCGACTCCTGGCGGCCGGAGAAGGAGATCCTGGCGGCGCGGGCCGCGGAAAAGAAGAAGTAGGCCCGCGATTATGGACCTTTCCCTGCTCTTATCGCAGGCCATGAGTGGACTGTCCCGGGGCATGATGCTGTTCCTGATTGCCTCGGGACTGTCCCTCATCTTCGGGGTGATGAACATCCTCAACTTCGCCCACGCCACCCTGTGGCTGGTGGGCGCCTACGCCTGCTATACGTTCTGGTTCCTGCTGCAGGCGCACGGTTTCGCCATCTGGGTGGCCATCCCCCTGGCCGCCCTGTGCGTGGCCCTGGTGGGCTGGATCATCGAGGTGGTGCTGATCCGGCGGGTTTACGCCCGCGAGCTGCCCGAACAGCTCCTGCTCACTTACGCCCTGGTCCTGATCCTGGGCGACCTGATCAAGATCACCTGGGGCGTGGAGGACAAGCTCATCGCCCGGCCGGCCATGCTGGCCGATCCGGTTATCATCGCCGGGGTGCCCATCGACTCCTACTTCATCTTCGTGATTGCGGTGGGCTTCGCGGTGTATTTCGCCCTATGGTGGTTTTTGCAGAAGACCCGCTACGGCCACATCGTGCGGGCGGCGGTGTTCAGCCGGGAGATGGTCAGCGCCCTGGGCATACCCATCCCGATCATATACACCGGCGTGTTCGTGATGGGCATCTTCATCGCCGGCCTGGCCGGGGCCATCCAGGGCCCGGTGGGCTCGGTGACCCTGGGCATGGACATGGCTATCGTGATCCAGGCCTTTTGCGTGGTGATCATCGGCGGCTTCGGCAGCCTGCCCGGCACCCTGGTCAGCTCCATCATCGTGGGCGAGGTGTACGCATTCGCCATCCTTTTCTGGCCCGGCGGCGCCCTGGCCCTGATCTTCATCCTGACCGCCATCGTGTTGATCGTGCGGCCCTGGGGCCTTTTCGGCACCCCGATGCGGGCCTAGGGAGGACTGGGGGTGTCTGTGAAAAAACTGGCCTGGGTGGGGTTGGCCTTCGCCGCCGCGCTGGTCTTGCCCATGTTCGTGGGCGAGTTCTGGGTGCTGGTGCTCACCGAAATCCTGATCCTGGGGCTGTTCGCGGTCAGCTTCAACATGATCTTCGGCTACATGGGGCAGTTGTCCTTCGGCCACGCCGCCTTTTACGGCGTGGGCGCCTACACCACCGGCCTGCTGATGGTCAAGGCGGGGGTGCCCCTGGGCCTGAGCCTGCCCGCATCCATGATCACCGCCGGGGCGGTGGCCCTGGTGCTGGGCTATTTCTGCATCCGCCTGACCGGCATCTACTTCGCCATCCTGACCATGGCCTTCGGTCAGCTCATCTTCTACATCATCTTCCAGTGGTACAGCTTCACCGGCGGCGACAACGGCCTGCAGGGCATAAAGCCGCCGGCGATGCTGGACGGGGCCTGGTCCTACTATTACTTCGCGCTGCTGGTGGTCACCGCCGCGGTGATAATGATGTGGATCATCAGCGAGTCCCCCTTCGGCTACACCATGCGGGCCATCCGCGACAACACCCAGCGCACCCGCTTCGTGGGCATCAACACCAAGAAGTACATGCTAATCAACTTCGTGGTGGCGGCCATGTTCGCGGGCCTGGCCGGCGGTCTCTGGGGGCCCTTCAACCGCAGCATCGCCCCGGACCTTTGCAACTGGCACCAGTCCGGGGTGCCGGTGTTCATGACCATCATCGGCGGGCCCACCGGCTTCATGGGGCCCCTGATCGGCTCGGTGATCTACACCTTCCTGATGGCCTTCGTCACCGGCTTCACCGAGTACTGGCCCCTGACCATCGGCATAGTCATCACCCTGGTGGTGCTGTTCATGCCCGGCGGGGTCTGGGGGCTGGTGGAGCGCTACACCGCGGCCCTGCCGGCCCGGGGAGAGCCGCCGGCGGATTCTGGGGGAGAGGCGTCCTGAGATGAACGGCGAGTACATCCTCGACGTCCGGAGCCTGTGCAAGGCCTTCGGCGGCCTGCAGGCCACCACCGAGGTCAACTACAAGATGGGCCCGGGCGAGCTGTCGGCCATCATCGGCCCCAACGGCGCGGGCAAGAGCACCTTCTTCAACCTCATCAGCGGCTTTCACCGCCCGGACAAGGGCCAGGTGTTTTTCAAGGGGGTGAACATCACCTCCTGGTCGTCGCACCGCATCGCCCGCTTCGGCATGAGCCGCGCCTTCCAGGTGAGCAACATCTATCTCAAGCTGACCACCTACCAGAACGTGCGCCAGGCCATCCTGGTGCAGCAGAAGCGCACCCTGGACCTGTTCCGGCGGGCCGAGCACATGGCGCGCCAGGAGACCAGCCAGTTGCTGGAGGTCACCGGCCTGCAGGAGCACCGCCAGGAGATGGCCGGCACCCTGTCCCAGGGCGACAAGAAGCGCCTGGAGCTGGCCCTGGCCCTGGCCATTAAGCCGGACCTGCTCCTGCTGGACGAGCCCACCGCGGGCATGTCCGTGGAGGAGACCCACGCCACCATGGATCTGGTGGCCCGCCTGAACCGGGAGATGGGGGTGACCATCCTTTTCACCGAGCACGACATGCCCGTGGTCTTCGGCTACGCGCGGCGCCTGACCGTCCTGCACCAGGGCATGCTCATCGCCGACGGGGCGCCGCAGGAGGTGCGGGCCGATGAGGAAGTGCAACGGGTATATCTGGGAGAAGAGGTGTGATACTGGAAGTTGAAAAGGTTCACACCTACTACGGCACCAGCCACATCCTGTTCGATGTGAGCCTGGCCGTGGACGGGGGCGAGATCGTCTGCCTGCTGGGCCGCAACGGGGCCGGCAAGACCACCACCCTGCGCACCATCATGGGGCTCACCCCCTGCAAGAGCGGCAGCATCAAGTTCCACGACCAGGAGATCAAGGGCCGCCCGCCCTACTACATCGCCCGCCAGGGCATGGGCTACGTGCCCGACAACCGCCTGGTGTTCCCGGACCTGACCGTGCGCGAGAACCTGGAGCTGGCCATCAAGGTGCCCAAGGACTTCCGCGGCGAGCCCTGGAGCGTGGAGCGGGTGTACGAGCTGTTCCCCTCGCTCAAGAAGCTGGACCACAACCTGGGCGGCTACCTGAGCGGCGGCGAGCAGCAGATGCTCACCGTGGGCCGCACCCTGATGGGCAACCCGGAGCTGATACTCCTGGACGAACCGGTGGAGGGGCTGGCCCCGCTGGTGGTCAGGGAGTTCGCCTCCCGCATCCGCTCGCTCAGGAGCCTGGGGCAGACCATCCTGTTCTCCGAGCAAAACCTGGCCTTTGCCCTGGCCGTGGCCCAGCGGGCCTACGTCATAGACCGGGGCCGCATCCGCTTCCAAGGCAGCATGGAGGAGCTGGGCGCCAACGAGGAGGTAAAGCGCAAGTACCTGATGGTCTAGGGGCCGGCCCCGGGGGGCCTCACCTGCCCTGCCGGGCCAGCTCCCTCTGACGCAGCTCGTTGCGCTTGATCTTGCCGGTGGCGGTCATGGGCAGCTCGCCGACGAACTCCAATTGGCGCGGGTACTCGTGCGCGGCCAGGCGGGTCTTGACGAACTGCTGGATGTCCCGCTCCAGGGCCTGGTCCGGGGCCACCCCGGGCTTGGGCACGATGAAGGCCTTGACCACCTCGCCGCGCACCGCATCCGGGGCGCCGATGACCGCGGCCAGGGCCACGCTGGGGTGCTTGATCAGGCAGTCCTCGATCTCCGAGGGGCCGATGCGGTAGCCGGCGCTGGTGATCAGGTCGTCCTTGCGGCCCACGAACCAGAAGTAGCCCTGGGCGTCCTTTTTGGCCAGGTCGCCGAACAGGCACCAGTCGTCAATGAACTTTTCCGCGGTGGCCTGAGGGTTTTGCCAGTACTGCAGGAACATCACCGGGTCCGGCCGCAGGCAGGCCACCTCGCCCACCTCGCCGATCGCCGCCGGCCGGCCCTTCTCGTCCACCACCTCCACCCGGTGGCCGGGCACCGGCCGGCCCATGGAGCCCGGCCGCACCTCCATCAACTCCGCGCAGTTGCTCAGCACCAGGTTGCACTCGGTCATGCCGTAGAACTCGTTGATGGTCAGCTTCATCGCCTCCCGGCCCCAGTCCAGAAGCTCCGCGCCCAGGGTCTCGCCGCCGCTGGCGATGGAGCGCATGGCGTAGTCGTGGCGCTCCCAGGGCCGGGGCACCTGGCGCATCATCTTCAGGGCGGTGGGGGGCATGAAAGAGTTGCGCACCCCGTACTGGGCCAGCAGGCGGAAGGCCTGCTCCGGGTCGAACTTGCGCGCCCGGTGGGCCAGCACCGGGATGCCGAAGTGCCAGGAGGGCAAGAGGACGTCCAACAGGCCGCCGGCCCAGGCCCAGTCGGCCGGGGTCCAGAACAGGTCGTCCTCCAGGGGGAAGAAGTTGTGGGGCATCTGCACCCCGGGCAAATGGCCCAGCAGGGTGCGGTGGGCGTGCAGGGCCCCTTTGGGCGGCCCGGTGGTGCCCGAGGTGTAGATCAAGATCGCCGGGTCCTCGGCGGCGGTGTCCGCCGGCGTGAAGCGGGCCGAGGCCTGGCCCAGGGCCTCCCAGAGCTCCGTCACCCCGGCCGGGGCCTGGCCCCGGGCTTGGATGACGGCGGCCAGCTCGGGCAGGGCGCTTTTGATCTCCAGGACCTTGGGCAGGTTGGCCGCGTCGGTTATGATCCCCCGGGCCCCGCTGTTGCCCAGGCGGTATTCCAGGGCCTCGGGCCCGAAGAGGGTGAACAGGGGCACGGCGATGGCCCCCAGCTTGTAGATGGCCACGTGGGCCAGGCCGGCCTCCACGCACTGGGGCAGCAGGATGCCCACCCGGTCGCCCCGCTTGATGCCCTGGGCGGCCAGCAGGTTGGCCAGGCGGTTGGACAGCCGCATCAGGTCCCAGAAGGTGTATTTCTCCACCTGCCCGGACTCGTCCTCGCAGATCAGGGCCAGGCGGTAGCGCTGGCCGGCCCACTTGTCGCAGACGTCCACCCCTATGTTGAAGGAGGCGGGTATCTGCCACTGGAACGATCCGTAAACCTCCTCGTAGGTCTGGCCCCTGGTCAGCATGGCTCCTCCTGGCGGCAAAAGGCACGGGACCCGAACGGGCCGGGTATGGCAAGATTATGCCCCAAGGGCCGGGGCCAGCGGAAGGGGCAGGCGCGGCCCCTGGCCTGCACGGCCGCCGCGCCGGAAGGGAGGGCCTGAGCATGGAATCCATCCGCTTCGACGGCCGGGCGGCCATCGTCACCGGGGCCGGGGCCGGCCTGGGTAAGAGCTACGCCAAGTTCCTGGCCGCGCGGGGGGCCCGGGTGCTGGTCAACGACCTGGGCAGCGGCTACGCGGACCAGGAGCGCTCGGCCGGCCCGGCCGCGCAGGTGGCCCGGGAGATCGTGGACAGCGGCGGCCGGGCCCTGGCCAACAGCGACAGCGTGGCCGACTGGGAGGGGGCCCGGCGCATGGTGCAAGAGTGCCGGCAGGCCTTCGGCCGGGTGGACATCCTGATCAACAACGCCGGCATCCTGCGCGACCGCTCCCTGCTCAAGATGCCGCCCGAGGACTTCCAGATGGTGCTGAGCGTGCACCTCTTGGGCGCCTTTTACATGACCCGGGCCGCCTTTCCCATCATGAAGGAGCAGGCCTACGGCCGCATCGTGCTGACCACCTCCACCAGCGGGCTGTTCGGGGTCTTCGGCCAGACCAACTACTCGGCGGCCAAGCTGGGGCTGGTGGGCTTCATGAACGCGCTCAAGCAGGAGGGGGCCCGCTACGACATCCTGGTCAACGCGGTGGCGCCCCTGGCCGCCACCCGCCTGAGCCAGCCCACCGGCTTCTTCCCGCCGGAGATGGAGGCGCTGCTGCGGCCGGAGCTGGTCACGCCCCTGGTGGCCTGGTTCTGCAGCGAGCAGTGCAGCGTCAGCGGGGACATCGTGCAGGCCGGCGGCGGCTACTTCGCCAAGGTGCAGATCCTGGAGGGCCGGGGGGTGCGCTGGGACCCCCGGCAGGAGCTGACTCCGGAGATGATCGCCGAAGGCTACGGCCGCATCAGCGACATGCGCGGGGCGCGGCCCTTTGCCTCGGCCAATGAGCAGATGCAGGCGGCCCTGGCGCCGCTCAAGGAAAAATAGGAGGTATCCCATGCAGCGTTTCCAGGTGCCCGACGTAATCATCACCGACGTCATCGCCAGCCACGGCAAGTGGCGGGCCAGCAAGCCGGCCGTGATCTGCGAGGACGACTCCATCACCTGGGGGGACTTCAACCGCCGGGTGAACCAGGCGGCCAACCGGCTCAGGGCCCTGGGCCTGGCCAAGGGCGACAAGGCCAGCTTGTTGTGCGGCAACTGCATCGAGATGCTCATCAGCCTGTTCGGCATCATCAAGGCCGGCGGCGTGGCCGTGCCCCTGAGCGTGATGGTGCAGGGCGAGTCCCTGGCGCGCATGGTGGTGGACTCGGACAGCAAGTTCCTCCTGGCCCAGGCGCCCATGGCCCCGGTGATGAACGCCTTTCGGGACCAGTTCACGGCCATCGCCCCCGAGGGCTACGTGGTCATCGGCGGCCAAGCCCCCGGCTGGACGCCCTTCTACGACTTCCTGCTCCCGGCCGCGGACACGGAGCCCGGGGTCAGGCTGGTCTATGAGGACCCCATCAACATCATGTACACCTCGGGCACCACCGGCGTGCCCAAGGGCATCCTGCACAACCACCACAACCGCACCCACTTCGCCCTGTCCTTCGGCATGGACTTCCGCTGCGACTCCAGCGCGGTGAGCATCGTCACCACCGCCCTGTACGCCAACGGCACCTGGCTGACCATGCTGCCCACCATCTTCGGCGGCGGCACCCTGGTGGTGATGACCAAGTTCGAGCCCCAGGAGTTCCTGGCCCTGGCCGCCCGGCACCGCTGCACGCACACCTTCATGGTGCCCACCCAGTTCACGGTGCTCTTGGAGCAGGAGAACTTCGGCCAGTACGACCTCAGCTCCATGCGGGTGTGGCTCTCGGCCGGCAGCCCCTTCCGGCCCCAGACCAAGCGCGAGGTGCTGGAGCGCTTCCCGGGCGAGCTGATGGAGCTGTGGGGGCTCACCGAGGGCGTGGCCACCACGCTGAAGCCCGAGCACATGCGCGCCAAGACCGAGTCCGTGGGCCTGCCCCTGGTGGGCTGGGACGTGGCCATCATAGACGAGCAGGGCCAGCGCCTGCCGCCCAACCAGTCCGGCGAGATCGTGGCCTTCAGCGTCTTCCTGATGCCCGAGTACTACAAGCTGCCCGACAAGACCCAGGAGGCCATCTGGCTGGACGAACAGGGCCGCACCTTCCTGCGCACCGGGGACATGGGCAAGCTGGACGAGGACGGCTTCCTCTACGTCCTGGACCGCAAAAAGGATATGATCATCAGCGGGGGCATAAACATCTTCGCCAGCGACATCGAGGAGGTGGCCGCCAAGCACCCGGCGGTGGCCGACGTGGCGGTGATCGGCCTGCCCCACCCCAAATGGGGCGAGACGCCGGTGGCCCTGGTCATCCCCAAGCCCGAGGCCGCGGCCGGGGCCGGGGAGATAAAGGACTGGCTCAACCCCCGCCTGGCCAAGTACCAGCGGGTGAGCCAGGTCATCATCCGCCAGGACTTCCCGCGCAACGTGCTGGGCAAGGTGCTCAAGCGCGAGCTGCGCGACGAATACCAGAACCTGGCCGGTTAGGAGGGCTCCCCGCCGGCCCCCTGGTCCCGGCCGGCCAGGGCCCGCCACTGCTCCCGGGCCTGGGCGATCTCGCCCAAGGCCTGGGACAGCAGGGCAAAGGCCTCCTGCCAGGCCTGGCAGGAGGCGGCCTGATAGCGCAGGAACCCCCGGCAGAAAAAGAAGAACTGGCAGGCCAGGCACTCGGGCTGCAGCCGGGGCAGGCCCTCCTGATACTCCCGCAGCCCGCGGCCGGGGCCGCTCTGTTGCCAGGCCCCGGGCGGGTCCCAAACGCTGCCCAGGCAGCGCCCGGCGGCCAGGTCATCGTAGCTGGCGGCCAGGTTGCCCTCCTGGTCGGCGAAGAGGTAGCGCTCGGGGTTGCAGCGGGCCAGTTCCCACAGGTCCAGGTTGCGGCTGTCCAGCAGGCAGGCCAGGATGGTGTGAAAGGGCTCCAGGGGCGCCTGCAGGGCGTGGTGGTGCAGATAGTGCTCCAGCAGCCCCCCGGCCTGCTCCTGGCTGATGGCGCTGCGGTTGTAGAGCAGGTCCACCGGCAGGCCCAGGGAGGCGGCCAGGCGGGCCTGCTCCAGCAGCCCCGGGCCGGAGGCCAGGCGCACCAGCACCCCGCCCCGGGCCAGGCGGTGGATGTTGTCCACCAGCTCCTCCACGCCTGAGGGATAGACCACCATGCCCCGCTCCCCCAGCTTCTGTTGCCGGGGGGCGCCGGACAGGGGGCCGAAGTAATCCACGCCCACCGCCTGCGGGCCCAGTTGCGCCAGGCCTTCCTCGATCAGGGCCCCGTCGCGGCCGTAGAGCACCACCTGCAAGGGCAGGCGCTCAGACCAGGCAACCAGCGGGGGACAGTGCATACTCAGCGGCGCGTCCGCGGCCATAGCATATCTCCGGCAGGGGTTCCGGCTCCTGGTCCGCCCGGGGGGCGCCGAACACCTGCTCGAAAAAGTATTTGCGGGCCTGGCACCAGGTGGTGGGGCGGAAGGGGTCGCCGTAGGTTATCTCCGGGTCCACGTAGCAGCCGCCGTGGCAATAGCGCCACCAGCCGCAGCCCCGGCAGGCGCTGAGCTGCAGGTAGATGATGCGGTTGGCGCAGCGCAGCCGCACCGGCGAGTCCAGGATGGCGGCCAGGTCCTGCTGAAGGATGTTGCCCAGGGGCTGGGTGCCCCGGTCCACGCCGCGGCCGCAGGTGTAGATGGTGCCGTCGGCGTCCACCCCCAGGTGGGAGCTGGCGCAGTTGCCCGACTCCTCGCAGCACAGGTTGTTGGTGATGCCCTGGTGGTGGTACTCGTGCAGGGCGCTAAAGGGGTCCCAGCGCTGCTGGGTGCCGCTGTCCAGCCACAGGCCGTACATCTCCACCATGAAGCGGCCCCACTGCTCAGGGGTGAGGTGGTAGTGCTCGGAGCCCGGTCGGCCGGCTCGGCCCTCGGGGTACATGGGGTTCATGCGCACTGGGATGTCGACGAACTCACCGGCGAGGCACGCGAACACCTCCGCCGCCCGGTCCAGGGAGTAGCGGTGCACGGTATAGACCAGGCCCAGGGGCTGGCCCTCCTGGCGGGCCAGGCCCACCGAGGCCCGGAAGCGCCGGTCGTAATCGCCCTGCTTCATCAGGCGGATGCCGCCGATGGGGTCGAAGCTGGTGCCGATGGGCCCCGGGGTTCCGTCGTCCAGGCGCAGCAGGCGCTTGAGCAGCCCGGCAATGTCCGGGTTGTAGGCCAGCAGGTTGGACTGCATGATGTTGTTCACCTCCAGCCCGGCCGGCCGCAGCAGCTCCTCCTGCAGCTCCAGAACCAGCTCGTAGAAGGAGGCGGGCATCAACAGGGGCTCCCCGCCGTGCCAGGTGAACATCACCCCGCGCAGGCCCCGCTCGGCCTGCGCGGCCAGGCGCTGGTGCAGCAGCCGCAGCGTCTGGCGGCTCATGGTCAGGCGAGGATAGTGCTCCTTCCAGGCCGAGCAGTACACGCAGGCCGCGTTGCAGGCGTTGGTGGGCTTCATGATC
The DNA here is from genome assembly GCA_003605055.1 of Desulfarculus sp. Lineage (GTDB taxonomy): Bacteria > Desulfobacterota > Desulfarculia > Desulfarculales > Desulfarculaceae > Desulfoferula. The sequence goes on from QZKP01000020.1 coordinate 173,022, forward strand.
AGGGTGGCGTATTCCATGGCCTAGCCTATCTGGGCGATGTCCCGCTCCAGGTAGTGGGAGATGCAGCCGCCCGAGCACTGCCGGCGCTCAAGGAACTTGCAGGAGGCGCATTTGTCGTACAGGCCCTTTTGCTCCAGCTCCGGCTGGAACATGCCGGTCAGGTGCTTGACCAGGGCCTCCAGGTCGCTGAACTGGGTGAGCAGCACGCTCTTGGTGGCCGACAGGGGGAAGCAGAACCAGACCTTGAGGTCCGGGCCGATGTCAATGGGCGGGCCGCAGGTGAAGTTTAGCTGCGCGTCGCAGCGGAACAGGGCCCCGATCTGGGCGTCGCTGAACAGGCACAGGGGGAAGCCGCAGTCCATGATGATCTTGATCCCCTGCTTATCGCACTCCGCGGCCAGGGCCAGCACCTGCTCCACCACCCGTGGGTAGTCGGCCACGGGCAGGCCCAGGTTCTGCCGGCCCACGATGGGCTGGGCCAGGCCCAGGCGCAAATGGGAAGTCAGCTCGTAGCGGGCGATGGTCTCCAGCAGAAAGGAGAAGTCGTGGTCGGCCCGGAATATGTTGAAGCTCAGGGAGGCGTTCTGCTTCAGGCTGGCCATGACCCGGCGCTGGCTGGCGTCCTCTTCGGCGCTGCGCAGGTGCCCTTCGTTGAGGTTGATCACCAGGCACAGCTCCTGGCTGCTGGGGGCGAAGTCGGCCAGCACCGCGCCTATCTCCGCCAGCACCGGCGGGGCCATGACGCCGTTGGTGAACACGTTGACCAGGAAGTGGCGGCCTAGCACGTAGCGCAGGAAGTGGGCGAAGCGGGGGTGCAGGGTGGGCTCGCCGCCCAGGATGTTCAGGTGCTTGGCGCCGGAGCCGTCCAGGAAGTCCAGCACCGTCACCAGGTTGGCAAAGGAAAGCTGGTGCTGGGCCGTGGGATCCTGGCTGAGCTTCTCCTTGGCGAAGCAGTAAGGGCAGTTGCGATTGCAATAGTCTGTGAATAGCAGGTTGGGCAAGTGGATTCCTCAGCGGGAGCGAAGCGACCTTGCGCCAAGACGCGCCGGACGCCGCCCGGGCAGAACCCCGGCCGCCGGCCGGCGGATAGACACCGGAGGCTTCACCAGTGATTCAGGACCGGCTGTACTTGCCGTAGTTCACGTATTTGCCGTAGTTAACGTACTTGCCGTAGTTGATGTACTTGGAATAAACGATGGAACTGGTGGAGTACTGCCGGCTGTAGGCGCCGTAGTTGGTGTAGGCGCCGTAGTTGGTGTAGGCCCCGTAGTTGGTGTAGCTGCCCGAGCTGCTGGAGGAGTCGCTGTAGACCGAATAGCCGCTGCTGTCGCTGCTGCCGCCGCCTCCTCCGCAGCTCCCCCCCTGCGGCCGCAGGGCGCCGTTTTCACCCACGCCTATGCCGCCCACACCCACGATCAGGCCGCAGACGGCCAGGGACCATTTTCTGAGATTCTTGAGGAAATCACGCCTGGTGCCGCCATTAGTGCTGGACGCACCCATGGTACCCTCCGTCATGGCAGATTTAGAGGTATTCGCGGACCCGGCTGGTTAAATTAGGCAGCTAGACCGCAGTCGCCTCATCTTCAATACAAAGGCCAAGATGTATAAAACGAGCTGATGGTCTTTTCGCTGCTGTAGCTATCTTTTATCCCAATCCCGCCCTTCATGTCAAGGCACAATCTGACAGAATTTCAATGGCCTAGACAATGAATCTCAAGTGGGGCCCAGGGCCTGCTCTTAGCGTTGGCCGGGCCGGGGTCAATAAACCAGATAGACCACCGACACCAGCACCAGCAGCACCAGCACGCTCAATGGGGTGCCGGCCTTGATGAAGTCCAGGCTGCGGTAGCCGCCGGCGCCCATGTACAGGGCGTTGACCTGGTGCGTGGGCAGCATGAAGGAGTTGGAGGCGGCCAGCCCCACCACCAGGGCGGCCAGGCGCGGGTCCAGCCCCGCATCCTGGGCCAAGTTCACCACCAGGGGCACCAGCAGCACCGTGGCCCCCACATTGGACACCACCAGGGTGAAAGCCGAGGACAGGGCCGCGATCAGCAGCAGCAGCAGGAAGGCCGGCGGCTGATCCAGCCAGGCCATGAGCTTGCCGGCCAGCCAGGCCGCGGCCCCGGTCTGCTGGGCGGCCAGGCCCAGGGGTATGAGCCCGGCCAACAGGAACACGGTGCGCCAGTCCACGCCCCGGTAGGCCTCGTCAAGGGACAGCACCCCGCTGAGCACCATGCCGAAGGCGCCGGCCATGAGGCAGACCGGCAGGCTGAGGCTGGTGAAGATCACCAGGGCGGTGGACAGGGCGAAGCAGGCCACGGCCGCGCCGGCCTTTTGCGGGTGCAGCACCTCATGATCCAGGGAGTGGGTGAAGATCAGGTCGCGCGTCTGGCGAAAACGCTGAAACTGCTCCCAGGCCCCGTGCATGAGGATGGCGTCGCCCACCTGGAGCCGCCGCTGGCCCAGGTGGGTGTAGTACACGTGCTCCTGGCGGTAAAGGGCCAGGGGCGCGACCAGATAATTGTGGCGGAAGCGTATCTCCTGCAGGCTGCGGCCGATGAACTTGGAGCGCGGCGGCACCACCGCCTCGGCGACGCCGCTCAGGGCGCTGGAGAGCTCCCGGGCGAAGGTGTGCAGCTCGCGGCTCACGGTGAATCCGTAGGCCTGGGCCGCCTGGGCCACCTGCTCGGCAATGCCGTAGACCGCCACCACGCTGCCCGGGGACACGGTGGCGTCGCGGTCCGGCGGCAGCACCTTGACCCGCTCGTCCTGGGTCTTCAAAGCCACCACGTGCACCAGATAGGCGTCGCATATCTCGTCCACTTTGGGCGCCCGGCGGGCGTCGGCCGGCAGGGTCAGCTCGAACAGCACCCCCAGGCGGCTGTAATACTTCAGAGTGTCCACGGACCTGTGCGCGGAGCGGGCGTCATCGCTTTTGTCGCGGGGCAGCAGCCAGCCCCCCAGCAGGACAAAGTAGCAGATGCCCACCGCCACCAGGGCCAGCCCCACCGGCGTGACGCTGAACAGGTTGAAGGGGGCCAGGTTAAAAGGGGCCAAGAGGTCGTTGAGCATGATCAGGGGGCTGGAGCCCACCAGGGAGAGGGTGCCGCCCAGGATGGCCGCCGCGCCCATGGGCATCAAAAGCTGGGGCAGGGGCAGGCCGGTCTGGCGGCTGATGCGCCGCAGGGTGGGCAGGAACAGGACCGCGGCGCCGATAGCGTGCATCACGCTGGCCAGGAAGCCTATGGTCAAAGACAACAGGGCCACGATGCGCCAGCGGCTGTTGCCGGCCAGCAGCACCAGGGGCCGCATCACCTGGCCGATCACGCCGGTGTGGTCCAGCCCCCGGCCCAGGATTATCACCGCGATGATGGAGATCACCGCCGTGGAGCTGAAGCCGGCGAAGGCGGTGCGGCCGTCCACCAGCCCCAGCATGGGCAGGGAAATCATGGTCAGGATGGCCACCATGTCCACCCGCAGCCACTCGGTGACGAACAGGAAGATCACCGCGGCTATCACCGCGAAGACCAGGAGCATATCGGTGGTCAATGCTTGGGGGGGCACGGCAAGCACCTGCTGGCGGAAAAACAAAGACCGGCCCTTGGGCCGGCCCCTCGCAGCCTGTTTAAAATTTATCCCCTGGAGCCTTGGCCTGCAAGCCCCGCCCCGCCGCCCCTAGCCGGCCAGGCGGTAGAGCACCTCGCCGGCCCGGTCCACGAACAGCACCCCCTGGTCCTCGCGGCCCTGAAAGTCGCCCAGGCGCAGCGCGGCCGGGTCCAGGTAGCCCAGGTTGATGCGCTGGCACTCCTGGGGCGAGATGCCCGTGGCCAGCACCACCTCTATGCGCGGCCTCTCCTGGCCGCGGCTGAAGCTGCCCAGGCCCTTGACGTGGGTGGAGTGGGCCAGCACCCCGCGGGGGATGTCGGCGAAGCGGGCCATCTCGGCCAGGAAGTAGTCGCGCACGTGGTAGCCGATGCGCTGGATGGGCTCGCCCCAGGTGCGCGAGACCCGCTTGATGTGCGGGCCGTAGATGATCAGGGTGCCGTTGTCGGCCACCACCTGCTCCAGCTTGTACATCACCTTGCCCGCGGTCCACAGCTCGTCGTACATCTCCGGCGCCCGGCCCAGCACGACCTTATAGGGCCGGGGCTTGGTGACGACGTGCACCCGGGCCGAGAGGTCCGCGGCCGCGGACCAGGCCGGCTGCAGGGGCCCCGCGTACAGGCCGCAGAGCTGGCCCTGGGGGCTGACCACCGGGCAGCAGCCGTGCACGGGCACGGGCACCATCTCCAAGGCCCGGTTGAGCATGCGCCGCACCGGCGTGTCCTTGCGCCCGATTATCGCCGCGCAGGTGATCACCGCGCCCAGCCAGTGGGAGAAGTGCAGGAACTCGCCGGTGGAGACGCCGGGGAAGAGATACTTGGCCCCGCCGGAGAAGCCCACCACCTCGTGGGGGAACACCGGGCCCAGGATCATGATCTGGTCGTAGTTGAACACGGCCCGGTTGATGTCCACCGGCACCCGTTCGCGCAGGCGGCCCTCGGACAGGGCGAAGACCTCCTCCTCTTCCAGCCAGCCCAGGCGGCGGGAGGTGTCGGCCAGGTCCCAGCGGTGGTTGAGCAGCTCCACCCCGGCCCAGGGGCCGCGCCGGGCCCCGGCGTCCAGGCCGTAGAGGGCCTGTATCTTCTCCTGGGGCAGGGGCGGGTGGGTGCCCAGGGCCACCATGAAGTCCAGTTTGGCCGCCTGGGGGCCCACCACCTCGCGCAGGGCCTGCACCAGCAGGGGCAGGGGGCAGGTGCGGGTGCCGTCGGGCGTGAGCACCAGCACCCGCCGGCCGGCGTAGAGCTCCCTGGGGGTGCCCTGGGCCATGATCTGCCTGACCTGGGCGGCGCTCAGGGCCGCGCCCGGGCTGCCTTGACCGGCGATCATCTCGGCTCCTATCACAAGCGGTAGGCCCGCTTGGCCAGGTTGTAGGCCAGATCCACGGCCAGCTCGGCCGCCTCGTCCTCGGCCAGGCGATGGTCGCAGACCAGCTCGGACAGGTAGGCGCAGTCCAGGCGGCGGGACAGGTCGTGGCGGGCCGGGATGGAGGCGAAGGCCCGCGTGTCGTCGTTGAAGCCCACCGTGTTATAGAAGCCGGCCGTCTCGATCATAGAGCGCCTATGGCGCAGCATGCCCTGAGGGCTGTCAAAGAACCACCAGGCCGGCCCCAGGCGCAGGATGGGGTAGTGACCGGCCAGGGGGGCCAGCTCCCGGCTGTAGGCGCTCTCGTCCAGGGTGAAGAGGATCAGGGTCAGCCGAGGCTCGTTGCCCAGGCGGTCCAGGAGCGGCTTAAGGTCTTGCACGTAGTTGGTGGGCGTGGGGATGTCGGCGCCCATGTCCGGCCCGAAGCGCTGGTACAAGAGCAGGTTGTGGTTGCGCCAGGAGCCGGGGTGCAGTTGCATCACCAGCCCGTCCTCCAGGCTCATCTTGGCCATCTCCATGAGCATCTGGCCCCGGAAGGCCTCGGCCTCCTCTGGGTGCAGGCCGCCGGCCAGAGCCCCATCCAGCAGGCGCTGGCAGTCCGCCGCGGCCAGGTCGCAGGTCCGGGCGCTGGGGTGGCCGTGGTCCGTGGCCGTGGCCCCCATCCGCACGAAAAACTGCCGGCGCTCGGCCAGGGCCTTTAGATACCCCGGCCAGCGGCCGGTGTCCTGGCCGGTGAGCCGGCCCAGGCGGGCCAGGTTTTCTGGGAACCCCGGCGCCTCGGGGTCCACCACCGGGTCCGGCCGGAAGGTGGGCAGCACCCGGCCCGGCCAGTCGCCGGCCGCGATGCGGCGGTGGGCCTCCAGGTCCGACAGGGGCGGGTCGGTGGTGGCGAGCACCTCGATGTTGAAGCGCCGGAACAGCTCCCGCACCCGGAACTCGGGCCGGGCCAGGCAGTCGCTGATCTGGTCGTAGATGGCCTCGGCCGTGTCCGGGGCCAGGCGCTGGCGCACGCCGAAGAGGTGGTAGAGCGCGTAGTCCAGCCACAGGCGCGAGGGCGTGCCCCGGAACAGGTGGTAGTGCTCGGCGAACAGCCGCCAGATGCGCCGGGGGTCCTCTTCCGCCGGGCCGTGGTCGCGGCGGGGCACGCCCAGGCGCTCCAGGGCCACCCCCTGGCTGTAGAGCATGCGCAGCAGGTAGTGGTCCGGGATGATCAGCAGCCGGCTGGGGTCGGCGAAGGCGATGTTGTCCGCGTACCAGGCCGGGTCGCTGTGGCCGTGCGGGCTGATGATGGGCAGGTCCTTGACTTGGGCGTAGAGCGCCCGGGCCACGGCCCGTCGGCCGGGCTCGCTGGGCAGCAGACGGTCCTCGTGCATCTCCAGGGGCTGAGCCATGTGTCCCTCGCTTGTGAATGGGGCCCCGGCGGGCCGGGCCTATATCATTATGTATTTAAAAGATAAAAATTATTTTAACCCACCAAGGGCCGCCCCGTATTTGGTAAAAATATTTCCTAAAATATCTTTTTCCTTGACTTGGGGCATCATGTTTGGAAAATTACAACATATAGCTCGCAGCCCCGCAATAGCCAATTTATTGAAAAAAGGTTTCCGGATGCCCGACACCCTGACTACCATCAGGAATGCGCTGGATTCCCTGCGCAACTCCGAGAAAAAGGTGGCCAAATGCGTGCTGGCCGACCCCAGCGCGGCTATCAACTACTCCATCACCGAGCTGGCCGAGAAGGCCGGCACCAGCGAGGCCACGGTGGTGCGCTTCTGCCGCAGCCTGGGCCTGGCCGGCTATCTGGAGCTGCGCCTGAACCTGGCCCGGGAGATGCCCAGCGCCCAGCCCATCTTCGAAAACGTCTCGGCCGCGGACTCGGTGGCCGAGATCACCGGCAAGATACTGAGCGCCCACAAGGAGGCCCTGAGCAACGCCCTGCACAAGCTGAACCTGGACGACCTGGAACAGGCGGTCAAGCTCCTGGCCGCGGCCCGGAGCATAGATTTTTACGGGGTGGGGGGGTCGGCCATCGTGGCCAAGGACGCCCATCACAAGTTCTTCCGCCTGGGCATTCCCTGCGCGGCCTACGACGACCCACACATGCAGGTCATGTCCGCGGCCCAGCTCTCGGCCGGCTGCGTGGTGGTGGCCATATCCCACACCGGCTCCACCAAGGACATCATCGAGAGCGCGCGCATCGCCCGGGGCGCCGGAGCCAAGATCATCGGCGTGGTGGGCAAAAACAACTCCCCGCTGGCCAGGGTCTGCGACCTGGTGCTGTCGGTGCACTCCCAGGAGGCGGCCCTGCTCCTGGCGCCCATGACCTCGCGCCTGGTGCAGTTGGCCATCATCGACGTGCTGTTCGTGGCCGTGGCCATGCAGGACTTCGAGGGCATCAAGGACCGCCTGGACCGGGTGAAGCGCTCCCTGGTGGAGAAGCGCTACTAGGCCCGAGGCCGGCCCTGCCAGCGGGGAAAAGGGGGAGGGGGGATTGCAAAAGGGCGAGCTGAGCCTGGCGGCCATCTTCTTCGGGGTGGGGCTGGTGATCAGCCTGCTTTCGCTGACCATGTCCCTGGGCACCCTGCGCATGGCCGGCTCGGGGTTCTTCCCCTTCTGGCTGGGCGTGGTGCTGATGCTGCTCTCGGCCCTGCTCTTGGCTCAGGTGTGGCTGCGGGGCCGGGCCGCCCGCCAGGCCGCCCGGACGCAGCCGCCCCTGGCCCCGGAAAAGCCGGCCGCGCCCGCGGAGCCCCTGGCTTCGGGCCAGATGCTCTGGTTTCTGGGCGTGCTGGTGGCCTCGGCCCTGCTGCTGAATATCTTGGGCTACTTCCTGACCACCTTCCTGGTGATGCTCAGCCTGCTCTACGTGCTGGGCTCCCGGCGCTGGATATTGAACCTCGGCCTGTCCCTGGCCACGGCGGCGGTCACCTACCTGATGTTCATCACCTGGCTGAAGATCCCCCTGCCGGCCGGCTTTTTGGTGAGGTGAGCTGAGAGATGCTCGAGTCCCTGCAAGCCCTGGCCGTCGGCTTCTCCGTAGCCACCACCCTGCACAACCTGTTCTACTGCCTGATGGGCGCGGTGGTGGGCACCCTGGTGGGGGTGCTGCCCGGCGTGGGGCCCATCGCCGGCATCGCTCTGCTCATCCCGGCCACCTACGGCCTGGAGCCCACCTCGGCCATCATCATGCTGGCCGGCATCTACTACGGCGCCATGTACGGCGGCTCCACCACCTCCATTCTGCTCAACGTGCCCGGCGAGACCGCCTCGGTGATCACCTGCCTGGACGGCTACCAGATGGCCCAGCGCGGCCGGGCCGGCGCGGCCCTGGCCATCTGCGCCATCGGCTCCTTCGTGGCCGGCACCCTGGGCATCGTGGGGCTGTCGCTCTTGGCCCCGCCCCTGGCCCAGGCCGCCCTGGCCTTCGGCCCGCCGGAGTACTTCTCCCTGATGGCCTTCGGCTTCATCGCCCTGAGCAACGTCACCGGCACCAGCCTGCTCAAGTCCCTGATGATGGCCGTGGCCGGCCTGGCCATCGGCACCATCGGCCTGGACCCGGTGACCGGCGAGGCCCGCTTCGCCTACGGTTCTGACTACCTGCTGGGCGGCATCGAGTTCGTGGCCGTGGCCATCGGCCTGTTCGGCATCGGCGAGGTGCTCTCCAACGTGAACCGGCCGGCGGCCGCCCTGGAGCAGGCCGTGAAGATTCCCCGCCTGCGCGAGCTCTACCCCAGCGGTCAGGACCTGAAGCGGTCGGCCTGGCCCATCCTGCGCGGCTCGGGGGTGGGCTTCGGCGTGGGCCTGGTGCCCGGCCCGGCGCCGGTGATCGCCACCTACTCCTCCTACATGATCGAGCGCAAGATATCCAAGCACCCGGAGCGGTTCGGCCAGGGGGCCATTGAGGGGGTGGCCGGGCCGGAGTCGGCCAACAACGCCGCCTGCCAGTCGGCCTTCATACCCCTGTTCGTGCTGGGCATCCCCTTCGCTCCGCCCACGGCCATCCTGTTGGGCGCCTTCCTGATCCACGGCGTCACCCCCGGCCCCCTGCTCATCAGCGAGCACCCCAACCTGTTCTGGGGCGTCATCGCCAGCATGTACATCGGCAACTTCGTGCTGCTGGTGCTCAACCTGCCCTTCGTGCCCCTGTTCGCCAACATCCTGCGCATACCCAAGAAGGTCCTGCTGCCGCTGGTGATCGTCTTCTGCCTCACGGGCATGTACACGGTGAACAACTCGGTGTTCGACATCTGGATGATGATCCTCTTCGGCGTGGTCGGGTTCCTGCTGCGCCGCTGGGCCTATGAGGGCGCGCCGCTGTTGTTGGCCCTGGTGCTGGGGCCCAAGCTGGAGGTGGCCTTCCGCCAGTCGCTGATGATCTCCCACGGGGACTTCGGCGTGTTCGTGAACCGGCCGGTCTCTCTGGTCTTCCTGCTGGCCGCCGTGGCGTTTTTGCTGCTGCCCATCTGCAAGACCTGTTACCGGCAGATCCGGCGGGCCGCGGCGGGATAAACAAGGAGCCTGTGCGCGATAGACGTTTGTAGGCCTTAGCAAAGGAGGTGTTCAAATGCTGAGGAAAATGGCGTTTATCTGTATGGCCCTGGCCCTGTTGGCCTGCCCTCTGGCCATGGCCGCGGATTTCCCGGCCAAGGAGGTGCAGATCATCGTGCCCTGGTCGGCCGGGGGGGCCACGGACCTGATCTTCCGGGCCCTGGCCAACACCACCGAGAAATACCTGAAAAAGCCGGTGGTGGTGGTTAACCGTCCCGGCGGCGGCGGCGCGGTGGGCTACACCGAGGGGTCCAAGGCCAAGCCCGACGGCTACACCCTGACCGCGGCGGTGACCCCCCTGACCATCCTGCCGCACAACGTCAAGACCGCCTTCACCTACCGGAGCTTCGTGCCCATCATCAACGTGGTCAGCGACCCCTCCATGTTCCTGGTCCAGGCCAAGGCCCCCTGGAAGGACCTCAAGGAGTTCCTGACCTACGCCAAGCAGAACCCGGGCATGATCACGGTGGGCAACTCCGGCGCCGGCGGCGGCGTGCACCTGGTGGCCCTGGCCTTTCAGAACGCGGCCGGCGTGAAGCTGAACCACATCCCCTTCGCCGGCGGCGGCCCCTCGGTGACGGCGCTGTTGGGCGGGCACATCAACGCGGTGGTGGTCTCGCCGCCCGAGGGCATAGCGCACATCAAGGCCGGCAAGCTGCGCATCATCGCCCTGTTCGCCGACAAGAGGCTGTCCATGTTCCCCAACGTGCCCACCGTGAGCGAGCAGGGCGTGCCCTTCGTCATGGGCATGTGGCGCGGGCTGGTGGCCCCCAAGGGCACCCCGCCGGCGGTGATAAAAAAACTGCACGACGCCTTCCAGAAAGGCATGAACGACCCGGCCTTCAAGAAGAACGCCCGTGACATGAGCATCAACCTGAACTACCTAGGCGGCGCGGACTTCGGCAAGCTCATCGCCGACTCGGACGCCAAGTTCGGCGCCTTGATCAAGCAGATGAAAAAGAAGTGATCTTTGGGGAAACGGGGAGGGAGAGAGAGCCATGAAAACCCTTAAGATCGGATTATTGGCGGTGGGTCTGTGCCTGCTGGCCCTGCTCTGGGGCTGCGAGGCGGGCAAGGCCCCCATGGGCGCGTCCTCGGCCGCGGGCGGAGCGCAGAAGACGATCCGCCTGGCCAGCCCCTTCAAGGCCGGCCACATCCTGGTGGACGCCAGCCAGAAGTTCAAGGAGCTGCTGGCCAAGACCAGCGGCGGCCGCCTGCAGGTGCAGGTGCAGCCCGGCGTGGGCTCCGAGGAGGCCATCAACGACTGGACCAGCCAGGGCAAGGTGGAGATGCAGGCCACCGGCGGCCGCCCCCTGGAGGTGGCCGCGCCGCAGTACTTCTTCTTCAACGCGCCCTACGTGATGAAGGACTTCGAGCACTTCATGCGCGTGTGGAACGGGCCCTTGGGCGACAAGGCCCGGGCCCAGGTGGAGGCCAAGGGCAACCAGAAGTACCTGGGCATCGTCTATCGCGGCCTGCGCCAGACCACGGCCAACAAGCCCATCTACACCCCCAGCGACGTGTACAAGCTCAAGCTGCGCCTGCCCACGGTCAAGACCTGGATCGCGGTGTGGAAGGAGATCGGCGCCTCGCCGGTGCCGGTGCCGCTGCCCGGGCTGTTCAAGGCCCTCAAGAGCGGCCAGGCCGAGGCCTCCGAGGGCGATCTGACCCAGATATCCTCCTTCAAGCTGTTCAAGGTGCAGGGCTATCTGATCATCACCAACCACCTGGTGCAGACCGGCGGCATCCTGATCAACAAGGCCTTCTTCGACGGCCTGTCGCCCGAGGACCAGGCCCTGATCGTGGCCGCGGCCAAGCAGGCCACCGAGTGGGCCAACGACAAGATCAAGAAGGGCGAGAGCGGTCTCTTGGTGAGCCTGCAGCGCAACGGCATGAAGGTGGTGATACCCGACGCCGATTCCCTGCGCGTCAAGGCCAGGCCGGCGGTGGAGAAGCTGTTCAAGACCGAGTGGCCGGTGACTACCTGGAGCGAGGTGTTGGCCCAGTAGGCGGACAACGCGATGAGCATCACGGCGGAGATACGACAAAAAGAGGCCAGGGTCAGGCGCTTGCTGGAGGAAAAGGGTCTGGAGGCCCTGCTCCTGAAGCGCCAGGCCAACTTTTCCTGGCTGACCGGCGGTGGCCTCAACCTGGTGGGCATCACCACTGAGGTGGGGGCCACCGCCCTGCTGATCACCAACCAGGCCAAGTTCCTGGTGAGCAACAACATCGAGGCCCCGCGCATGGTGCAGGAAGAGAGGCTCCTCCAGCAGGGCTTCCAGGTGTTGGAATACCCCTGGTACGAGGAACGGGAGGCGGCCATCGTCCAGGAGCGGGTGGGCGCCGGCCGCCTGGGGGCGGATGTGGCCTTCCCCGGCGCACTGGTGCTGGCCGAGGACATCGCCCGCCTGCGCTACTGTCTCACCCCGGCGGAGGTGGAGCGCTACCAGTGGCTGGGGGAGCGGGTCTCGCGGGTGCTGGAGGAGACCGTGCTGGCCACCCGCCCGGGGGACAAGGAGTCGGAGGTGGTGGGCCGCCTGGCCCAGGGCCTGTGGGCCGACCGCATAGACGCGGTGACGCTCATGGCCGCCGCCGATGAGCGGGTGGCCGCCTTCCGCCACCCCATCCCCACGGAAAAGCCCGTGGAGCGTTACCTGATGGTCTCGGTGAACGCGCGCAAGTGGGGGCTGATCGTATCGCTCACCCGCTTCCTGCACTTCGGGCCCCTGCCCGCGGAGCTGCGCCGGCGCTACCTGGCCAACGTGCGCATAGACTGCGCCTTCATGGCCGCCACCCGGCCGGGCGTGCCGGCGCGGGAGGTGCTCAAAAAGGGCGTAGAGGCCTACGTGGAGCAGGGATACGCCGAGGAGTGGAAGCGGCACCACCAGGGCGGGGCCATCGGCTACACCGGCCGGGACTACCGCGCCAACTTCCGGACCCCGGACCTGGTGGCCGAGAACCAGGCCTTCACCTGGAACCCCTCGCTCAGCGGCACCAAGTCCGAGGACACCATCCTGGCCACAAACAGCGGCCCCCAGATGATAACTCGGCCTATAATTTATCCCACCCTCACCCTGGAGACGGCGGGCCTGAGCTTCACCCGCCCCGACGTTTTGGAGAAGTACTGACGGTCCGGCCCGGACGGCCAAGGACGAGCGAAGACATGGACAAAGTGCGCATAGGGCTGGTGGGGGCCCAGTTCGCGGCCCGGCTGCACCTGAACAGCCTGGCCAAGCTGACCAGCGTGCGGGCGCAGGTGGTGGCGGTGGCGGCCCGCAGCCAGAAGAGCGCCGCCCGCCTGGCCGCGCAGTACCGCATCCCGGACGCCTACGACGACTACCGGCGACTGCTGGAAAGGCCGGACGTGGAGGTGGTGGACCTGTGCCTGCCCACGGACCTGCACGAGGAACTCTGCATCGCCGCGGCCCAGGCCGGCAAGCACGTGATCTGCGAGAAGCCGCTCACCGGCTACTTCGGCCAGGACCGGCCCGAGGAGCTGGTGGGCCGGGCGGTGGCCAAGGAGCTGATGCTGCGCGAGGCCCTGGCCGGCTGCGCCCGGGTGCAAAAGGCGCTGGCGGAAAACAACGTCCGGCTGATGTACGCCGAGAACTGGGTCTATGCGCCGGCGGTGGCCAAGCTCAAGAGCCTGGTCCAGGCCAGCGGCGGCACGGTGCTGGACATCCGGGCCGAGCAGAGCCATTCCGGCTCGGCGGCGGTCTACTCCCGGCGCTGGAAGACCAGCGGCGGCGGGGCCCTGCTGCGCCTGGGCTCCCACCCGGTGGGCGCGGTGCTGCACCTGAAGGCCTTTGAGGGCCTCACCCGCGAGGGCCGGCCCATCCGGCCCCGCTTCGTCACCGCCGAGACCGGCCAGCACAGCAAGATAGCCTCTTACGCGCGGGAGAAAAAGAAGTACCTGGTCTCCGACTGGGAGGACGTGGAGGACTGGGGGGCGATGCTCATCGGCTTCGCCGACGGCTCCAGCGCCACGGTGATCGCCTCGGACGGGGTGCTGGGGGGCGTGCGCAACACCATGGCCGCGTACCTGTCCAACGCCGTGGTGCAGGTGAACATGAACCCCAGCGACGGCATGCTGGTCTACGCCCCAGAGGCGCACGTATTCGGCGACGAGTACCTGGTGGAGAAGCTGGAGACCAAGGCGGGCTGGAACTTCCCCAGCCCGGACGAGGACTGGGCCCGGGGCTACCCCCAGGAGCTGGAGGACTTCCTGCGGGCCCTGCGCGAGGACCGGGAGCCGGTCTCGGGCTTCGCCCTGGCCCAGGACGTGGTGCAGGTCATCTACGCCGCCTACCAGTCCGCGGAGGAGGGCCGGCGGGTGGAGCTGCCGCCCCTGTTGTGATATGACCGTTGGGCCGAAGGCTAGCGCAGCCGCCGGCCGGGCGAGGAAAGGCCATGGCCTTGGAAAAACGTGAAGTCGTTGACCGCATAATTACCGAGGGGCTCATCACCCTGATCCGCACGGCCTCGGCCGAGGAGGCCCTGGCCGCGGCCGCGGCCCTCAGCGAGGGCGGGGCCAGCCTCATCGAGGTCACCATGACCGTGCCCGGGGCCATCGAGGTGGTGCGGGAGCTGGCCCGGCGGCGCTCCAACTCCTTCATCATCGGCGCGGGCACCGTGCTGGACAGCGAGACCGGCCGCCTGGCCCTGTTGGCCGGGGCCCAGTTCCTGGTCAGCCCCTCGCTGAACTTCGAGCTGATCCAACTGGCCCACCGCTACAGCGTGGTGGTGATCCCCGGGGCCCTGACCCCCACCGAGGTGCTGGCGGCCTGGAACGCGGGCGCGGACTTCGTCAAGGTCTTCCCGGTGGGGCAGTTGGGCGGCCCGGCCTACGTGCGGGCCCTCAAGGGCCCCTTCCCGCAGATATTGCTGCTGCCCTCGGGCGGCGTGAACCTGAATAACGTCGGCGAGTTCATCCGGGCCGGGGCCACCGCCGTGGCCGTGGGCAGCGAGATCGTGGACAAGGCGGCGCTCAGGGAGAAGAACTTCCAGGTGATCCGGGACAAGACCCGCGCCGCCCTGCGGGCCATCCAGGAGGCCCGCCCCCGCTAAGGTTTGTCTCCGGCCGCCTCAGGAGTAGTCATGCAAGCCCTGGTCAAGTACGGCAAAGGCAAGAGGCTGATGGAGCTGCGCGAGGTGGAGCGCCCCGCGCCCCAAGAGGGCGAGGTGCTCATCGAGGTCAAGGCGGTCTCCATCTGCGGCAGCGACCTGCACATCTTTCACGACGCCCACCCCTACTGGCCGCCGGTGGTGCTTGGCCACGAGTTCGCCGGGGTCATCGCCGAGCTGGGGCCGGGGGTGGCGGGCTGGCAGGCGGGGGACAGGGTGGTCAGCGAGACCCGCACCGGCGCCTGCGGCCAGTGCTTCGTCTGCCAGACCGGCTATCCCCAGGTCTGCGAGCACAAGCGGGCCTACGGCATCGGGGTCAACGGCGCCTTCGCGCGCTACGTGGCCGGCCCGGCCCGGCTGCTGCACCGCCTGCCCCAGGCCATCCCCTTCGAGACCGCGGCGGTGATGGAGCCCACGGCCATCTGCGTCACCTCCATCCTGGAGCGGGCCGGGCTGCAGGCCGGGGACTCGGTGGTGGTCACCGGCCCCGGCCCCATCGGGCTCCTATCCCTCGCCGTGGCCAGGGCCGCCGGGGCCAGGCTGGCGGGCGTCACCGGCACCGGGGGCGACGAGCAGGTGCGTTTCGCCATGGCCCGGGCCCTGGGCGCGGACTTCACCATCAACGTGGAGCAAGAGGACCCGGTGCAGAAGGTGCTGGCGCTGACCGGCGGCCTGGGCGCGGACCTGGTGATCGAGGCCTCGGGAGGGGCGCCGGCCATCGCCCAGGCCTTTGCCCTGGCCCGGCGCATGGGCCGGGTCTGCGCCATCGGCATCTCGGGCCGGGAACAAGTGCCCATCCCCTACGACCGGGGCATCTTCAAGGCCCTGCGCTACGACTTCTGCTTCTCCAGCAGTTGGCTGGCCTGGGAGCGGGGCCTGGCCCTGGTGGCCCGGGGCCTGCTGCCGGTGCACAAGATCATCACCCACACCCTGCCCCTGGAAAAATGGCAGCAGGGGTTCGAGCTGCTTGAGCAGCAGCAGGCGGTCAAGGTTATACTGATCCCCTAGTCTGGTTTGCTCAGGCCAGGCGCGGGTGACTATCTTTGGTTCGTTGCTGGGCCCGGGCCCGGCCGGGCGGAAACGCGGATGAAGCTTGGTGGATAACCTGCGGCCCTTGCAGCAGTGCTGCGTCTTGGTCACGCCCACCTCATACGGGGCCAGCGACCAGACCCTGAGGAGCGAGCTGGAGGCAGCGGTGGGCCGGGTGATATACAACCCCCACGGCCGACCCCTGACCTCGGCCGAGGTGGCTGGGCTGCTGGCCCAGGTGGACGGCTACATAGCCGGCCTGGACCGGATAGACGCCGCGGCCCTGGCGGGCGCCGACCGACTCAAGGTGATCGCCCGCTACGGCGTGGGCCTGGACCGGGTGGAGCTGGCCGCGGCCACGGCCCGGGGCATCGTGGTGACCAACACCCCCGGGGCCAACGCCGGGGCCGTGGCCGAGCTGACCATCGGCCTGCTGCTCACCCTGGCCCGGGGCCTGCACCGGGTCTGCGCAGACACCCGCGGCGGCCTGTGGCCGCGCCGCCAGGGCCTGGCCCTGGAGGGCAAGACCATCGGCCTGGTGGGCCTGGGCGCGGTGGGCCGGGCCCTGGCCGGCAAGATGGCCGGCTTCGGCTGCCGCCTGTTGGCCAGCGACCCCTACGTGCCGCCGGCGCAGGCCGCGGCCGTTGGCGTGGAGCTGCTGCCGCTCACGGCGCTGCTGTCCCAGGCGGAGTTCGTCTCCCTGCACTGCCCGCTCACGCCCCAGACCAGCGGCCTGGTGAACCAGGAGTTCCTGGCGGCCATGCGGCCCGGGGCCTATCTGGTCAACACCGCCCGGGGCGAGCTCATAGACGAGGCGGCCCTGCACCAGGCCCTGAGCAGCGGCCGCCTGGCCGGCGCGGCCCTGGACTGCTTCACTGAGGAGCCGCCCGGGGCCCAGCACCCCCTGCTGGCCCTGCCCTCGGTGGTGGCCACCCCGCACATGGGCTCGCACACGGACCAGGCCACCTACCTCATGGGCCGCATGGCCCTGGACGCCTGCCTGGCCGTGCTCAGGGGCCAGCGGCCCGAACACGTGGTCAACCCCGAGGTGTACGAGGAGGGCCGTGCCTGAGCGGCCACAGAGCCCCTGGTTCCTGGGCCTGGACCTGGGCACCGGGAGCTGCAAGGCCGTGGCCGTGGACGCCGCGGCCCAGGTGCTGGGCTTCGCCGCGGCCGACTACCCTGCCCAGGACCAGGACCAGAAGTGGCAGGAGCAGGACCCGGACTCCCTGCTGACGGGCCTGATCCAGGCGGTGCGCGGGGCCGTGGCCCAGGCCGCGCCGGCCAGCCCCTGCCGCGGCCTGAGCATCGGCGGGGCCCTGCACAGCCTCATCGCCCTGGATGGGGCCGGCCGGCCCCTGACCGGGGTGAGCACCTGGGCCGACGGCCGGGCCCTGCGCCAGGCCGCGGCCATCGCCGGCACGGACCTGGGCCGGGAGCTTTATCAGCGCACCGGCTGCGTGCCCCACGGCATGTATCCCCTGTACAAGCTCATCCGCCTGCGCCAGGAGCGGCCGGAGGTGTTCGGCCGGGCCCGGCGCTTGGTCTCGGCCAAGGAGTACGTGCTGGCCCGGCTGGGCGGCGGGTTGGTGGTGGACTACTCGGTGGGCTCGGGCTCGGGGCTGCTGAACGTGCATGAGCTGGCCTGGGATTCCCTGGCCCTGGAGACCGCCGGGGTGGAGCCCGCGCAGCTTTCGGCCCTGGCCGGCCCCCGGCAGGAGCTGGGCCGGCTGGAGCCGGGCCTGGCCAGGCAGATGGGCCTGGCGCCGGACACGCCCCTGATCCTGGGCTCCTCGGACGCGGCCAACTCCAGCCTGGGCGCCGGCTGCGTGGCGCCGGGGCAGCTCACCTGCATGGTGGGCACCAGCGGCGCCCTGCGCCTGATCTCGCGCCGGCCCCTGCTGGACAAGAACGCCCGCTGCTGGTGCTACGGCCTGGACCAGGAGCACTGGCTGGTGGGCGGGGCCATCAACAACGGCGGCCTGGCCCTGTCCTGGTTCCGGGACCTCTTGCACCAGCCCTTCGCGGACCTGCCGCCGGAGAGCCGCCGCTCCTTCGAGGACCTGGCGGCCCTGGCCGGCCAGGCCCCGCTGGGGGCCGGCGGGGTGGTCTGCCTGCCCTTCCTGGCCGGGGAGCGCAGCCCCAACTGGAACCTGAACGCCCGGGCGGCCTTCTTCGGCCTGCGGCTGTCCCACGGCGCGCCGCACCTGGCCCGGGCCATCCTGGAGGGGGTGGCCTTCAGGCTGCGCAGCGTGCTGGAACTCTTGCGGGAGTTGGGCCCGCCCGTGCGGGAGGTGCGGGCCTCGGGCGGCTTCACCCGCTCCCCCCTTTGGCTGCAGATCGTGGCCGACGTGCTGGATCAAGAGTTGCGGGTGCCGGCCTGGGGCGAGACCTCCTGCCTGGGGGCGGCCTTCTGGCCCCTGTTGGCCTGCGGGGCCCTGGCCAGCCTGGAAGAGGCCGGGGCCGCGGTGCGGGTGGCCCAGACCCAGCCCCCGGACCCGGAGCGGGCCCGGGCCTACCAGCCCTTCTACGCCCTGTTCCAGGACCTGTACGCGGCCCTGAGCCCCCTGTTCGGCCGCTGGCCGCCGCCGCAGGAGTCGTCCTAGGTGTTGTTAGCAAGGACGTTTTCGCTGCCGGTGCTTCCAGAGATCGGCGGTTTAGGGCTCAGAACGCCGCAGGTTCAGCGTGACTGAGCAAGGAGGCAAGGAAAGGGAGATAGACACCTGGAGAGAGTTCCGGCGCCCTTGGCGCAGGACTCGGCGGAGCACTTCCTACACCTGCCGGCTAGGGCTCCTCTGATCCCGAGATCTGCGGTTCTCAAGGACGGACGCACCGTCTTGCTGATAGCGGCTCAGCCACTCGCAAACCGTGCGCTTGCTCACCCCCGGCCCCGCGGCCACCTCCAAGGCGCAGAGCCCTTCCTCCAAAACCCTTCCACAATCACGGCTCTACTATGACGGGCCCGGTCACGGCCAACCTGAAGCGGCCCCGGCTGGCTGCCGGGGCCGCGCTTTTTTTTGGCGCCATCCGAAGGAGCGGGGCAGGGATTTCCCTTGGCCCGGCTCCACCCACCGGGAGGGTCCTCAGGCAGGGATCGGCTGGGCCGGGCGCGGGCTAGCTGGCGCCCTGCTGCTCGCCGCCGCCGGCCAGGACCTGGGCGTCGTTGTTCTTCTTGTTCAGCCAGCCGTGGAACAGGATCAGCTCCGGATGCTCGTCCAGGGAGCCATAGCCGCGCACGCTCACCCTCTTCTCCGCGGTCTGGTTGGGGTCAAAGACCCGGAAGTTGTAGATGTGCTCGCCCTGGTCCGAGGGCCGCATGACCTGCTTGAGCTTCCAGACCCAGTCCGGGTCCTGCTGGTAACGGGTCACCAAGTCCCGGCCCACGGCCGCGTGCAGGTCGCGCGGCTTGCTGTCTTTTCCGCCCTCGGCCGCGCCGGCCTTGGGCGCCGCCGGCGCACCACCATGTTTGAACAGCTTCTTGAACATCCTGCTCCTCCTGCTCGGGGCCTGGGCCCCTCCCTCAATTGATGTCCATCAAAACTGGCCACAGTGAAATCCCATTTCCCACTGGGGCCCTATTTTTAGGCCCTGCAAGAGGGCCTATTATTTTTATGTTTACATATCAACTAATTAGCCATGAGAAATGCCACTTCCCTCCGTTTCGACGGCCTTCACGGGCACCGCCTGGCTGGGCCGGTCGCTGGTCAGGCCGCGGGTGAGCCAGCCGTTTTTGTGCGGGGTCAAGAGGGCCCAGAGGCTTATCCAGGACAGGCCCACCATCCACAGCAGCATGTAGGGGAAGGACCAGAGGAAGTTGCTGTCCCGGCGGTGCCAGACGTACACCAGGGCGGGCAGCATGCCGCCGATGGCCGCGCCCATGAACAGGTTGATTGCCATCACATCCGGGGCGGCCAGGATCACCCCCACGGCGCCCAACTTGAGCCACTCGCCGGCGGTCATGCGGAACAGGTGGATGAAGAGGTTCACCCGCGCGCCCAGGGCCGGCGTGGAGCGGAAGCGCCGGAAGAGGAAGCTGGTCATGACCAGGGTCTCGCGCACGTTGCTGCGCGCCCAGCGCAGGAACATGCGGCACATGCCGCGGTATTCCAGGGGCACCTCGGTCAACACCACGGCTTTACGTGCGAAATGGGCGTGGTACCCGCTGCGCAGCACGAAGTTGGTCAGGGAGCGGTCCTCGCCGATGTTGGCCGGCCGGCCCAGGAAGCGCTGGTGCAGCCAGGCCGCCAGAAGGGGCTTGACCACCGCGAAGCGGTAGGCCGACAGGGCGCCGGGGGTGGTCATCACCGTGTTGATGCGGCTCTGGGAGGCCCGGATGAAGTCGAAGCTGAAGGTGAAGTTGACATCCAGCATGCGGGGGATGACGCCCTTGGTCCGGTTGAGCACCCGCACGTTGCCGGCCACCGCGCCCACCAGGTGGTCGCGCACCATGGGCGTGACCAAGTGGCGCAGGGTCTGGGGCAGGACCTCGGAGTCGCTGTCCATGGTCACCAGTATCTCGCCGCGGGCCCTCTGGAAACCGGCGTACAGGGCGGCGCGCTTGCCGCTGTTGACCGCCAGGCGCACCAGCTCCACCCGCCCGGGCAGCCCCGCGGCGGCGCGCTCCATCCACAGCCAGGTGTCGTCGCGGCTGCCGTCGTCCACGGCCAGGATCTGCATGCGCTCGGCCGGGTAGTCGCTGGCCGCGATGCTCTGGATGGTCTTCTGCACCTGGGCGCCTTCGTTGTAGGCCGGCACCACCACCGTGATGCTGGGCAACTCCCCGTCCGCGCAGGGCTCCTGGGGGCGGTAGGTGGCCGCCAGATACACGCGCCAGGCCAGGGCGAAGACGGCTATGACCAGGGAGACGCGGGCCAGCTCCAGCCAGGGGCTGTCCTCCAGCACGATCATGGTCTCTTCCAGGGCGTCCAGGAACTCGTCGCCCAGGTACCAGCCGCCCAGGGCCAGGCCGCCAAGTATGGCCGCGGTCGCTATATGAATTGCCAAATTGGAACGGGTGGAGGAAGCGCCGTCCACCGGAACAACAACGCTTTTGGTTTTGGCCATATGAAGATTCCGCTCAATGAGGTCGTTCAGACCAAATAAGACGTTCAAAGTAAAGGGCAGGCCCAAGACCCACCCATCGCCCCTAATTGAAAGCAAAGGTGGTGCCACTGACCAGGTGCTTGTCGCGGCTGTGTTTTTCCCCGGTGAGCGCCGGAGAAGGAAACGGCGCTTCCCGCCGCGGGCCGCCAAACCGGGGGCGGCAAATACTAAAACTGGGCCCTGATTGCCCTAGGCAATCAGGGCCCATAGGTATAAAATCCGTTAGTTATTAAGGACTGCTGGCAGGGAAAGGGCGCTATGAAATCCTTGTTGGTGGCCACCCCGGACCGGGCGGCGGTGGCCAGCCTGCGCAGCACCCTAGGCCGCAAATACCGCCTGGAGGAGGCGGCCTCGGTCCCTGAGTACCAGGAGCTGTTGGGCCGGCGGCGCTTTGAGCTGGCCCTGGTGGATATCGCCTTCATCCTCCAGCAATTGCCGGCCGAAGAGCCCCGGGACTTCGCCCCCGCGGTCCACGCCTTCCGCCGCGGCCCGGGCTCGCCCTCCCTGATCATCCTCACCCCCCCGGAGCGCATCCGCGACACGGTCTCGGCGGTCAAGGCCGGGGCCGACAACTACATCACCTATCCCGTGGACCTGCACGAGGTGGAGCTGGTCACCCAGAGCCTGGCCGCCCTGCGCAAGATCGAGTCCGAGCTGGAGTACCTGCGCGACAGCTTCTGGAAGGTGGAGGCCCGCGACTTGGTGCGCACCCGCTCCCCGCTCATGCGCCAGGTGTACGATAAAGTGGAGGTGGTGGCCCCCACCAAGGCCACGGTGCTCTTAACCGGCGAGACCGGCACCGGCAAGAGCCTCATGGCCCGGCTGATCCACATGCACTCCAGCCGGGCGGGCGGCCCCTTTGTGTCCGTGCACTGCGGCTCCATGCCCGACACCCTGGTGGAGAGCGAGCTTTTCGGCCACGAGAAGGGCGCCTTCACCGGCGCCGAGCGCCGCAAGCTGGGCAAGTTTCAGATCGCTGACGGCGGCACCATCTTCCTGGACGAGGTGGGCACCATCAGCCCCAACGCCCAGATCAAGCTCTTGCAGGTGCTGCAGGAGGGCAGCTTCTCCCGGGTGGGCGGGGAGAGCGAGATCAAGGTGGACGTGCGGGTGGTGGCGGCCAGCAACGCGGACCTGGAGCACAAGATCCGCGAGGGCGGCTTCCGCAGCGATTTGTTCTACCGCCTGAACGTGTTCGCCATCGAGCTGCCCCCCCTGCGCCAACGCCGCGAAGACATTGCTCTTCTGGTCTCCACCTGCCTGGACCGCCTGCAGCGCGGCTATGGCAAGGAGGTGGCCGGGGTGGAGGAGGGGGTGATGCGGGCCCTGGCCGCCTACGCCTGGCCGGGCAACATCCGCGAGCTGGAAAACCTCCTGGAGCGGGCCTACATCCTGGAGCAGGGGCCCCGCCTGGGCCCGGCCAGCTTCCCGGCCGACCTGATGGCCCTGGAGCACCCCGGCCAGGACGACGAGCCCGGCCAGAGCCTGCCCCTGGCCGAGGTGCGCCGCCGGGCGGTGGAGGAGGTGGAGCGGCGCTACCTGGTGCGGCTCTTGTCCGCCAAGAAGGGCCGCATAGACCAGTGCGCCAGCCAGGCCGGGGTCACCACCCGGCAGTTGCACAACCTCATGACCAAATACGGCCTTTCCGCCCGGGACTTCCGTTAAAGCTCGCGCCTCAGCCCTGTAAACAAGAAGTCCTGCTTCACCTTTTCCAGGCCTGTGTAAAAAATATCCGTTAAATCAGACAGATAAGTTTGGCACGATCTTTGTTAAGAGGCAGGGCAGTAACCCTCATCTTGCGTGGGCGATAGAAATGGCACCTGCAGAGGCGACTTCTGAGCGTATAAACGGTCTGGTGATCCCGGTGGAGTGGGACGCTGAGGGCAAGGTGGTGGCCGTGGCCATCGCCGCCTTTGACGAGACCACTTATCTGGTGAAGCCCGGCGGCAAGGGCTCGGAGCTGTTGGACCGTCTGCAGTGCGAAGTGACCGTCTGGGGAAAAGTAGAAGGAAAAGCCCCGGGCAAAACCATCCTAATAGAGAGGTATCTGATGAGCACAAGCAGCAAAGGCAAAATCTTGGGCCTGGCCATAGCCGCCTTGGTCGGCGTGTCCCTGGCCCTGGCCCCGTTGGCCCTGGCGGCCGAACAGGCCAAACCCGCCGCTCCGGCCGCCACCGCCCCGGCCCCGGCCAAGGCCCCTGAGAAGGCCGCCCCGGCCAAGGCGCCCATGGCCAAGAAGCCTATGGCCAAGAAGGTTATGGCCAAGAAGGCCATGGCCAAGCCCGACGCCAAGGTGAAGGCCGCCCAGGAGGCCTTGAACAAGGCCGGCGCCAAGCTGAAGGCTGACGGCTTGATGGGCAAGCAGACCCGCATCGCCGTCAAGAAGTTCCAGAAGGGCAAGGGCCTGAAGGTCACCGGCAAGCTCGACGCCGCGACCCTTAAAGCCCTGGGTCTGTAAGCTTTAGCCAACACCGCCCGCCCGGACCCTTCCGGGCGGGCGAGCTTTACGCCCCCCCGGCCGGCAGGGCCCGGCGGGGCGTACAGAGGCAATCCAATGAGCCGTAGCGAGAACGTAGTCCCCGCCGCGGAGCCTCCCCACCAGGGCTGGGGATCCACCGCCGAGTTCCAAGAGCGACCCCCAGCCCTAGCGCCGGTGGCGCTGCCCTCGGAGCAACGCCACCTCGCCCACTCACCCGCGGCCAGCTTCCGCCGCCGCTTCTTCCCCGGCCTCAATGCCGCCCAGTGGAACGACTGGCGCTGGCAGGTGCGCAACCGCGTCACCAGTCTGGCCGGGCTGAGCCGATTTCTGGTGCTGAGCCCTGAGGAGCAGCGCGCCTTCAGCGCCTGCGCGGGCAAGCTGCCCGTGGGGATAACTCCTTACTACCTCAGCCTGATCCACCCGGAGGACCCCAGCGACCCCCTGCGCCGCACCATGGTGCCCACCTGGTACGAGGCCGTGACCAGCGCCGGGGAGAGCAGCGACCCCCTGGGCGAGGACCACGACATGCCCGCGCCGGGGCTGGTGCACCGCTACCCGGACCGGGTGCTGTTTCTGGCCACCGGCTTCTGCGCGGCCTACTGCCGCTACTGCACCCGTTCGCGCCTGGTGGGCGGGACCGGACACGGCCTGGCCCACCGCCGGGGCGATCTGGAGCAGGCCATCGCCTACATCCAGGCCACGCCCGCGGTGCGCGACGTGTTGATCTCCGGCGGCGACCCCCTGACCATGGCCGACGACCGCCTGGAGTGGCTCCTGATGCGCCTGCGGCGCATACCCCACGTGGAGGTGCTGCGCCTGGGCACCAAAACGCCGGCGGTGCTGCCCCAGCGCATAACCGCCGAGCTGGTGCGGCGCCTGAAGCGCTATCACCCGCTGTTCATGAGCCTGCACTTCACCCACCCGGCCGAGCTGACCCCCGAGACGGCGCGGGCCTGCGCCCGTCTGGCCGACGCGGGCATACCCCTGGGCAGCCAGACGGTGCTCCTGGCCGGGGTCAACGACTCGGTGGAGGTGATGAAGCGGCTGATGCAGGGGCTGTTGCGCCTGCGGGTGCGGCCCTACTACCTGTACCAGTGCGACCCCATCACCGGCTCGGCCCATTTCCGCACGCCGGTGAAGAGGGGCCTGGAGATCATAGCGGGCCTGCGCGGCCACACCAGCGGCTACGCGGTGCCCACCTTCGTCATCGACGCCCCGGGCGGCGGCGGCAAGGTGGCCCTGTGCCCGGAGGTGGTGGTGAACCGGACCCAGGGCGAGCTGCTGCTCAGGAACTACGCCGGCAACACCTACTCCTACCCGGACCAGGGAGGGGACCCCAGCCCGGCGGCCTGCTGAGGCCGGGAGAGGCGCCATGCGGGTGGGCCTGACCTATGACCTGCGCCAGGAGTACCTGGAGCTGGGCTACGCCGAGGAGGAGGTAGCCGAGTTCGACAGCCCCCGCACCGTGGAGGCCATCGAGCAGGCCCTGGCCGCGGCCGGCCACCAGCCCCAGCGCATCGGCCGGCTCAGCTCGCTGGTGGAGCGCCTGGCCCGGGGCGAGCGCTGGGATCTGGTTTTCAACATCGCCGAGGGCGTGGGCGGCTTCGGCCGCGAGGCGCAGGTGCCGGCCCTGCTGGACTACTACGCCGTCCCCTACACCTTCTCCGGCCCCCTGGTGCTCAGTCTGACCCTGCACAAAGCCATGACCAAGCGGGTGGTGCGCGACCTGGGCCTGCCCACGCCGGACTTCGCGGTGGTGGCCACGCCGGCCGAGGCCGCGCGGGTGCGCCTGCCGTTGCCCCTGTTCGCCAAGCCGGTGGCCGAGGGCTCGGGCCGGGGCATCGGCGCCGCCTCGCGGGTGGAGAGCGCCGAGCAGCTCAGCGCGGTCTGCGCGGCCATGCTGGCCCGCTACCAGCAGCCGGTGCTGGTGGAGACCTACCTGCCCGGCCGGGAGTTCACCGTGGGCCTGTTGGGCAGCGGCAGCCAGGCCCGGGTGCTGGGCACCATGGAGGTGATCCTCAAGGACCAGGCCGAGGCCGGGGCCTATTCCTACCTCAACAAGGAGCACTACGAAAAGCTGGTGCGCTACCGCCGGGTCAAGGGCGGGCAGGCCCAGGCCGCCGGCGAGCTGGCCCTGGCCGTGTGGCAGGGACTGGGCTGCCTGGACGCGGGCCGGGTGGACCTGCGCTGCGACGCGGCCGGCCGGCCCCAGTTCCTGGAGGTCAACCCCCTGGCCGGCCTGCACCCGGAGCGCTCGGACCTGCCCATCCTCTGCGGTCTGGTGGGCATGGAGTACCAGCAGCTCATAGAGTGCATCCTGGACTCGGCGTGGCAGCGGGCGCGCGGGGCGGCCGCCTCGCCAGCCGCCACCTGCGCGGCCGCCCAGCCCCGCTGAGAAGCGCCATGCGCCTCAGCCTGCTGCACGACGCGGTGCCCGCCGGGGCGCCGCCGGACCTGGCCGACAACCTGGCCCAGGCCCAGCAGATGGCCGCGGCCCTGGCCCGCCTGGGCCATGAGGCCTCCCTCTGCGCCTGGCAGGATTCGCCCGCGGCCAGCCTGGCCCGCCTGGCCGCCCAGCGGCCCCAGGCGGTGTTCAATCTGGTGGAGACCCCTCTCGGCCGGGCCAGCCGCATCCACGCCGCGCCCATCTTCCTGGAGCGGGCCGGACTGGCCTTTGCCGGCGCCGGCGGCCGGGCCATGCTCATCACCTCGCACAAGCTCCTGGCCAAGCGGGCCCTGGCGACAGCCGGCCTGCCCACCCCGGCCTGGCGCACCATGGGCGGCCGGGGCCAGGGCCCCGAGCGCGGCCCCTGGCTGATCAAGGCCGTCTGGGAGCACGGCTCGGTGGGCATAGACGAAAATTCCCTGGCCCCGGCCCACGACCCCGCCCGCCTGAGCGCGGCCCTGGCCGCCAAGGCGGCCCAGGTGGGGGGGCCCTGTTTCGCCGAGGCCTACGTGGAGGGCCGCGAGTTCAACCTGGCCCTGCTGGCCGGGCCGAATGGGCCGGAGTTGCTGCCGCCGGCGGAGATACTCTTCGAGGGCTACAGCCCCGGCCAGCTCCGGGTGGTGGGCTACCGGGCCAAGTGGGAGGCCGGCTCCTTTGAGTATCAGCACACCCCGCGCCGCCAGGAGTTCCCGGCCGCGGACCAGGCCCTGCTGGGCGAGCTGGGCGGCCTGGCCCGGCGCTGCTGGGGGCTGTTCGGGCTGCGGGGCTGGGCCCGGGTGGACTTCCGGGTGGACCGGGCCGGCCGGCCCTTCATCCTGGAGGTGAACGCCAATCCCTGCCTGGCCGCGGACGCCGGCTTCATGGCCGCGGCCCAGCGGGCCGGCCTGGACCAGGCCGCGGTGGCCGGCCGCATCCTGGCCGACGCCCTGGCCTCGGCCCCCGGCGGAAGAACCTAGCTTATGGCCCTGCCCCTGCCCCAGATCACCTGGCGCCAGGAGGTGCTGCCCGGCGACCCGGCCCTGATCCGGGCCCTGGCCGCGGACAGCGGCTTCTTCCGGCCCGACGAGGTGGCCGTGGCCCAGGAGCTGGCCGACACCCGCCTGGCCCAGGGCCTGGCCAGCGGCTACCACTTCCTCTTCGCCCAGGCGGCGGAGGGGGTGCTGGGCTACGCCTGCTACGGGCCCATCGCCTGCACCCTGGGCTCCTGGGACCTGTATTGGATCGTGGTGCGGCCGGACCAGCAGGGCCGCGGTCTGGGCGCGGAGCTGCTGGCCCGGGCCGAGGCCCGGGCCGCCGCGGCCGGCGGCCGCAGCATGTACGTGGAGACCTCCTCGCGGCCCCTGTACGACCCCACCCGCCGCTTCTACGAGGCCCGCGGCTACCGCGTGCTGGCCGTGCTCAGCCAGTTCTACGCCCCGGACGACGACAAGGTCATCTACGGCAAGCGCCTGGACCCGCCTGCCGCCTAGCTGTTGTTGGCAAGGATGTTGCGCGCAGTGGGCGACCCTGATGGGAAAAGGCCCGGAAAATAAAACGGCCACCTGCAGAAGGCGCTGGCGCTTTCGGAGCAGCTCTTTGGATGCGGCCGGGCGCCTACTCACCCCGGCCGGCGCGGCCTCCCCTGATGCCGCGGGCTGTGATTCTCTAGGGCGGCGGCATTGCCTCGGTGGCCGTGGCTCAGTTGCTTGCGGGCCATGCGCCGGCCGGAGTCCTGCAAGAGACGCCACCTGCGCGCCCACCCCTTTTTCCTGACCCTGCCGGCCATCGAGGCTCGACCATGACCAGGAACCGCGTGTTCAGGCCATATAGCGACAACGCCTAGCCCCGCCCGCCCGGCCGCCCGCGCAGGGCGTACTTGAATATGGTGTAGAGAATCTTGGCCCCGGCCCCCAGCACCCCGCGCAGGGTGCCCGAGACGTGGCTGAGGCCGATGCGGCGGCGGTAGTCCACCGGGACCTCCAGGCAGGCCAGGCCCAGGCGCGCGGCCTTGAGTTGCATCTCCACGGTCCAGCCGTAGCCGCGGTCACTCATGCCCAGGCGGGCCAGGGCCTCGCGCCGCACGGCCCGGAAGGGCCCCAGGTCCGTGAAGCGCGCCCCCCAGAACAGGCGCAGCAGCAGGCAGGCCAGCCAGTTGCCCCAGCGGGCCTGGGGGGCCAGGGCCCCGGGCTCCCGCCGGCCCTGCACCCGCGAGCCGATGACCAGCTCGGCCCGGCCGGCCAGGATGGGGTCCACCAGGCGCTGCATCTGCCGGGGAAAGTCGCTGTAGTCGCCGTCCAGGAACACCACCACCTGGGCCGGGCCCAGGGCGGCCAGGCCGGCCAGGCAGGCCGCGCCGTAGCCCCGCCGGGGCTCGGGCACCACCTGGGCGCCGTGTTCGACGGCCACCCGGGCGGTGGCGTCCGTGGAGCCGTTGTCCGCCACGATCACCTGATCCACCCAGGCCGGGACTTCCGCCAGCACCCGGCCGATGGCCCGCTCCTCGTTATAGGCGGGGATGACCACCGCCACCCGGGCCCCGGCCCTCACGACCAGGCCCTCCGCCCGCGCCGCCACTGCCAGACCAGGCCGGCCCAGACCGGCAGGTAGATGATCCACACCAGCCAGTGGTCGTAGAACGCGGCCTGCCCCCGGGCCGCCAGCCAGAAGCGCAGGTAGTACAGGGGCAGGAGCGCCGTGAGCCAGAGCAGGGGGGCCAGGGGCCACAGGGCCAGCAGGGGCAAGAGCCACAGGTAGTACCAGGGGAATTGGGTGGGGCTGAGCAAGAACAGGCCAGCCACCAGGAGCAGCGCCCGCCGGGGCAGGTCGGCGGGACCGGCCTCGTCCCGCCAAGCCAGCCACAGGGCCCAGGCCAGGACGGCCGCGGCCGTGAGGCCCCGGGCCAGGGCCGGACCCCAGCCGGCGGCCCCGGCCAGGCCCAGCAGCCAGCCCAGGCCGGCGCTGAGCAGCATGAAGGCCGAATCGTTCATCTGCCAGCGGCCGGCGTAGGCCACCAGCCCGGACTCTTCGTCCAGGCCCGCGGCCAGCAGGGTCCAGAGCAGGGCCGCGCTCACCCCGCCGAACAGGACCAGGGCCGCGGCCAGGCGGGCCGGCCTGGCCAGCAGGGGCCGCAGCAAGAGCGGCAGCAGCAGGCCGGGCCAGAGCTTGACCCCCAGGGCCAGGCCCAGAACCCCGGCCGCCCAGACCCGCCGGCCGGTGAGGGCCAGCAGCAGGGCCCCCAGCAAAAAGGGGAAGATCAACACCTCCAAATGGCCCGAGTTGTACACCTCCTTGACCAACAGCGGGTTCCACCAGTACACGGCCAGCCCGGCCAGGGGCAGGCCCAGGCGCCGCAGCAGCCGCCAGAGCAGGAGCAGGCTCAGGGCGTCGGCGGCCAAGAGCACCAGGCGCCAGGCCAGGAGGCTCCAGGGGTTGAGCCAGTGGGCCAGGGCAAAGGCCGCCTGGCACACCGGCGGGTAGAGGCTGCGCAGGTGGGGATAGTTGATGCGCTCCAGCACGCGGGGGGCCTGGCGGGCCAGGGCCCCCAGCTCAGGCGGCGCGGCCGGGTCCTGCTGGGCCTGCCCGGGCGGGTAGCGGTAGGGGTTGAGGCCCTGGGCCGTGACCGCGCCGTCCCAGAGAAAGCGGTAGTGGTCGTTCTCCAGCATGGGCGGGCCCGCGAACATGGCCAGGCGCAGGCCCAGGCCCAGGAGCAGCAGCCAGGCCAGGGGTCCGGCGCCCAGGCCCCCTTGGGGCAGGCCGCGCAGGGCCCAGAGGTAGAAACCGCCGGCCAGCATGAGCAGGGCCGCCAGGGCCAGGATGGGCGGGGCCGGCGCGTCGGCGGCGAAGCGGGGGGCCAGGGCGGCCGCGGCCAGCAGGGTCAGGGCCAGGGCCAGGCCGCACCACCACCACAGTCTCCAATAGCCGCCAAAGGATCCGCCTAGGCTGCCCGCCATGCCCTTCGCCCCAGGCCCTTGCGGACCGCAAATAATTTGGCCCCTGGACCTGGGTCATGATAGCTTCGGTGGGTGCCGGTTGGAAATGTTTATGGCCGCGGTGATGCGGGGGCCGCCGGGGCCGGGCGCGAGCAGAGGAGAGCGTGGAGATGGCGGAAAAGACGGTAGCCGTGATAGGGGCCGGCTTGGCCGGCATGATGGCGGCCTGCGCGGCCCAGGAGGCGGGAGCCCAGGTGGAGTTGTTGGATCGGGGGGCCATCGGCCTGGGCACCAACTCGGCCATGAGCAACGGCTGGATCACCGCGCCCACCCCGGACTACGGCCCGCAGCAGTACGTGGCCGACACCCTGGAGATCGGCCGCGGCCTGAACCGGCTCTCCTATGTGCAGCAGACGGCGGAGCTGGCCCCGGAGGCCATAGACTATCTGCGCTCCCTGGGGGTGGAGCTGGTTCAGGGCGCGGGCTACTACGCGGTGCAGTCCGTCCGGCAGGACGTGATCCGGGGGGTGGAGCTGGTGGGGCGCGTGGCCGCGGCCGTGCGGGCCCGGCCGGACATCCGCCGCCGGACCGGCGTGCAGGTGCTGGAGATAATCAAGGACCAGGGCCGCGCCGTGGGCGTGCGCGGCCTGGATAAGCAGGGCCGGCCCCTGGAGCTGGCCGCGGCGGCGGTGGTGCTGGCCGGCGGCGGGGCCGGGGCGGTGTACGCCCGCAACGACAACCAGCGCACCACCCTGGGCCAGGCCTACCTGCTGGCCGCCCGCGCCGGCCTGCCGCTGTTGGACATGGAGTTCGTGCAGTTCTACCCCATCGTGCTGGCCGAGCCCGGCCTGCCCTCGGTGATGATCTACCCCTCCTATCCGCCCCAGGCTCGGCTGCTGGACGCCGAGGGCCAGGAGGTGCTGGAGCGCTTCGGGGTGAGCGACATAAACCGGGGCATCAAGGTCATGCGCGACAAGCTCTCGGCCATGATGTTCGCCGAGGCCTCGGCCGGGCCGCTGCGCATGGACCTGACCCAGGCGCCGGCCGAGGCCTGGCGGCGCTACCCTCTGGCCCTGCTGGGGCGCCTGAAGTTCGACTTCAAAAACCGGACGGTGGCCGTGGCGCCGGGGGCGCACTTCTGCATGGGCGGGGTGGAGATAGACGCCCAGGCCCAGACCGTTCTGCCCGGCCTGTTCGCCTGCGGCGAGGTGGTCTGGGGCCTGCACGGGGCCAACCGCCGGGGCGGCAACGCCCTGTGCGAGTGCCTGGTTTCCGGCCGGCTGGCCGGCCGGGCCGCGTCCGCCTTTGCCGCGGCCAACCCCGTCACCCTGCCCCTGCCCCTGGGCTCGCCCTGGGCCGCGGGCGGCCCGGGCTTCCCCTTCCGGGAGCTGCTCAAAGAGCTGAAGGACATCGCCTGGCAGCAGGCGGGCATCGAGCGGGACGCGGCCGGCCTGGAGCTGGGGCTGGTCCGGCTGGCGGAGCTGGCCCAGCGCGCGCGCCGGTCCGCGGCCCAGAATCCGCCGCCGGCGGGCCAGGCCCAGAACCTGGACGCGGCCATGTTCATGGTGCAGGCGGTGCTCACCGCCAGCCGGGTCCGCAAGGAGAGCCGCGGGGCGCTCCTGCGCCGGGACTATCCGGACCAGGACGACGCGGCCTGGTTGTGCAACTCGGTGCTGGACTATGAGCCGGCCAGCGGCCAGATGACCCTGGGCCAGCGGCCGGTGCCGGCGGCTACTTCTTCATGAGGGCCTGGAACTTCTCCTGCTCGCCGGGCAGCATGCGGTAGCAGTGCTCCTCGGCCGGGAAGCGGCCGGCGCGCACGTCGGCGCAATAGTCGCCCAGGGCCTTGGTTACCATCTCGGCCACGTTGCAGTAGCGCCGCACGAACTTGGGCCTAAAGGCCTGGAACTGGCCGATGAGGTCGCTGACGATGAGCAGTTGGCCGTCGCAGTCCGGGCCCGCGCCGATGGAGAGCACCGGCAGGCTCAGGTCGCGGGCGATGAATCCGGTCACCTCCGGCGGCACCGCCTCCACCAGGAGCATCTGGGCCCCGGCCTCGGCCACGGCCCGGGCGTCTTCCACCACCACCCGCGCGGCCTCGGCGGTGCGGCCTTGGGCCTTGTGCCCGCCCAGGAGCCCAGAGCTCTGGGGGGTCAGGCCGATGTGGCCGATGACCAGGATGCCGGCCTCCACGATGGCCCTGATCTGCGCGGCCACCCGCACCCCGCCCTCCAGCTTCACCGCGTCCACCCGGGCCTCCTTGAGGAAGCGGCCGGCGTTGTACACCGCCTCGGGCGTGGAGGTCTGGTAGCTCAAGAAGGGCATGTCGCCCACCACGAAGGTGCGGGGCGCGCCCCGGCGCACGGCCTCGCTGTGGAGTATGCACTGCCCCATGGTCACCGGCACCGTGCTTTCGTAGCCGTACACGCACATGCCCAGGCTGTCGCCCACCAGGATCATGTCCAGGCCCGCGGCCTCGGCGAACTGGGCGGTGGGGAAGTCATAGGAGGTGATCCAGGTGATCTTCTGGCCCTCCGCCTTCATGCGGTAGAAGTCCTGGATGGTGAGCTTCTGCTGAGCCATGTCCCCTCTCTTTGCCTGTGGAAACGCCGCGCCTAGCCGGCCAGCAGGCCTTGGTCCCTCAGTTCGCGGATGTCCTTTGGGCTGAGCCCCGCGGCGCCGAGCACCTCGTCGCTGTGCTGGCCCAGGGCCGGGGCCGGCTGGTCCGGGGCGGGCGGCGAGGCCGCGAGCTTCAGGGGGCTGGCCAACTGGCGCCGGCCCTCCTGGTCGCGGCGGATCATGCCCCGGGCCGCGGTGAGCCGGCTGGCGGCCGCTTCTTGGAGGTTCAAGACCGGCTCGCAGCAGGCGTCGTGCCCGGCCCAGAAGCCGGCCCACTCATCCCGGGTGCGGCCGGCGAAAATACCGGCCACCTCGGCCACCTTGTCCGGCCCGCCGAACTGGTGGCCCAGCAGGTCCTGGCGGCCCAGGGCCTGGCAGAAGTTGACCCAGAACTTGGGCTCCAGGGCGCCCAGGGACATGTAGAGGCCGTCGGCGGTCTTATACAGGTTGTAGCAGGGGAAGGCGCCGTTGAGGGCCATGCCCGCGGGCCGGGGGTCTTCCATGCCCGCCTCCAGGCCGGCGAAGACCATGGTGGCCAGGGAGATGGAGCCGTCGAACATGGAGGCGTCCACGAACTGGCCCCGGCCCGTGGCCTGGCGCTGCACCACCGCGGCCAAGAGCCCCACCAGGGCCAGCAGGCTGCCGCCGGCCAGGTCCGCGATCTGCACCCCGGGCAGGGCCAGTTGGCCGTCGCGGGCCCCGGTCATGGCCAGCACCCCGGCCTGGGCCAGGTAGTTGATGTCGTGGCCGGCCCGCAGCCGGTACGGCCCCTCCTGGCCGTAGCCGCTGATGGACACCAGGATCAGGCGCGGCTGGAGGGCGCTGAGCGTCGCGTAGTCCAGGCCCAGGCGCTGCATCACCCCCGGGCGGAAGCCCTCCACCAGCACGTCGTAGTGCTGTAAGAGCGCCAGGAGCACCTCGCGGCCGCGGGGGCGCTTCAGGTCCAGGGCCAGGCTCTTCTTGTTGCGGTTGACCGCCTCGAAGTAGGGCGAGCGGCCGCCCACCCCGCGCAGGGCCCGGGCGTAGTCGCCGCCGGCCGGGTTTTCCACCTTGACCACCTCGGCCCCCAGACCGGCCAGCAGCCAGGTCATGTAGGGGCCGGGCAGGTTCATGGTCAAATCCAACACCTTCAGCCCGGACAGGGCGCCGCCCATGGCCCGCCTCCTTGTGCCGCGCCGGCCCCTAGGCCGCGCCGGGCACGAAGCTCTTCTCGCGCACCTCGCTCAGGGTGATGGCCTCCTCGGGGCAGGTGACCAGGCACAGGCCGCAGCCCATGCAGCGCTCGGGGTCCACCAGGCTGGCCGAGCCCTCGCCGTCGCGGTAGGCGATGGCCCCGAAGTAGCAGCGCTCCTGGCACAGGCCGCAGCCCGAGCAGGCCTCGGCGTCTATCACCGCCTGGAAGCGGCTGGGGTCCACCACCTTGACCCCGCCCTCTATCAAGACCGGCAGGGCCTGGCAGCAGCAGGGGCAGCAGTTGCAGATGAAGTTGCTGCGGTCCTGGCGGTTCATGGTCACGTGGATCAGCCCCGCCTCCTCGCACTGCCTGAGCATGTCCAGGGCCTCTGGCTTGGTCAGCGCCCGTCCGCTGCCCCGGGCCAGGGTGTACTTGGCCGCGTTGTTCACCTGGATGCAGACCTCCAGGGGGCGGTCGCATTTGTGCATGGACAGGCGGCAGGTGCAGGGGGTCACGGCGATGGCCTCGGCCTGGTTGATGATCTCGGCCACGCTGTCGAAGTTAAGGATGTTGGTCTGGGCCGGGATGCTCACCCCCACCGGAATCACCCGGGTCTGGGGCTTGGGCAGCATCTGCCCCAGGGTCTTGGCCAGGCCGTACCACTCCTGCTCCATGAAGTCGCGCCAGGCGGCCAAGAGCTCCGGCGGGGCCTCGGGCCAGACCAGGGTGGCGTCGTGGAACTGCAACAGGTCGTGGCTCATGCGATAGGTGGGCGGGTCGGTCTTCATGGAGGGGAAGACCAGCCCCTTGCGGAACAAGAGCTTGATGCGCCGCCCGGCCTCCTCCGGGCCCAGGCCCAGCTTGGCCGCCGCCTGGGCCGGCTGGGCCGGCAGGGCCAGGAGCAGATCGGCGTCGGTGTCGTCCGCGCACAACAGCTTGAACAGCCCGGCTATGCGCTGGGAGTGGCCCAGGCCGATGCGCGCGGCCAGCTCGGCGTATTGGTCTGCCATGTGTTCCCTTCCCCTGGCTAGAGTGGAGGTGTTAGACTCCTTGATAGGCGCTGGAGCCCCCGCTTGTCAACGGCGGTCCGGCGGGCGCCATTCATTATACTGAAAGTTTGCCTTGACACCCGTTCAATATATTTATTACTAAACTGCTATGCCCGAATTGACCGTAGCGTTGATCGGCCGCGGAGGGAGCATCTAGGCAGGGTGCGCCCGGGCGCGGGGCCGCGGGTTCCCGCCGTCCCCGGCCTGGCGGGCCTTGGCGCCCGAATCTTTTGAGATTAACCAGGACAAAATAGGGAGGTAGGGTCCATGGCAAAGAAGAAGATGACCAGAAGGGACTTTTTCAAGGCCGGCCTGTTGACTGGCGCCGGCGCCTGCCTGGGGGCGGGCGTGCTGAAACCCACCGGCCTGTGGGCGGCCCCGGCCAAGGTCAAGGGCCCGGTGAAGATCGGCTACCAGGCCATCATGTCCGGCACCCTGGCCGGCTACGGCGAGTTCCACAAGATGGGCGTGGACATGGCCGTGGATGAGATCAACAAGAAGGGCGGCATCGCCGGGGCCAAGGTGGTGGTGGAGTACCGCGACTCCACCCTCAAGGCGCCCGAGGCCATCAAGAACGCCCGCTACTTCGTGGACTCCTGGGGCGCGGACTTCCTGGGCGGGGTGGACAGCTCCGGCCAGGCCCTGGCCCTGGCCCCGGTGATGAAGCAGTTGGGCAAGCCCATCATCATCACCCACGCCGCCACCGAGAAGCTAAACGAGATCGAGGTGTTCCAGAAGGGCATCAAGGAGGTGTTCCGCATCAGCAGCCCCACCTACCAGGACGGCAACGCGGCCGCCTTCGTGGCCAAGGACCTGCCGGCCATGAAGTGGGCCACCATCAGCCCCAAGTATGAGTACGGCTACACCTGCTGGAGCATGTTCAAGAACACCCTGGCCAAGCTCAAGCCCGGCGTGCAGTTCGTGGCCGAGTCCTGGGCGCCCTTCGGCACCACCGACTTCAGGGCCCACATCAACACCATCCTGGACGCCAAGCCCGACGGCCTGTACTCGGTGGAGTGGGCCGGCGAGCTGATCAGCATGATGAAGCAGGCGGGCCAGGCCGGCCTGTTCAACAAGATCAAGCACGTAATGCTGCCGGTGGGCGCGGCCATGGACGTTCTGGAAGGCCTGGGCAAGGAGATGCCCGACAACATCTGGATCTCGGGCCGCTACTTCTTCCAGTACCCCAAGGACAAGCGCAACACCGCGTGGGTGGCCAGCTTCGTCAAGCGCTGGAAGCACTACCCGGCCTACGTCTCCGAGACCGGCTACTCCTCCATTTACGCCTTCAAGCAGGCGGTGGAGGCGGCCGGCTCCAAGGACGCCAAGAAGGTCATCGCCGCCCTGGAGGGCATGAAGATGCAGAGCCCGGCCGGCGAGCGCGTCTTCCGCAAACAGGACCACCAGGCCGTGTACACCGTGCCCTGGGGCCTGACCGCCGCCGACCCCAAGTACCCCTTCAAGGTCATGGGCAAGATGGTGGTCATCCCGGCCCAGGACTTCTTCAACCGGCCGCCCTTCAAGGGCCCCGAGAGCATGCCGCCCTTCAAGAAGTAGCGTCAGCCCCCGGCCGCCGCGCCCGCGGCGGCCGGGGCCCCCGACAACCTGTTCGCGGCGATCCAGCCCTGGCCCGGGAGGAGCCCTTCATGCTTGAGTCCTTTGTCCACGTCTGCCTAGCCGGCCTGTCCAAGGGCATGTTCATCTGGCTGGTGGCCAGCGGCCTGACCCTGATCTTCGGGGTGCTGGGCGTGCTCAACTTCGCCCACGGCAGCTTCTACATGCTGGGCGCCTACTTCTGCTTCAGCCTGCTGTCGCACCTGGGCCACAACTTCTGGCTGGGCCTGATCCTGGGCCCCCTGTTCGTCTGCCTGGTGGGCTACGTGGTGGAGCGCTACTTCCTGCGCTACGTGTACCACATAGACCTGCCCTACCAGCTCCTGTTGACCTTCGCCTTCGTCCTCATCTTCGACGACCTGGTCAAGGTGGTCTGGGGCGCCGGCTCCATCGGCTCGCCCAGCGTGGCCGGCCTGTCGGGCAGCGTGCGCATCCTGGGGCGCCTGTTCCCCAGCTACAGCCTGTTCATCATCCTGGTGGGGCCCCTGGTGGCCCTGGGCCTGTGGGGCCTGCTGGAAAAAACCTGGGCCGGGCGCATCATCCGGGCCGCCTCCTCGGACCGGGAGATGGCCTCGGCCCTGGGGGTGCGGGTGCCGGCCTTGTTCACCGCGGTGTTCGTCTTCGGCACCTGGCTGGGGGCCGTGGGCGGCGGCCTGGCCGTGCCCTACGTGGGCCTGCTCACCCCCGGCATGGGCGAGAGCATCATCATAGACGCCTTCGTGGTGGCGGTGATCGGCGGCCTGGGCAGCCTCAAGGGCGCCTTCCTGGGGGCCCTGATCATCGGGCTGCTCTCCTCCTTCGGCACCCGCTTCCTGCCCACCTTCGACATGTTCCTGACCTTCATCCTGATGGCCATCGTACTGCTCTGGCGGCCGCAGGGCTTCTTCGGAGAGGAGGCCGCCCGATGAGCCGCGCCGGCGTATACCTCATCTACGGCCTGGCGGCCCTGGCCCTGGTGGCCATCGGCCTGTTCGCCGGCCGCTTCGTGCTCTACCTGACCATGCGGGTGATGCTCCTGGCCATCTTCGCCCTGGGCTACAACCTGCTGCTGGGGCGCACCGGCCTGCTCTCCTTCGGCCACGGCGCCCTGTACGCGGCCGGGGCCTACGGCCTGGGCCTGTTCAACCTGCACGTGAGCCACGACCCCCTGCTGGGCCTGCTGGTGGGCGTGGCCTTCGCCGCCCTCATCGCCCTGATCATCGGCTTCTTCTGCGTGCGCCAGACCGAGATCTACTTCGCCATGCTCACCCTGGCCTTCGGCATGATGTTCTTCAGCCTGATCTGGAACCTGCGGGAGGTGACCGGCGGGGACGACGGCCTGATAGGCATCAGCCGGGCGCCCTTGTTGGGCCTGCCCATCGGCCGGGACTACCAGTTCTACTTCCTGGTCCTGGCCTGCTTCGCGCTGGCGGTGTGGGTGATCCACCGCATCCGGGGCTCGGCCTTCGGCCTGGTGCTGGCCGGCATCCGCGAAAACCACCAGCGCACCTCCTTCGCCGGCATCCCGGTGAAGAACTACCGCCTGGCCGCCTTCGTGGTCTCCGGGGCCTTCGCCGGCCTGGCCGGCTCCCTGGCCACCCTGCTGGAGAGCAACGCCAACCCCTTCTCCGCCCACTGGAGCCACTCGGCCGAGCCGGTGCTGGTCAGCCTCATGGGCGGGCTGCAGACCTTCAGCGGGCCCCTGGTGGGCTCGGTTATCTTCGTGGTGCTGCGCGAGGTCATCGAGCGCTTCACCGAGAACTGGATGCTGTGGTTCGGCGTGATCCTGCTGGCGATCATCATGGGCCTGCGCGGCGGGGTGATGGGCGGGCTGGAGAAGCGCCTGGGCCGGGCCCGGGCCGCCCGGCCGGGAGGCGCGTCATGAGCGAGCCTCTGCTGCGCGTGGAGAACCTCAGCAAGGCCTTCGGCAAGGTGGTCACGGCCAACGGCCTGAACTTCGAGCTGAAGGCCGGCGAGCTCACCTCCATCATCGGGCCCAACGGCGCGGGCAAATCCACCCTGATCAACGTGCTCTCCGGCTCCCTGTCCGCAGACGGCGGGCGCATCTTCTTTGAGGGCCAGGACATCACCCAACTGCCCATCCACCGCCGGGTGCAGCGGGGCCTGTGCCGCTCCTTCCAGGTGGTCAACGTCTTCCCCCACCTGAGCGTGTTCCAGAACGTGGAGATCCCGGTGCTGGCCGTGGCCCGGCGGGCCCACCACTTCTTCCGGCCGGTGGGCGGCGAGGCCGAGGTGGCCGACATGGTGCGGGCCGTGCTGGAGCGGGTGGGCCTGGCGGGCCAGGCCCAGACCCCGGCCTCGGCCCTGTCCCACGGCGACCAGCGCCTACTGGAGGTGGGCATCGCCCTGGCCGCCCGGCCCAAGCTGCTGTTCCTGGACGAGCCCACCGCGGGCATGAACCCGGTGGAGCGGGTGGACATCCTGCAGAACATCCGCCGCCTCTCGGCCAGCGGCGAGACCACCTTCGTCATCGTGGAGCACGACATGGACGTAGTCTTCTCCCTGTCGGACCGGGTGATGGTGCTGCACCGGGGGGGTCTGATCTGCGACGGCCCCCCGGACCACGTCAAGGGCGACGGCCAGGTGCGGGAGTGCTACCTGGGGGAGGAGGTGCGCTGATGCTCCTGGAGCTTAACCAGGTGAACACCTTCTACGGCACCTCCCACGTGCTGCAGGACGTGTCCCTGCAGGTGGAGGGCGCCGAGGTGGTGGCCCTGCTGGGCCGCAACGGCGTGGGCAAGACCACCTCCCTGCGCTCCATCATGGGCCTGACCCCGCCGGCCAGCGGCTCCATCCGCTTCCACGAGGAGGAGATCGCCCCCCTGCCCCCCTATGCCAAGGCCAAGCTGGGCCTGGCCTACATGCCCGACGACCTGCGCATCTTCCCGGACCTGACCTGCGAGGAGAACCTGGAGATAGCCGCCCGCCTGGCCCGGCGCCAGGGCTACTGGAACAAGCAGCGGGTCATGGAGCTGTTCCCGGTGCTGGAGGAAAGGCGGCGGCAGAAGGGCCTGAACATGTCCGGCGGCGAGAAGAAGATGCTCTCCCTGGGCCGGGCCCTGATGTCCAACCCCTCCCTGGTGCTCTTGGACGAGCCCAGCGAGGGCCTGGCCCCCCTGATCGTCAAGGCCCTGGTGGAGGCCATCAACACCATCCGCGAGCACGGGGTGACCATCCTGCTGGCCGACCAGAACCTGAAGTTCTGCCGCAGGGTCTGCGACCGGGGCTACATCATTGAGAAGGGCCGCATCATGCACAGCGGCAACATGGAGGAGATCTGGGCCGACGAGGCGGTGGTGAAGAAGTACCTGGCCCTGTAGGCGGCCGGCCTGGTGCCAGCGGAGATTTTTTGGCTTGGCTCGCAACGGCAAAGAAACCATGGTCGTTGCCAGCAGCGGCCCCCGGCCGCGACAAAGCAATCTCTGCCCGAAACCGGCGGCCCGCACACGGGCCAGGCGGGCGGAGACCAACCCGGCCCCGGCGAGAGCGGGCCTGCCCCTGGCGGGCCGGGACGGGTAAAAATTATTCCATATGCCTGAGGCCAGCCCGGGCTTGCGCTGGTCCCAGGCGGCGCGCAAAAAAGGGATGACAGCATGAGCCTGAAGCTATTCGACCTCAGCGGCAAGACGGCCCTGGTCACCGGCGCCACCCGGGGCCTGGGCGAGGTGGCGGCCAAGGCCTTGGCCAAGGCCGGGGCGGACGTGGCGGTCTGCGGCCGCAGCCGGCCGGACCTGGAGCGGGTGAGCGCCGACATCCAGGCCCTGGGCCGCCGGGCCCGCGGCTACGAGCTGGACGTGCTCTCCAAGGCCAAGGTGGAGGCGGGGGTCAAGCAGATCCTGGCCGACTTCGGGGCGGTGGACATTCTGTTCAACAACGCGGGCGTGAACCTGCGGGTGCCGGTGCTGGAGTTCCCCGAAGCGGAGTGGGACCGCATCATCAACACCAACCTCAAGGGCTACTTCCTGTTGGCCCAGGCGGTGGTGCCCCAGATGATCGCGCGCGGCTACGGCAAGGTGATCAACATGAGCTCCATCCTGGGCGCCGTGGCCCTGCCCAACCAACTGGCCTACGCCAGCTCCAAGGGCGGGGTGGACCAGATGACCAAGGTCATGGCCCTGGAGTGGGCCCAGAAAGGGGTGCGGGTCAACGCCATAGGCCCTACGTACTTTGAGACCGAGCTGGTGGCCCAGCTCAGAAGCGACCCCGAGCGCTTCAAGTTCATCAACGAGCGCACGCCCATGGGCCGCTGGGGCTACCCGCCGGAGCTGGAGGGCATCGTCATCTTCCTGGCCGCGCCGGCCAGCGACTTCATCACCGGCCAGACCATCTACATAGACGGCGGCTGGACCGCCTGGTAGGAGGCCGCGCATGCTGGTGCACCAGATACTGGCCTACGCCGCCGGCCGCCGGCCGGACAAGCCGGCCCTCATAGAGGGCGGGCAGTCCTTGACCTACGCCCAGACCCTGGCCCGGGCCCAGGCCCTGGCCGCGGCCCTGGCCGAGCGCGGCGTCGGCCCCGGCGACCGGGTGGCGCTCCTGTTCCCCAACTGCATCGAGTTCTGCCTGGCCTACTTCGCGGTCTTGATGCTGGGCGCGGTGGTGGTGCCGCTGAACAACCGCCTGGCCCCCAAGGAGTACACCTACATCCTCAACGACTGCGGGGCCCGGACCCTGATCCTGGGCTACCAGTTCTGGGAGGCCTACCAGGCCTTCGCCGGCGGCCTGGAGCGCCGGATGCGCCTGATCTACGCCGGGGAGGAGGCCAAGCCCGGGGCCGAGGACTTCGCGGCCCTGAGCCGGCCCGGGCCCCGGCCCTCGGCCCAGCCCGCCCTGACCTCGGACAGCCCGGCCTGCATCATGTACACCAGCGGCACCACCGGCCTGCCCAAGGGCGCGGTGATGAGCCACCAGAACGTCTTCATCAACGCGCGCAACTGCGGGGCCCACCTGGGCTATAAAGAGAGCGACGTCACCTTGATCGTGGTGCCCCTGTTCCACGTCACGGGCCTGAACTCACAGTTGGTGGCCTTCTTCTACACCGGCGGCGCCTGCGCCATCATGCGGGCCTACAACACCGCCGAGATGATCCGCCAGATGGAGCGCTACCGGGTCACGGTGACCTTCAAGGTGCCCACCATGTACACCCTGATGCTGGTCAACGAGGCGCTGGAGCAGTGCGACCTGAGTGAGCTGCGCCTGGCCGCCTACGGCGGGGCGCCCATGGACCCGGAGACCATCGCCTCCCTGCAGAAGCGCCTGGGCGTGGAGTTGTACAACTGCTACGGGCTCACCGAGACCTCCAGCCTGACCACGGTGCTGCCGGCCTGCGACGCCCTGCGCAAGCCCGGGGCCGTGGGCCTGGCCGTGAGCGGGGTGCGGCTGAGGGTGGTGGACGACCAGGGCCGCGACCTGGGGCCGGATCAGGTGGGCGAGCTGTGGATCAAGGGCCCCAACGTGGTGGCCTCCTACTGGAACAAGCCCGAGGCCACGGCCCAGAACCTGGCCGGCGGCTGGCTGCGCACCGGCGACTACGCCCGCATAGACGACGAGGGCTTCGTCTACATCGCCGACCGCAAGAAGGACATGATCAACCGGGGCGGGGAGAACATCTACTCCATCGAGGTGGAGGCGGCCATCGTCTCCCACCCCGGCGCCCTGGAGGCGGCTGTGGTGCCGCGGCCCCACAGCATCTTCGGCGAGGTGGTGCATGCCTTCGTGGTGCCCGCGCCCGGCGCCGAGGTGACCGAGGAGGAGATCATCGCCCACTGCCGGGGGCTCATCGCCGACTACAAGATTCCGGCCTCGGTGAGCTTCGTAAAGGAGCTGCCGCGCAACCCGGGCGGCAAGGTGCTCAAGACCAGGCTGCGGGAGATGGTGCCCGCCGGCGACCCGCCGCGGAGGTAGGGCCGTGGCCGCGCCAGCCGAGGGCCTGCGGGTCACCTTTCTGGGCAGCGGCGACGCCTTTGGCCACGGCGGCCGGCTGCAGGCCTGCATCCTGCTGGAGGCCGGCGGCCGGGCCTATCTGCTGGACTGCGGGGCCAGCGCCCTGATCTCCCTGCAGCGCTACGGGGTGGAGCCCAACCGCGTTGAGGGCATCCTGGTCTCCCACCTGCACGGCGACCACTTCGGCGGGGTGCCCTTCTTCGTCCTGGACGCGCAGTTGTTCAGCAAGCGGCGGCAGCCGCTAATGCTGGCCGGCCCGCCGGGGCTGGCCCGGCACCTGCCCCTGGCCATGGAGGCGGCCTTCCCGGGCTCCAGCGGGGTGCAGCGCAAGTTCGCGGTGCAGGTGCAGGAGCTGCCTCCCGGCCGGCCCCAGACCTGGGGCGCGCTGCGGGTGACGCCCTTCGCCGCCACCCACCCGCCGGGCGAGGTGCGCCTGATGCTGCGCCTGGAGCTGGGCGGCCGGGTGCTGGCCTACACCGGCGACACCGGCTGGGAGGACGGGCTGATCCCGGCCGCCCAGGGCGCGGACCTGCTCATCGCCGAGGCCTATTTTTACGAGCGGGCGGTGCGGGAGCACCTGAGCTATCGGGAGCTGCGCGACCGCCTGGGGGAGCTGGGGGCCAAGCGCACCGTGGTCACCCACATGGCCCCGGACATGCTGGCCCGGCTGGGGCAGATAGACCTGGAGGCGGCCAGCGACGGGCTGCGGCTGGAGCTGTAGCCTTGGCCGGCGCTCGATCATGAAGGTGGCGCTGAAATACTGCGGGGGCTGCGACCCGGCCTATGACCGGGTGGCCTACTTCCAGCGCATCGCCCGGGCCGCCGGCGGGCGCATCGCCTGGACCACCCTGGAAGCGGGCGACTACCGGGCGGCGTTGATCCTCTGCGGCTGCCTCACCGCCTGCCCGGCCGAGGAGTTGCCCCTGGGTCCCGAGGTCTTATTTTTAAAAGATGAGCGACTGCCGCCGGCCGAGGTGGTGGCCCGACTCCTAGAAAAAGGAAAGACGACATGGACAGGATCGTGACCAAGGAGGACTACCTCCAGAGTCTCCGGGAACAGAAGCACCTGGTGTACTACGCCGGCGAGAAGGTGGAGGACGTGACCACCCACCCGGCCTTCAAACCGCACATCAACTGCGCGGCCATGACCTACGAGATGGCCCTCAAGGCCGAGTTCGAGGACCTGGCCACGGCCACCAGCCACCTCACCGGCCAGAAGATAAACCGCTTCACGCACATCCACCAATCGGTGGAGGACCTGATCAAGAAAGTGCAGCTCCTGCGCGCCATCGCCCACGAGACCGGCTCCTGCTTCCAGCGCTGCGTGGGCTGGGACGCGCTCAACGCCACCTATATGACCACCTACGAGATAGACGAAAAGCACGGCACCGACTATCACCGGCGCTTCTGCGAGTACCTCAAGTACATCCAGGGCAGCAACAAGATGGTGGTGGGCGGCATGACCGACACCAAGGGCGACCGCAGCCTGCCCCCCAGTAAGCAGCCGGACCCGGACGTGTTCACCCACGTTGTGGAGCATAGGGCCGACGGCATCGTGATCCGGGGCAACAAGGCCCACCAGACCGGGGCCGTGAACAGCCACGAGGTGCTGATAATGCCCACCCAGGCCATGCGGCCCGAGGACAAGGACTTCGCCGTGGCCTGCGCGGTGCCGCTGGGCGCGCCGGGCGTGACGCAGATCTTCGGCCGCCAGACCAACGACGAGCGCCGCCTGACCAGCGAGATGGACATCGGCAACCCCGAGTTCGGCCTGGTGGGCGGCGAGAGCCTGCTCATCTTCGAAGACGTGTTCGTGCCCAATGAGCGGGTGTTCATGTGCGGCGAGGTCGAGTTCAGCGGCATCCTGGTGGAGCGCTTCGCCACCCTGCACCGCCAGAACTACGGCGGCTGCAAGGGCGGGGTCAGCGACGTGATCGTGGGGGCCTGCGCCCTGGCCACGGAGATGCAGGGCACCGCCGGCGCCGGCCACATCAAGGAGAAGCTGGCCGAGATGATGCACCTGACCGAGACCCTGTACTCCGGCTCCATCGCCTGCTCGGCCATGGGCCAGAGGACCGCCAGCGGGGCCTTTTACCCGGACCCGCTGCTGGCCAACTGCACCAAGCACAACGTCACCCGCCACGTGTACGAGATCGCCCGCCTGGCCCACGACGTGGCCGGGGGCATCCTGGCCACCATGCCCTTTGAAAAGGACCTGCGCCATCCCCAGATCGGCAAGTACGTGGAAAAGTACCTGGCCGGGGTCCAGGGCGTGTCCACCGAGAACCGCCTGCGCATCCTGCGGCTCATCGAGAACATGACCGGCGGCACGGCCCTGGTGGAGTCCATGCACGGCGCCGGCTCGCCCCAGACCCAGAAGGTGATGTACGGCCGCTACGGCAAGCTGGACATGAAGAAGAAGATGGCCAAGAACCTGGCCCGCATCGCGGACTAAGGCCGCGGAAAAATGAGCGCCCGCCGAGGCACG
Organism: Desulfarculus sp.; assembly: GCA_003605055.1. Taxonomy (GTDB): domain Bacteria; phylum Desulfobacterota; class Desulfarculia; order Desulfarculales; family Desulfarculaceae; genus Desulfoferula. The sequence goes on from QZKP01000020.1 coordinate 217,508, forward strand.
GGCCCCGCCGCCAGGGCGGGGCCTCTGCTTTGCCTACGCAAGATAGGCGGCTGATGCGGGCGAGACAGGCTCTGCCCGGGTTTGGAGGCAGCGGAGCACTTCCTCCTTCAGCCGGCGAGGGCTCCTCTGGGGCCGCGAGCCGTGCTTGTCCTGGGCGATCGCATTGCCTCGCGGGTAGCGAGCCAGCCACTCGTAACCCGTGCGCCTACTCACCCCCAGCCGCGGCAACCTCTCTGACGCAGCGCTCTTCCTTCAAAACCCCTTTCCACAATCCAGGCTCAATATGGAAGATAGTTCGGGCATTCGATTGTTGTTCACGCGCTGTTCCTGGCACGAGACTCGGTTACCAGCGCAAGTCTCTTACAAGTGGGGTGGGTGAACAACGTCTTTAACAGCTACAACCAGGGCTGCCTAACACCGAGCACCCGCCAAACACAGGCCCTGCTAGCAGAGCGGGGCCTTTGCTTTAGGGTTGAGGGCGGGCGGATGGTGCCGCCCAGACAGGCCGCGTTCTGGCTCGGGCCATGTTGATCTGGCAGGGGACAGGCGGTGGACAATGGAAAGGGAAGATCGCCACGGGGCGGCGGGGGCGGCGGTCGGCTTTCAGCAACCCATCTGGCCCGCCGCCCCTCGCGATGACGACGTTACTGTACGGCGGCCACGGCCTCGCACTTTAGGCTCGCACGCCGAATCCAGGTCCTCAATTTATTTTCCACAAGCTCTTCGGCCCGGCTACCAGCTCGGCGGATGGTTGACCCAGAGGATGACGCTGTCCTTGTCCCCGGGGTTGAAGAAGCGGTGATCGCGCCGGGACTGGAAGTAGAAGCTGTCGCCCTCAGAGAGCTGGTAGGCCTTGCCCTCCACGGTCAGCTCCAGGCAGCCCTCCAGGACCAGGCCGAACTCCTCGCCCGGGTGCTGGTAGTCGCCCTGGCTGCCGCCGCCGGGGGAGACGATGGCCAGGCGGGCGTCCATGGCCTTGTTGGGCAGGGGCGGGGCCAGGATCTCGATGCGCAGCCGGGAGCGGCCGAAGGAGGCCCGCGGCCGGCGGTGGCGGCGCATGACCACCTCGCCGCCGTCGGGCTCCTGGAACAGCTCCACGATGGTGCTGCCCAGGCCCTCGGCGATGCGCTTCAGGCGGCTGATGGAGGGGTCCAGCTTGGCGTTCTCCACCATGGACAAATAGGAGGGGGCGCAGCCGATGCGGGCCGCGGCCTGTTTCAGGGACAGGCCCTGGGCCTTGCGCAGGTTGCGCAGCTTGTCCGCCAGTGGCTCCATGCTCTCACTCTGGCCCGGCCGGTGATTCAGTATACTGAACTATATTAACCCCGGCCGGGGGAGTCAAGAAAAACCAACTCCCGGCCGGGGCTCGTCCGCCCGCGGCCCGGGGGCCTGTGCTAGTATTTGGCGTCGCCCCAGACACAGCGAAGGTTGAGGCCCATGGCTGCGTGGAAACAAATGGCCCAGGCCCTGGCCGTCTTGGCCCCGGTGCTGGACGCCACCGACAACGGCGTGGTGATCATAGACCAGGACGGCGTGGTCTTGTTCTACAACCAGGCCGCGGCCCGCCTGCTGGCCCCGGAGGTGGCCCAGCCGGTGGGGCGGCACCTGTCCCAGGTGCGGCCCGAGGGCTGGCCTGACCTGCAGCAGATACTGAGGACCGGCCGGCCCCAGATCGGCCGGCGCATCAAATTCCCCAGCGCCACCATCATCGCCAACCGCAACCCGATCGTGGTGGAGGGCCGGGTGGTGGGGGTGATCAGCGTGTTCCAGGACATCTCCCACTACGAGACCATCATCTCCGAGCTGCAGGGCTACCAGAAGCTGCACCGGGAGATGGAGGCCATCTTCGAAACCTCCCACGACGGCCTGTACATCACCGACGGGGCGGCCAACACCATCCGGGTCAACAGCGCCTACGAGCGCATCACCGGGCTCAAGCGCCAGGACCTGCTCGGCCGCAACATGCGCGAGCTGGTGGCCGAGAAGGTGTTCGACCACTCGGTGACCCTGGACGTGCTGCGGCAGGGCCGCAGCCTGACCATCATGCAGAGCATCCAGGGCGGCAAGCAGGTGATGGTCACCGGCACCCCGGTCTACGACGAGGAGGGGCGGGTGGTGCTGGTGGTGACCAACGTGCGCGACATGACCAGCCTCAACCAGCTCCGGGCCCAGTTGGAGGAGACCCGCCTGCTCTCGGCCCGCTACCATCAGTCCCTGGTGGAGCAGGAGCAGTTCGAGCACGTGCTGCAGGACATGGTGGTCAAGTCCAGCGCCATGGTGCAGGTGGTGCAGAAGGCGGTCAAGGCCGCGGCGGTGGACGCGGTGGTGCTGCTCTCGGGCGAGTCCGGGGTGGGCAAGTCCATGCTGGCCCGGGTCATCCACCAGATGAGCCCCCGCTCCGCGGGGCCCTTCATGAAGATAAGCTGTGGCACCATCCCCGAGTCGCTGATGGAGAGCGAGCTGTTCGGCTACAGCAAGGGCGCCTTCACCGGCGCGGACCCGGCGGGCAAGGCCGGGCTCATCCAGGCCGGCCAGGCCGGCACGGTGTTCCTGGACGAGGTGGCCGAGCTGACCCCGGCCATGCAGGTGAAGCTGCTGCAGGTGATCGAGGAGCGCACCTTCACCCGGGTGGGCGGCACCAAGCCCACCTCGGTGGACGTGCGCATCATCGCCGCCACCAACCGCCACCTCAAGGCCCTGGTGGCCGCCGGCGGCTTCCGCGAGGACCTCTACTACCGCCTCAACGTGGTGCCCATAGACATCCCCCCCCTGCGCCAGCGGCGCGAAGACATCCCGTCCCTGTGCCTGCGCCTGCTGGAAAAGACCAGCCGGGGCCAGGCCAAGCGCCTGGAGCCGGAGGTGCTGGACGCCCTCATGCGCTACGGCTACCCGGGCAACGTGCGCGAGCTGCTCAACATGGTCGAGCGCATGGTGATCATGAGCGAGGGCGAGGCCATCACCCTGGCCGACCTGCCCGGCGAGCTCCGGCCGGCCCCGGGCGGCGCCGCGCCCCCCCTGCCCGAAGGGCTGGGGCTCAAGGACACGGTGGCCGCCCTGGAGGCCCAGGTGATCCGCCGGGCCCTGGACGCGCACCCCAGCCTGGCCCAAACCGCACGGGCCCTGGGCGTGCACCCCTCCACCCTCTGGCGCAAGATCATAAGATACGGGCTGCGGGGCCATATTGCGAATTAGCAATATTATTGCAATATTGCAATAATAATAATTTGCGCTTTAAAATAAGCCGGTTGTTCATATAAAACTCTGCGCATTGCCAATCCTTATTGCAATATTGCACTGGGCGGGGTCGCGACTTGGGCGGGGTCCGGGCCATATTGGGCAAGGTTATCGGGACGTTACCCAAAACAGGTCCGCGGCACAGAAGTTGCTTCAGGTTCAGAGCGCCTCTGCAAGAGGCAATTCCAGACCGCGGCGCTAGGGCAAACCGCGGCGGGAGAGGCTTATGTTTTGGCCTATTGGCGCCCGGAATTGCTATATTGGGCTAAAGCCACATTGTGCGAGCCCCTCACCGGGGCCGCCGCCCGGCGGCCCGGCCAGCAGCCCGCCGCGGCGAGGCAAGGTCTGATGTCTGATACTCGCCGGCCGGCCGGGCCCGGCGGAGTCCATAACGAACCTTAACTTCGGGAGGCAAAAGATGGGGAACAAGACCAATCGCAGGGACTTTCTCAAAACGGCCGGCGCAATAGCCGCCGGGGCGGGCGCCGCCGGCCTGCTGGGCGCCAGGCCCGCCCGGGCCGCCAACCGCGGCATTCCCAAGACGCCCATCAAGGTGGCCGCCATCAGCTTCCTGAGCGGCCCGGCGGCCGGGCCCTTCGGCATCCCGGGCGACAACTCCTACAAGATGATGGCCGATTTCTACAACAAGCAGGGCGGCATCCTGGGCCGCAAGATCCAGCTCATGAGCCTGGACGAGGCCGGCGGCGCCAAGACCCAGGTGGAGCTGGCCCGCAAGCTGATCCTGCAGGACAAGGTGGACGTGATCCTGGGCTACATCTCCTCGGGCGACTGCAAGGCCGTGCTGCCCCTGTCCGACGAGTTGGGCGGCCTGATGGTGGCCTATGACTGCGGCACCCACGTGCTCATGGAGGGCGCCAAGTCCCCCTTCAAGACGCCCAAGTTCCAGTTGGGCTTCCGCTCTGCGGCCCACCTGGCCCAGGACAACATCGCCCTGGCCCTGGCCATCAAGAAGTACATGCCGGGCCTCAAGAAGATCGCGGGCATCAACCAGGACTACGCCTGGGGCCGCGACTCCTGGCACATCTTCGAGCTGGCCATGAAGCAGCTCATGCCCAAGGTGCAGGTGGTCAAGACCCTGTGGCCCAAGATTTTCACCACCGACTACACCGCCCACGTCAGCACCCTGGCCGCCTCGGGCGCGGAGCTGATCCACACCTCCTTCTGGGGCGGCGACGCCGTGACCTTCCTCAAGCAGGCCAAGGCCGCCGGGCTGCTGAACAAGGCCAAGCTGGCCCTGAGCCGCGGCGAGCCCTACCCCCAGGAGCTGGGCGCCGAGTTCCCCGAGGGCCAGTTCGTCTGCTGCGCCGGCGCGCACTACTTCCTGTACCCGGCCTGGGACAAGTGGCCCCTGAACAAGTGGTTCGTGGCCGAGTACAAGAAGCGCTACAACAAGTACCCCACCTACCCCAGCTACCACGCCTTCCAGGCCATCACCGCCTACAAGGTGGCCGTGGAAAAGGCGGCCTCCCTGGTGGGCGGCTGGCCCACCAGGGCCGAGGTGGCCAAGGCCATGGGCAACCTGAGCTTCGAGACCCCCAGCGGCTACCTGGTCATAGACCAGGACCACAACGCCCGCGAGGACTGCCTGGTGGGCATCACCAAGAAGACCAAGGACTATCCCTTCCCCATCCTGGACCCGGACCGGCTGGAGGTGTTCCCCTCCTTCCAGGTCAACCCCCCGGCCGGCATACGCACCGAGGACTGGATCCGGGGCTGGAAGGCCT
>QZKP01000032.1 GCA_003605055.1 Desulfarculus sp.
AAACGATGAATCCCGACCCCAAGGCATCCTTACCTTTCCAGTCAACTTCTTTTTGAAGGACCCAGTCGAATTCCACACCTAACGACGAAGACCCAAAAAATAATGAATTAATATATAACACTATAAAATAACATTAATAAAAAGTTCTTATTTATCTAATAAAAGTTTTAATTTTAATGAAAAGCTAACAAGGTCTTGTACTTCAGCTCTGGGCCATCGCCTGGCGCCCAGCCTCCCGCCCCCGGGCCCCCAGCAAATGGCCAAGGCCTCCTGCAAAAGCACCTACGCTGAGGGGGCCGGCGGGCCAAGACAAGGCTGCGCTATCGCTGTCAAGCTGAATGCAGAAAAGAGGAAGACCGGGCGCTGTATTATTCCTGGTACTTGCCGGGCTCCAGCAGGGCGTGGTCGCGGGCTGGGTCATCGAAGAGGTACACGTTTATTGATTCGCTGCGCTGGGTGGGTAGGGTCAGGCCCACCAGGTCCGGCTGCAGGGGCAGCTCGCGGTGGCCGCGGTCCACCAGCACGGCCAACTCCACCCGGGCCGGCCGGCCCAGGGAGAAGATGGCCTCTAGGGCCGAGCGCACGGTGCGGCCGGTGAAGATCACGTCATCAACGAGTACGATCTCACGGCATTCCACGTCCCAGGGGATCACCGTGGCCCTGAGCTTGGGCACCTGGCGCAGGCGGGACCAGTCGTCGCGGTAAAAGCTGATGTCCACCAGCCCCTTGGTCAGGCCCAGGTCCGGGCGGCCCAGGCGCCGGGCCATGGCCTGCTCCACCCGCCGCACCAGACGGTCTCCGCCGGTGTGCACGCCTACCAGCCCCAGGCCGTTGGGCGCGGGGTGGCGCTCCAGCAGGCCCTGGGCCAGGGCGTCAATGCCCCGGGCGATATCCTGGGAATCGTAAACCAGGTTGATTTTGGGGCTTGTTTCCGCTTGCATCTGGCCTTTATGCCCTTGGCGTGCTTAAATCACGCCATAACCCTGGGGAAAGTTTGATTGTGTAGCAGTCTCGGGGCCGCCTGTCAAGGGCTTGCCGAGCTAATTGGTAATGAATGGAGGGCGTTATGCAATCAGGTGCGGTGTACAGCGATCAGGCCCCGGCCGCGGTGGGCCCCTATAGCCAGGCCCGCTGGGCCGGCGACTTCTTGTTCGTCTCCGGCCAGATCGGCCTGGAGCCGGCCAAGGGCCAGCTTGTTAACGGCGGGGTGCAGTTCCAGGCCATCCAGGCCATGCGCAACCTGGCGGCCATACTACAGGCCGCTGGCCTGGGCTGGACCCAGGTGGTCAAGGTCACCATCTTCCTGGCGAACATGGTGGACTTTGCCGTGGTGAACCAGGCCTATGCCAGCTTCTTTGAAGAGGGCGCGGCCCTGCCGGCCCGGGTCTGCGTGGCCGTGGCCGGCCTGCCCAAGGGTGCGCTGGTGGAGATAGAGGCCGTGGCCTGCAAGGGGTAGTCGGCTGGTTCGCACCCGGGAGCGGGGAGCGCTGTTGGTCGTGGGGGCGGTAGGAAGGTGGGGAGGAAAAACCCTGAACTAGATTAATAGGCAGGCGCTGCGGCTTTGGCTATAGCACCTCTAGTATCCTCGGGCGTTCCAGGGTCAAACAGGGGTCGCGCCATGGAGCTGGGCGGCAGCGAGTTTCTGAGGGGGTGGCGCTGGGTCAGTGGCAGGGGCCGCAATGATTGCCAACTCTGCGCCAGTCTGCACGGCAAGGAGTTCTATTTTCATCCCACCGCTGGGCAAACCTCTGTGCAGGACATGCCGGACGTGCCCCTGCACCCCAACTGCGACTGCACCATTGACCCCATCATGGATCACGAGGCCATGGTCCGGGAGGAGGCCCGGGCAGCAGCCAGGAGAGGCGCCGCCAATGCAGGCAGGGAGGGCTCCGGCCAAAGCAGCCGGCCGCAGCAACCCAATGATCCCCAGGTCAGCGAATACTACTATAAGGGCAGGAAGGAGTTGTTCGGGCTTGCCTGGTGCAATGACGGCCGTTCGTGGTTGGATGGGCCGGCATATGGGAATTATGGGGGGCAGAGGTGGAGCAGGGGTAGGAATCCAGATAATATAAGGGAGGATGAGCCTCTAAATTATCAGGTAGAACCAATAGACAGAATGGATGAGGCTTTTCAAGATCACGATATTGGCTATGAAAACTGTAAAGGCCAAGAAGGGATATATCTCTATCGGTGTCAAATAGAGGTTGATAGGCGCTTGGTTGACAACCTACGCAGATTAAGTGATGATGGCACCAATTGGGAGAGGGAGTTTAAAGGTCCTGGGGACCGAGAACATGCGAAGCGATACCGCGACTGGGCTATATGGTATTTTGAGGGAAGGGTTGATCGCTACGATGTGGAGAAAAGCGAAAATTGGGGAGGAGAATATGAAGAAATAGAGGCACAATAGTAATATATAGATACCATAAGGAAGAGGTCAGTCGTGCAAAGAAATAAATTGAATATGGTACAAGCTTTTGTACTAATTTTAGCCTTAGGTATTTTTTGTACCGCCTGCATATCTCCCTATACGCCATATGAAATTAACTATAAAGCGTCCATACCGGAAGTGTATTGGGCCTCATTTTCACCAAACAATGACGATATTGTTTTTTCAATGGGATGGGGCAGCCTCGGCGGCATTTTTCTAATGGACCGGCAAGGCAAAATAGTTAAATGGCTGCGCCGGAATACTAATAAGTGGTGGAGCAGTCATCCGGTTTTTTCGCCGGATGGCCAATGGATCGCCTTTGTATCTACAATGGCCGATAAGCACGGCGATATATTCATAATGGACAAGGAAGGAAATAATATTCGCAGATTAACGTCCACGGCTGATTATGACAGAGGTCCGGTCTTTTCGCCGGACGGGAAAAGAATATATTTTGTCCGTTCCAGGTATTTCGGCAGCTATTCTCCCGTGGCCAGAAAAGGCCTTCACGAGAATGATATCTTCTATGTGGAGGTTAGTAGCGGCAGGGAGTTTGCGTTAACCGATAACAAATTGTATCTACTAGATTCGTTGAATATCCTGCCCAGCGGAGACAAGTTATTGCTGGGCACATATAATCTAGTCCCGAGTATGGGAGGAGTAAAAGGACCGCGGGAAAGTCAGAGAGGTTATAATTTGTGGTCAATAAATATTGCCAAACCACACCAATGGACACCGGTTATCCCTAAGTTAACAGTAGCAGCTCCTATCAATTACAGTGCCTCTTATGATCCAGTCCTTTCTTTGAATGGTAAATATCTGGTTTTTACCTGTAGAGTAAAAGATGGCTATCAGATATTTATCGCTGACATGAACACCATGGAAACGCATAAAATCGATACTTTCATTGGAATGAAGTCTCCAGTAAGTATTTCAATGAAAGCAAAAGAGATTTTGTTTGTCACCATCTCGCGGTTTCCGCCTTTCCACGTCCGCCAGGAAAGCAATCTCTGGATCGTCAACCGGGACGGCACGGGCCTGCGCAATTTCAGTCTGGACTTCTCGAGGGTGCTGGCCCCCAAGCAACCAAACAACACCTCGCAGACATCTGCAACCAATTAAGGGGAGATGGACGATGGACTCCGCGTTGAATCAACTAGCTGCGCAGATAAATTCTATCGTTCTTGGCCGGCTAGCAGCCCAGCAAATTCGCGTGCGGGAAAAATGGGAGCCTCAGATAACTGAGTCCCTGGACAGCACTGCCGATGAATGCCTGCGGGACATCAAAAAGACAATGGTCCAATACAGGCCGCTATTTGGTGGGCTAGCGACTCCGGCTTTGTTGCAACTGCGGCTGGGATTGAGCTTTGCCAACATCGTGCGGGAAAATGCGGCACAGGCCAAGGGCCTGCTCCGGGCCATGATCCAGAGCGAGGCCAAGGCTCTCAGCGACATAATCACCCTGAACGGCCTGGTGGGTGGCCGAGGGGGCCAGAAACCACCGGCCCTGGCCGAGCGCTTGGCCAATGAGTTGGCAGATGGCGCGGCCTTGGATAAAGCGACCGGCAAGAGCCTGCAACTTTTCAAAAAGCGTGTGTTCGCGGTTCTTGCCGAAGGCGATAGCTCCGAATTAGGTGCTTCGGAGCTTATGGAGCGTCTGGGCGCAGCAACCACCTGGTGGCGGGGCCGTCTGCGGACCATCGCCAACACCGTTTTGTACGCTGCGGCCGCACAACTCAGGCGGACCGTGAACGAATACCTTTGGCGAGGGGCAAGTCAAGCGTCCGGATTTTAACCCGCCCGCCCTTTCAATCCTTGCGCCCGGCTAAGTCCCTAAACGCCGGCCAGCCAGCCAGGCTCTCGGCGGCCAGCAGGCCCCGGATGATGGCCCGGCTCAGGCAGTCAGCGGCCGCGGCGCCGATCTGGCTGACGGCCAGGGCCGCGGGCGGTCCGAAGAAGCCGGGCGCCTGGGGCAGGGGCCGTTGGCCCGTGGCCAGGGCAAAGACCGTGTCGCCGTCGAACATGGTGTGGGCCGGCCGGATGGCCCGGACCAACCCGTCCTGGGCCATCTGGGCCACCTTGGCGCACCGGGCCTTGCTCAGGGCGGCGTCCGTGGCCACCACGGCGATGGTGGTGTTCTTGGCAGGCTCGGCCTGGGGCGGCCAGGGCGGCAGCACCTTGGCCTGCTGTGCGGCCGGCCCGAACTCGCCGGCCAGCTCCTGGCCCAGCTCCCAGAAGCGGCCCGTGGCCGGGTCCAGAACCGAGCCCAGGCAGTTCACCGCCACCAGGGCGGCCACAGTCAGGCCGCTGTCCAGCACCAGACTGGCCGAGCCCAGGCCGCCCTTGACCCCCCCGGCCACCGCGCCGGTGCCCGCGCCGCAGCAGCCCATCTGCACCAGTCCGTTGGAGGTTGCCAGGCAGGCCCCACGGCCCCAGTCCGGGCCGATGGGCGGCACGAACTCCGGGCCGCGGCCCAAGTCATAGAGCACCGCGCCGGGCACGATGGGCGCCACGTGGCCCGCCTCGTCCAAGGGGAAGCCGATGCCCTGTTCGCTCAGCCAGCGCACCACGCCGTCAGCGCAGGCTAGGCCGTACACCGAGCCGCCGCTGAGAACTATTGCCTGCACCTGCTCCACCAGGTTGACGGGATCGAGCAGGTCGGTCTCGCGGGTGCCGGGTGCGGCGCCGCGCACGTCCACGCCAGCCGTGGCGCCCGAGGGGCAGAGCACCACCGTGCAGCCGCAGACCGCGGCGCGGTCAGTGTAGGAGCCGACCTGGAGGCCGGCTACGTCGGTGAGGCAGTTGAGGGGGCCGGGCTGATTCACGGTCTCTCCTTGCGCTGGTCTTATAATCCAGGGCCGAATGCGGCCTACTCATTATTACTTATTAGGCGCGGTCTGGGCTCTGTAAAAAGGCGCAAAAAAGGCCCCGGCCGAAGCGGCCGGGGCCCTGGTTTCAGCGCGCGCTCAGGCCATTAGCCCAGCCGCTTCTTGATCTCCTGGAGCTGGTTGGCCAGGCGGGCCGGCAGCCGGTCGCCGAACTTGGCGAAGTGCTTCTCGATGTCCGGCAGTTCGGCCTTCCAGGCGGCCGTGTCCACCTTGAACAGCTCCTCCATCACCGTGGGGGCAATGTGCAGGCCCTCCAGATCGAAGTCCTCCTTGCGGGGCAGGCGGCCGATGGGGGTGTCCACGGCGCCCACCTTGCCGTCCACTCGCTCACACATCCACTTGAGCACCCGGCTGTTCTCGCCGAAGCCCGGCCAGAGGAACTTGCCTTCCGGGCTCTTGCGGAACCAGTTCACGTAGAAGATCTTGGGCGCCTTGCCGCCCAGGGTGTCGCCCATCTTGAACCAGTGGGCGAAGTAGTCGCCCATGTTGTAGCCGCAGAAGGGCAGCATGGCGAAGGGGTCGCGCCGCAGGTTGCCCACGGCGCCGATGTTGGCCGCGGTGGTCTCGCTGGCGGCGGTGGAGCCCATGAACACGCCGTGATCCCAGTTGTAGGCCTCGGTGACCAGGGGCACCACGCTGGCCCGGCGGCCGCCGAAGATGAAGATGTCAATGGGCACGCCCTCGGGCTTTTCCCAGTCCGAGCTGATGATGGGGCACTGAGAGGCGTGGGCGGTGAAGCGGGCGTTGGCGTGGGCGGCCACCTCCTTGCTGGCCGGGGTCCAGTCCCGTCCCTTCCAGTCTATGGCGTGGGCCGGCGGCTCGCCGTCCATGCCCTCCCACCACACGTCGCCGTCGTCGGTGACGGCGCAGTTGGTGAAGATGGCGTTCTCCTTGATGCTGTCCATGGCCATGGGGTTGGACTTATAGGAGGTGCCCGGGGCCACGCCGAAGAAGCCGGACTCGGGGTTGATGGCGTACAGCCGGCCGTCCGGGCCGATCTTCATCCAGGCGATGTCGTCGCCGACGGTCTCCACCTTCCAGCCCTTGACCGTGGGCAGCAGCATGGCCAGGTTGGTCTTGCCGCAGGCCGAGGGGAAGGCGCCGGTGACGTGATACTGCCGGCCCTCGGGGCTGGTCAGGCGCAGGATGAGCATATGCTCGGCCATCCAGCCCTCGCGGCGGGCCATGGCCGAGGCGATGCGCAGGGCCAGGCACTTCTTGCCCAGCAGGGCGTTGCCCCCGTAGCCGGAGCCGTAGGACCAGATGAGGTTCTCGTCCGGGAAGTGGCTGATGTACTTCTTTTCGATGGGCGCGCAGGGCCAGGACACGTCCTTCTGGCCGGGCTTGAGCGGCGCGCCGATGGAGTGCAGGCAGGGGATGAACTCGCCGTCGCTGCCCAGCACCTTCAGGACCCGGGTGCCCACCCGAGTCATGATGTGCATGTTGCACACCACGTAGGGGCTGTCGGTGATCTCAATGCCGATCTTGGCCAAGGGCGAGCCCACCGGGCCCATGGAGAAGGGGATGACATACATGGTGCGGCCCTGCATGCAGCCATCGTAAAGCTCGTTCATGGTCTTCTTGAGCTGGTCCGGGGCCATCCAGTTATTGGTGGGACCGGCCTCGATCTGCTGGGGGTAGCTGATGAAGGTGCGGTCCTCCACGCGGGCCACGTCCGAGGGATCGGAGCGGAAATGAAAGCTGTTGGGACGCTTGGGCAGGGGGACGGCCATGCCGGTGGCCAGCATTTCCTGCATCAGGCGGTCGTACTCCGCCTTGGAGCCGTCGCACCAATAGACCTTATCCGGTTTGCACTTGGCCGCGCACTCCTGGACCCATTTGTTCAGTTTCTGGTTGGCAGACGGTGTGGGTTGACTCATTCTTACATGCCTCCTCAGGGCGCGAGGCCCTGCTTATGCAGAAAAGGGGCTGGCCGCCTGGACGCGTGCGGCTTTCCAAGCGGAATGGAAATACCAGCCGTAAAATAGGAATTAAAACCTAGTCTCGGCCGCCTTAGATTCTATTTTTTGCGCTCCGGCCCGTCAAGGAAATTGCCCGCCGTGCGCACACCGCCCGCCTCGGGGAACTCCGGCGGGTTGGGCCGCCCCTGGGCGTCGGCGACGGGCAGGTTAGGCAGGGTCCACGAGATGGCCTTGGTCGTCGAAGGGCAGGGGCCGGCCCAGACGGTAGGCCTGGGCCGTGGCCGTGGCCAGGCGCCGGCCGTCGGCCTGGCGCACTTCGGCCCGGTACAGGGCGATTTTGCGGGTGGCGTGCATCTCGGTCACCTCGGCCAGCACCCGGACTCCGGGCTCGGCCGGGGCCAGGTAGTAGATGCTCAGTTGCTGGGCCACCGCGATGCTGCCGTGGGCGTTGCAGGCCAGCTGAAAGGCCTCGTCCAGCAGGGAGAACACCGCCCCGCCGTGCAGCCGGCCGAAGATGTTGTTCAGCTCCGGGCGGTAGTCCATGGCCACCAGGGCCCGGCCCGGTTCAATCTCCAGGACCTCCATATTCAGCAGCCGGCGGAACTCCTCGTTCTGGGTCCGCTGCCAAAGCTTTTGCACGGCCTCGTCCACGCCTGCCCTCCCTGTTGGGGTCCGCTGGGCTTTCCTGCGGTAAGATAACACGTAACCGCCCCTGGCTCACAGAACCTAAGGAGGTTTTTTTGTCCACGGAAACACCACCCCTGCACCAGGGACAGGTTCTGGAGCTGGAGGTCAGCGAGCTGGCCGCGGGCGGCCGCGGCCTGGCCCGGGCCCCGGACGGCCGGGCCGTGTTCGTGTCCGGGAGCCTGCCCGGCGAGCGTGTCCGGGCCCAGCTCACCCGCCTCAAGCGGGAATATATGGAGGCCCTGGCCCAGGAGGTGCTGAGCGCCTCGCCTCAGCGCACCCGGCCGCCGTGCCCTTTGTATGGCCGCTGCGGCGGCTGCTCTTTGCAGCACCTGGAATACCCGGCCCAGGTAGCGGCCAAGGCGGCCTGGGTGCAGCAGGCCTTGGCGCGCCTGGGGCCGCTGCCCGCGGCGCAGCCGAAGGCTTCGCCTCTGGTCTGGGGCTATCGCCATAGGGTGCGCCTGGCCGTGCAGCAAGGCGGGCTGGGCTTTTTCGCCGCCGGAACCAACCTGGTGGTGCCGCTGAGCCACTGCCCGGTGGCCGCCGAGGGGGTGAATCGCCTGCTGCCCGGTCTGGCCCAGGGCCTGACCCAGATCGACGCCCGCCATCTTTCCTGGCTGGAGGTGCTGGCCGGCCCGGAGTCCGCTTTCGTGACCCTGGGCCTGGACCCCCGCCGGCCTTTGTCCAACCGCTGGCGCGCCGAACTGCGCCGCCTTTGCCGCCGGGCCGGCGTGGCCGCCACCCGCCTGGCCTGGGGCCGGGAGCTGGAGCCCTGGGAGTATAGCCGTGAGAGCGGCGTGGCGTATTACGCGGAGCATGGCCTGGAATTGACCGCCTTCCCGGGGTTGTTTGTGCAGGCCAACTTCGCGGCCAACCAGCGCCTGATCGAGCTGGTCCTGGCCGCGGCCCAGGATGCGCCGGCCGGCTCGGCCCTGGACCTGTACGCGGGCAGCGGCAACTTCGGCCTGCCCCTGGCCCGGGCCGGCCGCCAGGTGCTGGCCGTGGAGGCCTCGGCCGAGGCCCTGGCGGCAGCCGCCTGGCAGGCGGGGCAGGCCGGGTTGGCGGACCAGGTTGAGCTGCGGGCGGCCGAGGCGGCCCCGGCCGTGGCAGATTTGGTCGCACAGGACCGGCGCTTTGCACTGGCCGTGCTGGACCCGCCCCGGGCCGGCGCCCGGGAGGTGATGGGCGCCCTGGCCCGCCTGGCGCCGGCGCGGATCATATACGTATCCTGCCACCCCGCGGCCCTGGCCCGGGACGCGGCCCTCTTGCTGGAGACGGGCTATCAGGCCGTGCAGGCCTGGGCCGTGGACATGTTCCCCCACTCGGGGCACACGGAGGCGGTGCTTGTCCTGGACCGCGATTAACAAAACCGCACGGAACTTGTTGGCCGCGCTGCTGCTGGCCTTGTGCCTGGCCGGGCCGGCCCAGGCCTTGGGGCCCTTCAGCCACTTCACCCTGGCCCAAGACCTGTGGTCGCATTTGGGGCCGGTGCTGAGCCCCAGTCCGGCTGAACGGGAGCGGCTGTTCCAGGTGTTCTTGGCCGGGTCCATCGCCCTGGACACGGGCTACTATCCCGGCGCTGAGGTCAACCTGGCCAGCAGCGTGCACCTGATAAAGCCCTGGCAAGTGTGCCGGGCCCTGCTGGCCCTGGCCGCTACGCCGGCCGAGCGGGCCTTTGCCCTGGGCTGGCTTTCCCACGCCCTGCTGGACCGCCGCGGCCACCAGGAGCTGGTCAACCCCCTGGCGGGCGGGGCCTTCTCTCAGCAGGGCTACGCGCACAAGCAGGCGGAGTGGGGCCTGGACTGCTGGCTGCTGGCCAGGCCCCAGGGCGACTGGCTCTGGCGGGCGCGGCCGGACTACGGGCCCGGCCTGGGGCTGTGGGCCCGGGCCCTGGCCCAGGTGTACGGCGCGCGGGTGCCGCGGACCCTGCTGGTGCAGGCCATGGAGGCCGAGCTCAAGGAGGTGCGGCGCCTGCCCTACGTGTTCTGGCTCTCGGGCCGGTTGCAGCGGCCCGGCGGCTGGGCCGGCAACGCCCTGGGCTGGCTCCTGGGCCGCACCGCCCGGCCGGCCTACGTGGCCTGGCTTCAGTGGCGCGGCCGGGACCTGGACGCCCGGGCCGTGCTCACCGCCCGCTGGCCACGGCCAGAGGACGCGGCCAAGCTGGCGCAGGTCCTGCGGCAGGCCCGGCAGGACACCCTGGCCCTGCTTACCTTACCGCCCTCGGCTTGGCCCAGCGGCAACCTGGACGCGGACCCCGCCTGCCAAGACCTGGCCTGCCCGGACGCCCGGGCCGCCGCGGCCTGGCTGAAGTCCCTGCCGCCTGCGCCCTGAGCCTGCCTTGCCCGGCCCTGGGCCCTGTGCTAGCTTTTTAGCAAGACCCTGAACCGGCCTAGTTTTTTTAAGAGGTGCGCGTTTGGAGCCCCTGGAGCTTTTCACCCGCCGTGAGATTCTCACGGTCAGCGAGTTGGTGGGCCGCCTCAAGCGCCTGACCGAGCAGAGCTTTGACTTCGTGTGGGTGGAGGGCGAGGTCAGCGGCCTGCGCCAGCCGGCCAGCGGGCATATTTACTTTGCCCTCAAGGACCAGGGCGCCCTGCTGCGCGCGGTGCTGTTCAAGCACCAGGCGGCCCTGCTGCGCTTCCGCCTGGAGGAGGGGCAGCAGGTGCTCTGCCAGGGCCGGCTGTCCGTGTACCAGGCTCGAGGCGAGGTGCAGTTAGTGGCCGACAGCATCGAGCCCCGGGGGGCCGGCGCCTTGGCCCTGGCCTTTGAGCAACTGCGCCGTCGGCTGGAGGCCGAGGGGCTCTTTGACCCGGCCCGCAAGCGGCCCCTGCCCGAGCTGCCGACCCGAGTGGCGGTGGTCACCTCGCCCAGCGGCGCGGCCATCCGCGACTTTCTGCACGTGCTGCACCGCCGCTTCGCCCGCGTGGCCGTGGCCGTGTATCCGGTGAAGGTGCAGGGCGAGCAGGCGCCCGGGGAGATGATCCAGGCCCTCCAGGACCTGGCCGCCTGGGGTTGGCCCCAGGTGATCGTGCTCACCCGGGGCGGAGGCTCGCCCGAAGACCTGTGGGCCTTCAACGACGAGGGTCTGGCAAGGGCCATTGCGGCCTGCCCCATCCCGGTGGTTTCGGCCGTGGGTCACGAGATAGACGTGAGCATCAGCGACCTGGTGGCGGACCTGCGCGCGCCCACGCCCTCGGCCGCGGCCGAGCTGCTGGTCAAGGAGGGGGCTGAGCTGCTGCGGCGCATCCAGGCAGTGGCCGCGCGCCTGTTGCGCGCCGGCCGGCGGCTGCTGAGCGACCGCCGCCGGGATCTGCGGGCCCTGGCCCGGGGCCTGGGCGACCCCCGGCGCATCCTGGCCGACCAGCGGCTGCGGGTGGACGACCTGCTCTCCCGAGGCATGCACGCACTCCAGGCCGGCCTGCACGGCCGGGCACGGGAGACCTGGCGTCTGCGCGGTGCGCTATGGGCCTCGCGGCCAGACCGCCGCCTGGCGATAATTCAGGCCCGGCAGCGGGACCTGGCTTTCCGTCTGGCCGCGGCCGGCCAGGGCGCGGTGCAGACGCCCCGGGCGCGCTGGCAGGCCCTGGCCGGCCGCTTGCAGGCCCTGAGCCCCCTGGCTGTGCTGGGCCGGGGCTTCGCCCTGGTGCAGGATGAGCAGGGCCGGGTGCTGCGCCGGGCCCAAGAGACCGCGCCGGGTAGGCGGGTCAAGGTGCGCCTGGCCCAGGGCCGCCTGGGAGCCCGGGTGGAAGAGGTGGAGCCGTGAGGGCCGCTCTGGCCGCGGCCCTGGCGCTGCTGCTCTGGCCGGCCTGGGCCGAGGCGGCCAGCCTGTCCGTGGAGCCTGCGCGCCTGGCCCTGGGCCAGCCCGGCCTGGTGCGGGTCTGCTTGAAACAGAACGCAGGCCAGGTGCGGGCTGATCTGTTGGGCCGCAGCACGGTCCTGAGCAAGGGCAGGGACGGCTGTTGGTACGGCGCGGCGGCCGCGGACCTGCAGGACAGGACCGGCCAGGCCGTGCTGCGCGTGCGGGCCGACGGCCGGCAGGTGGCCGCGGCCAAGCTGACGCTTTACCGGGCGGACCGCGGAGTGCGGCGCATCACCGTGGACCCCAAATACCTGGAGCTGAGCGCCGAGAACCTGGCCCGCTACCGCCGCGAGCGGGCCCTCATGCAGGCGGTGTTCGGCTCCTTCACGGCCAGGCGCCTCTGGTCCGGCGGATTTTCGTTGCCTTTGCCCAATAAAGTGGTCAGCGCCTTTGGCCGGCGCAGCATCGTCAACGGCCAGGAGCGCAGCCCCCACGGCGGGGTGGACCTGCGCGGCGCGGCGGGCACGCCGGTGCCGGCCGCGGCCGACGGCACCGTGGCCCTGGTCCTGGACGCCTATTTCAGTGGGGTGACCGTGCTCCTGGACCACGGCCAGGGGCTCGTCACCCGCTATCTGCACCTGTCCCAGGCCTTGGTGCGCCAGGGGCAGAAGGTGAAACGGGGCCAGATAATAGGTAAAGTTGGGGCCACCGGCCGCGTGACCGGGCCGCACCTGGACTTCGGGGTCAAGCTGGCCGGGGCCCAGGTGGACCCCCTGGCCTGGATTCAGGTCAGCCGCAAACTGGCCCAGCGTCTGGGAGAATAGTCATGGCCAAGCCGAAAAAAGAACCGGGCTTCGAGCAGTCCTTGCAGCGCCTGGAGCAGATCGTGGAACGCCTGGAGTCCGAGGAACTGGAGCTGGAGGAGTCTCTGGCCCTGTTCGAGGAGGGGGTTAAGCTGGCCGAGGCCTGCAACCGCCGCCTGGACGAGGCCGAGAAGAAGGTGAGCCTGTTGCTCAAGGACCGCGAGGGGGCCCTGAGCGAAACCCCCTTCGCGCCCGAGGCGGAGGAATAGCTTGGAGCTCAAGGCCTACCTGGCCCAGCGGCGCGAACTGGTGGACGAGGCCCTGGAGCGCCTGCTGCCCGCGGACGAGGCCGGCGGCGACATCCTTAAGGCCATGCGCTACAGCCTCTTCGCCGGGGGCAAGCGGCTGCGGCCCATCCTCTGCCTGGCCGGGGCCGAGGCCGTGGGCGGACGGCCGGAGCAGGTGATGTTCTGCGCCTGCGCCCTGGAGATGATCCACACCTACTCCCTGATCCACGACGACCTGCCGGCCATGGACGACGACGACCTGCGCCGGGGCCTGCCCACCTGCCACAAGAAGTTCGGCGAGGGCCTGGCCGTCCTGGCCGGCGACGGCCTGCTCACCCAGGCCATGGTGCTGCTCAGCGACCCGGCCCAGTACGCGGACCGGGAGCCCCTGCGGGTGCTGGCCGCTGGCCAGGCCGTGATGCGGGCCGCCGGCTTCCAGGGCATGGTGGGCGGTCAGGCCGTGGACCTGGCCAGCCAGAACCAGGAGCCGGACCTGGCCACCGTGCAGTACATGCACGCGCTCAAGACCGGCGCCCTGATCACCGCCGCGGTGCAGTCGGGGGCCATCTTGGCCGGCGGCGATGAAGAGCAGGTCAACCATCTGGTACGCTATGGCCGGCGGGTGGGCCTGGCCTTTCAGATCGCCGACGACCTGCTGGACCGTGAGGGCGACCAGGCCAAGCTGGGCAAGGCCACCCACGCCGACGAAAAGCACGGCAAGATGACCTATCCCGCGGTGGTGGGGGCGGTGCAGGCCCGCAAGATAGGCTGGGATCTGGTCAACCAGGCTGCGGAGCTGGCCCGGGAGTTGGGTCCGGCGGCCGATCCCCTGGCCGAGTTGGCCCGCTACATAATGGAGCGCACCCACTGAGGACGTGAAGATTGCCCGAGGAGCTGCCCAAATCCGTCTCCATCCTGGATGGCATTGACTCGCCGGCGGACATCAAGGAGTTGAACCTGCTGCAACTGCAGCAGTTGGCCCGCGAGCTGCGCCAACGGATCATAGAGACCGTTACCCGCACCGGCGGCCACCTGGCGCCCAGCCTGGGGGTGGTGGAGCTGACTCTGGCCCTGCACTACGTCTTTGACGCGCCCCGGGACAAGATAGTCTGGGACGTGGGGCACCAGACCTACGCCCACAAGCTCCTGACCGGCCGCCGGCAGCAGTTCGCCAACCTGCGCCAATTGGGCGGTCTGTCGGGCTTTCCCCGGCGCTCTGAGAGCCCCTACGACGCCTTTGACACCGGCCACGCCTCCACCTCCATCTCCGCGGCCCTGGGCATGGCCTTTGCCGAGCGGCTCAAGAAAAGCCAAGGCAAGGTGGTGGCGGTGATCGGCGACGGCTCGCTGACCGCGGGCCTGGCCTACGAGGGCCTGAACCAGGCCGGGGACATGGATCAGGACCTGATCGTGGTGCTCAACGACAACGGCATGTCCATCGCGCCCAACGTGGGGGCCCTGTCCAAGTTCATGTCCCGCACCCTCTCGGGCAAGGTGTACCAGCGCTTCCGCAAGGAGCTGGAGCGGCGGCTCCGGTCCCTGCCCGGCATCGGCGAGGATTTGCTGGACATCGCCCGGCGCTCCGAGGAGTCCTTCAAGGCCTTTTACACGCCGGGCATGCTCTTCGAGGCCTTCAAGTTCAACTACGTGGGCCCCATAGACGGCCACGACCTGGAGCGGCTCATCGAGACCCTGGGCTACGTCAAGCCCCTGCAGGGCCCGCAGTTGGTGCACGTGATCACCAAGAAGGGCCGCGGCTACCAACCGGCCGAGCAGAACCCGAGCCACTATCACGGCGTGGGGGCCCAGCCCTCCAGCGGCGCGGCCAGGCCTCACGATCATCCGCTCAGCTACACTGAGGTGTTCGGCCAGACCATGGTGGAGCTGGCCGCCTCCCGCCCGGAGATCATCGCCATCACCGCGGCCATGCCCGAGGGCACCGGCCTGGCCCAGTTCGCCGAGGCCTACCCCGAGCGCTTCGTGGACGTGGGCATCGCCGAGCAGCACGCGGTGACCTTCGCCGGCGGCCTGGCCGCCCAAGGTTTCCGGCCGGTGGTGGCCATCTACTCCACCTTCATGCAGCGGGCCTACGACCAGATCGTGCACGACGTTTGCCTGACCAACCTGCCGGTGGTGTTCGCCCTGGACCGGGGGGGCATCGTGGGCGAGGACGGGGCCACCCACCAGGGCCTGCTGGACCTGAGCTTTTTGCGCTGCGTGCCCAACCTGTCGCTCATGGCCCCGGCCGACGAGGACGAGCTCCGGCACATGCTGCGCACGGCCTTGGAGCACCAGGGGCCGGTGGCCCTGCGCTACCCCCGGGGCAAGGGCCGGGGCGTGCCCCTGGAAGGCCCGCCGCGGGCGCTGCCCTGGGGCCGGGCCCAGGTGCGCCGCGAGGGGGGCGACGTGTTGCTGGCGGGCATCGGCGTGGGCGTGGCCGCGGCCGAGCAAGCGGCCGAACGCCTGGCCCAGGAGGGCGCGCAGGCCGCGGTGGTCAACGCCCGCTTCGTCAAGCCCCTGGACGAGGAGCTGCTCTGCGATCTGGCCGTCCGCTGCGGCCGGGTGGTCACGGTGGAGGAGAACGAGGCGGCTGGCGGCTTTGGCTCGGCTGTGCTGGAGGCCCTGGCCCGCCGCGGCCTGAGCGGGGTGCGGGTCAAGCTGGTGGCCCTGAATGACACCTTCGTGGAGCACGGCAGCCAGACCGAGTTGCGCGCCCTGCACCAGGTGGATGCCGCCGCGGTGGCGGCCGCGGCCCGGGAGCTTCTGGCCTAGCATGGCCCGCGGCCCCAGGCTGGACCAGCACCTGGTGGCCTCGGGCCTGGCCCCCAACCGCAGCAAGGCCCAGGCCCTGATCCTGGCCGGCCTGGTCAAGGTGGACGGCCAGCCCGCGCACAAGGCCGGCTTTCTGGTGCCGGCGGGCGCCTCGGTGGAGGTGGCCGGCCCGGAGCACCCCTACGTGTCCCGGGGCGGAGTCAAGCTGGCCGGCGCCCTGGATCACTTCGGCCTGGAGGTGGGCGGCCTGGTCTGCCTGGACGTGGGGGCCAGCACCGGAGGCTTTACCGACTGCCTGTTGCAGCGGGGCGCGGCGGGGGTTACCTGCCTGGACGTGGGCTACGGCCAACTGGCCTGGTCCCTGCGCAACGACCCCCGAGTGACCCTGCACGAGCGGGTCAACGCCCGCCATCTGCCGCCCGAGACTGCCGCCGGCCCCTTTGATCTCATCGTGGTGGATGTATCCTTCATCAGCCTGACCCTGGTGCTGCCGCCCCTGGCCACGCGCCTGATCGCGGGCGGCCGGCTGCTGCCCCTGGTCAAGCCCCAGTTCGAGGCCGGCCGCCAGGCAGTAGGGCGCGGCGGGGTGGTGCGCGATCCTTTAGTGCAGCAGGCGGCGGTGGAGAAGGTGGCTGCCTGCCTGGCCGCTTTGGGCCTGGTGGTGCTGGGTTCCCGCCCCAGCCCCATCCAGGGCCCCAAGGGCAACCAGGAGTTTTTCCTTTTGGCCAGGAAGGCCGTCGGATAGGGGTGTTTACGCCTCTGCCCGCGGCGGCTACAATGGAAGGCCAGTCGAGAGGAGGCCGCTTGCTCAAGGCATCGCTCATAGCCGCCCTGGCCCTGGTTCTGGTCTGCCTGTCCGGCGCGGCCCTGGCCGCCGATACCGGGGAGCGGGCGGCCGTGGCCGCGGCCCAGCAGTGGCTGGCCTTGGTGGACCGCGGCGACGCGGCCGCCAGCCACGCCACGGCCCACCCCCGCCTGGCCGGCATGTTCACTCCGGAGCTGTGGCAGGCCAGGATCGGGCAGATGCGCCGAGACCTGGGTGCGACCGTGTCCCGCCGCCTGCGCGCCAGGGAGTTTTCCGGGGAGCTGAAGACCCCGCCGCCCCAGCAGTACTTCCGCTTCACCTTCGAAGCCAGGATGAGCAAGGGCGTGGACATGGAGGAGGTGGTCACCTGCCTGCAGGGAGCCGGCGGGCAGTGGCGGGTGGCGGACTACTTCGCCCATTTCAAATGAAGATTATTTTGCAGGAGCCGACATGGCCAAGCTGAACAAAAAGAAGGTCAAGGAGCTGCGCGACAGCCTTACCCTGCAGCCCAAGAGCGTGTGGGAGCAGGCCAGCCCGGCCCAGCGCCGAGAGATCATGGCCTTGGGCGAGCAGTATAAGCGTTTCCTGGACCAGGCCAAGACCGAGCGCCTGGCCGTGGAGGCCATCAAGAAGGCGGCCCGGGCCAAGGGCTTTAGGCAGCTGAAGCCCGGCGCCGTTGGCAAGCGCTTTTATCTGGAGTTCAAGGGCAAGCTGCTGGCCCTGGCCGTGCTGGGCCGGCGGCCCCTGCGCCAGGGCCTGCGCCTGCTGGGCTCCCACATTGACGCCCCCCGCCTGGACCTGAAGATGCATCCCCTGTACGAGGAACAGGAGCTGGTCTTCCTCAAGACCCACTATTACGGGGGCATCAAGAAGTATCAGTGGCTGGCCCGGCCTTTGGCCATCCACGGCGTGGTCTGCACCGCCGAGGGTCGGACCGTGGAGGTGCACATCGGCGACGGGACCGAGGACCCGGTGTTCAGTCTCTTGGACCTGCTGCCCCACCTCAGCCGCCGCAGCCAGGGCGAGAAAAAGTTCTCCGAGGCGGTGGAGGGCGAGCGCATGAACCTTCTGCTGGGCACTCTGCCTCTGGACGCCGGCGCGGCCAAGGACAAGGTCAAGCTGGCCGTGCTGCAGGAGCTAAACAAACGCTACGGCATCGCCGAGAAGGACCTTATCAGCGCCGAACTGGAGCTGGTGCCCGCCGGGCGCGCCCGCGACGTGGGCCTGGACCGCAGCCTGGTGGGCGGCTACGGCCAGGACGACCGGGCCAGCGCCTTCGCCTCCCTGCAGGCCTTGCTGGAGGTGAAGAATCCGGCGGTAACCGCGGTGGCCCTGTTCTTCGACAAGGAGGAGATCGGCTCCGAGGGGGCCACCGGCGCCCAGAGCCGTTTCCTGGAGCACCTGACCGCCCTCTTATTGCAGTCCGCCGGCCAGCCGGCCGACTACCTCTCGGTCAGCCGCTGCCTGGCCGCCAGCCAGACGCTTTCGGCCGACGTGAACGCAGCCTTTGACCCGGACTACCCCGAGGTGCACGAGAAGCGCAACGCCGCCTACCTGGGCTACGGCGTGAATCTGACCAAGTACACCGGCCACGGCGGCAAGTACGGCGCTTCGGACGCAGACGCGGAGTACGTGGCCTGGCTGCGGGGGGTGTGGGACCGGGCCGGCGTGGTGTGGCAGGCCGCGGGCATGGGCAAGGTGGACGAGGGCGGCGGCGGCACCATCGCCAAGCACCTGGCCATCTACGGCATGGACATCATTGACGTGGGTCCGCCCATGTTCTCCATGCACTCGCCCTTTGAGATATGCCACAAGGCCGACATCTACAGCTCGGTGCAGGCCTACCTGGCCTTTTACCAGGCGCCGCCCATGAAGGGCGGCCGGGGATTGGCGTGAAGCCGCCCGCGGACATCATCACCCGCCGCTGCCAGCAGTGCGGCCGGCCGGTGGAGCGGCCCGGCCTGTGCGAGGCCTGCCAGGGCCAGCCCGCCTGCGGCGGCGGGCGGTGGAAGGACTGCACCCCGGCCATGCCCGACTGCGACTGCCCGATCATCGGCTACGCCAAGCTGCATGTGCCGGGCTGCAAGTACTTTTAACCGGCCATGGCTGCGCTGCCCGATCCCGCCACCCTCACCACCGGGGGTCTGTTGGCTACCTCCTTTATCATCGGCCTGTCCGGGGCGGTGATGCCCGGGCCGGTGCTGGCCGGCACCGTGACCCACGCCGTGCGCCACGGGGTGCTGGCCGGGCCCCTGGTGGTGCTGGGCCACGCCATCCTGGAGGCGGCGCTCCTCTTGGCCCTGGTGGCCGGCCTGGGGCCCATTCTCACCCGGCCCGTGGTGGGCGGCTTGGTGGGCGCGGTGGGGACGGTGATCCTTTTGTGGATGGCCTGGGGCATGTTCCGGGCCCTGCCCGGGCTCAGGCTGGAGCTGATCCAAGGCAAAGCGGGCGCGGCCGGGCCGGTGCGCGACGGCTTCCTGCTCTCCCTGGCCAATCCCTACTGGTCCCTGTGGTGGGCCACGGTGGGGCTGTCCCTGCTGGCCATGGCCCTGAAGAGCCCCCTGGGCTGGTGGGGCCTATTGGTGTTTTACCTGGGGCACATCGGCGCGGACCTGGCCTGGTATCTGTTCGTCTCGCTGGTGGTGGCCAAGGGCCGGCGCTTCATCAACGACCTGGCCTACCGGGTGCTGGTGGGGGGCTGCGCGGCCTTCATGGTCCTGTTCGGCGGTTACTTCGCGCTGTTCGCCTGGCGCCAGCTCAGAGCGGTTTGGGGGTAGGGCGGCGGACTCTGGCCACGACAAAGCGGCCGCCCCCCGAGAGGTGCAGCCGCCTGTTAAGAGAAGGTCTGGGCGCTAGCCGCGCGGAGTGCGGGTGCGGGCCCGGGCGAGCTGACGGCGCAGACGGCGCCGCGCCTGACGCTGCTTGCGCCGGCGCATGTCCGAGGGCTTTTCGTGCCAGCGTTTTTCCTTGAGCTGCCGGAAAACGCCTTCCTTGGTCAGCTTGCGCTTGAGGACCTTTATCGCCTTCTCTACGTTGTTGTCCACTACCTGGACTTGCACTTAAATCACCACCTTAATAAGATTGTTGTATAAAGTTGCCTTACCGCCGGTGCCGACTGCCGGCGAATGGTAAATATAGCCAAACAGACGGCGGCTGTAAAGGGGCAATTGCAGGGGGTGATTGACATACATGGCACACACTGAACACGGTTTGACCCTGGCCCTGGGCGGCGGCGGAGCCCGTGGTTTCGCCCATGTGGGCGTGCTGGAGGTGCTGGAGCGGCACCAGGTGCCGGTGGAGGGCGTGGTGGGGGTCAGCGCCGGCGCGGTGGCCGGGGCGGGCTATGCCCTGGGCTTTTCCAACGCCGAGATGCGCGAGCGGGTGTTGGCGTTCAGCCAGAGCTCCCTGGCCCGGGACCCCCGTCTGCTGGCCATGATGGGCGCCTCCAGCGGCTACAAATGCAAGAGCCTCTCCGACCGGCTAAACCGCCTGTTCAGCCAAGGCATGCTGGTCAAGTCCTTTTTCCTGGACACCTCTCTGCTGAGCCATGACTTTTTCCACGATATGGTGGCCTTTTTCCTGCCCAAGGTGAACCTGGAGGACACGGCGATTCCCTTTGCCGCGGTGGCCACGGACATCAAGACCGGCGAGCCGGTGGTGCTGGAGCGCGGCGACCTGCGCCAGGCGGTGCTGGCCTCCTGCGCCGTGCCCGGGGTGGCCGCGCCGGTGGAGATAGACGGCCGCTGGCTGATGGACGGCGGGGCCTCTCTCCTGGTGCCCACGCCGGTGGCCCGCCAGCGGGCCTCGGGTCCGGTGCTGGCGGTGAGCGTGGACCGGGACATCATCACCGAGGACCTGCCCGGCCAGTCCCTGGAGTTCTATTTGCGGGCCACGGAGATACAGGGCTTCCACTTGGTGCAGACGCTCTTGCAGGAGGCGGACCTGGCCCTGCGGCCGGCCCTGGGCGATATCCACTGGGCCGACTTTGCCAAGGCCGCCTGGATCATGGACCAGGGCTTTCAGGCCGCCAGCCAGGCCTGGCATAAGCTGGAGTCCCTGCTCAGGCCGGGGCCCTGGTGGCGCCGTTTCTTCGGCCGGGAGGCCGCGGTCCTGTGAGCCTGTTCGAGCCAGATGCCGGCCAGGCCGGCGCTCCCGTGCGCGCGCCCCTGGCCGACCGCCTGCGGCCCCGCAATCTGGGCGAGTTCGCGGGCCAGCGCCACCTGCTAGCCGAGGGCAAGGCCCTGCGCCGCATGCTGGAGGCCGACCGGCCCACCTCCCTGATCTTCTGGGGGCCGCCGGGCACGGGCAAGACCACCCTGGCCCGCATCCTGGCCCGGTCTTGGGACGCGGAGTTCGTAGAGTTCTCGGCCGTGCTCTCAGGCGTGGCCGACGTGCGCCGGGTGGTGGAGCAGGCGCGGGGGCTGCTGCGCCACGGCCGGCGCACGGTGTTGTTCGTGGACGAGATACACCGCTTCAACAAGGCCCAGCAGGATGCCTTTCTGCCCCACGTGGAGTCCGGCGTGCTCAACCTGCTGGGCGCCACCACGGAAAACCCCAGCTTTGAGATGATCCCGGCCCTGCTCTCCCGGCTGCGGGTGGTGGTGCTGCACCCGCTGACCGAGGAGGACCTGCGCGCCATTTTGGAGCGGTCCTTGAGCGACAGCGAACGCGGCCTGGGAGGGTTGCAGGTGGAGCTGACCCCCGAGGCGGCCGATCACCTGATCGCCGCGGCCTTCGGCGACGCCCGGCGGCTGCTGGGGGCCCTGGAGACCGCGGTGGGGGTCGCGCCCCTGGGCCCGGGAGGCGTCCGGCGGGTGGATCTGAACCTGGCCGAGGAGGCAGTGGGCAAAAAGGCCCTGCGCTACGACAAGGACGGCGAGGAGCACTACAACCTGATCAGCGCCCTGCACAAGTCGCTGCGGGGCTCGGACCCGGACGCGGCCCTGTACTGGCTGGCCCGCATGCTGGCCGCGGGCGAGCACCCCCACTACATCCTGCGGCGCTTGGCCAATTTCGCCTGTGAGGACGTGGGCTTGGCCGACCCCTACGCCCTGAACCAAGTCATGGCCGCGCTCAAGGCCTATGACCTCATGGGCTCGCCCGAGGGAGAGCTGCCCATTGCCCAGGCTGTGGTCTATCTGGCCCTGGCCCCCCGCACCAACGCGGTTTACAAGGCCTTTGCCGCCGCCCAGCACGACGCCCGGGAGTTGGGGCCCTTGGAGGTGCCCCTGCACCTGCGCAACCCGGCCACCAAGCTGATGAAAGGACTGGGCTACGGCCGGGACTACCAATACCCGCACGACTTTGAGGGCGCGGTGGTTGGCCAGGAGTTCATGCCCGAGCGCCTGGCCGGGCGGCGCTACTACCAGCCCAGCGAACGGGGACGGGAGAAGTTTTTGCGGGAGCGTTTGGAACAACTCAGGCGGGACAAGGCCCGCCTGCGTGGGCAGACAAAAAAAGACCGGCCTACTTGACCAGCCTCAGGCGGGTTCTGCCCTTGATCTTGGGGCAGTCCTGCTCTTTGTGTTTGGAAGCCATGGAGCATTTGAAGCGCATGCCGTTGATCAAGAAAAAGGTGATCACCGAGCGCTCCCAATCGCGGCTGAGGTCGCAGTCCTCCATGCGGGCCTGGGCCTGGGGCAGCAACTCGCTGAGTTCGGAACCGTCCAGGTCCAAAATCTGGTCCGCTAGGTGATCCAGCATCTCCTTCACAGGCACCTCCGCGGGTCCGGGACCGGTAATGACCGGCAAATTCTCTAGTGAAAACCGGTTATCTTTAATAGCGCGAAACAAAAGGTTTGTCAATTTTCTTGTCCTTGTGAGGCCGGGTGCCACAACGTATAATCAATTCAATTATTAACCAACCACGGGCCTACAGGGCCTGCAGCCAAATATGCTCCATAGCCAACGCCTGGGTCCGGGCCATGCACCGATCCGCCTGGCGCCGGCCGGAGCGCGGGCGGAAGGAAACGCGGCATGTCTGAGCGCACGGTGAAACTGGACTATGCCTTTTGCCTGGAGCAGATCATTGGGGTGCCGGGCCTGGGCCTGGAGCACCTGCGCTCCCTGGCCCCCCGAGTGGCCGAGCTGCACCGGCTTTTGCAGGAGCAGCGCCAGGACGGCCGTCTGGGCTTCATGGGCCTGCCCGAGCAGGACCTGACGCCCATATTGGAGCAGGCCGCGCGCCTGAGCTCCATAGCTAAGGACCTGGTGGTGCTGGGCATCGGCGGCAGCGCCCTAGGGGCCACGGCCGTGGACATGGCCCTGCGCGGCTTCCTGCGTCATGCCGCCCCGGCCGAGCCCGGACGCATGCGCCTGTTCGTAGCCGACAACAGCGATCCCCGCTTCTTTGGATCCCTTTTGGACCAGCTTGACCTGTCCCGGACCGCCTTCAACGTGGTGAGCAAGTCCGGCTCCACCGCCGAGACCGTGGCCCAGTTCCTGGTGGTGCGCGAACTCTTGGAGCGGGCCCTGGGCCCGGAGGAGGCCCTGCGCCGCCTGCTGTTCACCACTGACCCCAAGGAGGGCAACCTGCGGGCCATCGCCCAGCAGGAGCCAGTGGCGGTGCTCAGCGTGCCGCCCAGCGTGGGCGGGCGCTTCTCGGTGCTCAGCGCGGTGGGGTTGCTGCCCCTGGCCTGCGCCGGACACGATGTGTGGGCCCTGCTGGAGGGCGCGGCGGCCATGGCCGCGGACTGCCGCAGCGGGCAGCTCATGAAAAACCCGGCCTATCTGCTGGCCGTGCTGGCCGTGGAGTCCGCCCGGCGCGGCCGCAACGTGCTGGTAATGATGCCCTACGCCACGGACCTGTTCGGCCTGGCCCAGTGGTTCGCCCAGCTCTGGGCCGAGTCCCTGGGCAAGGCGCGCTCCCTGGAGGGGGAGGAGGTGCACCTGGGCCAAACGCCGGTGGCGGCGGTGGGGGCCACGGATCAGCACAGCCAGTTGCAGCTTTACATGGAGGGCCCGCCGGACAAGCTGATCATGTTCCTGACCCTGGGCAACTACGGCCGGGACCAGGAGATACCGCCGCTTTATCAGGACATACCCTCCATCGCCTATCTGGGTGGGCGCAGCATGGCTGAGCTGATTCATGCCGAGGCGCGGGCCACGGCCGCGGCCCTGGCCAGCCAGGGGCGCCCCAGCCTGGGCCTGCGCCTGCCGGCCATCGACGCCTTTGCCCTGGGCCAAGTGATATATCTGCTGGAGCTGGCCACGGTCATGGCCGGGGCCCTGCTGAACATCAACCCCCTGGACCAGCCCGGGGTGGAGCTGTCCAAGCAGCTCACCTACGGGCTCATGGGCCGCCCGGGCTATGCAGAACAGGCCCAGCGGATCACGGAGCTGGAGACGGGTCCGGAGTTCATCCTCTAGGAGAGGTGCGTGAGCGAACAGGCCGCGGCAGCGCTGCCCCCCAGCGGGGAGATCGGCGACAACGAAGCCACCAGGCCCTTCCAGCTGGTCAAGCACTTCTCGGTGACCAGCCTGGTGATCATCCTGCTTTTCTCTCTGCTCATCTCCTCGGCGGTCAGCCGCCGGGCCGGTGATCTGTTTCTGAAAAAGCGCGAGCAGTACGCCCTGCTCTTGGCCGAGAACCTCAACCATCAGGTGATGACCCGCTTCGTGGTGGTCGCTCTGGCCGAGTACGGCGGCATCAACGTAGGCCAGCCCGAGCAGTTCAAGCTCCTGGACGCGGTGGTCAAGAACACCATCCACTCCTTCCACGTGGGCAAGGTCAACATCCTGGACCTGGAGGGCAACGTCATCTACAGCACCCAGCCGGACTATATCGGCCGGGTGGGCGACGAGGACCGCCCGTTCCAGAGCGCGGTGGCCGGCAAGCCGGTGAGCGTCATCGAACCGCCGTTCAGGTTCTTTGAGATGGGCGGCGGCGGCCAGCGGGTGCTCAAGACCTTCATACCCCTGCGCGACGAGCGGCGACGCACCGCCGAGCTGGGCCCGCCCCGGGCGGTGTTCGAGATCATCTTGGACATTTCCCAGGATTTCCGCGAGGTTTGGCTCAACCAAATGTTGATTCTGGCCACCCTGCTGGTAATGATGGCCGTGCTGTTCGTGATCCTGCGCTCCATCGTCATCCGGGGCCAGCGCATCATGAGCCGGAGGGCGGCGCTGCAGGCTCAACTGGAGTTGCAGCTCAACCAGGCCGAGCGCCTGGCCTCCTTGGGGCGAATGGTGGCCGGCGTGGCTCATGAGATCAGAAACCCCTTGGGCATTGTGCGCTCCACCGCCGAGCTCTTGGGCAGCAAGGCCGACGACGCCGCCAAGGGCCTGGCCTCGGTGATCGTGGAGGAGAGCACACGCCTGAACCAGATCGTCACTGAGTTTCTGGACTTCGCCCGGCCGCAGCAGCTCAAGCTGGAGCCTCTTGATGTGGAGGAGGTCATGGACCGCAACCTGCGGTTCCTGATCCCGGAGACCCAGCGGCTGGGCGTGCAGGTGCTGCGGCGCTACCAAAGTCCGCGGGTGTTGGTCCTGGGCGACCGGGACCTGTTGTACCGGGCCTTCTTGAATATCTTCAACAACGCGGTGCAGGCCATGGAGCAGGGCGGGCTGCTCACGGTCTCCACCCTCAGCCTGGTCAAGGGCGAGCGCCGTTACGTGCGCGTGGCCGTGGAGGACAGCGGCCCGGGCATAGACCCGGAGGCGGCCGACCACCTGCTGGAGCCCTTTTTCACCACCAAGGAGAAGGGCACCGGCCTGGGGCTGTCCATCGTCAGCAACATCGTGGCCGGCCACCAGGGCAAGCTGGAGGTGAACAACGCCCCCGGCGGCGGGGCCCAGGTGGTGGTGCTTTTGCCCGCCGCGGGCGCAGCGCACTAGGAGGGCAACGGGAGATGGGGATTAGCTTGTGGAACGCATCCTGGTCGTAGACGACGAGAAGAACTACCTGGTAGTGCTGGAGGCCCTGCTCAGCCAGGCGGGCTACGAGGCGGTCAGCGCCCAGAACGGGGCCCGGGCCCTGGCCCTGGTCGAGGAGGCCGAGCCGGACCTGGTCATCACCGACATGCGCATGCCCCAGATGAGCGGCCTGGAGCTGATCCGCCGCCTCAAGGAGCGCTACAGCGATCTGCCCATCGTGGTCATGACCGCCTACGGCACGGTGGAAAACGCGGTGGAGGCCATGAAGCTGGGGGCCACGGACTACATCAGCAAGCCCTTTGAGAACACCGAGCTTCTCTTGACCGTGGAAAAATCGCTCAGGATGCGGCGGCTGCTGTTCCAGAACCGCTTGCTCAAGCAGGAGCTAAAGGGCTTCGGCGAGCTCATCGGCGACAGCAAGCCCATGCGGGAGGTGTACGCCCTGGTGGACAAGGTGGCCGCCACCCGGGCCACAGTGCTCCTGACCGGCGAGAGCGGCACCGGCAAGGAGCTCATCGCCCGGGCCATCCACACCCGCTCGCCCCGGGCCGAGGAGTCATTCGTGGCCGTCAACTGCATGGCCCTGTCCGAGACCCTGCTGGAGAGCGAGCTGTTCGGCCACGAGAAGGGGGCCTTCACTGGCGCCGCCGGCCGCCGCAAGGGCCGCTTCGAGATGGCCCACCAGGGCACATTGTTTCTGGACGAGGTGGGCGAGTTGGGTCCCTCGGTGCAGGTGAAGCTGCTCAGGGTGCTGCAGGAGCGGACCTTCGAACGGGTGGGCGGCAACCAGCCCATCAGCGTGGACGTGCGCATAGTGACCGCCACCAACCGGGACCTGACCCAGGCCGTGGAGCAGGGGGCCTTCCGCGAGGACCTGTTCTACCGCCTCAACGTGGTGCGCATAGACCTGCCGCCCTTGTCTCAGCGCCGCGAGGACCTGTCGGCCCTGGTGGCGCACTTCGTCAAGAAGTATGCCGCCGAGGTGGGTCGGCCGGCGCCCCAGGTGTCCAAGGAGGCCATGGCCATGATTTTCCGGCATCCCTGGCCGGGCAACGTGCGCGAGTTGGAGAACGCCCTGGAGCGGGCGGTGATCCTGGCCGGTCCACAGATCACCCCGGCGGACCTGCCCCTGGAGGTGAGGCCGGAGCCGGAACGGGGGGCGGGCGTGGCCGAGCTGCCCAGGGGCCTGGGCCTGACCGAGGCCCTGGAGGACATGGAGCGGCGCATGATCCTGCGGGCCCTGGCCGAGTCCGGCGGGGTGGCCGCCCACGCGGCCGAGGCCCTGGGCCTGACCAAGTCCAACCTGGCCTATAAGCTCAAAAAGTATGGGATCGGCTGAGGCGGCGCCCGCAGCTCAGGCCTTTGCCTCGCCGCTGGGCGGGGCCGGCTTGCGGAAGATGACCACGTAGTAAACCAATTCCTGCTCCTTGTGGCCGAACAGCTTGCCCAGGCAGCCGGGGTTCACCCGCACGCCGATGGGGTCGGTGCGCATATATTGCCAGCCGTCTTGGGCCATCTTGTTGGCCAGCTCCTCCAGGTAGGCCGCTGCCTCGTGCCCCTTGTAGGCCTTGTCGCGCATCTCGATGGTGGGCGGTATCTGCAACATCTTGTAAACGTATCCCATGCTCCCCTGCCTTTGGAGTATTGGGGCCGGGTCCGACGCGGCCGTGGGCAGAATTTATTTCCAGGCGCACACCACCATTATATCCCCTTTGTCCGTCCGGAAGCGGCCGCCGGAGAAGCCCGGGTGCAGCTCCACCCGCGGGAATGCCGTGAGCCAGGTCTTCAGGTCCGCCACGGTCAGGGCCCGCACCAGGGTGGTGATGCCGCCGGCGTCGTCCAGGCGCATCTCCTCCAGGCCGGGCGCCACCCGGCGGCAGCTCATGCCCGGCTGGTACTCCCGCCAGACCCGGGGCCAATTGGCCGCGGGGTAGGTGCGCGGGTGGGGCAGCTCCAGCACCAAGACCCCGCCGGGCCGCAGCACCCGCCGCGCCTCCGCGGCCACGGCCTCCAGCTCGCCGGGCGCGCTGAGATGAATCAGGGTGGCGTGCAGGCCGATGACCGCGGCGAAGACGCCGCCGGCAAAGGGCAGGCCGCGGCCGGCGTCGCCGCGCACCAACAGGGCCGAGGGCTGGCGGCGGGCCTGGGCCAGCATGGCCGGCGAGCAATCCAGGCCCACGGGCAGGAACCCGGCCCGGGCCAGGGCCGGCAGCATGCGGCCGGTGCCAGTGCCCAGGTCCAAGAGGGGCCCGCGGGGGCAAACCTTGGCCAGCCAGGCCGCCTGCACGGCGGTGAGCTTGGAGGGATAGGCGTAGCGCTGGTCATAGACCGAGGCCACCTGGTCGTAAAAGTCGCGGCTGGGCAGCGGATTCATGGCTCCATTGTAGCGCCCCGGCCCCTGTAGCCAAAGGCGTCGGCCCACGGGGGTCCGGCCGCTTGGCTGCTACAGAGGCGGCCGCTGGCGGTGGTGGTCCGTGGCCTGCTGATAGGCGTGGCCCACGGCCAAGAGCGTTTCCTCGGCGAAGTGGGGGCCGATGATCTGCAGGCCGATGGGCCGGCCGCTGGCGGCGAACCCGCAGGGAACGCTCATGCCCGGCAGCCCGGCCAGGTTCACCGACAGGGTGCAGATGTCGCTCAGGTACATCTGCAGGGGGTCGTCCACCTTCTGGCCGATGTCAAAAGCCGGGGTGGGGGCCACCGGCCCCAGCAGGGCGTCCACCTGCTGGAAGGCCTCCAGGTAATCCTGCTTGATCAAGGTGCGCACCTGGCCGGCCTTGCCGTAGTAGGCCTCGTAGTAGCCGGCGCTGAGGGCGTAGGTGCCCAGCATGATGCGCCGGATCACCTCCGGGCCGAATCCCTGGCTGCGGGTGTCCAGGTACATGTCCATGAGGTCTCCCTGGGGCGAGCGCAGGCTCAGGCCGTACTTGACTCCGTCGTAGCGGGCCAGGTTGGAGGAGGCCTCGGCCGGGGCGATGATGTAGTACACCGGCAGGGCGTAGTCGGTGTGGGGCAGGCTCACCTCAATAAGCTCCGCGCCCTGGGCCTCCAGCACGGCCAGGGCCGCGCGCACCGCGGCCTCCACCCCGGGCTCCAGGCCGCTGGCGAAGAACTCCCGCACCACGCCCAGCTTCAGGCCCTTGACCCCGCGCCCCAGGGCGGCGTTGTAGTCCGGCACCTCCCGGGGGGCGCTAGTGGAGTCGGCCGGGTCGTGGCCGGCGATGACCGAGAGCACCTGGGCCGCGTCGGCCACGGTGCGGGTGAGCGGGCCGGCCTGGTCCAGGGAGGAGGCGAAGGCCACCAGGCCGAAGCGGCTTACCCGGCCGTAGGTGGGCTTCAGTCCCACCACCCCGCAGTGGCTGGCCGGCTGACGGATGGAGCCGCCGGTGTCGGTGCCCACCGCGAACAGGGCGCTGCCAGCGGCCACGCTGGCAGCCGAGCCGCCCGAGGAGCCGCCGGGGATGGCCGCCAGGTCCCAGGGGTTGTGCGTGGTGAAAAATCCCGAGTTCTCCGTGGAACTGCCCATGGCGAACTCGTCCATGTTGTGCTTGCCCAAGAGCACCATGCCCGCGGCCTTGAGGCGGGCCACCAGGGTGGCGTCATAGGGGGGCACGAAGCCCTGCAGAATTTTACTGCCGCAGGTGGTGGTCACGCCCGCGGTGCAGATCACGTCCTTGATGCCGGCCGGGATGCCGGTGAGCGGCCCGCCTTTTCCCTGGGCCAGGGCCTGGTCCGCGGCCCGGGCCATGTCCAGGGCCAGGTCCGCGGTGACGGCAAGGTAGGCGCGCACCCGGGGCTCAACGGCCTCCAGGCGCGCCAGCAGGGCCTGGGTCAGCTCCAGGGAGCTGATCTGGCGCCGCTCCAGCAGCTCGCGGGCCTCCAGCAAGGTCAAATCGTGCAGGGAAGCGGTCATCTCAGATCACCTTGGGCACCACCAGGCTCTGGCCGTCGCTAGCCGGCGCGTTGGCCAGGGCCCGCTGATGGTCCAGGCCCGGGACCGCCTTGTCCGGCCGCATGGCGCCGGTCAGCTCCAGGGCGTGGTTGGTGGGGGGCACCCCGCTGGTGTCCAGCTCGTTGAGCCGGTCCATGGCCGCGAGGATGTCGTTGAGCTGCTCGGTGAGCTTGTCGGTCTGCTCCTCGCTCAGCCTAAGCCGGGCCAGGGCGGCCACGTGGGCCACCTCCGCGGCGCTGATCTTCATGGCGGCTCCTCCGCGGGAAGTGAGGCTATTTATTTAACACGGGCGGGGGGCCGGGGCAAGGCGCGCGGCCGGCCGGCCTCAGCCCAGTGGCCAGTAGTTCTGGGCCATCTGGCGGGCCTTGGCCACCGAGGGCGATAGCTCGGCCTGAGCCGCCTGGGCGATGAGCGCATCCTGGCGCTGTCCTTCCAGGGCCTCCAGCACCGCCACCACCGAGCGGGCCAGGGCCGCCAGGTCGTAGCCGCCCTCCAGGGAGAGAACCAGCCGGCCCGGGCAGGCATCGGCCGCCAGCTCCACCAGCATCTGGGCCAGGGCCGCGAAGCCCTGGTCCGTGATCCTCATGCTGCCCAGGGGGTCGTCGGCGTGGGCGTCAAAGCCGGCCGAAACCAGGATGAACTGGGGCTTGTACTCCTGGGCCACGGGCAGCAGCAGCCGCGAGAAGGCCTGGATTACGGCCTCGTCGCCTTGGCCCGGGCTCAAGGGCACGTTCACGGTATAGCCTTCGCCCTGGCCCCGGCCCACCGCCTGCACCGGGCCGGTGCCGGGATACAAGGGCCACTGGTGGGTGGAGAAGTACAGCACCCGGTCGTCGGCGAAAAAGATGTCCTCGGTGCCGTTGCCGTGGTGCACGTCCCAGTCCACCACCAGCACCCGCTTGAGCCCCCGGGCGGCCAGGAGATGGGCTGCGGCCGCGGCCACGTTGTTGAACAGGCAGAAGCCCATGGCCCGGGAGGGGGTGGCGTGGTGTCCCGGCGGCCGCACCAGGGCGAAACCGCCCTGCACCTGCTGCTCCAGGGCCGCGTCGCACAAATCCAGGAGGCTCCCGGCGGCCAACAGCGCCACCTCAAAGGACCGGGGCGAGGCCGCAGTGTCCGGGTCCAGTTGGGCCATTCGCCCCTTGGTGGCGGCGATGCGGGCCAAGTGGCTGGGGTGGTGCACCCGGGCCAGCTCCTCCTCGCGGGCGGGCCGCAGGGGCATAAACAGCGCCTGCCCGCGGCCTGGCCAGGCGTTCAGGGCCTGGTCCACCGCGGCCAGGCGCTCGGAGCACTCGCAGTGATAGGGCCCGGTGTCGTGCTGCTGAAAAACCGGGTCCGCAACTATGCCGATGGCCACGTCTAGTCTTTCTTGGTCGCGGGCTTGGTCTGTCCCGGTTGAGGGGCTGGCTTGGGGAAGAACAGCACCCGTCCGTCGTACATGATGCCGTTCAGGTCCTTGGGGTCCACCTGTGCCAACTGGGCGAATATCTCGCTGAGGTTGAATACCACCGCCTTCTGTCCCGGCTCCAGGAGGCTCAGGTCGCGGCTCATGTGCCGGGTGCGCACGTTGTACACCCCCACCATGTGTTCGGCGAACTTGAGCACCTTGCCCACTCCCGAGGAGTGGCCCTTGGCCGTGGGCTTGTCCGCCCGGGGCGGGAGCTGTACTCCGCGGTTGGCCAGGTATTCCTTGAGCAGGCGGTAGTGGATGTCCCAGAGGTTGTCGCCCGGGCGCACCAGGTACACGCCCCATACCGTTATCTTGGGCGACTTGAGGCCCTTCTCGCGCATCTCGCCGCGCTGCTCCACCACCAGCTTGCGCTCCAGTTCGTCTATGGTGATGCGCTGGTTGCCGATCTGCACCGCTTCGTCGCTGCGCACCACGGCATCCACGGATTTTTCCAGGCCGAAGGGCCGCTTGCGCTGGGCCTGCTCCGCTTGCTGGGTCGGCGTGGGCATCTGACCCTGGACCTTGGCGCCGGAATCGGTGCCCGGGCCGATCTGCACCACCTTGCCGCCCTCGCTGGGCGGGGGGACCGGAACCGCGCCCGGCTTGTCGGCCGGGGCCTGGGCCTTGGGGGCCGGGGCCGGAGTGGGCTTGGCCTGCCGCGAAGATATTTCGGGCCAGAAGTACCACAGCGCCACCGCGACCGCGGCCGCCAACACCACGATGGCCGCCAGCCAGGGCCAGCGGGCGGCGGCGTGCGGCCGGGCGTTGGGTTCCGGGATGGCTATCTGCGGTTCGGTGATTCGTTTTTCGTCCATGCTTCACCTCGCGGGTGCGGGACGTAAAAAAAACGCCGGTTAACACCGGCGCCCGGTGTTTTCCGTAATTCTATTCTATAGGTTACGCCAGCAGAGCCGCAAGTGCCCTTCGTCCAGGCGCGGGCTCAGCCAACTGACCACCACCGCCAGGATGAAGGAAACCGGCAGGGCGATGATGTTGGGATCGGTGAACTGCAGCAGCCACAGGCCCGAGCCCTTGGCGAACCCGGCCGCCAGGCTGTCCACACCGAAGACGGCCTTGCACAGGCCTATGGCCTTGGCTTCCTTGGCATGCACGAACAACAGGAAGAAGAAGGAGGTGGCGAATCCACCCGCCATGGAGGTGATGGCGCCGGCCCGGGTCATTCCCTTCCAGTACAGGCCCAGGAAGTAGGCCGGCAGGAAGGAGGCCGCGCACAGGCCGAAGAAGAAGGCGGTGGCCAGGGCGATGATGGAGGGCGGCAGCAACAGGCCCCAGATCAAGGTGACCCCGATGGTCACGCCCACGCCCACCCGGTTGACCGTGATCTCGTTGCGGCCCCGGCTGGCCAGGCCGCGCTCGTAGAAGTCGCGGCCCAGGCTGGTGCCGCCCACGTGGAACTGGCTGGAGAGGGTGGACATGGCCGCGGCGAACATGGCCAGCAGGAACAGCACCTCGAACCAGTCCGGCATGACCTTGGTGATGTACAGGGGGATGATCTTGTCTATGTTGCCCCCGGCCACGGCCACGGCGATCTTGCCGAAGTTCTTGAAGAACACTACATTGCTCAGGGCCCCCACCACAAAGGCCACGCCGGTCATGGTCAGAATGAACACGCCGCCGAAAAGCACCGCCCGGTTCAGCTCCCGATCGCTGGCCACGGTCATGTAGCGCACCGCCAACTGGGGCTGGGCCAGCACGCCGATGCCCACCCCGTAGATGATGGTGGTGTAGATCACCAGCCAAAGGGGCGAGAAAGGCTCGGCCCCCTGGGTCCAGCCCAGCATGCCGCCGGCCTTGAGGTTGGCCGGCATCTGCGGGGCCAGGTCGGTCAGGGCCTTATGGGCCGGCGTCAGGCCGCCCAGGGCGGAGTAGGTGAAGATCACCAGGAGCACCATCATTACGAACATCAGGGTGCCCTGGAAGGCATCGGTGTACATCACCGCCTTGAGCCCGCCGGTGATCACGTACAGGGCCAGGATGGCCGAAAAGACCAGCAGGGCCACGGTGTAGTTGATGCCCAGGCCCACCTCCAGCATGCGGCTGATGCCGATCAGCACCGCCGCCGCGTACACCGGGATGAACAGAAAGATCACCGCGCCGGAGAAGCCCTGGACAAAGCGCGACTGAAAGCGCTGGCCCAACAGCTCCGGGAAGGTGTGGGCGTCCAGAGCCACCCCCATGCGCCGGGTGCGCTTGCCAAAGAAGACCATGGCGATGAAGATGCCCACGAAGATGTTCAGGAAGGTCAGCCAGAGCAGGGGAAAGCCGAACAGGGCCGCGGCGCCGCCAAAGCCGATGATGGCCGAGGTGGAGATGAAGGTGGCGCCGTAGCTCATGGCCATCACGAAGGGATTCATCTGCCGGCCGGCTAGCATGTAGTCGCTGGCCCGCCGGGTCTCCCGCCAGCCCTTGTAGCCCAGGTAGAACACCACGGCCAGATAGATCAGGGCCAGGATGATCTTGACAGTCATGCTTCCTCCTTGGCACAGGGAGCGGCCCGCCGGCGGCGGGCGAAGGCACCGGGGCGCTTAGTCGGCCGGTTCGTCAGAGGCCCACTGATCCAGGTCCCGAAGCTCCTCGCTCAGGGGGCCGGTGTCGTTCCATTTGACTATGCCGTAGATCACGCACAGGACAGAGGCCGCGATGCACAACAGGTAGGCCAGGGCCAGCTCCGGGCTTGCTATGCCTAGCACCTTGATTTCCTCCTAGAAAGGGGAAGGCTTGCAATGGTCCCGCCCTGCGGGCGAGGGCACAACCCTCCGGGGCGCTCGGCCGCCGGAGAGGCTTTTGCAGTTAGTCAGACTATACGAAGGGGTTGCAGGCAAAGTCAAGGCGCCAGGCGGTTTCCCGGCCAGGCGCGATACGGGCCTTGTGCTTGATTATGCTGGCATACATGATACATTGTAGCTGAATGAGGCGGGATTCAGCGGCCTCTGATCCTGACCCGGAGAGGGGGCCGGCGTGGCGTTGTCTTTTGCAGCTAGGAGCCTTGATGTCTGAGCAATTCGACCGTTTCGTGGGCACGGACAAGTACATTGTATCCCCGGAACTCAAGGACGTGGTCAATGTGGCCATTGCCCTGGCCAGGCCCCTGCTGGTTAAGGGCGAGCCGGGCACCGGCAAGACCCTCCTGGCCCACAACATCGCCCGCGGCCTGAGCAAACGGCTGATCGTGTGGAACATCAAATCCACCACCAAGGCCAAGGACGGCCTGTACGTCTATGACACGGTGCAGCGGCTCAATGACTCCCGCTTCGGCACCGGCGATGTCAGCGACATCAAGCGCTACATCCACCTGGGGCAGTTGGGCCAGTCCTTTGCCAGCCAGGAGCAGGTGGTGCTGCTCATCGACGAGGTGGACAAGGCCGACCTCGAGTTTCCCAACGACCTGCTCAACGAGCTGGACGAGATGAGCTTCTTCGTCATGGAAACCGAGGAGACCGTGGCCGCCTTGCAGCGGCCCATCGTGGTGATCACCTCCAACTCCGAAAAGGAGCTGCCCGACGCCTTCCTGCGGCGCTGTGTGTTCCATTACATCGAGTTCCCGGATCCGGAACTGATGCGACGCATCGTGGGCGTGCACTATCCGGAGCTGGAGGAAAAGCTGCTCAAGGAGGTGCTCAAGCGCTTCTACTGGCTGCGCCAGGTGGAGGGATTCCGCAAAAAGCCCTCCACCAGTGAGCTCCTGGACTGGATTCAGGGGCTGTTGGCCGGGGGGGTGTCGCCCGAGACCGTGGCCAAGGAGCTGCCCTTTGCCGGTGCGCTGATCAAGAAGGAGCAGGACATGGAGGTGCTGGAGGCGGCCATGGCCCGCAGCGCCGGCGGAGGCCGGGTGGGCCTCAGGAGCCGGTATTAAAGGCAGGCGTTCGGTGGCCCGCTGTCCCTGGGGCGAGGGCGACGAACTCTACCGGGAGTATCACGACCGCGAATGGGGCGTGCCGGTGCACGACGACCGCCGCCACTTTGAAATGCTGGTGCTGGAGGGCTTTCAGGCGGGCCTTAGCTGGCTGACTGTCTTGAAAAAGCGGGAGAGCTTCCGGGCCGCCTTTGACAACTTCGCGCCCGCCAAGGTGGCGGCCTACGGGCCGGCCAAGATCAAGGCCCTGCTAGCCGACCAGGACATCGTGCGCAACCGGCGCAAGATCGAGGCGGCGGTAAAAAACGCCAAGGTCTTCCTGGCCATCCAGAAAGAGTTCGGCTCCTTCGACCACTACATCTGGGCCTTCGTGGACCATAAGCCGGTGCAGAACTCTTTCCGCAAACTTTCCGAGATACCGGCCCAGAGCGAGGTATCACGGGCCATCTCGAAAGACTTGAAGAAGCGGGGCATGAACTTCGTGGGGCCCACCATCATCTACGCCCACATGCAGGCCATCGGCATGGTCAACGACCACCTGGTGAACTGCCCGCGCCACAGGGAGTTAAGAGTATAGGTAGACGTATTTGTGTTGCATTAGGCACCGGAAGACCTAACTTGCAAAAGGGGGGAGCAAATGATTAAGAACGAAATAACTAAAATAATTAAGCATTTTATACAGCCTACCGATAAAATAGTAATTGATGAAGTGGCAGCGAACAATGTAGGCCTTGAGTTTTCGTCGAAAAAAGGCACCACGAAGTTCAATTTGCAGTTTACCAATAAAGTGTTTAAAATAAAAATAAACAAGTTAGATATTAACAAAGAAGTTGCAAGAATGCTAGCAAAACAATTAGCAGAGGATTTAAAAAAATTTGACGACCCTAATCCGGAGGCAAGGGCCTGCGATTATTTGCAAAGTACGACGCGCAGAGTAATCTCTCGATATTTGGCAAAGAAACTCTGCCAAAACGAAATATTTTGGAATGTTGTGATCCGAAAGGTTGATGATGCTTCCAATCTAAGTTATGAAGGCAAGAACTCTAGGCCGTCGATAATATTTTTAAAGGACACTAGTTTATTGTCTGAAAATAATATTAAGAAATTCGCTGTCAAAATAAATTTATTAGAAAGTGATTTGCTTGAAGAGACTTGGGTTAGAGCTGTGGTAGAAGGAGAAAGAACAGCCTTCTTTTCTGAATCTGACGATGGATCTATAGATGGTATTCTTTCATTAGTTGACGTGGTTAATAGTGAAATTGAAATACCAGAAAAGCAAGAAGGCACTGCTGCGCCGCATATTTCCTTATTGCAAATTCAAAATTTATTGCAAGATAGTGGGATAGCAATACACACATCGAAGACCGGCGATATTTTCATCATGGTAGGTAAAGAGCAAGCTTTTCAAAAGAGTGGTGGTTATTGGCGGTTTTATGATTATAAAAAAATACTCAAAACTGTGAAAACGAAAATAAATAGCTATTCTGGATTATTTTATGCGATAGAAATAGAAGAAAATAGCCTTGTCCTTCGCAACCTAATAAGGTCATGTATTGATTTGTCTTATGAGCGACAAGGCGCTTTGTTTTGGTTGTTAGATAAAAAGTTAATCGACGTGATTGATGATACGGTTACGTTGCCTGGAAACAATGACAACTCTCCCCATAAAAATTTATTATCAGCCTTAAAAGGCGCTAATATAACCGAGTGGTCCACGAGAAACATAATGAATGCCGCAGCAGCAGTTGATGGAGCAGTTGTGATCAATGCAAGCGGTAAAATTATAGATGTCGGCCATACAGTAACGGAAATCGAAATATATAATAAAAAGACTAGACCTAAAATAATTTTAACAGACGATCAAAAGAAAGAATATGAGGATTTACCTGGTAAAAAATCGAAGGCTGCATATAGAGGCAGTTTCCTCGGGCTGACCATAAAAGTTTCAGAGGATGGGCCTATAAGTATGTATCTTAAAGGCAATCTAATAGCCTCTTACGGTTAGGTGATATGTTCATCGACCTTTTCTACACCCTCAAGTCCCTCAAGGTGCCGGTGTCCATTACCGAGTGGATGACCCTGATGCAGGCCCTGGATGAGGGCTACGCCAAGTCCAGCCTGACCGCCTTCTACTACCTGGCCCGGGCCATACTCATCAAGTCCGAGGCCTTCTACGACCAGTACGACCAGGCCTTTGCCCACGTGTTCAAGGACGCGGAGCTGCCGGCGGACATCCGCCAGGAAATCCTGGACTGGCTGGCCGACCCCCAGAACCGCCTGGAGCTGCCGCCCGAGGAATTGGAGCGGCTGCAAAAGCTGGACCTGGAGGATCTGCGGCGGGAGCTGGAGAAGCGCCTGGCCGAGCAAAAGGAGCGCCACGACGGCGGCAGCCGTTGGATCGGCACCGGCGGCACCAGCCCCTTCGGCCACTCCGGGGCCCACCCCTCGGGCATCCGCATCGGCGGGCCGGGCGGGGGGGGCATGGCCGTGCAGGTCGCGGCCGAGCGGCGCTTCCGCAACTACCGCACGGACGTTACCCTGGACGTGCGCCAGATCAAGCTGGCGCTCAAGAAGCTGCGGCAGTTCGCCAAGGAGGGGCCTGAGGACTGGCTGGACCTGGACGAGACTATTGACCAGACCTGCCGCAACGCCGGCGAGATCGAGCTGGTCTTCACCCGCGAGCGCAAGAACACGGTCAAGGTGCTCCTGCTCATGGACTCGGGCGGGTCAATGAATCCCTACGCCCGCCTGGTGGACCGGCTGTTCTCCGCCGCCCACCAGATGACCCACTTCCGGGACCTGAAGGCCTACTACTTCCACAACTGCGTTTATCAGGATGTGTACCAGGACATGTACAACTCGGTGAGCCTGCCCACCGGCGGCCTGCTGCACAACCTGAGCCAGGATTACAAGGTGATTCTGGTGGGCGACGCCTTCATGTCCCCCTCGGAACTGCTGTCCGCGGGCGGGGCCATTGACTACTACTACCACAACGACACGCCCGGCCTGGATTGGCTGGAGCGCATCGCCGACCACTTCCGCTACTGCGTGTGGCTCAACCCCATGCCCGAGCGGGCCTGGATGCACCCCACCATCAGCACCATCAGCAAGGTCTTCCCCATGTTCCCCCTGACCCTGGACGGCCTGGACGACGCCATCAAGGCCTTGATGGTGCGGCACTAGGTCCAGAGTTCTTTGCATGCTGTGCCCTGGCCACCGTGGCCGGGGTTTTTATTGGTTCGGTAAGGAAGATAAGGCGTCCAGGGTGAACGCCCGCTGGCTTGACGTTGGCTGCGTTTTTAGTCGGAGCGAGTGCAGGACGCCTATCTTGGTCCAGGCAGGGTGACGCGGCCGGCTCGCTTAGTTAGGTTAGGATCAGACCCCGGTCAGCGGACCTGCCAGGCCGCCGGGCGCCAAGGCCGGCAGCAGGCCTCGCTTCTTGCCTTCCGTACGCTTTCCCGGTTCATCCCGAGGACCGGGCCGTCCGGTTCTGGCGCCTCGCTTGGATATTGTATGAAGGGCGCTCTTTACTCCGCCGCCACCTCATTGATCCAGCCCAGGGCCGCGATGATGGGCGGGAAGCCGATGGTGGGCAGGGCCAGTATGGCCGCGTGGCGCACCTCCTCCAGGGTGAAGCCGTCGTCCATGGCCCGGCGGGCCTGGGACTTGATGCCGCCCTTGGAGCCGGTGGCGATGGCCAGGCCCAGCTTGACCATATGGGCCGCGCGTTCGTCCAAGGGGCCCACCTGGCGGCACTTGACGCCCAGGGCCTCGAAGTCCTGGGCCAGCTCGGGGTACTGTTTTTTAAAATCCGTGTAGGGCTTGGGTAGGCTCACGTTCATACCTCCTGGAAACGGTTAATTGCTTCTATATTAGAAGCTGGGGGATGGACGCCGGCTTGTCAATGAGGGCGATGCTGGCTGGCCCGCCAGGATTCGAACCTGGATAATCGGAGCCAAAGTCCGATGTCCTGCCGTTAGACCACGGGCCAGCGAGAGCGCAGGCGCTTTTTTCAATATACCGCAAAAGGGGCGGCGGGCCACGGGCACCGGTTAACGGGGGCTCAAATGGACGTAACCTTTATAATAGGCGCAGGAGGTGAGGGGCTTGACCGGAGACGGGCAGTCGATTTATCAGCAGCGCCGGCAGCGCATAGAGCAGGCCGTGACCCTGGAGCGGCCGGACCGCGTGCCCGTGGTTTTGCAATACGCGGGCTTCGCGGCCCTGGCCCGCGGCGCGCCCATGGCCGAGTTCGTCAGCTCCCCGGCCCGGGCCACGGAGCTGATGCTGGCGGCCTATGACCTGATTGGCGGCGGCGACGGCGTGAACTACGGCTCCTTCTGGCCCTATAGCCTGTGCCGGAGCTTTGCGGCCCGGGTGCGGGTGCCGGGCCAGGATCTGCCGCCCAATGAGATGTGGCAGGTGGACGAGCAGGAGGTGATGGAGCCCCAGGACTACCGGCGCATCCTGGAGGAGGGCTGGCCCGCCTTTTTTGAGCGCCTGCTGAGGGATCGCCTGGGCTTCCGGCCGCCGCCGGCCCCGCCTCCCGGCTTTGACCTCAAGGCCCTGTGGGCCGGGCGGGGCGCGCCGGTGCTGTGCGGCGGGCAGGTGACCACCCCCCTGGAACTGCTCTGCGGAGCGCGGTCTCTGGG
The DNA here is from genome assembly GCA_003605055.1 of Desulfarculus sp. Taxonomy (GTDB): domain Bacteria; phylum Desulfobacterota; class Desulfarculia; order Desulfarculales; family Desulfarculaceae; genus Desulfoferula. The sequence goes on from QZKP01000032.1 coordinate 39,188, forward strand.
GCAGTTCGCCCGGGACCTGCACCGCCGGCCCGAGGAGGTGGCCGCGGCCATGGAGGAGATAGCTCCCCACCTGGCGGCCGGGGCCTGCGGCCGGGCGCGGGCCCTGGGCCTGCCCGGCGTGTGGCTGGGCGGCTGGCGCAGCGCGCCGGCCATGCTCTCGCGGCCCATGTGGGAGCGCTTCGTGTGGCCCTTCTTCCGGCGGCTGGCTCTGGAGATAGCCGGGCAGGGGCTCTGGGTGATCCTGCACCTGGACGCAGACTGGACTCGGGAGCTGGAGCGCTTTCGGGAGCTGCCCCGGAGGCAGTGCATCATGGCCCTAGACGGGGCCACGGACATCTGGCGGGCCAAGGAGGTGCTGGGCGGACACATGTGCCTGATGGGCGACGTGCCGCCGCACCTGCTCTGCCTGGGCACGCCGGATCAGGTTTATGATTACAGCCGGCGGCTGGTGCAGGGCCTGGGCCCCGAGGGCTTCATACTGCATTCGGGCTGCGACATACCGGCCAACGCCCCGCTGGGTAACGTGCGGGCCATGGTGGCCGCGGCCGAGGCCTGAGAGCTGGCCACAAGCAGAACAGAGGTGAGCGAGCATGGATTTTTCGCGCGAGGAACTGGCGGGCCTCAATAATAACTCCCTGTACCATGCCCTGGGCATCGAGGTGCTGGAAGCCGCCGGCGGCCGGGCCCGTGGCATCCTGCGCCCTGAGCCGGCCGGGTGCTGGCCCTTCAACGGACAGCCTCACGGCGGCGTGCTCTTCACCCTTATGGACACCACCATGGCCTGGGCGGTGATCAGCCTGCTGGAGCGGGGCAAGAGCTGCGCCACGGTGAGCATGGAGGTGCAGTACACCCAGCGGGCCCTGGGCGGCGAGTTCATCTGCGAGGCCTGGACCACCTTTCAGACCGGCCGCCTGGTCTACACCCGGGCGGACGTAAAAAACCAGGAGGGCGGTCTGATAGCCACGTCCCAGGCCGCCTTCCGGGTAGTTAATGACTACCAATAAGTATTAATCATAGCCCTTGACAAGACCATAAGCGCCGTTTCATACTATTCACAAATAGAAAATGTAGTTTCACATATTGAAACTACCTAAAAGGGCTGGCCGTTTTGAGCGGACCAAGCCCGCGGCCGCGCAAGGCCCACGGCAGGATCGTATAACCGCTGCGAGGTTGATGTTAGGTGCAGCGCCCCCGGAACGGTATAAGTCTAGCCCCCAAGTACCGGATCAAGGTACTGGAGAAGGTCTTCCGCGTCCTGGAGCTGTTCGACGACAAGGCCAAGGAGCTGACCGCTACCGAGATTCAGGGCCAGTTGGGGCTGAACAAGACCTCCGCCTTCCGGGTTATCAAAAACCTGGAGGAGTTCGGCTACCTGGAAAAGGACCCCGAGACCCTCAAGTACCGTCTGGGCATCAAGATCTATTATCTGGGCTCCCTGGTGCAGCCCTACGTGAGCCTGCGCAAGGTGTCCCGGCCCCTGCTACAGGAGCTTAACCGCCGCACCCAAGAGACGGTGCACCTGGCCGTGCTCAACCGGGGGCAGTCCCTGTACCTGGAAAAGTTGGACGGCCAAAAGACCATCCGGGTGATGACCAGCATCGGGGCCAAGCTGCCGGCCCACTGCTCCGGCGTGGGCAAGGTGCTGCTCTCCGGCCTGTCCCAGGAGGAGGTGGAGGAAATCATCGTCGCCCGGGGCCTGCAGCGCTTCACGGCCAACACCATCACCGAGGCCTCGCAGTTGAAAGAGGAACTGGGCCGGGTGCGCCGGCAGGGCTACGCCACGGACAATGAGGAGATAGAGATCGGCCTGAAGTGCGCGGCCGCCCCGGTGTTCATCAACGGCCGGCTGCTGGCCGCGGTGAGCGTGTCCGTGCCCAAGGACCGCTTTGACGAGCAGCCCGAGTCCTTCGTGGGCATGGTCAAGGACGCGGCCCAAGAGATATCGCGCATGCTCGGTCAGATGGACCCGGCCCGGCGGAGTTGAGACCTCTGGCCGTCGAGAGCGCTTAAGTCAGGGAGAACAAGGAGAGGCGCCGATGAAAACCGTAAAGGTCCAGGCCAAGGTCAATCAGGAGCTATGCACCGGCTGCCGCACCTGCGAGAGGGTCTGCCCGGTTTACGCGGCCGAGCTGGTAAAAGAGGACAAGGGCTTTCACGTGGAGATTGATCCCTCCCTGTGCGTGGGGTGCTGGAACTGCGAACAGCGCTGCCCGGAGCACGCCATAGCCATGGTGGCCTGCGAGCCCTTTGACATCAGCACTGACGTCTCCCTCTACGACTACGGCCAGATAAAAGAACTTTGCCGCAAGGCCCGCTTTCACCCCAAGCAACTGGTCTGTTACTGCACGGCCACCCGGGCCGAGGAGTTGGCCGCGGCCATCCTGGGCGGGGCGGCTTCGCCCGAGGCCCTGGTGCGGGCCACGGGGGTGGGCTCGGGCTGCGGCATCGAGTGCAACCAGACCATCCTGCGCTTTTTGGAGGCGGCGGGCGTCGCCTGGGAGCGCAAGAAGGGCAGCTACCAGTGGATGGGCCGCACCATGACCAACTGGGAGGTGCCCGCGGAGGTGAAGCAGAAGTACGCTGGCTTCCGTTTTGACAGCGACCGGGAAATCATGGACCGCATCGTCCAGGCCCCGGTTGAGCCCTAGTCCGTCTTATGCCTTAAGCAAAGGGGGCAGACCATGTATAGCAAGCCGTTGCCGCCGGCGCCCACCCGCAAGTCCCAGTACGGGGTTGACCCCAGCCTGGTCCAGAAGCGCGGGGCCGAGCTCAGTAACATCACCCACGTACCCCTGAGCGAGCTCATACCCGACCAGCCCAGCGTAATCTATCCCTCGGCTCGCGGGCTGGCGGCGGTGCGCTCCGAGACCGAGGCCGCCCTGGCCAAGGTGGACATGTCCATGATCAGCGAGGGCAAGACGGTCAACATCCTGGCCAGCCACCACGGCTTCACCTTCCTGGGCGGCGAGCCCTACGCCGAGATGCTGCGCACCATCAAGGACGTGGTGGCCCAGCGCACCAAGGCCAAGGAGGTGCGCCTGCGGGCCGGGCTGGGCATGCGCTTTCGCGAGACCGAGGAGTACATCAAGGCCTTCAAGCTGGACGAGTACTTCAACGGCAAGGCCCAGGGCATGGCCCCCATTGACGCCGGCATCCCCATCGAGACCAGCCTGGGCACCCTCTACGGCTTGAAACGGGCCTACGACGCGGACTTCATCATCCACGCCCACAACAGCGACGTGCGCGAAGTACACTTCCACCGCCAGGTGGACCGGGCGGTCAAGCCCTTTGGCATGAGCTACGCCCGCTGCGAGACCCGCTCCACCTATCACATGAATCTAGGCCCCCGGGCGGCCAATTTCGTGGCCCGGGCCATCTTCGAGTCGCCCTTTGTGCAGAGTAAGTTTGCCTTCGCCGCCTTCATGATCATGTCCCCGGCCGGCGCGGTGACCGTGGACGCGGACAACGATCTCTACGCCATCAACGACCGCACCACCGTGGGCGGCATGAAGAACTACGGCAAGATCATCCACTTGTTCGGGGCCGTTGACGACTGCATCGTGATCCTGGACTTCCCCTGTCCGGTGCCCTACGTCTTCGCCTCGGGGGTGATCTACGCCAACATGGTCGGCGCCAACATCGACCTGTTCGATTTGGACAACCCCCTGCCACCCTACACCTGGTACACCGAGACCTACTACCGCGAGGGCGGCCAGCCGCTGATCCCGGACATCCCGCCGGTGAACCCGGCCATCAAGGCCGTGGTGCACAACTACGCCTGGGTGGGCTACCCCGCGGTGTTTTTCGCCGAGCACACTCCCACCATCGTGGTGGGCCAGGAGCAGGCGGAGCTGTTCAACCGCGACCCCATGAACCTCAACTACATGAAGCACGCCCTGTTGGCCGACAACCTGGACGCGGCCATGGCCTTCGCCTACCGCACCACGGGCACCGACAAGGTGATGATCTTCGACGGGGCCTCGGGCGGCTTGAACGTGAGCCACTCCCTGGCCGACCTCCTGCGCCGGGTGGCGCCGGGGGTCAACGAAAAGGTGGACAAGGTCCTGCTGCCCAAATGGCTGGCCCAGCGCGACATTGACGTGCAGTTGCTGGACCAGGTGGCTTGAGCCGGCCGGCGCTGCATAAGGCTGCCATGAGCGGACCGCCGGACATACGCCGGCACATCTTCGCCGGGCGCCTGGACCAGGCGTTAAGCGCGGTGCTGCTGGCCGAGACCGCCGGCGTGGTCAGCGGCCTGGAACGGGCCCGGGACCTGGCCCAGGAGCTGGGTCTGGGCTTTGCCAGCAGCCTCCGCGACGGCCAGGAGGTGGCCGCCGGCGGCGAGCTGGCCCGCCTGACCGGCAACCCCCTGCAACTGACCCGGGCCGAGGAGCTGCTCATCGGAGCGCTTTCCAAGGCCTCGGGCATCGCCACCGCCGCCCGCCGGGCCCAGCGCCTGGCCGGCCCCAGGCTCAGGGTGGTGGCCGGCGGGGTCAAGAAAATGCCCCCGGAGCTCAAGGATCTGGTGCGGCGGGCCATTGAGGACGGCGGGGCCGCGGTGCGCATGGCCGAACACCCCTTCGTGTACCTGGACAAGAACTACGTGCACATGCTGGGCGGGATCAAGCAGGCCCTGCAGGCGGCCGAAGGATTGCCGGGCAGCCGGATCATCCAGGTGCGGGGCGAGACCGAGCCCATCGCGCAGGAGGCCATAGAGGCCGCCCGGGCCGGGGCCGGCTTGATCATGGTGGACACTGGCGCACGCCAGGACGCGGCCGCGGTCAGCCGGGGCCTGCGCCAGGCTGGCCTGCGCGGGCAGGTGCAGGTGGCCTTTGCCGGCGAGATCAGCCTGGCGGACCTGCCGGATCTGGCCAAGCTGGACCTGGACGCGGTGGACATCGGCTACGCCATCGTGGACGCGCCCTGTCTGCCCATGCGCCTGGACCTGCTGAGGGAGGCCTAACCATGGGCATGGAGTTCCGCCTCCTGGAAAAGACCGAGCTGTGGGTGGAGCCCCTGCGCCTGGCCGGGGCCGATCTGGGGGCCTGCGCCCGAGCGGTGGCAGGGGTGCTGGGACTGTCGGAGCGCGAGGTCATGGTCACCGACGCCCTGGACAACCACCTGACCTTCGACGTGCTGGCGCCCACCCTGCGCGCCGAGCAGTTCGTGGCCCGCGAGGCCGAGCTGCTGCGGGCCTTGGCCCAGGTGCCGGGCGTGGAGATAAACGGCGGCACCCAGGTGCACTCCGCGGGCATCCTGGGGCTGATAAGCCTGGAGCCGGAAGAGGGCCGGGAGATGCTGGCCCGCTCCCAGGCCATGGGCCGGGAGATCAACCGCCGCATCCAGCGGCGGGCCAGAGTCTTCGCCACCGGGCCGGAGGTGCTGGCCGGCGAGATACAAGACAGCAACACGCCATTTTTGCTCCAGGCCCTGACCGGCGAGGGCTTTGCGGCCGAGCCGGGGCCCATCCTGGAGGACCAAGCCCCGGCCATCGCCCGGGGCCTGCGGCGGGCGGCGGAGGAGGCCTTTGGCCTGCTGATCACCACCGGCGGGGTGGGGGCCGAGGGCAAGGATCAAACCCTGGAGGCCCTGGCCAGCCTGGACCCCTCCGCGGCCACGCCTTACGTCTTGCAGTTCATCAAGGGCAACGGCCGCCACGCCAAGGACGGGGTGCGCCTGGGCGTGGGGTGCCTGGACAGCAGCCTGATCGTGTGCCTGCCCGGGCCCCATGACGAGGTGCGCCTGCTCTGGCCCGTGCTGCGCGAGGGGCTGGCCCAGGCTTTGGCACCGGAGGCCCTGGCCCATAGCCTGGCCCAGGCCCTGCGGGCCAAGTTTCTGGCCAAAAGCACAGAGCACAAACACGGACAAGCCCAAAAGCTGTGGGAGGAGATTCATGGCACTGAGCAAGGCTGAGCTCAAGCAGGCGGCCGATGCGCTGCTGGCGGCGGCGGAAAAGGCCGCGCCCATTGCGCCCCTGAGCGACACCTACCCCGGCCTCACCGTGGACGAGGCCTACCAGATACAACTGCTCAACGTGGAGCACCGCCTGGCCCAGGGCCGCAAGGTGGTGGGCAAGAAGATCGGCCTGACCAGCCCGGCCATGCAGGAGATGTTCAAGGTGGCCGAGCCTGACTATGGCCACCTGCTGGAGGACATGCTGGCCTACCAGGGCCAGGGTCTGTCCTGCAACCGCCTCCTGCAGCCGCGCATCGAGGGCGAGATCGCCTTCATCCTCAAGCACGACCTGGAGGGGCCCGGCGTGACGCCCACTGACGTGCTGCGCGCCACTGATGGAGTGGCCGCGGCCCTGGAAATCATAGACAGCCGGGTGCGGGACTGGAAGATCAGGATACAGGACACCGTGGCCGACAACGCCTCCAGCGCGGCGCTGGTGGTTGGCGCCCGGATGGTCTCGCCTAAGAAGTTGGACCTGCGGCACGTGGGTTTTGTGCTGACCAAGAACGGCCGCCTGGCCGGCACCGGCGCCGGCGCGGCGGTGCTGGGCAGCCCGGCCCAGTCCGTGGCCTGGCTGGCCAACAAGCTGGGCGAATACGGCATCCCCCTCAAGGCCGGCGAGATCATCCTCTCCGGCGCGGCGGCGGCCGCGGTGCCGGTTCAGGCCGGCGACAGCATCCACCTGCACGTGGACCGCCTCGGCGAGGTGGGCTGCTTCTTCAGCTAAAGAAAAGAGTTTTCAGGCAAGGCATTCAAACCGCGCGGGTGCTGATGGACTTTTCGGCTTTAATAACCACCATTCTGCACGGGCTGACCCTAGGCATGGTGCTCATGCTGGTGGCCGGCGGGCTGACCATCATCTTCGGCATGATGGAGGTGCTCAACTTCGCTCACGGCTCCCTGTACATGCTGGGGGCCTACTTCGGCTACACCGTGGCCCACCTCACGGGCAGCTTCTGGCTGGCCATCCTCATTGCGCCCTTGGCCGTGGGGGCGGTGGGCTTCTTGATCGAGTTCTTCTCCCTGCGGCCCCTGTACGGACGGCCGCCCCTGCACCATCTGCTGCTCACCTTCGGCATCAGTCTGATTGTGCAGAACGCCATCAAGTTCATCTGGGGCAACGACATCTACTCCATCGAGATGCCCGCCTTCCTGAGCGGCTCCAGCAGCCTCCTGGGCGTCCAATACCCCACCTACCGTCTGTTCGTGCTGCTGTTCAGCGTAGCCCTGTCCATCTTGATCTGGCTTTTGATCACCAAGACCAAATGGGGCGTGGTGGTGCGGGCCGGCACCGAGGACATCGAGACCCTGGAGGCCCACGGCATAGACACCCGCAAGGTCTTCACCGCGGTGTTCGTGGTCTGCGCCGCCTTCGCGGCCGTGGGCGGCGCGGTGGTGGCGCCCATGCGCACCGTCTATCCGCAGATGGGCGTGGACATCATCATCGAGGCCTTCATCGTGGTGATCATCGGTGGGCTGGGCAGCATCAAAGGGGCGGTGGTGGGGGCCCTGATCCTGGGCCTGGCCACCCAGTTGGGCGCCGTGTTTCTCACCGGATTCGCCGACGCGGCCATCTACATCGTCATGGCTGGCATTCTGTTGTTCAGGCCCAGCGGCCTGGTGACGGAAACCGAATAGCCCCCTGGCGCACAAAGGAAGACCGGTGAGCAAGAGGCAGAAAGCATGACCGTCATCATCAAGAAGTACTACCTGCTGCTGATCCTGGCCGCCCTGGTGCTGCTGCCCTTGGCTTCGCCGGCCCTGTTCTCCGACTACTACCTGGACCTGTTCACCAAGATCCTGATCTTCGGGATCATGCTCCTGGGCTACGACATCCTGGCCGGTTACACCGGCCTGGTCAGCCTGGGCCACGCCCTGTTCTTCGGCCTAGGCGGCTACTGCGCTGCTTTTACCATCAATCATTTCTCCAGCAACCTGGCGCCGGTCCTGGCCGTGGCCCTGATCGTGAGCACAGCCATAGGCCTTTTCGTGGGCTTCTTCTCCACCCAAACCAAGGACATTTTCTTCGTCTTTTTGACCCTGGCCTTTGCGCAATTCTTCTACCTGGCGGCCTTCAACATGACCGGCATCACCGGCGGGGACAACGGCATCACCATAGCCAAAGCCACCATCGGCATCCCCAGCCTATGGACCACCAAGATACCGCGGCCCTACGGTTTTTATTACCTGGCGCTGGTGTTCTTCGTGTTGTCCTTCGCGATTTGCCGACGGGTGATCAACAGCCCCTTTGGCAAGGTCCTGGTGGCCATCCGGGAAAACGAGGAGCGGGTCAGCTACCTGGGCTACAGCATCCGGAAGGTGAAGATAAAGAGCTACATGATCTCGGTGTGGCTGGCGACCGTGGCCGGAGTGCTGTTCGCGGCCTACCAGGACTTTGTCTCGCCGGGCATGCTGCACTGGGCCCTCTCCGGCGATCTTATCCTGATGTCGGTTCTGGGCGGCATGGGCACCCTGGTGGGGCCCGTGCTGGGCGGGGCCATCATCATCCTGCTGGGCGACGAACTGAGCTCTTTGACCGAGAACTGGATGATATTCATCGGCGGCTTCTTCGTGCTGATGATTATCTTCGCGCCCAAGGGGGTTTTGGGAGTGCTCTCCAATATAAGGTGGTTCAGGAACCATGATGCTTAAGGTTGACAACCTCTGCAAAAGCTTCAGCCGCTTGCGCATTCTCAACGACCTTTCCTTTGCCGTGCGGGAAGGGGAGCTCAAGGCCATCATCGGCCCCAACGGCGCCGGCAAGACCACCCTGTTCAACGTCATCACCGGTCGCTTTGCCCCGGACGAAGGCGCGGTACGCTTCCGGGACAAGGATATCACCGGCGCCAAGCCGCACGTGTTGTCCAACCTGGGCCTGGCCCGCTCCTTCCAGATAAACAATTTTTTCCAGAACCTGACGGTCTTTGAAAACGTGGAGTTGGCCGTGCAGTCGCGTCTGGAGCGGCGCACCGCGGTCTGGCGGGACCTGCCTCATACCGACGGGGTGGAGGCCCGGACCTTGGAGGTGCTGGATCTGATCGGGCTCAACGAGCAGGCCGGCGCCCTGGCCTGCAACCTTTCCTACGGCGATCAGCGCAAGCTGGAGATCGGCCTGGCCCTGGGCACCGGCCCCTCTCTGTTGATGCTCGACGAGCCCACCTCCGGCATGAGCCGCTTCGAGAGCCTTTCCATGATCGAGCTGATCCAACGGCTCTCGGAGCGGGTCACCATCATCCTCATCGAGCACGACATCGAGTTTGTGATGAAGGTCTCCGACAGCATCCTGGTGATCCACTACGGCGAAAAGATCGCCGAAGGGCCGCCGGCGGAGATCGAGCGCAACGAAGAGGTACAGCGCGTTTATCTAGGGGGTCTGTGAGCTATGCTGCGCCTGCAGGACGTACACACCTACTACGGCCCCAGCCACGTGTTGCACGGGGTCAGCCTGAGCCTGGCCAAGGGCGAGGCCGTGTCCTTGATCGGCCGCAACGGCGCGGGCAAAACCACCCTCATGCGCTCCATCATGCAGCTCACTCCCCCCCGCCAGGGATCTATTAGCCTCAAGGACCAGGTGGAGCTGACCAGGCTCAAGCCGCACGAAGTCTTCCGGCTGGGGGTCAGGCTCTGCCCTCAGGGCCGCGGGGTTTTCCCCAAGCTGACCGTGGAGGAGAACCTGCGCCTGGCCCTGGTCTCTCAACCCAAGCGAGAGACCCATCTGGGGGTGGACAAAGCCTACCAGCTCTTCCCGGTGCTGGCCGAAAAGCGCCACCAGAAAGTGCGCGGCCTCAGCGGCGGCCAGCGGCAGATATTGGCCATCGCCCGGGCGCTGATGGGAGAGACCAGCCTGCTGTTGATGGACGAGCCCAGCGAGGGCCTGGCGCCGCTGATCGTGCGCGAGCTGCGCGATTTGATCCGGCAGATCAAGAAGACCGGCATCACCATCCTGCTGGCCGAGCAGAACGTGAAGATGGCCCTGTCCGCCTGCGACCGGCATTACATCCTGGAAAAAGGCGATATCCGCTTCAGCGGCACCACCCAAGAGTTGACCTGCCAGCAGGACATCCTGGTGCAGACCCTGGGCGTGTCCTCGGGCGTGGCCGAGTGCGAGGCGCCCGCGCCGACCTAAGGCCCGGGCCCAGGTATTCTTCGGCGGAGGTCCCTACGGGGATTCGAAACTATAGGTTGATGCTTAGCTAAGGAGGGAAGTATGGAGCAGAAGAAAGACGTTACCAGGAGAGGCTTTCTCAAGCAGTCGGCCACGGTGGCCGGCGCCGCGGCCCTGAGCGGGCTGGCGGGCAACCTGTTGGGCGGCGCACCGGCCTACGCGGCTAAGGGTTCCGGGCCCATCAAGATTGGCGTAGTGTTGCCCTTTTCCCGCGCCTACAAGGTCATCGGCGACCGCGTGGTGGCGGGCTTGGAGCTGGCCCTGGCCCAGGCCGGCGGCGCCTTCAAGGGACGCAAGTTTGAGGTCATCAAGGAAGACTCCGAGATGAATCCCAACGTGGGCCTGACCAAGACCCGCAAGCTGGTGGACAAGGACAAGGTGGATGTCTTGGTGGGGCCGGTGAGTAGCGCGGTGTGCGTGGCCATGCGCAACTACGCCAACGAGAAGAAGGTCCCCATGATCATCCCCACCGCTGGCAACGTGGAGTTGGCGGGCAACCTCTACAGCCCCTACGTGTTTCGCTCCTCCATCAGCCACTGGATCTTCGCGCACCCCATGGGTTACTGGGTCAAGGACCACCTGGGCGACGAGGTCATGGTCGGCGGCGCCAATTACGCGGCCGGGCAGCACCAGGTATGGGCCTTCACCATGGCCTTCCGCGGTAAGGGCGGCAAGGTGGTAGGCTCCATTTATCCGCCCCTTAACGAGAAGGACTACGCGCCCTACCTGACCAAGCTGGCCAACTCCGGCGCCAAGATCTTCTTCGGCTGGTTCGCGGGCAACGACGCGGTGAACATCTGCCGCCAGGCCGCCCAGTTCGGCCTGAACAAGAAGATCAAGATGACCACCACCGGCTGGTTCTTCGAGCGCAACCTCCTCATGGCGCAGAAAGATGCTGCCCTGGGCTGGCACTGCTGCTTCAATTGGGCCATCACTCTGGACAACCCGGTGAACAAGGAGTTCGTGAAGGCCTACGACAAGTTCACCAAGAACGACGCCGGCGTGTCCGTGTCCATGAGCTCGGTGCACGGCTACGATGCGGGCCAGATGATCATCCAGGCCCTTAAGAAGACGGGCGGCGACACCAAGGCCGCTAACATCGTCAAGGCCCTTGAGTACATGAAGCTGGACAGCCCGCGCGGCCCGGTGGAGCTGGACGTGAACCACGAACTGGTGCAGCCCATGTACATCGGCCAGATCGTCAAGAGCGGCTCGGGCGTGGAGGCCAAGATCATCGCCAACCTGGGCCGTTGGACCACGCCCTACCTGGGCGCTCGCGGCATCAACAGCGTGGGGCAGCCGTTTATCGTTAAATAACGACCAGCGCCGCTCCCGGCGTCCCGCAGGGGACGCCGGGGCGGCCCAGACCGAGCGACACGGGCCCGCGACAGAACAGTGGCGAATTTGCAGGGAAAGGTCTTTAAAAAAACAAAACGCAAGCGGGCCGCTTGGACCACGCGCCCCAAAGGGCCTAACCAGTATGAATTAGCCTGCCAGGCGACAACAGCCAGGAGACGATTGTGAGGATTGCATGTCAGGCATAGTGGGATACAACCAAGAACAAAAAGTCAGCAAGTTCCTGCTGGGCAACGAGGCCATTGTGCGGGGGGCCTTGGAGGCGGGCGTGGATTACGCGGCCGGCTATCCGGGCACCCCCTCCTCGGAGATCATAGAGCGCCTGGCCGCCGAGGCCAGCGAGCGCCGGGTGTACGTGGAGTGGTCCACCAACGAGAAGGTGGCCAGCGAGGGCTGCGGCGCGGCGGCCACCGCCGGCCTGGCCTCCCTGGCGGCTATGAAGAACGCGGGCCTCAGCGTGGCCCTGGACTTCCTGACCCACTTCAGCCTCACCGGCCTGGGGGAGCAGGGGGGCAGCATGGTGGTGGTGGTCTGCGACGACCCGGATGCCCATTCCAGCGGCGACGAGACCGACTCCCGCTGGCTGGCCCGCTTCGCCTATGCGCCCCTGCTGGAGCCCACCAGCGTGCAGGAGGCCCGCGATCTGACACGCTATGCCTTCCAGTTGTCGCGGGAGAACAAGCGCTGCGTGATGCTGCGCAGCTACACCCGGCTTTCCCATGCCTCCAGCATCGTGGATCTGGGGCCGCTGCCGGCGCTCATTGCCAAGCAGGCCCATTCGGACTCCAGCGCCTGCCTGACTCCCTACCTGGCCCGGGGCAAGCACGCCCAGACCCTGGAACGATTGGAGAGCATACGCGGGCAGTTTGAGGAGAGCGGCTTCAACAGTTACCGGGGGCCGGAGTCGCCCGAGTTGCTGGTGGTGTGCAGCGGCAGCGCCTACCAGTGCGCCCTGGAGGCCGTGGAGCTGCTGGACCTTCAGGAGCGGGTGGGCGTGCTGAAGATCGTCACTCTGTGGCCCTTCCCGCACCAGTTGGCGCTCAAGCACCTGGCCCAGGCGGGCAAGGTGCTGGCCCTGGAGGAGGTGGACCCCTTCCTGGAGAACCTGCTCAAGGAGGCGCTCAACGACGCGGGCCTGACGGACAAGCAGGTGCTGGGCAAGGGCTCGGGCCACGTGCCGCTGTTCGGCGAGATGACTCCGGACCGGGCCCTGGAGGCCCTGGCCGCCGTATTCGGCCTGAGCTACCAGCCCCGCGCGGCCCACTACTCCCAGGCCGCGGACAGGTGCGTGCAGGAACTGTTGATCAGCCGGGGCCTGACCTGGTGCCCAGGCTGCCCCCACCGGGCCAGTTTCTGGGCCCTGGACCGGGCCATTAAGGCCGAGGGCACCGACGTGTACGTCACCGGCGACATCGGCTGCTACACCCTGGACGTTTTCCCCGAGGGCAAGTGCCAGATGAACCTGCTGCACGCCATGGGCTCTGGTCTGGGCCTGGCCTCGGGCTTGGGGCAATTGGGCCCCAAGAACTACGACCAGCCGGTGATCTCCATCTGCGGCGACTCCACCTTTTTCCATTCCTCGGTGCCGGCCCTGATCAACGCCATCTACAACCGGTCCAACCTGATCCATATCGTTCTGGACAACGACGCCACGGCCATGACCGGCTTCCAGGCCCACCCGGGCGTGGGCTACAACGCCCTGGGCCAGCCCACCACCAAGATCGACCTGGAGAGCCTCTGCCGCTCCCTGGGCGCGCAGGTGGAGGTGGCCGACCCCTTTGACCTGCGCGGCACGGCCAAGACCATGCGCAAGCTGTTGCAGATGAAACAGGGCGTGCGGGTTTTGATCCTGCGCCGGCCCTGCGAGCTGGTGCGCATGAAGCGGCAGAAGAACAAACCCTTCCGCATGGAGGTGGACCAGTCCAAATGCAAGGGGCAGGAGTGCGCAATTTGCTATAGCGCCTTCCGCTGCCCGGCCTTGATGGTGGAGGCAGAGGGCGGCAAGGCCAGCATCCGGGATGACGCCTGCCCGGGCTGCGGGGTCTGCGCCAGCATCTGTCCCTTCAAGGCGATCGTGCGCGAGGAGGTGGCCTAATGAGCGGTTTCAGCGATCCCTACAACCTCATGGTCTGCGGCGTGGGCGGACAGGGCAACATCCTCATCTCCCGCATGATCGGCCGCATCTTGGTGGACAAAGGCTTCCGGGTCACCATCGGCGAGACCTTTGGCGCGGCCCAGCGGGGCGGCTCGGTGTTCAGCAGCATGCGCATCTCGCGCAAGCGCTACTACGGGCCCCTGGTGCCCAAGGGCAAGGCCAGCCTGGTGCTGAGCCTGGAGCCCCTGGAGACCCTGCGCCTCCTGGCCGAGTACGGCAACCAAGACGTGCTGACCATCACCAACACCCATCCCATCCAGCCGGTGGGGGTGCTGGCCCGGCGCCTGGATTATCCCGAGCAGGACAGGCTGAATGCGGCCATCATGGAGCTTTCGCGGCGGGCCTGGTTCGTGGACGTGACCGAAATGGCCCTGTCCTTGGGGGCGCCCATCGTGGCCAACATCATCCTGCTGGGCTGCCTGCTGGGCGCTGGCGTCCTGCCCATCGAGCCCGGCGATGTGGAAAAGGAGATGCGCGAGACCTTCCCGCCGAATAAACTGGAGCTGAATATCAAGGCCCTTAAGGCGGGCATAGAGGCGGTCTAGCCAAACGGAGGCGCCATGAGCGACCCGGCAACCCAGATGCAGCAAAGCCTGGCCGCGGAAAACCTGGAAATGGCCTTTCTGGTCAAGCCGCACAACGTGTTCTACTTCGCGGGTTACGCCTCGGTCTGCTCTGGGGTGGTGCTGTTTCCGGACCAAGAGCCCGTGTTCTGCATCCTATGGCTGGACCTGCCCGAGGCCAAACAGGTCTGCCGGCTGCCCCGGCTGGCCAGCTACGTGTTCCCCCAGGACACGCTCATGGCGCGCATGGCCCAGATCGCGGCTAAGCACCGGCCGGACCCCAGGCGCATCGGCGTGGAAAAGGATTTCATGCTGGTGCGTGACTACGAGCTGCTGCGCCAGCGCTTTCCCCGGGCCGAGTTCGTGCACGTCAGCCCGCTGGTGGACCGGCTGCGGGCCATCAAGAGCCAGCGGGAGATAGAGCTGATCCGGCGCTCGGCGGCCATCGCCGACCAGGCCATGACCGCGGCCCTGGCCGCGGTGGCGCCCGGGGTCAGCGAGCTGGAGGTGGCGGCCGAGGCCGAGTACGTCATGAGCAAGGCCGGCTCCCTGCGGCCGGCCTTCGGCACCTTCGTGGCCTCGGGACCGCGCACCCTGTTGGCCCACCCGCATGCCTCGCCCCGGGTGATTCAGGCCGACGAACCGGTGGTCATAGACCTGGGGGCCACCCACGGGGGCTACGCCTCGGACCTCTGCCGCACCACCTTCTCCGGCCCGCCCAGCCAGGCTCAGATAGACTATCTGCGCCTGGTGGCCAGGGCCCAGGCGGCCTGCGCCGGCGCGGTGCGCGACGGGGCCCTGTCCGGCGAGGTCTGGCAGGCGGCCCACCAAGTCCTGGCCGAGCAGGGCGTGGGCAAGCACCTGCCCAAGGATATAGGCTACGGGGTGGGGCTTCGGCAGTCGGAGTTCTATCCGGTCATCGAGAAGGACAGCCGCACGGTGCTCCAGAAGAACATGGTGCTGGCCCTGATGCAGACCACCGCCTACTCCAAGGGGATCGGCGGCCTGCGCCTGGAGGACACCTTCCTGGTCACCCAGGACGGCTGCGAGCGGCTCACCCGCCACCGGCAGGAGCTGTACTGCTAGGCAGCCGGGTGCCCCTAGCGGTCAAAAGCCTGCTAATGCTTTGCCGGCGCATTGCAGCCCCAGCGCGTTAACGCTCTTTCTAGGCGGCCCTTCCATAACGGCGGATGTGCATCGCGCCATGATGCGCGCAAGCGCTGGCAGGCTTCAGGCGACTTGTTTTGATCAAGAGCCAACTCAGCTTGATAATAGGCAACAGCCGATTTATATAAGGTTTCCTTAAAGACCGCCTCCGCCCGGCGATAGGCCCGTTGCGCCTCAGCCAAGCGGCCGAAGAGATGCAGGTTGCGGGCCCTGGCCAGGGCGAGCTTTGGCGGCTCTTTTTTCATCTCTTTGCGCAGATCGCGCAAGTAATGGTCCTGCAAATTATTTCCGTACCATTCCCTGGCCAGGCGAGGCAAGCCATTGTAGCCGGTGACCAAAGGCCGGCGATTGTTCAAGGTGCGCGGCTGATTGCCATAAAAGGCCCTGAGCAGGTTCTCCCTGGTATCCGGGTCGCCTTTGCGCAACGGGGTCGGGTTTTTTTGACCCAGCCGATCGCCTATTTCCCGGAAGGAAAGCGGCCGGCCCCCGGGGCCCATGAGGGCGAACCCAAGATAAGGGTCGAACACCCCCCAACCCGAGGGGAAGGCAACCTCCAACACGCTGTGGGTGTCCTCGTTGAGAGGCTTGAACCCGGAGGTGATGACCCGGGATGACAGGCCCAGATAGGCCAGCATGTCGCCCAACACCCCAGCCTGGGTGTCGCACTTGCCGCCGCCGCGCACCAACACCTGCCAGTGAGTGTCGCCCACATAAGGACAGGTTTCGCGGCCCCACTGATCGGCCAGCCGGCTGAAGACGTAATGATAGGCCTGCCAGGCTTTTTGGTGTATGTCGTTTAGGCCGCGGGTGAGGCGGTTGGTCAGGCGCAGCAGTCCTACTCTTTCATATAAATCCGGCAGAGAGTGGTCTCGCCAGGGGCTGTCCTGGTCGCTGGTCCGCCAGAAGCACCAGAAGGGGGAGCTGATTATTCGCCGGAAGTAGTGCCATAACCGGGTCGGCCAAGGGTCCGGCCGGCTCACCTTTACGCAATCTACGACCAGTGCCCCCTTGCCGCGATACCGCAGCCAGAACTCCAGGCGTTGGATGCCCAGGCCCATATCCGCCTCAAGGCTGATTTCCTGGCCGGCGCCATCCAGAAGCACCTGCTTTTGGGCCAGGACCCCCCGGCCGGAGCGCCCGGTTATCAACAGGACCACCTGGCCGCCGGCTTGGCCCTCCGGCCGCGCGACCAAGCGCACTCGGACCCTGCCGAAGGCGTAAGGAAAGTCGGAATCAAAGCCCAGTTCCGCGGCGCTGCCAGCAGCGGGCTCTAAGCGGACCTCACGTAGCCCCGCGCCCCGGGGGTTGTCCATAATGCGGCCCTGTTTGATGGCGGCGGCCGCTTCGGCTTCGAAAAACAACCCCTCCAGGCTGTTCAGAAACAGCAGGGCGCCGGCATAGAGCGCGCAATAACCAAGCGCCAGGGCCAGCAAGCCACCGGACAGGCCGAGGATCACGCCAATGAAGATTCTTTTGGTGCGCAAGTAATGCAGCCAGTTGTCTCAAGACAGTGATGATTTCGGAAAACCCGCTCTTTACACCCGGCCGGTAGGGGCTCTTAGCCCATTAAAAATTCGGCGGTCTTCCTGACCCAGGAGACCGCCGAGCGGTGGACAGCTTAAGCAAGCTGGGTGTTTTTTGGTGGGCTGCGAAAGAATCGAACTTTCAACCTACGGATTAAGAGTCCGTTGCTCTGCCAGTTGAGCTAGCAGCCCGTATGCGCTGTGTGCCTGTATTTATCAGCCCGGCCTGTTTTCGTCAACCGTTTTCAGGCGAAAATGCGACGGCAAGAGGGCTGGAAAAGACCGCGGCCCACGCCGCGCTCCGCCAGGCCCCGGCAGAACCCGGCTGGCTCGTCCCGGCGGGTCGTGGTAAGTTTCTGGCCGGATCGGCCTCCTGGAGGAGCGGCTTGGTGCAACCCACCGTGAAATGCGAGGACTACCGGGCCGGCCGGCGGCTGCTGGGGCTCAAGCAGCGCCTGGCCCAGGATGGGCTCTCACCCGAGGAGCGCCGCCGCCTGGAGGCTGAGATCGCCGAGTTGGAGCGCGAACTGGGTATGGACTGACTTCATCATTTGTTCTTGAAAAGGGCCAACTCGCTTAGCCGGCTGGCAGTTGCGCTATTGTTTCAGGTGCGGGATATAGACCCAGGGGGTGGTAATGGTGGATGAGTTGACCATCAGATCGGCCAGGCCGACGGATCATGGGCAGATCATTGCAGTCATGCCCGCATGGTGGGGCGGCCGCGACCTGAGATACGCAGTTCCGAGATTGTTTCTGGACCATTTCGCTAACACGTCATTTGTCATGGAACATGACGGACGCATGGTCGGGTTCATCATCGGTTTTTTGTCTCCGTCCCGTCCGGAGGAGGGGTACGCCCACTTCTTGGGCGTCAATCCTGGCTATCGCGGCCAGGGAATAGGCAGGTGTCTTTACGAGCGTTTCTTCGAGGCTTGCCGCGAAAACGGGCGCAGCATCGTCAGGGCATGCACCGCCCCGGTAAACAAGGCATCGGTGGCGTTTCATAGGGAAATGGGCTTCTCCCTCGTCCCCGGCGACGGTGAGAGTGACGGAATCCCGTTCATTCACGACTATAACCGGCCGGGCGACCACAAGGTGGAGTTTGTAAGGCGCCTCGGTTAGGATGTAGTTTGGCGGGCTCGGCAATGCGACCGGGTGGCAGTCAAATTCTCTAAAAAAACCTAATCCCCGCATTTTCTGACAGCTAGGCCTCGGACTCCAGCGCCTCCAGCTCCAGGGCCATCTTCTCCCACTTGGCGGTCAGCTTGGCCACCCGCTCCTGGGCCTGGGCGTGGGCCTTGGTCAGGCGCGACCAGCGCTGGCCGTCGGCAAAGGCCGCCGGGTCCACCATCTCCTGCACCAGACCGTCCAACTCCGCGGCGGCTGCCTCCACCTGGGCCTCCACGGCCTGCACCTTGTCCCGGAGCGGCTTGAGCCGCTGGTAGCGCTCTTGGCGGGCCTGGGCCTCGGCCCGCTTCTGGGCCGCGCTCTTGGGTCCCGAAGTCTGGAGCCCCTCCGAGGCCCAGGACGGGGCAGGGGCAGGGGCGGCCGGCGGCGCGGGGGTGGCGGCCTCGGCGTCGGACTCGGGCAGGCGTTGGCGCCATAGGCGCTGGAAGTCGTCGTAGTTGCCCGGCAACAGCGTCACCAGGCCGTGCTCCACGTAGGCCACCTTGTTGGCCACGACGTTGATAAGGTGCCGGTCGTGGCTGATCAGCACCAGGGTGCCTTGGTAGTCCTTGAGCGCCGTCTCCAGCACCTTGCGGCTGGCGATGTCCAGGTGGTTGGTGGGCTCGTCCAGCAAAAGCAGATTGGGCGCCTGGATCAGCAGCTTGGCCAGCACCAGTCGGGAGCGCTCGCCGCCGCTGAGCACCTTGACCTTCTTGAACACGTCGTCGCCGTGGAACAAAAAGGCGCCCAGCAGGGTGCGCGCCTGGCTCTGGGCCATCAAGCCGGCCACGCTGCCCAGCTCGCTGAGCACGTCGTTGTCCGGGTTCAGGTCCTGCAAGGCGTGCTGGGAGAACACGCCCATCTTGACTCGGCCGCCCACCAGCCGCCGGCCGCCTTGGGGGCGCACCAGCCCGGCCAGAAGCCGCAACAGGGACGACTTGCCCGCGCCGTTGCGGCCCAGCAGAGCCAGGCGGTCGCCGCGCAGAAGCTGGAAGTTCAGGCCCCGGTACACCCGGTTGTCGCCGTAGGACAAGTCCAGGTCCAGAAGCTCCACCACCACCTTGGCTGAGCGGTCCACCGCGGGCAGCTCCAGGTGGATGGCCTGGTCCTGGGGGGGCGGCTTGAGCCGTTCCATCTTTTCCAGCATCTTCAGGCGGCCCTGTACCTGCTTGGCCCGGTCCTTGCGCGTGCGGTTCTTGTCCACGAACAGTTGTATCTGCTTGATGCGCTCCTGCTGGCTCTCATAGGCCGCCTGCTGGGCCTGGCGGCGGCGCTGGCGCTGCTCCTCGAACTGGCTGTAGTTGCCCCCGTAGGTGAACAACTGCCCGTCTTCCAGCTCCACGATGCGGTTAACCACCTTGTCCAGAAACACGCGGTCGTGGCTGACCAGCACCAGCGAGGCCGGGTTCTGCACCAGGTAGCCCTCCAGCCAGAGCAGGGACTCCAGATCCAGGTGGTTGGTGGGCTCGTCCAAGAGAATCAGGTCCGGGGCCGAGAGCAAAAGGCGGGCCAGGGCCGCGCGCATGAGCCAGCCGCCGGACAGGGTGGCCACGTCGCAATGGAATTGGGCCTGCGCAAAGCCCAGGCCGTGCAGCACCCGGCTGGCCCGGGCCTCCAGGTCGTAGCCGCCAAGTTGCTCGAACACCGACTGCAGCCGGCCTTGCCGCTCCAGAAGCTCGGTAAGCGCCTGCTCCTCTTGGGCCTGGCTAAGCTCCTGGTTCACCTCGACCAGCTCCTGCTCCACGGCGCCGAGCTGGTCGCCGGTCTCCATGGCCAGCTCCAGCACGGTGTGGCCGGACAGGTGCAGCAGCTCCTGGGGCAGATAGCCCAGGCGCAGGGCCTTGGCCCGGAACACCTGGCCGGCGTCCGGCTCGACCTGGCCCAGCATCAGGCCCAGCAGGGTGGACTTGCCCGCGCCGTTGGGCCCCACCAGGCCCAGGCGCTGGCCCGGGCCGATGTGCAGGCTCACGCCCCTCAGCACGTCCTGCTTGCCGAAGTACTTGCTGACGTTGTGCAGGGTGATCATGGGGCCTATTTATAACCAGGCGGGCCCAACCTAGCAAGGCGGCGGGTGTTTATCCGCCCGGGCCAGGCGTGCTATCATCACGCGAATTCATGCGCGGGGAGGAGGCATGCAGCAGGCGCCCCTGTACTACAATCTCATCAGCCTGGGCGGCCTGGCCGCGCTGGTGGCCATCGCCCGGCTATGCGGCCTCAGGCGGGGGCCCACGGCCTGGCGCACCCTGGCCTGGGGCCTGGGCCTGCAACTGGCCATGGGCGCGCTGGTCTTCGCCCTGCCGGCCGGCCGGGGCGGGCTGCTGGCGGTGAACGCGGCCCTGGTCAAGCTCCTGGAGTTCTCCCGGGCCGGGGTGCACTTTTTGTTCGGACCCCTGGCCCTGGGCCCGGGGCAGCAGGGCTCCCTGGGCTTCATCCTGGCCCTGCAGGCCCTGCCCACCATCATCTTCTTCATGGCCCTGACCGCGCTCTTGTACCAGGCCGGCGTTCTGCAGCGGGTGGTGCGCTGGTTCTCGGCCGTGTTCGTGCGCAGCCTGGGCAGCAGCGGGGCCGAGTCCCTGGGCGTGGCCAGCCTGATCTTCGTGGGCGTGGAGTCCGCGGGCATGGTGCGGCCCTTCTTGCCCAGCTTCACCCGCTCGGAGTTCTTCTGCCTGCTCACCGCGGCCATGAGCACCGTGGCCAGCAGCACCCTGGGCATATACGTGGCCACCCTGCACCAGAGCTTCCCCAACATCGCCGGCCATTTGGTCAGCGCCTCGCTGATCAGCGCGCCGGCGGCCATCGTGGTGGCCAAGCTCATGGAGCCCGAGATTGGCCAGCCCCTCACCGCCGGCCGCACCGTGGACCCGGCCCTGGGCAAGTACGGCGGGTACATGGAGGCGGTGATCACCGGCTCCAACGACGGGGTCAGGCTGCTGGTGGGCATCGTGGCCCTCTTAATCAGCTTCCTGGGGCTGGTGGCCCTGGCCGACGGCCTGGTGGGCTGGGTCGGCGGTCTGCTGGGCGCGCCGGGGTTCAGCCTCCAGACCGTGTTAGGCTGGCTGGGCTATCCCCTGGCCCTGATCATGGGCGTGCCGCCAACGGACGCGGCCCAGGTGGGGGCCCTGCTGGGCCAGCGGGTGCTGGTCACGGAGATACCGGCCTATGCCCAGTTGAGCCAGCTCCTGGCCCAGCACGGCCTGGCCTACGACCGCAGCGCCCTGCTGGCCTCCTATGCCCTGTGCGGCTTCGCCCACGTGGCCTCGGTGGCCATCTTCGTGGGCGGGTTCGGGGCCCTGGCGCCGGGCCGCCTGGGCGAACTGAGCCGCCTGGGGCTCAAGGCCCTGTGGGCCGCCACTCTGGCCACGGTTATGACCGGTTGCATTGCCGGCATCTTCGCCAGCGGGGGGGCCAGCCTGCTGGGAC
Organism: Desulfarculus sp.; assembly: GCA_003605055.1. Classification (GTDB taxonomy): domain Bacteria; phylum Desulfobacterota; class Desulfarculia; order Desulfarculales; family Desulfarculaceae; genus Desulfoferula. The sequence continues at coordinate 60,659 of QZKP01000032.1, forward strand.
TGGGCAATTGAGGCCGGCTATAGGTCCGGCGCACAAAAAAACCAGCGGCAGGCACGTATGCCCGCCGCTGGCTCAAGTTGGCTAAGTGGTCGGGACGACTGGATTTGAACCAGCGACCCCTTGAACCCCATTCAAGTGCGCTCCCAGACTGCGCCACGTCCCGACAGCGGAACTTTGTACCATCTGGCCGCGGGGTTGTCAATCATGGCCGCCCAGCGCCAACAGGGCCAAAAGGCCATTTTCCAAGGCCCGCAACGCCTCAGCCAGCTCCGCGTCCACCCGCCGAGGCCTGGGGAACCAGGCGGCCTCGATTTGCGCTGCCTTCGCCTCCGCCTCCTGGCCGGCCAGGCGGGCGGCCTGGGCCCGCAGCACGGCCGGGCCATTCTCAAAGACAGGCTCCAGGGCCGCCGCCAGCCTGGCGCTGATCGCCGCCGCCTGGGGCGCATCCGCTGTGGCCCGGGCCGCGGCCTGGCTCAGGCGCAGCAGGGACCAGAACTCCAGGCCCCGGGCGCCCCTCCGCCAAAGAGGCATGGCCGGGTGCCGCGGCTGCCACAGGCCCAGGTCCCGGCCCAGGTCCCACAGGGCCTGCGCCTGCTCGGCCAGAGCCGCCAAGCCGGGAAGGGGCGGGCCGGTCTGGCGAGCGGGCGCGGCCACGGCATCCTCGCCCAGCCAGCGCCGCCAAATGCTCGCCAGGGCCTGGGCCCCGGCCGGGCAGCCGGGCGTGTCCAGGTGCAGATAGGAGAGCAGCAGCCGGCCCCGGCCCAGGCGGGCCTGGATCACGGCCGGCTGGCCCCAGACACAGGCCGGGTCCAGGGCCCGGCCGTAGGCTGCCTCCAGGCCGGGCCAGGCCGTGGGATCAACCTGGTCCACCTCCAGGTCCGCGATGCACAGGCCCGGGCCCGGCCCCTGGTAGCGGGCCAGGACCTCGATATCCGGCGAAGCCGGCTCGGCGAACTGGCCCGGCCACCACACGTGGAACAGGCCGGGTTGCTGCTGGCACAGCCACAAGGCATGCGACTCTGCGCCGGGCGCGGGCGCGGCCCACACCGGGCCGGACAGGCCGGGCAGGCGCTGGCCATCCGCAGCCCGGCCCAGGGCCACCAGGCCCAGGCCGCCCTGCACCGCCAAGGCCAGGCCCGCGCCGCCGCAAAAGCCCAGATACACGCCGCCTCGCGCCACGAACTCGCGGATGGCCGCGGCCCCGGCCGGACCCAGGGCCGGGCTCTTCAGGGCCGGCCAGCCGCCGGGCGCCACCAGCAGGCGCGCGTCGGCCAGGCCGCCGGCGGCCACCTGGGACGCGCTGATGGGCGCGAGGGCCAGATTCAGGGCGCGGCAGGCATCATAGGTGAATAAGGACCACAGCCCGCCGCGGTCCCAGAGCAGGCGGGCCAGGGCAGGGGAGGGGGGCACGGCTAGCCCGGATATTTTATGAGGGTTGGGTGGCATTAAACACTGAACCAATATTCATGGGGCCGTTATGAAAAAGGCGCCGACATTACCAGGGTACGGTTTGTACCCGCTTCCGGCACAGCCAGCCGCCGGCAGACAAGGCGTCTGGCGAGCGAGCGCCGCAGGTGTAGCCAAAGCTACATCGAGGCGCGAGTGAAGCCGGCAACGTAGCATGCCGGTGGCTGGCGAAGCCGGAAGCCCAACCCTCATGAAATATCCGGGCTAACCCTGGTGCAGGCCGCCCACCACCAGGCGGGGGATGCGCAGGGTGGGCTGGGCGTCGGCGATGGGCGCGCCCTGGCCCTCCTTGCCGCAGGTGCCCAGGCCCCAGCCCAGGTCGCTGCCCACCCGGTCTATGTCCTTGAGCACCTGGGGGCCGTTGCCGGTCAGGGTGGCGCCGCGCACCGGCGGGCCCACCTTGCCGTCGCGGATTAGGTAGCCCTCGCTGACCTCGAAGACAAAGTCGCCATTGATGGTGTTCACTTGGCCGCCGCCCATCTTTTTGACCAACAGGCCCTGGGGCGTGGAGCGGATGATGGACTCAGGGTCGTCCGTTCCCGGCGCGATGAGGGTGTTGGTCATGCGCGGCACGGGGCGGTGGCGGTAGCTTTCCCGGCGGCCGTTGCCCGTGGGCTGGGCCTCCAGCTTCCAACCCGAGAGCCGGTCGTGCAGATAGCCCTTGAGCATCCCGGCTTCGATGACCACGTTCTTGCGGCAGGGAGTACCTTCGTCGTCAAAGCCCCCGGAGCCCCGGCGGCCGGGGATGGCGCCGTCGTCAATCACCGTGACCAGGGGCGAAGCCACCGTCTGGCCCACCTGGCCTGCGTACACGCTCATCTTCTCGAAGACCAGGTCGCCCTCCAGGCCGTGGCCCACGGCCTCGTGGATCATGGTCCCGCCGGCCTCGGCGTGCAGCACCACGGGCATGGCCCCGCCCGGGGCCGGGTCGGCCTCCAGCATCAACAGGGCCCGGCGGGCCGCCTGGCGGGCGATCTGGGCCGGGTCCTGCTCCTCCAGCACCTCCAGCCCGGCCAGGCCGCCGGCGCTCTCATAGCCGGTCTGCACCAGGCCCTGGTCCTCGGCCACGCAGTGCACGGCCAGGAGCACCTGGGTGCGCTCCTCGGCCGCCTCCTGGCCCAGGGAATTGATGATGCGCACCTGCTGGCTGCGGTCCAGGTACATGACCCGCACCTGGCGGATGCGCGGGTCCAGGGCCCGAGCCGCGGCCTCGGCCGCGCGCACCAACTCCACCTTGCGCCCGGTGGCCGCGTCCCGGGGGGGCTTTTGCACCCGGGGCAACAGGCCCGGCGTCTGGGCCTGGGGCCGGGCGGGCGCCACCGCCGCGCCGCCAGCCAGCAGGGCCAGGTTGCGGGCCAGGGGCAGCAGGCCAACCTCATCCACCTGGTTGCCGTAGGCATAGGCGGTCTTGAGGTCAAAGATCAGGCGCAGCCCAGCCCCCTGGTCCACCCCGCCGATGACCTTTTCGATCTTGTGGTCGTCCATGACCAGCATCAGGGCGCTGGAGCGCTCCAGGAACAGCTCGGACATCTGGCCGCCGCGGGCCAGGGCCGCCTCCAGGACGGGCAGAGGGTTCAGCTCAAGAGTCATGGTTGGCTATCCTGCTAATATAGCAATATAAAATTAACAATACCGTTCCCTGGCATCTTAGCACAACCCCTGGCCCCGGGCAACGCGCCCGGGCAAGGAAAACCTTTTTACGCATTGACAATTTGCTCCTCGGACCGTATTATCAGCCCGCAAAGGGCCATGCGCCCGGGAAAAGAGATATGTTGCGTAGATTATTGGTTTTTATCTTCGCCGGCTTCCTGTTGCTGCCTTGCCTGACAGGTGCGGCGGAAAAGCCGGTCCAGGTTCAGACCATCAGCGTTCTGGAGGCGGCCCAGATCCTGGCCGCGGAGCCCAAATCCGCCTTCCTGGTGGACGTGCGCACCCGCCTGGAGTACGCCCTGCTGGGCCACCCGCCCAAGGCCTACAACATCCCCTGGCGCTTTGCCACCATGGATTTTCAGGTGCAGGGCGGGCGCTATGACGGCGGCAAGGCCCCCTTCACCGGCTACCAGCTCAGCGCCAAGCCCAACCCCAACTTCGTGGGCGTGGCCAAGTCCCTGTTCAAGATCGAGGACAAGCTGCTGATCCTCTCCACCGACGGCGTCCTGGGCGCCGAAGCAGCCGAAACCCTGTTTCAGGCCGGCTTCAAGCAGGTGTTCAATCTCCAACACGGCTTCTTGGGACAGAGGCTCAACTCGGACAAGCAGCATGAGTTGGCCGAGAAGTTCTCGCCCTTTTTCGGCACCCGGGGCCGAGTCAACGGTTGGGTGTACTGGGGTCTGGCCGTGACCTACACCATTGACCCCCGCTACGTGTACCCGCCTGATCTCAAACGCATGCAGGACATGAAATAACCGGCAGCCTCAGACAGGCCGACGCTTGGTTGGGCGCCCGCAGGGCGCCCTTGGTGTTGGGCAGCGATGGGCCGGCCCAAGCGCTGAGACGAGCCTCCTATAAATTTTGGTGCCTAGTTATTGCTTGAATAATGTCTAGATAGGCTGATTTCTTAGTGTAAATTATTAGGCAATTTTCAATCTCGCAGCTTGCCTAGCCAACCGCCCTGCCAGAGGTCAAGGTCCTGGGCTGGCCAAAGGCCATTTCCTCGATGCGGGCCAGTAGGGCCGGCAGGGTGCTGGGGTCCCGGGCGCTGATGGCCACCCCCTGGTAGCGGTTGCGCAGGGTCTCCAGGGCCGCGGCCGGCGCGATGTCGGCCTTGTTGAGCACCAGCAGCCGGGGGGCCCGGCTAAGGTCCAGCTCGTCCAGGATATGATTCACCGCCGCGATCAGCTCCTCGGCCCGGGGGTTGGCCGCGTCGGCCACGTGCAAGAGCAGGTTGGCCTGGGCCAGTTCCTCCAAGGTGGCGGCAAAGGCCCGCAGCAGCTCCGGCGGCAGGTCCTCGATGAACCCCACCGTGTCGGTTATGATCACCTCCCGCTCGCGGGGAAAGCGCAGCCGTCGGGTGGTGGGGTCCAGGGTGGCGAAGAGGCGGTCCTCGGCCGGCACCTGGCTGTGGGTCAGGGTGTTGAGCAGGGTGGACTTGCCGGCATTGGTGTAGCCCACGATGGACAGCACGGGCAGGCCGCCCCGGCCCCGGGCCTGGCGGCGTTGCTGGCGCTGCTGGGCCAGGCGGGCCAGGTCCTGCTCCAAGCGGCCCAGCCGCTGGCGGACTCGGCGGCGGTCAATCTCCAGCTTGGTCTCGCCCGGGCCCCGGCCGCCGATGCCGCCGGTGAGCCGGCTCAGGCCGTCGTCGCGGCTGGCCAGGCGGGGCATCAGGTAGCGGAGCTGGGCCATCTCCACCTGCAGCTTGCCCTCGGCGGTGGCCGCCCGCTGGGCGAAGATGTCCAGGATGAGTTGGGTGCGGTCCATGAACTTCAACTCGCGGCTGGTGGCCGCGGCCAGGGAGCGGGCCTGGCTGGGCGTCAGGTCCTGGTCCAGCAGCAGCAAATCTGCGCCCGCGCGCAGGGCCTGCACCAGCACCTGTTGCAGCTTGCCCGGCCCGATCAGGGTGCGCGGGTCGGGCCGCAACCGGCGCTGGATCACCCGCCCCACCACGCTCAGCCCGGCCGAGCGGGCCAGTTCGGCCAGCTCCTCCAGGCGCGTGGCGGCCTCGGCCCGCGGCCGGTCGCCCACGCTGACCAGCAGGGCCGCGCCCTGGGACGCAACCGCCCGCGCCGGCGCCAGGCGGGCCAGCTCCTCCTCCAGGGAGCGCACCAGGCGGCTGAGGTCCTCAGGCGCCTGCCCGGCCCGGAAGGGCTCCAGCAGACGGTGGTCCTGGCCCTCCCGGGGCTGGGGCAGGAGGTGGGCTAGGTGGATCAGGCCGGCTTCGCCCTGCTCGTCCACCTCCAGCACGGCCACCAGGTCCCAGCGCTTGAGGCCCAGCTCGCTCAGGTCCGGCGGCCCCAGGCCGCCGGCGCCCAGGTGGGTGCGCAGCAGGAAGTGGCCGGCCAGGCGGGTGCGGCCCCGGCGCAGGCGGCTGGGGTCCATTGCGGGCAGGCGCTCGGGCAAGCCCACCACCACCTGCTCCACCTCCCCCTTGCGGCTGACCACCAGCCCGATCTGCCGGCCCAACTCGGCCGAGAGCCGGGCCAGGTCCCGGGCCTGCTCGGGCAGGAGCAAATCGGCCGGGGGCAGCCGGCGGCGGTAGAGGTTGTGCAGGCGCTTGATCTGCTGGGGCTTGAGGCCCTGGGTGCGTCCCAGGAGCTTGGGCAAGGCTTGGCTACTCCCCGGGCTCGTAGAAATCCGAGGCCATCTCCTCGAAGCTGGTCAGGTCGTCCACAAAGGACAGGCGCACGGTGCCGGTGGGGCCGTTGCGCTGCTTGCCGATGATGATCTCGGCCACGTTGTCGTCGGGCTCCTCGGGGTCGTCGCGCTTCTTGTAGACCTTCTTGCGGTAGATGAAGGCGATTACGTCCGCGTCCTGCTCGATGGCCCCTGATTCGCGCAGGTCGCTGAGCATGGGGCGCTTATCCCCGCCCGGGCGCTCCTCCACCTTGCGGTTGAGCTGGCTCAGGGCCACCACCGGCAGGTTCAGCTCCTTGGCCAGGGCCTTCAGGGAGCGCGAGATGTTGGATATCTCCTGCTCGCGGTTGTCCGCGCCGCCGCGGCCGCGCATGAGCTGCAGGTAGTCCACCAGAATCAGGCCCAGGCCGAACTCCAGCTTCAGGCGGCGGGCCTTGGAGCGCAGGTCCAGCACGGAAAGGGCCGGAGTGTCGTCGATGTAGACCGGCGCGCCGTGCAGGCGCTCGGCGGCCTGGGTCAGGGCCGGGAAGTCGTGGGCGTGGCTCAAGAAGCCGCTGCGGATCTTGGAGCCGGAGACGCGGGCCTCGGCCGAGAGCAGGCGTAGGCCCAACTGCTCCTTGCTCATCTCCAGGCTGAAGATGCCCACCGTGACCCCGGCCGTCAGGGCGGCGTTGGTGGCGATGTTCAGGGCAAAGGCGGTCTTGCCCATGGAGGGGCGGCCGGCCACGATGATGAGGTCGCCGGGCTGCAGGCCGGTGGTGAGCTGGTCCAGCTTCTTGAAGCCGGTGGGCACCCCGGCCACCTGGCCCTTGTTCTTGAAACGGGTCTCGATGACCTTCAGGGCGGAGGTGACCACCTCGCTCAGGGGGCTCAACTGCTGGTTCAGGCGCTCCTGGGTGGCGGCGAAGATGGCCCGCTCGGCGCCCTCCAGGGCGATATCCGGGTCGGCCTGATGGGAGTGGGCCTCCTCGATGGCCTGGTGAGCGGCGGCCACGAAGTTGCGCAGCAGGGCCTTGTCCTTGACCAGGGAAGCGTAGTGATCCACGTGGGCCGGGCCCAGCAGGATGTCGGCCAGCTCGGCCAGGTAGGCGGCGGCGCCCACTGCCTCCAACTGTCCCTCGTCGGACAGGCGCGAGGTGACGGTGATCTCGTCCACCGGCTGGTCCTTTTCGTAAAGGGCCAGCATGGCCGCGAATATTTTGGCGTGGCGGCGGTCGTAGAAATCAGCGGGCTTGAGTGAGGCGGCGACGCCGGCCAGGACGTCGGCGCCGTGCACCAGCACGCCCCCCAGCACGCCGCGCTCGGCGGCGATGTCCTGGGGGGGCACGCGGTTGCTGCGCAGGCCTGTTTCGGCCACGCTCTACTCCTTGGGTTCTTCCTCCGCGGCGGCCTGGGGCTGGTCCGCCGCCTGGGCCGTCTCGGCCTCTTGCCCGGCCGCGGCTGGCTCAGGCCCGGCCGCGGGAGCCTCGGGCTGGGCCTCGGGCAACACCTCCAATTTTATATCAACCACCACCTGGGGGTGCAGCTTAACCTTGAGAGTATACTCGCCCAATTGTTTGATGGGTGATTCCTGGATAATGCGGCGGCGGTCAATGTCAAACCCCTGCTCGGCCAGGGCCGCGGCCACCTGCATGTTGGTCACCGAGCCGTAGAGCCTGCCGCCCTCGCCGGCGCGGGCGGTGACCGCCACCTTGACCCCGGCCAGTTTGCCGGCCTCGCCCCGGACCTTTTCGGCCTCGCGGGCCTGGGCCGCGGCGATGCGCTTCTTATCCGACTCCACGCTCTTGATGTTCTTGTAGGTGGCTTCCAGGGCCAGGCCCTGGGGGATGAGGTAGTTGCGGCCGTAGCCGGTTTTCACCTTCACCACATCGCCGGGGTCGCCCAGACCCAACACCTCGTTGGTGAGGATCACCTTCATGATATATTCCTCCGCCTCAGGCGGCCGGCTCCTGTCCCTGCCGCCTTAGATTGAACCATATGTCAAACAACCCGGCCGCGGCTATGATCACGGCCAGGAAGAATTCCATAACCACCAGCACGTATATGGACACCCTGAGCAGGGCGGGGGCGTTTTTTTTCTTGAGCCAATAGGCCAACACGGCCATGCCTTGGAAAAAATACACCGTGCCCAGCGCCAGCACCAAGTTGGCCCCCGCCCAGAACAGCCAGCCCTGGGCGAACACCATCACCGCGCCCGCGGCGATCAAGACCCACACCAGCCTCTCCGGCGCCCGGAACTGGGTCAGGTCCCCGCCGGCCGGCTGGGGCCGGGCCCGCCGGCCCAGGCGGCGCACCAGCAGCAGGTTGACCCAGGCCACCAGCAACGAGGCCGTGGCCAGGATGCCCGGAGCCAGGCGCAGCACCAGGCGTCCAATCTGCTCCAGGGTCTGGCGGAGTTGGTTCATAGCCGCCTCGTCCAGACCCGTGCCGCGGTACATCTGCAGCACCACCGTGAGCTCGTTCTGCCACTGATCCTGCCAGAGCTGCCAGGGCCCCCGGCCTAGGACCAGGGAGCCGATGAGCAGCAGGATAAACACCGCCAGCATGCCTGCCCCGGCCGCACCGGCCACAGCCCAGTCCTCGCGCAGGCCCCGGCACAATGCCTCGCCCAGCACCAGGGACAGGGCGAAGAAGTACACCAGGTAGTAGCTGCCGGCCAGGGGCTGGGCCACCTGCATGAGCAGGAAGGTGGCCCCCGCGGCCAGCAGCAGGGCCAAGCGCCCGGCCCGGGCCCCCCGCAAAGAGTAGGCCAGCACCAGGGGCAGGGGCGCGAACAGGGTTAACAGCGGCCCCGCCAGGGGAATGCCCCAGGGTGCGGCCAGCAGCGCCAGCGCTCCTCCGGCCGCCAGGGCCGGGGCCAGCCCGCCGCCCAGGACCCGGCGGCTCGTGGGCGCCGCGCTCACGGCCGAGGTTAACTACCCGTGGCCGCAAAGGGCAGCAGGGCGATGTGCCGGGCCCTCTTGATGGCCAGGGTCAGCTCCCGCTGGTGCTTGGCGCAGCAGCCGCTGATGCGGCGCGGGATAATCTTTCCCCGCTCGGTGGTGAAATAGCGCAGGGTGCGCGGGTCCTTGTAGTCGATAACCAAGGTGGAATCGGCACAGAAGCGGCATACTTTGCGGCGGCCGAATCTCCTTCTCTTGAGCGTAATCATGCCGTCCTCCTAATCCCGGTCCCTTTCCGGGGCCTCGTCGTCGTCCTCTGCCTCTTCCTCCGCGTCTTCGTCATCCAGACCGCGGCCCAGCCCGACGTCTTCCTCGGACTCCTGCGCGCTCTGCTGAGCGGCCTGGGCCCGGGCGGCGGCCTTGGCTTCGGCCTCGGCCTTGGCCTGCTTCATGACCTCCAGGTCGAAGCTGTCGCCGATCTTCACCGTGATAAAACGCATGATCTGCTCGTCGATCTTGAAGTTGCGCTCCATCTCGGCCACGGCCGGGGCTTCGGCGCCGTACTCGAAGAGCACATAGTAGCCCTTGCTCTGCTTCTTGACCGCGTAGGCCAGCCGGCGGCGGCCCCAGTGGTCCTGCCTCACCATGAAGGCGCCGCCGGCCTCCAGGATGCCGCTGAACTTTTCGACGACCGCCGCGGTCTCTTCGTCGCCCAGCTCGGGGTGGATGATAAAGATGGTCTCATAGTGTCGCATAAGGCCTCCTTTTGGTCTGACGTCCCCGGCTGCGGCCTTCAGCCGCCGGAGAAAGGAGTAGATTGGAAGCTATTTGGTTACCACCCGCCCCCTTGCTTGTCAAGCTCCCGGGCCGCGGGATTTTTTGTCTCTGCTCCGGCCCGGGCGGCCAGGCCGGCCAGCAGGCGGCGGTCCGTGGGGCACAGGGGCAGAGTCAAGGCCTGTTCCAGGCTGAGCCAGCGCAGTTCGCGGTGCTCCCGGGGCTGGGGCCGGCCCTGGCCCAGGGCGCAGGCGAAGGCGTGCAGCCGCAAGGGCCGGCCGTCGGGGGTCAGGCCCTCGGCCGCGCCAAGGCCGCGGGTGACGCGCACCCGCACGCCCAGCTCCTCGGCGATCTCCCGCTCCAGGCAGGCGGCCAGCTCCTCGCCGGGCTCGGCCTTGCCGCCGGGCAGCTCCCACAGGCCGCTGTCGGCCCGCTGGGCCAGGAGGATGCGGCCCCGGCGCTGTATCAGGGCGCAGGTCACCTCCAGGGGCGGGCTCACGGCTTAGACTTGCTTTTGTCCGGCGCCGGCGGCGGGGCAGGGATCTGCTGCTCTTGGCGCAGCAACTGGGTGCGCAGGGTCAGGTAGCGCTCCTCGGCTCCGGGGAAATTGGGGTTCTGGTCCAGAATCTTGGCGTAGAGCTTCAGGGCCTCGGCCGGCCGGTCCTCGGCCTCCAGCAGCCCGGCTAGCTGGGAGAGCACCTGCAGGTTCTGGGGCTTGACCTGGGCCGCGCCGGCGAGGGCCTTGATGGCCGCGGCCCGGTCCTCGGCCTGCAGGGCCAGGGCGGCGCGCATCTGGTAGGGACGCACCTGCTTGGGCTTTTGGGCCAGCACCAGATCCAACAGGGCCGCGGCGTCCTGGGGCCGCTCCTGGGACAGGGCCCCGTAGACCAGCTCCACCAGCTTTTGGTCGTTGGGGCGGGCGGTCAGCATCTTCTTGGCCAGGGCCAGAACCTGCGGCCAGCGCTTGAGGCGCACCAGCGTCCGGAAGAGCATCTGTTGGGTTTCTTGGTCCTTGGGCCGGGCCTGGGCGGCGTTTTGCAGGTGGCGCAGGCTCTCGGCGTATTGGCCCTCCTCGAACAGCAGCACGCCCAGGTTGTAGTTCAGGTCCGGGTCGTCGGGTTGCAACGCACTCAGGCGGCGGTAGGCGCTGGCCAGGGCCTTGCGGTCCCCCAGCTCGGTGTAGAGCGTGGCCAGACCCAGCAGATGGGCCGGCTCCTTGGATTGCAGGGCCGCGGCCTTCTCCAGCTCCGCGGCGGCGCGGCGCTTGTCGCCCGCGGCCAGGAAGCCGCTGGACAGCTCCAGGTGCAGGCGCAGGTCGCCCGGCGCGGCCTGGGCCGCCTGGGTCAGGGCCTGCAATGCGCCCGGGCGGTCCCCGGCCTGGGTGCGGGCCTGGGCCAGCTCCCGCCACAGCTTGGCCTCCCGGGGGGCCAGGGCCACGGCCTGCTCCAGGGAGTGCAGGGCCGCCTGGGCCTGGCCGGCCTTTTGCTGGGCCTGGGCCAGGCGCAGCAGCACCCGGGCCCGGTCCGGGCCGGTGCTCAAGTCGCTGAGCTTGGCCAGCACCGCGGCCGTCTCCTCCCAGCGCTGGTCCTTCTCGTAGAGCTTGGCCAGGCGTTCCAGCAGGGTCGCGTCCTGAGGGTGCAGCGCGGCCAACTGGCTTAGGGCCGCGGCGGCCTTCTGGCTCTGGCCCAGGCGCTCGTAAAGCCCGGCCAGGCGCGTCAGCCAGCGGGGGTCGGTCTTGTTGGCCGCCTGCTGCTCCAGCAGGCCGGCTGCCTCATCGTAGCGCCGGGCCTCCACCAAGAGGTCCACCAGGCGCTCCACCAGCAGGCGGTCGTCCGGGGTCAGCTCCAGGGCCTTCTTGGTGTAGGCGGTCTTTTCATCCAGACCCTGGGCTTCGCGGGCCAGACGCAGCCAGTCAATGGGCAGCAGGCGCACCAGCAGGTGCACGCTGCCCACCACCTGGCCGGCCTTGAGCACCTCCAGCTCCAACTGATCGGTGTTGTAAACGTGGCGGCCCAGCAGCTCGGTCAGGGTGTGGTACTGGTTCAGGTCCGCCTGGGGCAGGCTCTTGAGACGAAAGCCCAGGCCCAGGTCCAGCCAAGAGCTGGTCTTGGCCTCCAGGACCTTGAAGGGGGCGTCCGGGTGCAAAGTGGCCACCCCGCCGGCCCGCACCCGCAGGGGCCGGCCGCCCACGGACAGCTCCACCCAGAGCAGCTCTTGGCCGCCGGACTGCGAGGCCGCCTTGGCCGGAGCCTCGGCGGGCTGCTGGGCCCTGGCCGGTCCGGCCAGGCCAACGGCCAGGGTCAGGCAGAGCAGCAATAATGCTATCCGCGACGGCATAGGAGAGCTAACGAGTCTTTCCTCTTGACGAAATTGTGTATTAAAACTTTACAAGAGCAGCCAGGGGAAGTCAAAACCATCTGGGCCGTTGTCGGCGCTGGCCCTGGCGTCTAAGCCAGCACCCGGCCGCGCAGCACCGGACCCTTGCCAATATCCTGAAGGCCCTCTATCTCCACGAGGGCCCGCTCCCCCGGCGGCAGTGGCCCATCCAGGGCCACCAGGCAGTAGTTGCCGCTGCGGCCCAGGCCCGAGCGCTCCACCACCACCTCCAGCACCCGCCCCAACTGCTCCTGCAGGAAGGCGCGGCGCTTGGCCTGGCCCAGCTCCCGCAGCCGGGCCGCGCGCTGCTTGGCCACCCGCGCCGGTGGCCGGTTGGGCATGGCGGCGGCCCTGGTGCCAGGCCGGGGGGAATAGGGGAAGACGTGCAGATAGCTCAGGGGCAGGGACTGGATCAGCTCATAGGTGTCGGCAAAGGCGGCCGCGTCCTCGCCGGGCAGTCCCGCCAGCACGTCCGCCCCCAGGCACAGGCCGGGAAGGGCCTGGTGCGCGGCCCGCACCCGGGCGGCGTAGTCCGCCGGGCCATAGGGCCGGCCCATGGCCTTTAGCACCCGCTCGCTGCCCGACTGCAAGGGCAGGTGGAAGTGTCGGCAGAGACGGGGCTCAATTGCGGCCAGGGCGATGATCTGGTCCGTGAGCTCCTGGCACTCCAGGGAGGACAGGCGCAGGCGGGGGTCGGGGTGGGCGGCCAACAGGGCCCGCAGCAGGTGCGTGAGATAAGCCGGCGGATCCAGGTCCTGGCCCCAGCGGCCCAGGTGGATGCCGGTGAGCACCACCTCGGGCGCTCCGGTCTGGCCCAGCTCCTGCCAGGCCGCCACGGCCTGATCCAGGGGCAGGCTGCGCGAGCGGCCGCGGGCCAGGGGCACGATGCAGTAGGCGCAGGAGGCGTTGCAGCCGTCCTGCACCTTCAACAGGGCGCGGCTGCGCCGGCCGCCGGCCTGCCACTGGCCCGGCAGGAGCGCGCCCGCGTCCGGGGCCGGCGGAGCGGGCTCCACGGGCAGGGCGCCTGCTTCCAGCAGCTCGGCCAGGCGGGGGAGAAGGGCCCGGCCCAGGACGGCCTGGCCCTGGCCCACGTAGGCCCGGGGCTCGGCCTGCAGGTCGCAGCCGGTGACCACCACCTGGGCCCCAGGATGCTCCCGGGCCAGGCGGCGGGCCATCTGGCGGGATTGGCGGGCGGCCGGGCCGGTGACCGCGCAGGTCAGCAGCACGGCCAGGTCCGCGGCCTGGCCGGCGGCGGCCGGTTGCCAGCCCCGGGCCGCAAGGTCGGCGGCCAGGGAAGCGGCCTCGGCCTGGTTCACCTTGCAGCCCAGGGAGGTGACCACAAAGCGTTTCACCGGGCCGGCCGCTCCCCGCGCCTAGAAGCGCTGGCGGGCCTTCTGGAAGGCCTGGGCCGAGCGCAGGATGGTGTCTTCGTCGGTGCAGTAGGCGATGCGGAAGTAGCCCGGGCCCATGAAGCCCGAGCCGGGCACCACCAGCAGGTTGTCCTGCAGGGCCGCCTTGCAGAAGGCCACGTCGTCGGCGATGGGGCTCTTGGGGAAGATGTAGAAGGCCCCTCCCGGCCGGGTGTACTCGAAGCCGGCCTGGTCCAGCACCTGCATGATCAGCTCGCGCTTGCGGGCGTACTGGGCCACGTCGGCGGTGTCCTCCAAGAGCTCGGCCACGGCCAGTTGCATGATGCCCGGCGCGTTGACAAAGCCCAGGATGCGGTTGGCCAGGGTCATGCCGCCCAGCAGAACCTGCTTGTCGGCGATCTTGGGGTGCACGGCTGCGTAGCCGATGCGCTGGCCGGGCAGGGACAGATTCTTGGAGAAGGAGGTCACCACGATGCTGTGCTCATAGGCCGCGAAGATGGAGGGCACCGTCAGCCCGTCGTAGACGATCTGGCGGTAGGGCTCGTCGCTGATCAGGTAGATGGCCTTGCCCAGCTTCCGGCTCTTCTCCCTGAGCATGGCCGCCAGGGCGTCCACGGAGGCCTGGGAGTACACCGCGCCGGTGGGGTTGTTGGGGTTGTTGATCAGGACCGCGCAGGTCTTGGGGCCGATGGCCGCGGCCACGGCCTCCACATCCAGGTCGAAGTCTTCCTTGGTGGCGGCGCGGGTCACCTTGCCGCCGTGGTTGTCCAGGTAGAAGTCGTACTCCACGAAATAGGGCTTGGGCACCACCACCTCGGCCCCCGGGTCCACGATGGCCTTGAGGGCTATGTTCAGGGCCCCGGCCGCGCCCACGGTCATGATGATCTCATTTTCCGTGAAGGCCGGGCCGTGCTCCTTGCTCAGATAGGCGGCCACCTTGGCCCGCACCGGCGGATAGCCGGCGTTGGGCATGTAGGCGTGGCGGCCCGGGGTGCGGTCCGCGGCCAGCCGGCCCAGCACCTCGTAGAAGCGCGCGGGCGGCTCCAGGTTGGGGTTGCCCAGGGAAAAGTCGAAGACGTTTTGGGCCCCCTTGGCGGCCTTGAGCTTGGCCCCTTCCTCGAACATGGCCCGAATCCAGCTTGAGCGCTCGATGAACTCGGTGATCTTTTGGGCAACCGGCATGGGAATCCTCCCGGGCAAAGAAACTAAAAAAGCCGCGGACTTTTTTCGTCCGCGGCGGGAGTGGCTGTTGCTGCCTGGGGCTAGGTGGCCTCCGCGGACGAGCGGTCCCGGAAATAATAATAGGCGCTAAATCCTCTGGTCAGAGGCATGTCCCTGGGCTCCCGAATTTCGCGCTACGTTACCATCGCCCTGGTTGGCGGTCAAGCCCGCGAAATCTGGACCGCCCCGAGCCGGCCTCGTGCCTACTCGTGCATGATGGCCGGGCCCATCTCCTTGAAGGAGAAGTTGTAGAACACGTTGTGCCCGTTGTAGTCCAAGACCCGCAGGTCATCTTCCTGCTTGACGTCATTGACGATGGAGTCGTACTGGCCGCCGTATTTTTTCCGGACCAGCTCCAGGCTGAGCTCATAGGCAATGAATTTCATGATGCCCTTGCGCGCCAGCTTCTCTATGAACTTGGGTTCATTGAAGGAGCTGTAACTGGTCAGGACCAGAATAGGCCCGGTTCCAGTGAAGATAATTCCCGCTTTCATCAGGCACCTCCTCGGGCGAGCAGCGAACCCGCTTGCTGACACCTCTTATATCTAAATCATGGTATAGACGCGGGCAAGCTGTCAACGCGGCCTAGCGCGCCAACTGGCTGATCTTGTCCAGGTCCATCAGCTCGGCGAACTGGCGCACGGCCTGCTCGGCCTCGGGCACCCGGCGGGCGCTGACCTTGACCAGCACCTTGTTGTTCACCAATGTTTGCAGCTCGGCTCCCTGGGCGCCCTCCTGCTTGAGGAAGGCCTTGTGGCCCTTGAGGCGCAGCAGCTTGTTCTGGCCGCCGCCCTGGGCGAACATGGGGTTGCCCAGCAGCATGGCCAGGGACTGTATCAGGGGCGAGTCGGTGACGATCTCGATCTGCACCCGGCCGCCCTTGTTGTTCTGGTAGGTGCGCGAGGCTGAGATGCCGCCTCCCATGAACCCTCCGCCCAGGGACTTGCCCTGGCCCTTGTCCGCCTGCCAGCCGGAGGGCGCCGCGGGCAGCAAGGTGGCCAGGGCCTCGGCCTTTTTCTGCTTGAGCTGGGCCACGGCGAACTCCAGCTCGCCTAGGGCCTGACTGATCTTGCCCTGCTGATAGAGCTTGAGCCCCTGCCCAATCTGGTCGCTTATCTCGTCGGCCGCGGCGGTGAGCGCCAGGCCCAAACTCAACGTCAGGGCGGCGAAGAGGCAGAACGGTCTTTTCATGTGCATCTCCTGGTTACAACCCACGCATGCGGACACCGCGCAATTGTTTTTCTAAAGTATGGTCGGCCTGCGCAAGGGGTGTCAAGAAAAGGCGGGGCCGCACTCCGGACAATTCTACGGCCGGCGGGCGGCCTGGCGGAGCAGGCCCAGGTTCACGGCGTCGGCGAACTCGCGCACCACTGCCTCGGGGTATTGGACCTGATCGGCGCGCACCTTCAAGACCACCTTGTTGCCCACCAGGGCCTGCAGCTCCGCCTCGGAGCCGCCTTTCTGAGCCAGGAGGGCCTTGTAGCCCTTCCAGGTGATGAGCTTGTCCCCGCCGCCGGCGCCGGCTTGGTTCAGCCGCTGGGTCAGGGACTTGATGGACAGGGTGTCTATCAACGCCTCGACCTGCACCCGGCCGCCGTCCAGGCTCACGTAGTGCCGCGCGGCGCTGGGGCCGTCCGCCAGGCTGCCGAGGGTGGGCTCGGGCGCCTGTTGGCTGGTGTCCGCGCGCCAGCCCCAGGGGGGCCGGGGCAGGGCCTCCTCCAGGGACTTGGCCGTTTCCTTTTGTTTGTCCTGGACCTGCCTGGCCTGGGCCCGCTTGAGCACGCGCAGCAGTTGTTGGATGGAGGGGTGGTCGTCGGTGTAGGAAACCCGCAGCTTTTCCAGGCGGCTCTTGATGCTCTCGATGTCGTCAACGTCGTCATAGGCGCCGGCTGCGCCGGCCACGGCCGCCAGGGCCAGCACCAGAGCCAAAACCAGGGCCGGGATTGCGAGCAACGCCTTTTTCATGCCTCCTGCCCCCGCCCTGGGCGGCCCGCAGGCGGCCCCAGACGTTAACACCTTTTAGTTGCTGAAAATTATAGGTGGCGCGCCGGATATAGTCAACGCCGGCCAAAGACGACCGGCCGCCAATGGTGCTACAATGCACGCGCTAAAGAACCTGGGAGCCAGCCGCGGAATGAGCGAGGCGGAAAAAACACAGCCCCGGGGGATACCCCGCCAGGCCCTGTTGCAGGCCCTGTACGAGGCCCACGCCGGGCTGGCCGCCCAGCGCCGGACGGCCTGCGAGCCGGGCTGCAGCGCCTGCTGCACGGATCGAGCGGCCCTCACCGGTCTGGAGGCGGGCCTGCTGGCTCAGGGGCTGCGCAGCGGCGGCCGGGAAGGTCTGCTGCGCCTAGCTGCGGGGAAGGGGCAGCCGTCCGCGGCCCAGCCGGCCTACACCTTCAACCAGTTGGCCCGGCTGTGCCTGGAGCAGCGGGAGCCACCGGCGGAGCCGACCGCGCCCCTGGCCCAGGGAGCCTGCCCTTTGCTGCAGGGCGGCCTGTGCGCGGCCTACCAGGTGCGGCCCTTTGCCTGCCGGGCCATGGCCTCCCAGCGGCCCTGCGGGCCCGGCGGCGCGGCCGAGGCCCAGGACTGGTGGGTCACCTTGGACACGGCCTTTTTTCAGCTCATCGAACACCTGGACGCGGGCGGCGTGTATGGCTGGCTGCCCGCGGCGCTGGCCTGGACCCAGGGCGGGCCGGACCAGGGCCTGCTCACCTGCCAACTCCTGCCCGGCCTGCCCGCGCCGGCCGAGCACCAGACGCTACTGCGCAGCGCCCTGGGACCGGTCCTTGCTCGGCCCGTACAAGGCCGGCCCCTGGGGCAGTGGCTGGACCTGATCCGGCAGGGGTGGCAGGGGCCCTCTGTTAGGTAAAAATGCCCAAAGCCTGCAAAAATACTGAACATTACAGGGATGATCCCTTTACGGGCCGCGGCCAGCGTGCTAGTATTAATTTATGGAAGCCCTGAGCAACTCGGATATGCAAGAAGAGGGGCGGGTGGTACAGACCCTGGGCGGCCTGGCCCAGGTGGAGACCATCCAGCAGGAGGCCTGCAAGTCCTGCGGGGCCCGCGGGGCCTGCCACACCCTGGGCGGGGACAAAAAGCGCATTATCTCGGCCCTGAACCAGGCCCAGGCTCAGCCCGGGGACCGGGTTTTGCTCTCCATGCCTCGCAAAGGGGTTTTAGGCGCCAGCTTTTTGGTATATATGCTGCCAGTAATAGCCCTGTTGGCCGGCGCGGCCCTGGGCAAGCGCCTGGGCCCAGCCTGGGGCTGGGAAGGTCAGACCGGGGCGGTGGTGCTGGGGCTGGTCAGCCTGCTGGTAGTGTGGTTCGTCCTGCGCAGGATCTCTGCGCGCCTGGCCAGGCGCCGGGAGTTGACCGTAAAGGTAGTCCGCATTTTGGAAAAGGGAGTAGGGGATGCTGTGGAACCAGATACTTCTTGCCTATGACAACTCGCAGCAGGCGCTCAAGGCGGTGGAGTACGTGGGCCAGATGTTCAACCGGGTGGACAACGTCAAGGTGACCTTGTTCTCGGTGTATGAGAAGGTCCCCGGGCCTGACATGGAGGACACTCATTTCACCAGCCAGGTGCGCACGCGCATTTCGGTCCTGGAGCGGGAGAAGGAAAAGGGCCGCGCCAACATGGAGGAGGCCAAGAAGCACCTGATCCGCATGGGCTTCCGCGAGGATCAGATTACGCTCAAATACATCGAGAAGAAAAAGAGCGTGGCCAAGGAGATCATCGACGAGGTGCACGCCGGCGGCTATGGCACCGTAATCCTGGGCCGCCGGGGCATGAGCAACCTCTCGGGCATGCTCTTTGGCTCGGTGTCCAGCGGGGTGGTGGGTAATCTCACCGGTGCCACCATCTGCATCGTGGAATAGCCGCCGCCGCAAATGAAAATAATTAGGCCCCGGGCGCAGGCTGGCGTCCGGGGCTTTTTTTGCGTAATCAGGTTAGGTCGCGGTCAACACTTCCAGCTTCTCGGGCCCCTTCTGGATCAACTCCAGGGCCTTGAGCAGGGTTGCGCGGGGTTGGTTGAGGTGCAGGGCCTCGGGAAGGCTGCGCAGCAGGCTTAGGTTGCCCAGCACCGCCGCGCGGAAGTCCGGCCAACCGCCCTCAGGCGCGTTGTAGCGCAAAAAGGCCTTGGAAGAATCCACCACCACCGAGCCCGCCTTTAGGTTGGCGTAGTAGCCCAAGTGAAAGGCTGCATCCCGCCACTCGCCGCCGGCCGCGGGCGCCAACTCGTACTCATCCTCTTCCGTAGGCAGCAAGATCAACTGCACCGCCCCAAGTATGGCGTTGGCCACCTTTATTACCACCTTGCGGTACGTCTCGATGTCCGGGTTAAGACCCTCTTTTTGGACCTCGCCCCGGGTGGGCAGCTCCAGCAGCTCCAAGATGTCCTTGAGGCTCAGACGCCCCTTTTTATCTCTCTCGGCGAAGGCCTTCCTCCCTTCTTTTTGTTCTAAGATAAGCACCCTCAGGCAACAGGGCAAAGGCCTGGCGCGGCCGGGGCTGCCTGCGTTCCGGAAGCGTGTTACATTTGTCTTAATCAATAGTCTTAGCCTGCTGATAATAGCCCTGGCCGCGGCCGCATCGGCTCCAGCAGTGCTTCCGGGCCAGGTGGATGGCAGCTACTTGGGCTGGGTCCAACTCCAGCAGGAAGGCAAGGCCGGGCCCGGCGACAAGGTGGGCTTTAAGATCGACCTGCAGCAAGAGGGGCAGCACTTCAAGGGCATGATCACCGTGGGCGACCGCCTGGATGACCAGATCGTCTTCCAGATCAATCGGGGCCAGGTGCAGGGCTCCTATCTCTGGCTGGAGGCCGACGAGCTGTTCTGGCGCCTGAAGCTGACCGGGGAGCTGCAAGGCAGACGGATCAGGGGGTAGGCGCTGTTCGTCAACCAGGACCTCGCTCGCAAGCTCTTGGGCGCCCGGCGGGAGGACAATGACTTCACGCCCATGCAAATGAAGGGGCCTTTTAAGGTGAGGCGGCGCTGAGGCCGCCCGCCTGATGCCATACAAGTAAAAGGCCCGGCGGCATCCGCCGCCGGGCCTTGTCTATCTGGCGTGGCGCTGGCTAGCTGACGAAGCCTGGCGTCTGGTAGCGCTGGCCGAAGCGGGTGAAGATGAGCCCCTCCAGGCCGGGGTTCTGGCTCAGGAAGGCCTGGGCCTGGCTGGGCTCCATTACAAAGCAGGCCGTGGACAGGGCGTCGGCCAGGGCGGCCGTGGCGGCGCGCACGCTCACGCTGGTGTCCGGCTGGGGCGAGAGGCCCGTGGCCGGGTTGACGATGTGGTGGTACAGGCGCTCGCGGTCGTAATAGACCTCGTAGTTGCCGCTGGTGGCCACCGCGCCGCGGATCAGCCGGATGGTCAGCTTGGGCTGCGTGGGCCGCTCCGGGTCGGAGATGGCCACATTCCAGGGCCGGCCGCCGCGGTCGCCCAGCACGCCTATATCCCCGCCCGCATTGATCAGCACGTGGCCCGCGCCGCGCTCCCGCGCCGCCCGCAGGCCTTGGTCCACGATAAAGCCCTTGGCCACGCCGTCCAGGGTAAGCCCGGCGCCTTCCTTGGTGAGGGACAGGGAGCGGCCGTCATAGGCCACGCCGCCCAGGGCCTCCAGGGCCCGGTTCAGCTCGGCCTTGGCCGGCGGCTGCCGGCGGGCGGCGAAACTGGTGCGCACTGCGTCCACGATGGGGGCCACGCTGGGGTCAAAGGCGCCGCCCGTGGCGGCCTGCACCCGCTGGCTCAGGGCCATAACCCGCTTGAGGGCCGGCGGCAGGTCGGCCAGGCGGCCGTGGCGGTTGAGCACCGCCACCGCGCCGCTGGCCGCGTGGCGGTCAAACAAGGGGGCCAGGCCCTGCATGCGCCCGAAGGCCGCCTCCAGGGCCTCCTGGGCCCGGGTCGGCGAGGCGTCCAGCACCGTGACCGCGACCAGGGTGCCCATGAGCATGCGGGTCTCCTGGGCGGCCTTCAGGTTGCGGCTCAGGTTGGCCAGGCCCAGGGCCGGGGAGACCAGGGGCAGGGCCGCGGCCGCCCCGGCGCAGCCGGCTAGTTTCAAGAAACGGCGGCGGTTAATTGGCTGAGGCATGATCATATCCTCCCGCTGCCTAGGCCTTGCCGGTCATGCCGGTGTGGCGGTAGCAGTACAGGCCGCATTGCAGACAGCGCTGGGTTTCGGCCCTGGCCATCTCCTCGGTGAGCCCCAACTCCACCTCGTTGAAGTTCAGGGCCCGCTGGGCCACGGACAGCTCGGGCATCTTGACCCGCTCCCCGACCGGCACGGCCTCGGGGATGTCCTTTATCTGGGGCAGCTCCTTGACGCTGTGCACCCAGTCGCCGGGCGCGGCGAATTCCTCGCCGCTGAGGAAGTGGTGTATGGAGCGGGCGGCCCGGCGGCCGGCGCCGATGGCCTCCACCGCGGTGGCCGCGCCGGTGACCGTGTCGCCGCCGGCAAAGACGCCGGGGATGTTGGTGGAGCCGGCGTCAATCTCCGCGGCGATGGTGTCCCACTTGGTCAGCTTCAGCTCCTGGCCGGCCGCGCCGGCCTCCAGGCAGGACAGGTCCGGGTACTGGCCGATGGCCGCGATGACGTTGTCCACCGGGATGATGGTCTCCGAGCCCTCCACCGGCACTGGCCGGCGGCGGCCCGAGGCGTCGGGCTCGCCAAGCTCCATCTTGATGTACTCCAGGCCGGTGAGCTTGCCGTTTTCGCCGATAAGCCGCGTGGGCGCGGCCAGGAATTGGAACTTGATGCCCTCGTGTTCGGCCTCGATCACCTCGATGTCGTTGGCCGGCATCTCCGCCCGGGAGCGGCGATAGAGCAGGGTGACCTCCTTGGCCCCCAGGCGCCAGCAGGTGCGGGCGCAGTCCATGGCCGTGTTGCCGCCGCCGATGATCACCACCCGCTCGCCCACCGGGGTCTCCTTGAGGTTGCCCCGGTCTATGAGCATGTTGGTGCCGGGGAGCACGCCTTGCAGGTCCTCGCCCTCCACCCGCATGTCGCGGCTGTTCCAGCAGCCCACGCCCATGAAGATGGCTTCGAAGCCCTCCTTGCGCAGGCTCTCCAGGGTGAAGTCGCGGCCCATGACCATGTTGGTCTTGGCCTCGCAGCCCAGGTCCAGGATGCCCTGGATCTCCCAGTCCAGGGTCTTCTTGGGCAGGCGGTACTCGGGGATGCCGTAGCGCAGCATGCCGCCCAATTTGGGCTGGGCCTCGAACACCGTGGGGGAGTAGCCCAGGCGGGCCAGGTAGTAGGCGCAGGTCAGGCCGGAGGGCCCGCCGCCCACGATGGCCACCTTGCGCCCGTTCTTGGGCAGGCAGAAGGGCTGGATGCGCTGGCCCGAGTGCATCTCGTAGTCCGCGGCGAAGCGCTTGAGGTGGTTGATGTTCACCGGCTCGGCAATGAGGCCGCGGCGGCACTGGGACTCGCAGGGGTGGGGGCAGACCCGGCCGCAGACCAGGGGGAAGGGGTTGTGCTCCTTGATGATGGTGACCGCCTCCGCGTAACGCCCCTCGCCGATGGCCTTTATGTAGCTGGGGATGTCTATCTGGGCCGGGCAGGTGGCCTGGCAGGGGGCCAGACAGTTGTATTTGGCGTTGAAGCCCAGGATGCGGCGGGTGACCGAGGTCAGGTGGATGATGTTCTTGGGGCAGATGCGCACGCAGTTGCCGCAGCCGGTGCACAGTAGGGGGTCCACCTTGGGCAGGTGGTCCGGGCCGATCTGGATGGCCCCGAAGGGGCAGACCTTCACGCAGGAGCCCAGGCCCAGGCAGCCGATCTCGCAGACCTTGGGGCCGCCGGCCAAGAGCACCGCCGCCCGGCAGTCACGGACGCCGTCGTATTGGTACTTGAGCTGGGCGGTGTCGGTTCCGTAGGAGCAGTCCACCTGGCTAAGGTCCGGTTCGCGGTAGGTGGCCTCCACGCCCATCACCGCGGCCACCGCCACGTGAATCTCCGCGCCGCCGCCCACGCAGATGTTAGCCGGGGCCTTGCCGCTGGCGATGGCCAAGGCCGCCGAGGCGCAGCCCGCGTAGCCGCAGCCGCCGCAGTTGGCGCCGGGCAGGGCCTCCTCCACCGCCGCCACCAAGGGGTCCACCTCCACCGCGAAGGCCTTGGCCGCCAGGCCCAGACCCAGGGCCGAGGCCAGCCCCAACCCGCCTATGGCCAGTGTCTCGAAGAGCATTTGCGTATATCTCCGCTG
This sequence comes from Desulfarculus sp., assembly GCA_003605055.1. Lineage (GTDB taxonomy): Bacteria > Desulfobacterota > Desulfarculia > Desulfarculales > Desulfarculaceae > Desulfoferula. The sequence goes on from QZKP01000032.1 coordinate 83,247, forward strand.
CGGGGCCCGAAGGCCCGTTATTTCCTAGTGCCCCACCAACCCGGCGAAGCCGCTGAAGGCCAGGGCCATGAATCCGGCGGTGACCAGGCCGATGGCCGTGCCCTGGAACACCTTGGGTATGCGGGCCATGGCGAAGCGCTCCCGGATGCCCGCGAACAGGATCAGGGCCAGGCTGTAGCCCACCGCCGAGGAGAAGGAGAACAGCAGGGTGTCGAAGAAGTCGTACTCGGCCTGGATGTTGATGATGGCCACGCCCAGCACCGCGCAGTTGGTGGTGATCAGGGGCAGGAAGATGCCCAGGGCCCGGTACAGGGCCGGCAGGCTCTTGGCCATCACGATCTCCACCAGCTGCACCAGGGCCGCGATCACCAGGATGAAGGCGATGGTCTGCAGGTACTCGATGTCCAGGGGCACCAGGATGTAGTACTGCACCAGCCAGGTGATCATGCCGGCCATGGTCAAGACGAAGATGACGGCCATGGACATGCCGGTGGCGGTGTCCATGCGCCGGCTGACGCCCAGGAAGGGGCAGTTGCCCAGGAACTTGGCCAACAGAATGTTGTTGACCAGGATGGCCCCGATGATGAAGAGCATGTAGTCGCCGAAGCTCATGACACAGCCCTCCTCTTACGCTCTTCCAGCTTGAGGCTGATGAAGTTGATCAGGGCCAGCATCACCCCCAGGGCCACGAAGGCGCCGGGCGCCCGCACCATGAAGGTGAAGGGCTCAAATCCGCTCCAGAACACCTTCAGGCCCCAGAGGGTGCCGCTGCCCAGTATCTCGCGGAAGGCGCCCAACACCGTCAGGCTGATGGTATAGCCTATGCCCACGCCCAGGCCGTCGGCGATGGACTCCAGGGGGCCCCGCTTGCCGGCGAAGGCCTCGGCCCGGCCCAGGATGATGCAGTTGACCACGATCAGGGGGATGAAGATGCCCAGGGCCCGGTACAGGGGGAAGGTGTAGGCCTGCATCATGAGCTCTACGATGACCACGAAGCTGGCGATGATCACGATGTAGGCCGCGATGCGCACGTTGCTGGGGATGAACTTCCTGAGCAGCGAGACCAGCAGGTTGGAGAAGACCAGCACGAAGGTGGTGGCCATGCCCATGCCCATGCCGTTCTCGGCCGAGGTGGTCACCGCCAGGGTGGGGCAGAGCCCCAGCACCAGCCGGAAGGGGGGGACGATTTCCCAAAGGCCCTTGGTGAATTCTTTTTGCAGTGACATGCTCGCGCCTACCTTACTGCAGCATCTTGTCGCGGTACTTGTCGAAGAGGCTCCGGGCGTTGTTCACCGCGGCCACCACGCCCTTGGTGGACATGGTGGCACCGGACAGGGCGCTGATGTCGCCCACGGCCAATTGTTTGTCCGTGGGCTTGCCCTTGAAGGCGCCGGTGAACTTGGGCTCCACGATGCGGGCGCCCAGGCCGGGGGTCTCGGTGTGGCTGACGATGGAGATGCCGGTCAACTTCTTCTGAGCCGGGTCCAGGCCCACCATCACCCCGATGTCGCCGTGATAGCCGGCCCCGGAGGCCTCAAAGGCCACGGCAAAGGTCTTGCCGCCCTTCTTGGCCGGGAACACGATCAGGTTCATCGGCTTGCCCTTTTTGTCCTTGCCCACCGGGATCACCAGGCGGTCCTTGATGGGGTCGTTCTGGTAGCCGGCCAGCACCGCCTTGACCGCCGGCTCCTTGACGAACTTCAGCCGGCTGTAGTCGATGGGCGCCTTGGTGAAGCCGCGCACCAGGGCCAGGGAGAAGCCGCTGGCCGCGCAGATGACAGTGAGCACCAAAACCATACGGATGATCTCACGCACCGGTCACCACCTTTCCCAGCACCCGGGGCCGGATGCGGTCCAGCAGCGGGGTGGCCAGGTTCATCAGCAGCACGCCGTAAAAGGCCCCGTCCACCCAACTGCCCCAGGTGCGCACGATGATGGTCATGATGCCCACCCCCAGGCCGAACAGGAAGGTGCCCCAGGGAGTGACCGGGCTGGTGACCGGCTCCGGGGCCAGGAAGAAGGCGGCGATCATCAGGCCGCCGGTGGCCAGGTGGAACCAGATCACGTCCAAGCGGGCGGCCAGACCTTCCAGTCCCAACTCGCCGATGCGGGGGTCGGTGTAGGAGGCCAACAGGGCCATACCTGCCGCGCCCAGCAGCGCGCCCAGGGGTATCTGCCAGGGGATCAGGCGCCGGATGATCAGGTAAAGGCCGCCGGCCATCAGGGCCACGGAGCTGCCCGCGCCCACCGCGGCCGGCACCACCCCCAGCCAGAGGTTCTTCATCTCATAGACCCCGGACAGGGTGGAAATATCGGACTTAAGCTGCATCAGGGGGATTTGGGCCTGGGTCCAATCGCCGGCGGTGCCCAGGGCCAGGGGCTCCAGGAAGCGGTTCATGCCCGCGGGCCAGGACAGGGCCATGGCCGCCCAGGCCACTAGCACCGGGTTGAGGGGATAGGAGCCCAGGCCGCCGAAGAGCAGCTTGCCCAGGACCACGGCCAGGGCCCCGCCCAGCAGGCACAGCCACCAGGGTGCTCCCGGGGCCAGGATCAGGCCCATCAGGAAGCCGATGAGGGCGGTGTGCAGGTCCTCCGGGTGGGCCGGCTTCTTGGTCAGGTAACTCACCAGGTAGTCGGAGCCCAGGGCCCCGGCCACGGCCAGCACCACAGTGCTCAGGGCCGGGAAACCGAAGTAATACAGGCCCACCAAGAAGGCCGGGGTCAGGGCCAGCATGATCTCCAGGTGCATAGAGCGCAAGGTGATGCGGCCCAACAGGTGGGGGGAGGTGGAAACGACCAGCAGGTTCTCGTTCATGACTCCATCCTCCGGGCCAGCACCTCAGATTTGCCGTGGCGCAGATAATGGACCATGGGCCGGCGGGACGGGCAGACGTAGGCGCAGCAGCCGCACTCGATGCAAGAGAGCAGGTCTTTTTCGGCCGCGGCCTCGAAGTGCTGAAACTCGCAGAGCTTGCCCAGATCCGAGGGCACCAGGTTCACCGGGCAGACGCTCACGCAGCGTCCGCAGTGGATGCAGGGCTGGTCCGTGAAGTGCTGCACGCTGGCCGGGGCCTGCACGAACACGCCCTCAGTCTCGCGGGTCACGGGCGCGTGGGGGTCGTACTGGGCCAGGCCCATCATGGGTCCGCCCACGATGATCTTGCCCGCCTTGCTGGGCCCGCCGGCCGCCTGCAGCACCTGCCCGATGGGCGTGCCCAGGCGCACCCGGAAGGTCTGCGGCTTGTTCACCTGGCCGGAAACGCTGAACAGGCGCTCCAGCACCGGCCGGCCACTGGCCAGGACCTGCCCCACATCCAAGGCCGTAATCAGGGGCTCCACCACCACGCCCACATCCCGGGGCTCGCCATAGGGGGAGGGCACTTCGCGGCCGGTGAGGCGCAGGACCAGCAGATTGTCCAGGGTGTAGGGATAGTGGGTCTGGCTGACCGCCACCGCCTCCCACTGGTTGGCCCGGGCCAGGGCCAACAGGCCGCTGCTGTCCGCGCCGGCCGGCAGGGCCAGGATAACCCGCCGCGCTCCGCTGATCCGGGCCAGGGCGGCCACGCCCATCTCCAGTTGCATTCCAGCCAGGCTCAGGCAGGCCAGGTTGGGGCTCACCGGCGGGTCGTTGTCCACGGCCTTGATGATTAGGGTGTCCAGGGGGCGCATGACCGGGATGCCGGTCATGTACAGATAGGACTGGGGGGCCATGGGCGGGCTGAGTTCCACGTGCAGGGGCCGGCCCTGCACCGCGGCCCGCACCAGCCCCGACTCGCGCAGCCGCTTGAGCAGGCGGGAGGGCCTAGTCTGGGTCACGGCGGCGGCGCTGTTGAACGGCGCCTCCAACTCCGCCAGTTCAGCGGCCCAGGCGTCGGCACCGTCGCTGGCTATCACCACCGTGGGCACCAACTGACCAGCCGGGTCCGAGACCTGCTTGATGGCCTCCACTTTGCCGCTGACCGTGGCGTGCACCGTGGCGGACTCGAATTCCTCGGAGGCACCCACCACCTGGCCCATCTTAACGGCCTGGCCCGGCTCCACCCGCGGCTCGGCCACCGCGCCCCGGTGCTGGCGCAGGGGCAAGAAGACCTTCTCAGGGGCGGGCATTTCCACCGGAGGGGCCGCCATGGGCGGGCGGGGCAGACGTATGCCTTTAAACCAGCTTGAGAATTTCATGCAGTTGCGCTCCAGTTTGCTGACGTGGTGCTTGCCTGCGCAGCGAGGGACCGGCTTGATAGCGTGTGAAGAATTCCACAAAACGCGCACAAAAAAGAGCCGGCGCCCCGGGTGCTGTCACCAGGTCCGGCCAGCGTCCATATGGAATAAGTATAATCATTTTAAAAAGTTCCTCGCGAGGCCCGATCTGCGGCGGCCTCGGAGGATGAATATTAATCCCTGCTGAATAGTGTGTCAACCTTCGCTGGCCTGCTCCCTGCTCAGCGCGGCAGGACGACGGTGAAAGTCGCTCCCTGTCCTGGCGCGGAGTTGACGATTATATCGCCACCGTGGGCCCGGATCACTCGGCGGGCTATGGACAGACCCAGGCCGCTGCCCGGCTTGGATTTTATCTCTCGGCTCTTGGAGCGATAAAATTCGTTAAAAATGTAGGCCTGCTCCTTTTCCGGGATGCCGGGGCCCTGGTCGCCGATGGCGATCTCCACCTGGTGCTCCAGTATGCGGCCTTTGATGAGCACGCGGCCGCGGGGCTGGTTATATTTCACGGCGTTGCTGGCCAAGTTGTACAGGGCCTCGCGCAGGCTCTCCAGGTCCACCTCCAGGACGCAGTCCTCGGAGGGCGCCTGCACCTCCAGGCCTTGGCCGGCCAGGCGGGCCTCGTCCTCCACCCGGCGCACCAGGTCCTTGATGATCTGGCTGAAGGGCGCGTCGATCTTGCGCTCGTCAATGCCCTCCTCGTCCAGGCGGCTCATGGCCAGCCAGGCGTTGATGCTCTGAATAAGAAGGTCCAGGCGGGTCACAGCCCTGACAATGAAATCCTGGTACGCCGGCGGCAGGGGGCCGCGGGCCTGGCTGACCGGCACCTCCAACAACTGGCGCACTGCGGCCAGGGGGGAGCACATCTGGTGGGAGACCAGGGTCATGAAGTTGGCTTCCATGCGCGCCTTTTCCTCGCGCAGGGCCTTGGTCTCCAGGATCAGGCGCCGACGCTCCAGGCCCCGCTCCACCGCCAGCCTCAGCTCGTCGGGCGGGAAGGGCTTGGAGATGAAGTCATAGGCGCCCTGTTTCATGGCCTCCACCGCCCGGCGCAGGGTGGCGTGGCCGGTGACCATGATCAGGATGACGTCCGGGTGGGAGAGAGAGACCCGCTCCAGGACCTGGAGGCCGTTCAGGCCGGGCATCTGCAAATCCACAAGGACCAGGTCCGGCGGGTCCTGTTGCATGAGCTCCAGGCCGGCCTGGCCGCTGGAGGCCAGACTGACCCTATGGCCCCAGCGCGAAAGCAGCACCTGGGCCGACTCCCGGGCGATCTCATCGTCGTCAATGCACAGAATGTGCGCCTGGGGCCCTGGGGCCATGGGAAGCTGCCCTTACCCTGCCAGTAGTTTGTTGATTTTCCCCAGCAGCTCTTGGGAAGAAAAAGGCTTGTCCAGGTATTCGTCGCCCTTGGCGATGCGGGCCTCGGCCGGAATGTTGAAGCGTTCGCCGGTGATCTGCTTGACCGCTGAGCACATCAAAACCGGGATGTCGCGAAAGTCCATGTACTCCGGCGTGGCTCTCAGGGTGGTTATCACCGAGAAGCCCTCGTAAATGGAGTCCATCATGATGTCCAAGATGATCAGGTCCGGGTCCTGGGCCTTGACCATTTCCAGACCCAGCTTGCCGTCCGAGGCGCTGAACACGGTGTGGCCAGCCGCCTCCAGGATGGCGCTGGTGGCTGCCCGGAAGTCGTCGTCGTCGTCGATGATCAGAATTTTTGCCATGCTCTCTACCTGCGACGTGAGGGGAAGGGGTCTAAAATCGCTAGAACCTTAAACCAGGGACCAGCTAAAGTCAATGAAAAGGCTTCGGTATTTTGTTAAGCTGGCGCCCGGTCCGCGGCGGCCCGGGCTCTTTTATTCTTGACAGGCGCGGGCGTGGGCGTCTACATTCACAATAGTTATTTTATAGCTAACATGTAACTACCAAGGCGCCGGGCTGCCAGGGGCTGGCGGCCGCGGCGGGTCAGCCCAACGGACCGGGGCCCCAGGCCCTCGCGGTAGCTATAAACAAACCCACAACCTGGCCGGAGAAAGCAATTATGGACGTGCTCCTGTCCCCTTCAGGAGGCAAGCAGCACCTGCTGCTGGGCAATGAGGCCATAGTGCGCGGCGCTCTGGAGGCGGGCGTGGCCTTTGCCACCTGCTATCCCGGGACCCCGTCCTCGGAAATCCCCGATACCTTGTACCGCCTGCGCAAATCCCACCCCGACAAGGTGAAGTACTACTTTGAGTACTCCACCAACGAGAAGGTGGCCTTGGAGTGCGCGGCCGGCGCGGCCGCGGCCGGGCTCAAGACCCTGTGCACCATGAAACATGTGGGCCTGAACGTGGCCGCCGACCCCCTGATGACCCTGGCCTACGTGGGCACCAACGCGGGCATGGTCATCTTGAGCGCCGACGACCCCTCCTTGTTTTCCAGCCAGAACGAGCAGGACAACCGCTACTACGCCCGCCAGAGCGGCCTGCCCATGCTGGAGCCGGCAGGCCCGGCCCAGGCCAAGGAGATGATCAAGTACGGTTTTGACATCTCCGAGCAGCTAAAGACGCCGGTGCTCCTGCGCACCACCACCCGTGTCAACCACGCCCGCGAGGCGGTGCCCTTTGCCAAGCTGGCCCCGGTCAAGACCAAGGCCAAGTTCAGCAAGGCCCCCATGCAGTACGTCACCGTGCCCGCGGTGAGCCGCAACCTGCACCTGCGCCTGTTGCGCATCCAGAACCAGCTCCGGGGGATCAGCGAACAGAGCCCCTTCAACACCATCAGCGGCCGGGGCTCCTGGGGCGTGGTCACCAGCGGGGTGAGCGCCAACTACGTGCAGGACGCCGTGGCCGACCTGGGGGCCAAGGGCAAGATCAAGGTGCTGACCCTGGGCATGAGCTGGCCTTTGCCCGAGAAGAAGATCGCCCGCTTCCTGAAGAGCGTGAAAAAAGTCCTGGTGGTTGAGGAGCTGGAGCCCATCCTGGAGGAGGCGCTCAGGGCCATCGCGCAGGAGAACGGCATCAAGGTGCCCATCGTGGGCAAGCTGAAGGGCCAGGTGCCGGCCAAGTCCGTGGACCTGGAGCCGCCGGTCTTTTTCAGCAGGGCCTTTGAGTACACCCCCCGCCTGGTGCGCCAGGCCATGGCCGATTGCTTCGGCCTCAAGGCCGCGGCCAAGCCCGAGCTGAGTCTCGCGGACATGCCGGCCCCGCCCGGGCGGCCGCCCAACCTCTGCGCCGGCTGTCCGCACCGGGCCACCTACTACGCGGTCAAGCAGCTCCTGGGCGACGAGGCCATCTACCCCTCGGACATCGGCTGCTACACCCTGGGCCTCTTGCCGCCCATCAAGGCCGCGGACTATCTGATCTGCATGGGCAGCTCGGTGAGCAGCGCCGGCGGCTTCTCCCGGGCCACGGACCAGAAGGTGGTCAGCTTCATCGGCGACAGCACCTTCTTCCACAGCGGCATCACCGGCCTGGTCAACGCGGTGCACAACAACCACAACTTCACCCTGGTGATCCTGGACAACGGCACCACGGCCATGACCGGCCACCAGCCCCACCCAGGGGTGAACACTCAGGCCATCGGCGACAGCACCACCCACATCCCCCTGGAGCCCCTGATCCGGGGCCTGGGCGTGCAGCACGTGACCACCATCAAGCCCCTCAAGGTGCGCTCTTCCATGAAGGCCATCGAGGAGGCGGTGGCCTACAAGGGCGTGTCCGTGGTCATTAGCCAGGAGCTCTGCCCCCTGTTCGCCCGCCGGGTGGCGCCGCGCACGCGCAAGCCCTTCCAGGTCGTTGAGGCCAAGTGCAAGCGTCACATGGACTGCATCAACAAGGTGGCCTGCCCGGCCATGTATGTGGAGAGCGGCCAGGCCAAGATCAACGCCCAGCAGTGCATCGGCTGCGCGCTCTGCGCCCAAATCTGCCCCGAGAACGCCATTCTGCCGGTCAGGGACTAGGGAGGTATCATGAGCACCCAACGCATAGTCTTCGTGGGCGTGGGCGGCCAGGGCAATCTGCTGGCCAGCAACCTGCTGGGCCAGGCGGCCCTGGAGGCCGGCCGGCACGTGGTGGTCAGCGAGATACACGGCATGGCCCAGCGCGGCGGCGTGGTGGAATCGGCGGTGCTCCTAGGCGAGGCCACCAGCCCCATCGTCTCCAACGGCGAGGCCGACGTGCTGGTGGCCTTTGAGCCGGTGGAGGCCCTGCGCCTGCTGCCCAAGGCCAACAAGGACACCCTGGTGATAACCAACACCCGGCCCCTGCCGCCGTTCACCGTGGCCATCGGCATGGCGCCGTATCCGGAGCCGGAAAAATCGGTGGCCTATCTCCAGAAAAAGCTCAAGAAGGTGGTGGCCTTTGACGGCCAGGATCTGGCAGAGAAGGCCCTGAACCCGCTGAGCCTGAACATGGTCATGCTGGGCGCCCTGTTCGCCTCCGCCAAGCTGCCCATCCCGGTCAAGACCATGAAAAAAGTGATACGCAGCCAGACCAAGAAGCGCTTCGTGGAGAGCAACCTCAAGGCCTTTGACCTGGGCTTTCAGGCCGCCGCCTAGCCAGCCACACAAGCGCCAAAAGGAGCCCCGCGCGGGGCTCCTTTTTTATTCCCTGGCCGCGCCCAAAAAAAGAAGAGAGTCCCCGTCTCCTGCCTGGAGCGGGGGCTCCCTTTAAAGGCGATAAATTTCAGCGCCGCGGGGACGCCGGCTTACTACCAGCGCTTGGGCGGGCGGGCCTCGCGGGGGCGGGCCTCGTTGACCTTCAGTGCCCGGCCGTCAAGCTCCTGGCCGTTCATGGCCTGGATGGCCGCCTCGGCCCCGTCGCCCTCCATCTCCACGAAACCGAAACCGCGCGGTCTGCCGGTATCCCGGTCGGTGATGATCTTGGCCGAGAGTACGGTGCCGTACTCTTCGAATGCGCTGCGCAAGCCCTCTTCGGTGGTGTTGAACGCCAGGTTGCCTACGTAAATGTTCTTTCCCATCTCTTTCAGACTCCTTCAATGGAAAATGCGCCGCCACCCAGCCTGGGGATCGGCGGAAGAGAGCCAATAAGCCTAACTTGTCCTCGGAAATGCGTACGCCATGCGATAGCACGTCTACCGGAAGGTTTGGGTTAATCGGCTAGTTTCAAAATTAGGATAAACTTTTTTGCCGTTTTGTCAATCAAATTATCCAGTTAATTTTTCCCAGCAAGATGCTGTGCAAAGGAGCGGGAAAGGCGGATCAAGACCAAAGAGGTTAGAAAAAAAGTGGTTGCGGGGACGAGGGGCCGGCTTGGTAGTTGAAAGCCACGGCAGAGTTTCTTGTGCGTTTGGCCAGCTATCTTCCTTGTCGCGTTGACAGGGATTCGCCGGCCCGGCCTGAGATTGGCCTCTCCTTTTCGTTTCTGGGTTTTCTATTGCTTCCCCGGTTACGGAAAGAGCTAACTTGGCAATTATGGTCTAAAAATACCGCGCCGTGACCTCGTCCCATTTGCCCGAGCTTTTGAGCAAAAACTCGCAGGCCTCGCGCACCGCGCCCTGGCCGCCGGGCCGCGAGGCGATCCAGTGGGCCGCCTGCTTGACCGGGTCCCAGGCGTCGGCCGGGGCCATGGCCAGGCCGCAGGCCCGCATGGGCGGCAGGTCAATGAGGTCGTCGCCCATGTAGGCCACTTCCTCGGGCTGCAATTTTAGCTGGGCCATGATCTTCTCCAGCACCGGCAGCTTGACCTTGGCGTCCTCGATGAGGGCCGTGATGCCCAGTTCCTGGGCCCGGGCGCGGTTGGCCGCGGACTTGCGGCCCGAAAGCAGCACTATGGCGTAGCCGGCCCGCTGCAAGAGCTTCAGGCCGTGTCCGTCCTTGATATCGAAGAACTTGATCTCGCGGCCGCTGTCGTCGTAGACCACCCGGCCGTCGGTGAGCACGCCGTCTATGTCCAGCACCAGCAACTTGACGCGGGCCGCCTTCTGGCGGGGGGAGAATTCGTTCATGTCCGCTAAGCGCTCCTGACCAGGGCGTGAATGTCTTTGAGTTGTTTAAGCAGGCCGGCTGCTTGGTCCAGGGGCAGGGTGTTGGGCCCGTCGCACAGGGCCCGGTCCGGGTCCGGGTGTACCTCCAGGAAAACAGCGTCGGCGCCGGCGGCCACCGCGGCCCGGGCCAGGGCCGGGGCGAAGCGCCGCTCGCCGCCGCTGGCCGCGCCCAGCCCGCCGGGGAGCTGCACGCTGTGGGTGGCGTCGAAGACCACCGGCACGCCAAAGCCCTGCATCACGCCTATGGAGCGCATGTCCACCACCAGGTTGTTGTACCCGAAGGTGCTGCCCCGCTCGGTGAGCCACACGGCCTGGTTGCCGGTGGAGCGTATCTTGTCCAGGATGGGGCCTATGTCGTGCGGGGCCATGAACTGGCCTTTTTTCACGTTGACGGGCCTGCCGGTGCGACCGGCGGCCACCAGCAGGTCGGTCTGGCGGCAGAGGAAGGCCGGTATCTGCAGCACGTCCAGCACCTGGGCCGCGGTCGCGGCCTGCTCCGGGTGGTGGATGTCAGAAATCACCGGCAGGCCGCTGGCGGCCTTGACCCGGGCCAGCACCTCCAGGCCGGGCTCCAGGCCCGGGCCCCGGAAGCTCTGCACGCTGGTGCGGTTGGCCTTGTCGTAGCTGGCCTTGAAAATGAGGGGCAGCTCCAGCTCCGCGGAGATGGCTGCCAGGCGCTCGGCTATGGCCAGGGTCAGCTCCGGCGTCTCGATGACGCAGGGGCCGCAGATGGCGAAGAAGCGCTCCCGGCCGAAGGGACGGCCGCCCAGGGTGACGCTGGGCACGGGTTCATGCATGCTCAAGCCTGCTTGGAGTTCTTATAGCGCAGCGCGGCCCGGATGAACTCCCTAAACAGGGGGTGGGGGTCCATGGGGCGCGACTTGAACTCGGGGTGGAACTGGCAGCCCAGGAACCAGGGGTGCCCCCGCAGCTCCACGATCTCGGCCAACTGGCCGTCGGGGCTGGTGCCGCTGACCACCAGGCCCTCGTCGGCCAGGGCCTGCTTGTACTCGTTGTTGAACTCGTAGCGGTGGCGGTGCCGCTCGCTGATCTCTTCGGTCTTATAGGCCTTGTGGGCCAAGGTGCCCTCGATTAGCTTGCAGGGATAGGCGCCCAGGCGCATGGTGCCTCCCTTGTCGGTCAGCTCGTCCCGGCGCTCTATGCGCTGGGTGCGGAAGTCGAACCACTCGCGCATCAAGTATATCACCGGGTAGGGCGAGTTGGGGTCGATCTCCGAGGAATGGGCCTCGGGCCAGCCCAGCACGTTGCGGGCGAACTCGATCACGGCCATGTGCAGGCCGAAGCAGATGCCGAAGTAGGGTATCTGCTGCTCGCGGGCCAGGCGCACGGCCTTGATCTTGCCCTCCACCCCGCGGGAGCCGAATCCGCCGGGCACCAGGATGCCGTCCACCGGGCCGATGATGCCCGCGTCCTGGCGCTCCACCTCCTCGCTGTCCACGAACTTGATGTTGACCTTGGTGGTGTTGGCCACCCCGCCGTGGCTCAGGGCCTCGTTGAGGCTCTTGTAGGACTCGCGCAGGTCCACGTACTTGCCCACCATGGCGATGGTCACCTCGTGGGCCGGGTTCTTGATCTTGTAGACCAGGTCTTCCCAGTCGGTGAGCTGGGGGGCCCGGGTCCAGATGTTGAGCTTGCGGCATATCTGCTCGTCCAGGCCCTGTTCGTGGAACTTCAGCGGCACCTCGTAGATGCTCTCCACGTCCACGGCGGTGATGACCGCCTCGGGCTCCACGTTGCAGAACAGGGCGATCTTTTCCTTCAGGTGGCGGTCCAGGGGCCGCTCGGTGCGGCAGAGCAGGATGTCAGGCTGAATGCCCACCCGCCTGAGCTCGGACACCGAGTGCTGGGTGGGCTTGGTCTTCAACTCGCCGGCGCTCTTGATGTAAGGCACCAGAGTCAGATGGATGTACAGGCAGTTTTCCTTGCCCACGTCGTTGCGGAACTGGCGGATGGCCTCCAGAAAGGGCAGGCTCTCGATGTCGCCCACCGTGCCGCCGATCTCCACTATGGCCAGGTCCGAGCCGTTGACCACGCTCTGGATGACCCGCTTTATTTCGTCGGTCACGTGCGGGATGATCTGCACGGTGCCGCCCAGGTAGTCGCCCCGGCGCTCCTTGCTGATCACGCTGAAGTAGATGGAGCCGGTGGTGTGGTTGCACTTCTTGGATATTTTGGCGTGGGTGAAGCGTTCGTAGTGCCCCATGTCCAGGTCGGTTTCGGCCCCATCGTCGGTGACGTAGACCTCGCCGTGCTGGAAGGGGTTCATGGTGCCGGGGTCCACGTTGACGTAGGGGTCCAGCTTTTGCAGGATCACGGTCAGCCCCCGGGCCTCCAACAGGGCCCCGATGGAGGCCGAGGCCAGTCCCTTGCCCAGGGAGGAGAGAACGCCGCCGGTGGTAAATATGAATTTGGGGGTCATTCCCTAGCTCCTGTGCCCTGCTAGGAGGCCGGTTCTGGTGCACCCAGCAACATGGTTTTGTTTTGGACCAACACCCTCCGATGCATATAACTTACAGAGTTTGCGGGCCTATTGTCAAGTTGAGGAAAGCCTCAGGACGTGATGTTTTTTATTATTACTAAAATTAGTGCACTGAGTCCTTCGGCTATGGCCGGGAAGGGAGTTCCGCAATAAACATGACCGATGGGTCAGATTAAATTTTTTCCCCGCCGCGGCTGCAAATTTGTTAAATCATAAATAAAGAGGTTCGTTTCCGATATCTTATGGTTGGTTCTGATCAGGAGTCGTGGCCGTGAGAGTAAGTAACCGCATGAGCCCCCAGCCCTGGACCATCGGACCCCGGGCCACAGTGCAGGAGGCCCTGGGCCTGATGCAGCAGCACGGGGTGCGCCATCTGCCGGTTCTGGAGCAGGGCCGCCTGGTGGGGTTGGTTACGGACATTGACCTGCGCACCGCCTACTTCCCTTCCTTGCTGGAGGACCTGACCGTGGCCGACGTGATGAAGCCCGACCCTCTGACCATCCAGGGTCAGGAGTCGGTGTATCAGGCGGCCCGGATCATCCACCAGCACCGCCTCACCGGCCTGCCGGTTATGGAGGGCGAGAAGCTGGTGGGCATGATCACCCTGGCCGACATACTCAAGGTGTTCGTGGCTTTGTTGGGCCTGCTGGAAGACAGCAGCCGCCTGGACGTGGTCCTGCGCCCCGGCCCCGGCTCCCTGGAGGAGGTCTACGGCATCATCCGCAAGCAGGGCGGCGAGGTGGTAAGCGTGGCCCAGCTTTCCCAGGACCTGCCGCGCAGGGTCTACACCTTCCGCCTCAAGAAAATAGACCTGGAACCCATCGTAGCCGCCCTGGAGGCGGCTGGTCACGGCACCCTGGATCTGGCGTGAAGTACCTGGAGCAAAACCCCTCGCTTCCCGATTCCTTGGCCCGGCGCTGGCAGGCCCTGCTGCAGGACCTGGCCTCCCTGGGCTCGCTGATGGTGGCCTTCTCCGGCGGAGTGGACTCCAGCCTGCTCTTGGCGGCGGCGCGGAGGGCCCTGGGCGATAGAGTGCAGGCCGCTCTGTGCCTGGGGCCCCTGACCCCGCCCTGGGAAGTGCAGCGGGCCCGGGAGCTGGCCCGGGACCTGGGGGTGGTGCTGCACGAGCTGGACGCCTGCGAGCTGGACGACCAGGACATAGTGCGCAATGACTCGGAGCGCTGCTACTACTGCAAGCGGCTGCGCCTGGGCAAGCTCACGGAGTTCACCCGCGAGTTGGGCCTGGCCACGGTGGCCGACGGCGGCCAGATTGACGACGCCGACGACTTCCGGCCCGGCCACCGGGCGGTCAAGGAGCACGGGGTGATCAGCCCCCTGGCCAAGGCCGACCTGGGCAAGGAGGATGTGCGTGTCATCAGCCGGGCCCTGGGCCTGCCCACGGCCGAGCTGCCGCCCGCAGCCTGCTTTGCCTCGCGGGTGCCCTGGGGCACGGCCCTGAGCCCGGAGAACCTCGACCGCGTGGGCCGGGCCGAGGCCGCCCTGCGCGAGATCCTGGGCGGGCAGTTCCGGGTGCGCGACCACCACCCCCTGGCCCGGCTGGAGCTGCCGCCCGGGGAGTTCGGGCGAGCCTTGGCCGAGCCCCTGCGCTCGCGCCTGGTGCAGGCGGTCAAGGACGCGGGCTACGAGTACGTGGTGCTGGACCTGGAAGGATACCGGGCCGGGGGCGGGCAGAAGGTGCCGGAGGAAAAAACGGCCTGACGGACCTAGCAGAGCCAGCCTATACGCCGCCCACCTGGATGCGCCCAGGGGCGGCGCTAGCTTTTCTTGGCGGTGATGGCCGTGAAGCCGCTGATCTGCTGCCGCACCTTCTTGCTCTTGCACTTGGGGCAGGCCGGCTTTTTGCGGCCGTGCTCGCTGATGCTCATGCTCAGGCTGAACTTCTTGCGGCACTCCTGACATTGATACTCGTAGATCGGCATGGCCTCATCTCTCCATGCATGTGGCGCCTACTTCCACTATTGCCAAAAAGGCCCCTGCCTGGCAAGCCCCCCGCCGGGGCTCAGGCCCGCTTGCGGGTTTTCAACCGGCGGTAGAGCGCGGCATAGGCCCGGGCGCTGACCCCCCAGGAGAAGTCCTGGGCCATGGCGTTGGCCATCAACCGGCGCCACTGCCGGGGCTGGGCCCAGACCCCCAGGGCCTGCTCCAGGGCGGCCAGCAGGGGCACCACGGCATAGGGCGCGAAGACAAAGCCCGTGCCTTGGCCGCTGGCCGGGTCAAAGGGCGTGACCGTGTCCTTGAGCCCGCCGGTGGCATGCACCAGGGGCGCGGCGCCGTAGCGCATGGCGTACATCTGATTCAGGCCGCAGGGCTCAAAGGAGCTGGGCATGAGCATGATGTCGCAGCCGCCCTGCATGAGGTGGGCCAGGGGCTCGCTGTAAGTGAGCTTCAGGCCCACCCGGCCGGGGTGGCCGCGGGCCAGGTCCATCAGGGCCTGCTCGGACCAAGGCGCGCCAGTGCCCAGCACCAGCAGGCGCAGGCCGCGGGCCAGCATGGCCGGGGCCGCCATCAGGATAAGACTCAGGCCCTTCTGCTCGGTGAGCCGGCCCACGAAGCCCAGGATGGGCGTGTCCTCTGGGGCCGGCGGCAGTTCGAAGGCCTCCAGCAGCCCCTGGCGGCAGAGGGTCCTGCCCGACAGGTCGGCCGCCGAGTAGGTCGCCGGCAGATGCGGATCGTTCTCCGGAGACCACACCGCGTAGTCCGCGCCGTTGAGGATGCCGTACAGGTCCTTCTCGCGCGTCCGCAACACCCCGTCCAGACCCATGCCGCCGGCCGGGGTCTGTATCTCCTGGGCGTAACTGGGGCTCACGGTGCTGAGGGCGTCGGCGCTGACCAGGCCGGCCTTCAGGAAAGATACGTCGCCCCACAGTTCGGCGCCGGCCATGGTGTCCAATGAGGCCGGCAGGCCGGTGACCCGGAACAGGTCCCGCCGGAAGCGGCCCTGAAAGGCCAGGTTGTGGATGGTGAGCAGGGAGGCGGCGTCTTGCAGGGGGCCCAGATCAAAGGGACGGGTGGCCATATAAGCGGGCAGCAGGGCGGTCTGCCAGTCGTGCACGTGCACCACGTCCACGGGCTGGCCCAGGGCCCGGGCCAGCTCCACCGCGCCCCGGCAGAGAAAGGTGAATCGCAGGGCGTTGTCCGGGTAGTCGCCTTGAGACCCGCCGTAGAGCGCGGCCCGGCCGAACATGTCCTCGTTGGCCAGCAGGTACAGCGGGCAGCCGTCCAGGTCTCCCCGCCACACCCGGCTGGCGATTCTCCAGCCGGCCAGGGGCACGGAAAGGCCCAGGCTGGTGGGCCGCAGGCCATGGGCCTGGCGGTCCACGGAACGGTACAAGGGCATTACCGCAGTCACCTTCAGCCCTAGTCCGGCCAGGGCCGGCGGCAGGCTGCCGCAGACCTGGCCCAGGCCGCCGGTCTGGGCCAGGGGGGAGACCTCGGAGGAGACCAGGAATATGTTCAACGGCGTATCTACCTGGGTATCCTGCACAATTGACTCCGCACCAAGCCGTGATTGTCAAGTATAGGCCCTAGCCCAGGCGGGCTCAATGCCGGGACGGGTAAAAAAAAATTGCAACCGGGCCGCAATGGGGCATAAAATTTAGAAACAAGGTCCGCCTTTAGCAAAACTCTGGGGGAGGGGTGTGCTATGAGGTTGTGGCCTTGGAAAAACGAACGGCGATATTTCAAACGGCTGGACACCGATCTGCCAGCCGTTTTTTGCGTGTATGACGCTGGCCAGCACCGGCTCACCCCGCCGCAGGAGGCCCGCGTGATCAACCTGACCCACGAAGGCTGTTGTCTCACCCTGAATCACCTTTATCTGGAGGGCTTCCACCTGGCCCGCTGCCTGGAGGAGCCCGCCACCTATCCCTTGGAGCTGACCATGCGCCCCCCGGACAGCGGGGTGTGGCGGGTCCAGGCCAACGTGCGCTGGATAAACCGGGATCTTTCCCTGCCCGGCGGTGAGTTTCACGTGGGGTTGGCCTTCCCGCCGGGCAAGCAATTGAGCCGCGGTTGGCGCCGCCTGGTGGCGGTCAAGTGACCCTGGCCCAGCGCAGGGCCCAGCGCTAAAGCTCAATCCTCTCCGTCTAATTCTCCCAGGCCCCGGTCCCGGGAGCCCCGCACCGCCTGTACCAGAGGCAGGTCCGCCAGCCGCGGCGGCAGGTTCGCCAGGCCGGCGCGAGGCCGCAGCGGCTGCTCGACGCTCAAGGTCTCCTGGGGAGTGACGATCAGGTCGGCTCCCAGGTCCCAGGCCTGGGCCGGCAGCTTTGCCAGCACCTGCTCCGGCGCGGCCAGCACCGCCAGCGGGGTGTCCTCTTGCACCGCCCCCAGTTCCTGGAGCAGGGCGTAGGTCACGTCCAACAGCCCGCGGCCGTCGCCCAGGGTGCGGCCCTGTTGGTCCACGGCCAGCACTGCCCCCACCAGCAGGTCCACCCGGCCTAAACGGGCCCGGGGGAAGCGCAGCGGCCGGCCGGCCGGCAGCAAAGACCCGCCGCGCAGCAGGCGGCTGCGCTGGGCCACGGGCGTCTGCTCGGCCAGGAGGCGCACCAGCCCCTGCTTGAGGCCGGGGGTGGCCGCGATGAGCGTCTTGTGATCGGCCAGGGCGTTGATCCGCGCCTGCAACAGGACCGGATCGGACATCACCAGGATCACCTGAGCCCTGCGCCAGGCCGGCAGGCGGCGCAGGCGCTCGGCCGCCTTGCCCGCCCCCGGGAACAGGGGAGGGCGGCCGGGCGCGCCGGACTGGGCCCAAAGCTGGGCCCAGCGGCGGGCCAACTCCTGACGCTGGCCCTCTTTCTCTGGCGCTGCTTCGCCGGGCACCGGGCTCAGCGCTCCAGCAGCTTGCCCTGGGAGCGGGCCGCGGGCAGGGCCTGCTGGAACTGCTCCTGGGGACTGGCCTGAGCCGCGGCGGCCTTGAGCAACTCCGCCTCCCGGGGCGGCAGGCCCTGGGCGGCTTTGAGCAGCTCGGTGCTGCTGGGGCGCGGGTTCTTGAACAGCACCAGGCGTCCGTCGTCCAGAGGAGCGGCCAGCCGCCAGGAGGTGAGCTGGGCCCGGGGGCCGGACTGGGCCTGCAGGTCGAACACCAGCCGGTGGCGGTAGTAGCGGGCCTGGGTGCCGCTGCCGCTTACCGCGATGCCCTGGGCCACCCGGCCGCCCTCGCTGAGCTGGTAGCGGCCGAAGAAGTGGGGCCCCTCCAGGTTGGCGTAGTACCAGAACATGTGCAGTTCCTGGCCCCGGCGCTCCAGGAAGAAGCGGCCCCAGCCCTCGCCCCGCCAGGAGCCGCCCCAGGTGTAGAGCACCGGCCGGGCCAGGGCCGGCTCCTGGGCCGGGAGCACATAGCCCACGGTATGGGGTTGCACGTAGCCGTCGCGGCCGGCCGCCTCCAGTTGATCCTGGCGGCTGGTGTAGAGCGTGTCCGGTCGGGAGCCTCCGCGCAGGGGTTCGGGGAAGTCGGCCTTGAGGCCCCACAGAGGCGCGGCCCCGGCCTGGGCCTGGGGCTTCACGTAGCCCATCAGGCCCAGGGCCCGGCAGCCCGGGGGCACGTTGGCGTCGGTCTGCAGGATGGTGTAGCCGCGGTTGTGCAGGAAGCCCCACAGGGCCTTGAGACCCGGCTGTTCCTGGGTCCACAGGCGGGCCACCGGCCCCTGGTGGATGAAGCCTTGGGCCTCCCAGGCCCGCTGGGCGGCCGCGTCGGCGGCGTAGGCGTGCAGCAGCCGGCCGGGATGCCACAGCCGCACCAGGGTATGCGTGGCCGGCCGCTGGCTCTGGGCGGTCTGCTGCAGGGCCGGCTGGGCTTCGCCCGGGGACAGGGTCAGCTGGGGCGGCTCGGGCGCGTTGGGGTCCGGCGCCACGGCCCAGAGCTGCACCCCCTGCACCTGGCCGGCGAAGCTGCGGTTGGGCCAGCGGCTGCCGCCGATCAAATAGGGCGCGGCCGAGCCGGTCCAGCCCTGGGGCAGGGGCGCGCTGGCCACCTCCTGGCCGTCCAGGTTGAGCCGGGCCTGGCCGCCGGCGTCATAGAACAGCCAGGCGCGGTGCTGCTCCTGAGGGCGCACCGGCGTCTCCGAGCGCAGGAGCACCTGCCCCTGCGTGGTGTCTATGCGTGCGCCCAAGCGGCCCTGAGGGTCCAGGAACAGCTCCAGGGCCCGGCCGTAGCCCCCGCGGGAGAACAAGGCCTGCTCCCGGGGCGGGCCCTGGGGCTGCCAGGTGAACACCACCCGCACCGCGCCCGAGCGGGTGTCGGGCACGCCGGGCCGGCCGGGGACCACCTGGGGCCAGCCGCCCTGGGCCTGGGCCGCGGCGGCCTGTTGCAGGTCCACGCGCTGCAACAGGTAGGTTTCAGGCTGTTGCTGCTGGGGGCGCGGCCGGCCCTGGGGCCACCACAGGGCGGTCACCTGCATGCGCTCCGGGCCCAACAGCTTGAAGCTCAGCACCGCCTGGTTGCCGCAGCACTGGCCGGGTTGGTCCTGGGCCGTGCCTTCCAGGGTATCCGAGCCGGCGGGCAGGGCCCGGCCCCGGGCCAGGTAGCGGGGCTGGGCCAGGGAGCCGCCATAGGCCGTGAAGGAGAAGCCGGCCTCGGAGCCGCTTATCTTGAAGAAGTCGCCGCCGGTGCGGGTGTCCACCCACACCCCGCTGAGCCGGCCGCCGTCGTCCAACTGCGGCCCGGGCGGGTTGGCCGGCAGGGCGGCGCGCACCAGCATCATCTGCCCCTGGCCCAGGGTGGAGCGGAAGGGCCCCACCAGGGCCAGGCCGCCCGACTCCTCGCGCAACTGGGCGTCCAGGGCGAAGTTGGCCGCCGGGTCCGCGTACTCCAGGCGGGCCCCGCTGGCCTGGGGGGTGAGGGCCGCGTGGCCGGGATGGCCCTGCCAGAGGCCCTGCAGGCCGTCGCCCAGGGGCTTGAACTCCATCAGGCCCTCGCTGAGATCCGCCGGCGCGCCCTGGGGCAAGAGATCCGTGTACCAGTAGGCCAGGCGCCAGACCCCGGCCAGGCGCTGGGCGGGCTGCACCACCGGCAGGCCGGCTACCCGCCGGAAGACCTGATTGGGGTCCACCGGCCAAGCCGCCTGCTCCAGGCTGGGGGCGAAGCGCAGGAAGCGGAAGGCCTCGGCGTCCACCACCTCCAGCTCTTGGCGGCCGCGGCCCGGACAGCAGGAGCCGGGCAGGGACTGCCAGGCGCCGGTCAGGCGCCGGCCCCGCTGCCCGGGCACCAGGCGGCTGAGATAGGCGAAGCCGCCGGCCGGCGGCGTGGTGCCATCCCCCTGCCAGAAGCGCATCAAAAGGGAGCCGTCGTTTTGCAGGCTGATCAGGGCCGTGGCCGTGGCGGGCACGGGCTGGTAAATGCCCGGCAGCAGCGGCGTTCTGTCCTGGGGCCAGGCTGCGGAGACCGCCAGGAGCAGGGCCAGCAAGGCCGTAATCAAGATGCAAAGGCAAGGGCCGAGGCGGGGCTTAGAGGAGCGCATGGCAAATCCATCGTCTTCTCAGAGGGTTAATTGCACACATTTTGGCCGCTGCAACCCCGCTTGTCAATGCCGCCCGCGCAGGGGGCAAAGTGCCAGAAAAGGGTTGCCAGGCGCGAGGCGGGTGATTATATTCCGCTCTAAGGTCAAAAGGGGCGGTGTATGCAGGCTTACCGCGGGCTTGACCACAATGAATTGGCGCTGTTCAGCCAGGCCTTGGAAATGGCCGAGGACCGGGTGAATGATCATTTTCACCTGTCCAGCGGCTTTTGGCGGCAGCACCCCTTTGAGGTGCGCACCCTGGCCGAGCTGACGCCGGCCGAGGTGAGCAGCGAGGCCCTGGCCCAGGTGCTGCGCCTGCGCCAGCCCCAGGACGAACGCCGCCTGCGGGCGCGGGACTTCTTCCGCATCTGCTTCCAGGACCACAACTTCCTGGAGCTGATCCAGCGGGAGGACGCGCGGCAGCGGTTCATTCCCCTAATGACCTACGTGTTGGTGCACGAGCTGGTGCACGTGGTGCGCTTTTACAAGTTCATGCAGTTGTTCGATGCCGACGACCGGCAGCGCTCGCTGGAAGAGGGCAGGGTGCACGAGATCAGCGCCAACATGCTGCGCAAGGTACGCCTGCCCCATTTGGGGTGGGTCCTGGACTGCTACCAGAAATACACGGCGGCCCACAGTGCCGAAAGATACTGCTGAGCGTTTGGAGGGTAGGCGATGCCGTTGTACGAGTATGAGTGCAAGAAATGCCACGAGGTCACCGAGGCGCTGCAGAAGTTCAGCGAAGCGCCGCTCAAGAAATGCCCGCGCTGCGGCGGCAAGGTTAGCAAGATCATGAGCCGCAACGCCTTCCACCTCAGGGGCCAGGGCTGGTACGTGACCGACTACAAGGGCAAGAACTCCTCTACCGCGGCCAGCGCCAGCGCCAGCGAAAGCGGCGGCGGCGAGGCCAAGGCGGACAAGCCCGAGAAGAAAAAAGAAACCAAGAAGCCCAAGGCCGGCGCGGCGGAGTAGCCTGCGCGCCAGCATTTGTCCGCCCCAGGGGCGCCCTAGCGGGCGCCCCTTTTATATTGGGCCCGCCTTGACAGCCCTGGGGGTGGCTGTCAACCTTGACTTCGTGTTGGCCGCCTGCCCCCTGCCCCAGGGAGGCCCCATGGACCTAACCCCCGACCAGATGGCCGCCCAGCGCCTGGCCCAGGCGCAGCGCATCGCCGTGCTCACCGGCGCCGGCGTATCCGCCGAGTCCGGGGTGCCCACCTTCCGGGGGCCGGGCGGCCTGTGGGAGAGCCACCGGCCCGAGGACCTGGCCACGCCCCAGGCCTTCAGCCGCGACCCGGCCCTGGTCTGGCGCTGGTACAACTGGCGGCGGGGCCTGATGGCCAAATGCGAGCCCAACCCGGCCCACCACGCCCTGGCGGCCCTGGAGCGCCGCACGCCCCAGTTCACGCTCCTCACCCAGAACATAGACGGCTTGCACCGACGCGCCGGCAGCCAGGCCCCCCTGGAGATGCACGGCAATATTTGGTGGGTGCGCTGCATGGACTGCGGCGCCCGCTACGAGGAGCGGGAACTGGAGCTGCCCGCGCCGCCCACCTGCCGGGAGTGCGGCGGCCTGCTGCGGCCGCACGTGGTTTGGTTCGGCGAGTCCCTGGACCCGCGCATCCTGGGCGCTGCCTGGCGGGCGGCGGCCCGGTGCGAGGTGATGCTGGTGGTGGGCACCAGCGCGGTGGTGCAGCCGGCCGCGGGCCTGGCCTCGGTGGCCCGGCAGGCCGGGGCCTTTGTCATCGAGGTGAACCTGGAGCAGACGCCCAACAGCGCGGAGGTGCACGTCTCCCTGTTGGGCAAGGCCGGCGAAATACTGCCCGAGCTGGTGGGCTGAGCCTTGCGATCCGTGCCCATCATCACCCTGACCAGCGACTTCGGGTCCGGGGTGTTCGTGGGCCTGCTGAAGGGCGTGATCCTGGGCATCTGCCCCGAGGCCCGGCTGGTGGACCTGGCGCATGACCTCTTGCCCCAGGATGTGCGCGGCGGGGCGTTGGCGCTGGAGCAGGCCATCGGCGTGTTCCCGTCCGGCGCGGTGCACCTGGCCGTGGTGGACCCGGGCGTGGGCACTGAGCGGCGAGCCATGGCCCTGGCCGCGGCGGGCATGCTCTGGGTGGGGCCGGACAACGGCCTGTTCACCGCCGCCCTCCTGGCCGACCCCCAGGCCCGCGCCTATCGCATCACTGACCAGTCCCTCATGCGCCAACCAGTCTCCGCCACCTTTCACGGCCGCGACGTGTTCGCGGCGGCGGCCGCGCACCTGGCCCAAGGCCGGGCCGTAGAGAGCCTGGGCCCGCGTATTTACGATCCGGTGCGCCTGGACTGGCCCCAGCCGCGGCAGGAGGGCGGGGCGCTCCTGGGCCAGGTGCTCACCAGCGACCGCTTCGGCAATTTGATGACCAACCTGCCCCGGGCGCGGGTGGAGGCCTTACTGGCCGGCCGGCCGGCCCGCATCCGCTGCCAGAGACTGGAGATCAAGGGCCTCGGCGCGGCCTACGGCCAGGCCGAGGCGGGCCAGCCCGTGGCCGTGTTCAACAGCCTGGACCGCCTGGAGCTGGCCCTGAACCAAGGCGACCTGCGCGCGCATTTAGGGCTGGAGCGGGGCGGGGTTTTCGGCCTGGCCGTGCGGGTGGAGGCGGACGAATAAGGACCGCCTTTCATTGACACCCCCGCACCCCCGTCCTATACTCACGCCATGCTGAAGACCCAAGACCTGCAGCAGTTCAAGCACCTCCTGGAGTCCGGCGCCTGGGCCGACGCCTTTGCCAACGCCGGCGAGGAGCTGCGCCTGGAGATGATCGAGAAGGTGGAGTTGCTCCTGGAGGCGGCCGACCTGGCCGACCGGGTGGTGGGCGAGGTGCTGTTCAGCAAGGACGGCATGGCCCCGCCCGCCCCGGCCGCGGCCTCCAGCCTGGAGAGAGACTGAGCATGCGCCGGGCCTGGCCCTGGATACTCTTGGTGATGCTGGCAGGTGCGGCCTTCTGGGGCACGCATTATATCCTGGACGGGCCCCGCTGGGCCCTGTACCAGATCGGCCGGGCCATCAACAACCACGACCCCCGCCTGTTTCTGTCCTACGTGGACGTGGACAGCATCGTCCTGAACCAGAAAGACATTATCGTGGAGATGGTGGTTCCCAGGGAGCGCAACGACGACAACACCCGCAAGATGGTCCAGGGCCTGGTGGGCGCCTTCATGGGCCCGCTGACCGACCAGCTCAAGGTGCGCATCATCAAGGCCGTCGAGGACCCGGAGCGCCAGGACCTGCCCAGCTCCCTCACCCTGGCCGTGGCTGCCAGCGTGGCAGTCAACGGCGAATACGCCCTGGTGGTGCTGGTGGACCCGGAGAAGAAGCGGCGGCTGCGTATGGGCATGCGCCGCACGGACGGCCAGTGGCGGGTGGTGGATTTAAACTCGCAAGACCTCAAGCGCCTGGCCGAGGAATATCTGCAGCAGAGGTTCGGCCAGGAGAAGCCCGCCGCCCCGCCGCAAACTGCCAATCCTCCTCGTTAAAAACAGCAGGCGGCTTTCCCCTCGGCATTCGCTGGAAAAGGTCGGTTCATATGCAGGCCGGAGCAAAATTGGCGAATATTGTATTGGCTGTCGTCATGCTGCTGCTGCCAAGCCTGTGCCTTGCCGGCGAAGAACTAGAGGGATACAAACTCTGGCAGGAGCGCATATCGGAGTTGAAAGTAAAGTACGGCGATGATTTAAAATGCAACAATTGCATATATGTCTTATTGAGATATAGGCCCTATCCAGAGGGAGGACCCTCCTGGAGAATTCGAGACGCCTCCACCAGCGCGCGGCTGAAGGGCCATAACAATTACGTGAGATTTTTTGATAAGCGCCTGGAGGAAAGGTGCCCAGAGTACATGGTGCCCCGGTGCACCAACAACGAACGGGGATTCTTTGTGCGGGGGAGAGATTTCCTGGAAAAGTATCTCCCTAAAGACAGCGTTAAAGGGGCTCTCCCGGCACAGGCCATAACCGTATTAAACAGAATTGCCAAGAGCTGCGGCCGCTATGGCTGCGACAACCAGGTTATTTTCATGCTCTGGCCGGACATTGGCGTAGTAAGCCTGCGGGAGCCCAGGAGCGCCAGCGATCCTTCCCTTTGCATCAACTATTATTTTCTGATTCCCTTGCCCACGGCGGCCAAGCTGCGCGGCCAATTGCGCTGAGCCTTGCCAACGCCAACGGGCGGCGATAAACCCCGCCCTTACATCAAGATCAAATCGCCCCGCCTTTATTTTCCGCGTGCGACTACAGCGCCCGCAGCCACTCCGGCTTGAGCCCCACCTTGCCGCCCAGGGCCTGGTCAATGAGCGCCAGCGCCGCCTCCCGGTCCCGGGGCAGGCTGGCCTTGATGGGCAGGTAGTTGGAGGCATGGTTGGAGTAGAACAGCCCGCCCTTGAGGTCCGTGTGCGCGATCATCTCCCTTAGCTCGCCCAGCATGCCCCGCGCGTCGGGCAACTGGAACTCGCCGCGCTCGTAGGCCTCGCACAGGGGCGTGCCCGGAATCAGCATCAGGGTCAGGGCGCCTACGTAGTCCGGGCCCATGGCCGTGAGCAGCTCGCCCGTGGCCCGGGCATGCTCCAGGCTCAGGGCCGTGCCGCCCACGCCCAGCAGCACCGTGACGCTGAGTTTGATGCCCGCGGCCGTGACCCGCCGGCCCTGGGCGATGAGCTTCTCCGGCGTGGCGCCCTTATGGATGTCCTTGAGCACTTGGGGGTGGCCGCTCTCCACGCCGTAGTAGAGGATGCCCAGGCCCAGCTCCTTGAGCCGCCGCAGGTCCTGGTCGCTTTTAAGGGCGATGCTCTTGGAGTTGGCGTAGGCCCCCACCCGGATCACCCAGGGCAGCTTCTCCTTGATCTGGCCCAGGAGCCACTCCCAGCGCTTCATGGGCATTATCAGGGCGTCGCCGTCCATGACGAACACCCGCCGCTGCCGGCGGCAGTAGCGCGCGGCAAAGGCCAGATCCTGCTCCAGGATGGCCTGGTCCTTGATGGCGAAGCGCTTGTCGGTGTAGGTGCCGCAGAAGGCGCACTTGTTGTGCGAGCAGCCCAGGGTGGCCTGGATAAGGATGGAGTCGGCCTCGCTGGGCGGCCGGATGCAGTGGCCCACGTAGTGAAAGCCCTGGGGTTCGCTGGCGCAATCCATGCGTGTCTCCGAGGTGTACGGTCCGCCTTTATATATAGGACGCAGGCGGCTGGCGTGCAAGCCAAGGCCCTCCCCGGAGCAAGAGGAGGGCCCGCGGGGAGGGCGCGTGGCTAGTGGTAATCGTGGGTGCCCAGGATCACCGGCAGGCCGGTCTTGGCCGTGATGATCTCGGCCATCTCCAGGGGCGTGCTGTGGGGGCAGCCGGGCTTGGCGTTGGCCAGGCAGGAGCTCAGGTACACGGCGTCGGGTTTGACCTCCGAGAGCTTGACGGCCATGCCCAGGTTGGGCGCGGTGTTGCGGCCTGGGCAGTGGCAGGTGTGGAAGGCCACCACCTTGACCGGCTCCTCGAACTTGCCCTGGCCCAGGGCGGCGGCCTTGAGGCAGCGCCACTCGCCCGGGCAGCCGTAGCCGGTGTCCATATAGGCGCCGCATCCCACGATGGCAACGTTCTTCATGATATCCTCCTGAAAAGCAAAACAGATCAAAAGGCTAGGCAAAAACCTATATTTTGCAGGGACTAAATAGCACCGCCTGGGAACCGGGTCAAGCTTCCTGGCCTTGCCTCGGGCGGCCGAGGGTGCAAAGATATATAAAGCCGCTGCCGACCCACTTCTGCTCCCGCTGGAGGGCCAAGCCCATGCGCCCCGTTTTTTGCTTCATCGATGACGCGGATTTTGAGCTGGACACCTTCCGCGAGAACGCGGCCGAGGCCTTCCAGGGCGTGGAATTCGTGTACGCCCGGGACTTTGCGGACGCCCAGCGCAAGCTGGAGGGCCGGCGCTGCCTGTGCTTTCTGTTGGACATCTACGGCGCCGCCCCAGGCAGCGAGCCCGGCGAACTGCCCCAGGCCGAAGACCTGGCCCCGGCCCTAGGCCAGGGCTTTGCGGTAGAGGAGCTGTATCAGGATTTGCCCGGGGAGGGGAGCGCCCGGGACAACCAGTTCCTGCGGAGGCTCTACGCCCGGGTGCAGGCCGCGCAGAAGGCTTTTACGCGGGCGGCAATTGGGCTGGGGCAGGGCCCGTCCTTTGGCCTGGAGTCCCTGGCCCGGGTGCGGGAGCACCATCCCTGGGCCGCGACCCTGGGCTATTCGCGCAAGGCCCTGTATGGTGACGCCGCGGCCATGTGCGCGGCCGGGGCCGAGGGCGTGCTGCAAAAGCCCCAGGGCGCCGACGATGAGGCCATTGCCCAGGCCACCCGCCGGGCCGCCCCCGGCCTGGCCCGGAGCGCCTTTGCCGCGGTGAACCGCCGTCTGGCCTGCCTGGCCGGGGCCCTGGGCCTGCGCCTGTGCCGGGAGGGGGTGAGCCTCAACCTGGCCGAGGTCCTGGGCGAGGCCCTGGCCCTGTTGGGAGGCGATGGGGCCGGGCCGCCGACTGCCAGCCGGGATGAGGTCTTGGATAAATTCCGCGTCCTGCGCCTGAAGGAGATGGAACTGGCCGAGGCGGACCTGGGCCTGATCCTGGCGGTGTGGGACTGGCTGGGACGGGAAACCTAAAGGGTCTTCGGTGGTTCGCTTGACATCCCCCGGGTGGGTTGTTAGATTTTTTAAGTTCCTCCCTCCTGATACTGCAGAGGGATAAGTGCCTGTGCCCGAAGAACTTTCCCAGCGCGCCAAGTTGATTCTGGCCTCTGTGGTGGCCCAGTACATCACCACCGCGGAGCCCGTGGGCTCGCGCACCATCTCCAAGCAGGAAAACATAGACGTGTCCCCGGCCACCATCCGCAACGTGATGCTGGACCTGGAGGAGATGGGTTATCTCGCCCAACCGCACGCCTCGGCCGGGCGGGTGCCCACCACCGACGGCCTGCGTTTCTACGTGGACTCCATCCTGGAGCTGGGGGAGCTGGACGAACAGGCCCAGGAGATCATCCGCGAGCAGTTGCAGGACAAGCCCCTGCACGATCTTTCGGAGATATTCAAGAACACCGGCCGGGCCCTGAGCAGCATAAGCCGCCAGGCCGCCCTGGTGACCGCTCCCAGCCCGGAGCAAGAGGTGTTCCGGCACATGGAGTTCATCCTGCTGGCCCAGGGCTTGATCCTGGTGGTGCTGGTGGCCCGTTCCGGCAGCGTGCAGAACCGGGTGATCCAGGCCGAGGAGGACCTGACCCAAGAGGACCTGGACAAGTACTCCCGCTATCTCAACCGGCTTCTGGCCGACCTGACCCTGAGCCAGGTCAAGCGCAAGGTGGCCCGAGAGATGGCCCAGGAAAAGAACCGCTTCGACAAGGTCCTCTCCCGGGCGCTCAGCCTGGGCCAGAAGGCCATGGAGACCCGGCTGGAGGGGGACCTGTACATCGAGGGCCAGACCAACCTCATGGCCCAGCCGGAGTTCCGGGACGTGGCCCGCCTGCGGGGCATATTCCAGGCCTTTGAAGAGAAGTCCACCCTGCTGAGGCTGCTGGACAAGGCTATGACCGCCGGGGGGGTGCGGCTGTTCATCGGCTCGGAGAGCGAGCTGGCCGAGTTGGAGGGCCTAAGCGTGGTCACCTCGGTTTATGGCAAGGGGAACCAGTCCATGGGCGCGCTGGGCGTCATCGGCCCCACCCGCATGGACTACGCCAAGGTGATACCCGTGGTGGACTTCACCGCCCGCCTGGTCAGCCGCATCCTAAACGAGAGGGCGAAATAAAACACGGGCCGCCGCGGCCCGCCCGGAGAGGACCTTCGCATCCGGAAAGGACCTTCGCATCCGGAAAGGACTTGTTTAACAATGATCAAGCATCCCCATCCGCAGCCCGACACCCACGAACAGCCTCCAGCAGAGCCTCCCGCGGCCGAGCAGACCCCGCCGCCGGCCAGCGCGGAGCAGTTGGCCTCCGAGTTGGCCGAGCTCAAGGACCGCGTCCTGCGCCAAGCCGCCGAGCTGGAGAACTTCAAGAAGCGCTCGGAGCGGGAAAAGGCCGATTTCCTGCGGCGGGCCAACAAGGGGCTGGTCAAGGACCTTTTGCCGGTGCTGGACAACCTGGAGCGGGCCTTGGCCCACGCCAAGGAGAGCGCGGATCTGGCCTCCCTGCTGGAGGGCATGGAGTTGGTGCACGGCGAGCTGCTCAAGACTCTGGGGCGCCATGGTCTGGAGCCGGTGGAGGCCCTGGGGCAGCCCTTTGACCCGGAGCTGCACGAGGCCATGATGCAGGAGGATAATCCGGAGCTGGACGAAAACACGGTGGTGGGCGAGATGCAAAAAGGTTATCGCTTCCAAGACCGCCTGCTGCGACCGGCGATGGTGGTGGTGAGCAAGAAGCCTTCCTAGCCGTCCGCGGCTGGAGGGGCTGCTCAGTCAGGAGGTCGTCTTGAATCTGGCATCCAACAAAGCCCTCTGGCGGCTGCTGTGGGCCGCGGCGCTGCTGCTGGCCCTGGCCCTGGCCGGCGGGGCCTGCGCCCCCGCGCCGGTCTCCCCGCCCGCCCCGGGCGAGATGGACCGCGCCGTCCAGACCAGGCTGCGGGCGGAGATCGAGCAGCTTATCAGCGTGGGTCAGGAACGCCTGGCCCGCAACCGCTTCCTGCTGGCCAAGGACGCCTTCCAGGCCGCCCTGCTCAAGGGCCCCCAGCCCGAGCAGGAGAGCCGCGTCCGCCTGGGTCTGGCCAGGGCCCTGGCCGGGGCCGGCCTGCGCGACCAGGCGGTGGAGGCGCTGCGCCAGATGCCGCCGGCCGGGGGGATGCCCGAGACCCTGGTGCAGGCCGGGCTGCTGCGCGCGGAGTTGGAGCACAAGCTGGAGCGCAACGCCCAGGCGGAGTCGTTCCTCAAGTCCTTTCTGGCCCGGCCGCCGCGGCCCCTAACCAACCCCGAGCGCACCCAGGCCCTCAAGACTTTGCTGGCCAGCCAGGTCCGGATGGCTAAGTGGGGACAGGCCACGGAGACGGTGCTGGAGATCATCGCCGTGGAGGGCCAGGTCACGCCCAACCTGGAACTTCAATTGGGTCAGGTGGCCTCCCGGGCCTCAGTGCGGGAGCTGGAGCAGCTCCTGGGCCGGCCGCGGCCGCCGGCGGTCAATGCGGCCCTGCTGTTGTCCCTGGCCCGGGCCCAGATGCGCGACGGCCGCCTGGACGAGGCGGCGGCCACCCTGAGCCAGGTCCAGGGCATCCCGGTGGGGCCCGGGCTTGAATACCAGATCAAGGCCCTGGGCCAGGAGCTCAATCAGGCCCGCCTGGTCAACCCCAGCGTGGTGGGCGTGATCCTGCCCCTGTCCGGCGACTACGCGGCCTACGGCCGCCAGGTGCTGGCCGCGGTGGAGCTGGGCTTGGGCCTGTTCAGCATTGGCCTGGGTCCCAACCCCACCCTGTACATCGAGGACAGCAAGAGCCAGCCCGCCGAGGCCGCCGCCGCGGTGAGCCGCCTGGTGGACGAGCGCAAGGCCATGGCCATCATCGGGCCCATGGGCGCGGCCACCTCCCTGGCCGCCGCTCGCCAGGCCCAGGCCAAGGAGGCGCCCTTGATCACCTTGAGCCAGGTGGAGGGCATCACCAAGGCCGGCTCCTACGTGTTCCAGAACTCCCTGACCCCGGATCAGCAGATACGGGCCCTGCTGCAGGAGACCGTGAACCTGCGGGGCAAAAAGCGCCTGGCGGTCATCGCGCCGGACAACGCCTACGGCAAGGGCTTCACCCAGCTTTTCCTGCGCCTGGCCCCCCAATACGGCGCTCAGGTGGTGCTGGTGGAGACCTACGCGTTGCAGACCAAGGACTTCGCCCCCCTGGTCAAGAAGATCGCCGGCCTGCCGTTCAAGAGCTTCCGCCCCGGCGCCCCGGACGCTCCCAAGCCCAATTACAGCTTCCAGGCCCTGTTCATGCCCGACGGGCCGGAGCGGGCGGCCATGCTTCTGCCCCAGCTCTACTTTTTTGACCTGGGGCAGGTGCCGGTGATGGGCACCAGCCTTTGGTTCAGCCCCGAGCTGCTGCGTCAGGCCAGCCGCTTCATGGGCAACGTGGTCGTCCCGGTGTCCTTCAACCCCGCCTCGCCCCAGCCCGAGGTGCGCGCCTTCGTGCGGGACTACCAGGCGGCCATGGGGCGCACTCCCGGCCTGCTGGAGGCCCAGGCCTACGACGCGGCCTTGGTGCTGCGCAGCCTGCTGGCGGTGAGCCAGCCGCCCCGCACCCGCCAGGCCATGCGCCAGGCCCTTTCGGCGGTGCAGGGTCTGCCCGGGGTCTGCGGCCCCATTCGCATGGACCCCGAGCGGCACCTGACCCAGGGACTGAACGTCTTCACGGTGGGCAAGAACGGCCGCTTCCGGCCGGTGCAGGAGGCGGACCGGCGGGAGCCGGCAATGCCCCCGCCCACTGCCGAGGGCACGCTGCAGCCCCCGGCCCAGACCCAGCCCCAGGCCTTCCCCGAGCAGCGCGGGCCGTACACGCCCTCGGGAACGGCGTACCCGCGGGAGTCCGGGGCGCCCCGGTCGCAATAGGCCGCCTCAGGGTTTGAGCAGGGGGTCGGCCGCGCCGGCCTCGGCAAAGCCTTTGGCCCGCAGCAGGCAGGAGTCGCAGGCCCCGCAGGGCCCGCCGTCCGGGGTCGGGTCGTAGCAGGAGTGGGTCAGGCCGTAGTCCAGGCCCAGGCTTAGGCCGGTCTGGATGATCTGGGCCTTGGACATGCGGATCAGGGGCGCGTGCACCCGCAGGCGGCGGCCCTGCTGGGTGCCCATCTTGGTGGCCAGGGCGGCTAGGTTCTCAAAGGCCATGATGAACTCCGGACGGCAGTCCGGGTAGCCCGAGTAGTCCAGGGCGTTAACCCCGATAAAGATATGCTCCGCGGACAAAGTCTCGGCCCAGGCCAGGGCCAGGGACAAAAACACCGTGTTGCGCGCCGGCACGTAGGTCACGGGCACGCCCTGGGCCATCTGGGCCGCGTCCCGGCCCTTGGGCACCGCTATGTCCGCGGTGAGCGCCGAGCCGCCCACCGCGGCCAGGTCCACGGACAGCTCCAGGTGCTGCTTGACGCCCAAAGCCCGGGCCACCCGCCGGGCGGCGGCCAACTCGGCCTGATGGCGCTGGCCGTAGCGCACGGTCAGGGCGTAGCACTCGTAGCCCTGGTCCTGGGCCAGGGCCAGGCAGGTGCTGGAGTCCAGCCCGCCGGACAGGAGCACCACGGCAACGGGTTTAGGTTGGGGTTCAGGCACGGCGGCTCCTTGCAGATGGCGGCTTCAGTATAGACCGGCCGTGCCTGGCCTCCAAGCCCCGCCCCGGCCTAGGAGCCCTGTTTGATACGATAAGGATTGATGGTCATCACCGGCGCGGGCGACATCTGCACGATGCGCTGGGCCACGCTGCCGAAGATGATCTTGTCCAGGCCCTTGCGGCCGTGGGTGCCCATCACCACCAGGGAGATGCCGTGCTGCCTGATGTAGCCCAGTATCTCGTCCGAGGGGTCGCCGCGCAGTTGCATGGTGGTCACCTTGCTCAGGCCGCTGAAGTGTTTCTGGGCGAAATCCTCCAGTTGGGCCCGGGCGCCGGCCAGCACCCCGCTGCGGATGCGCTCCAGCTCCTCGCGGCTCATGTCAATGCCCGAGGTGCTGGCCAGAGGCTCGCGCATCACGTTGACCACGTGCAGCTCCGCGCCGAAACGCTCGGCCACCACGCGCACGTAGTCCACCAGCAGGGGGGAGGTCTCGGACAGGTCTATGGGAAAGAGTATCTTCTTGAACTCCAACATGGCCGACTCCTTTAGTTAGGGCGACTTGCGCGTTTCCGTCGGGGCCGGATGACACGGCCGCCTGCGCGGACCTTTGATCAGGCGAGAGCTTCTAATTAAATTCTGGCACAGGCGGGTGGGGGCAGGCATAAAAAAAGCCCGGGCGGACGCCCGGGTCTTTTGCGCGGTAAATCGGGCCGGGGCCCTACATCAAGGCCTCCACCCGGGTTACCTGGGGCAGCTTCTCCTTGAGGGTCTTCTCGATCACCTCCTTGAGCGTGGCCGAGGCCGCGGCGCAGCCCGAGCAGGCCCCCACCAGGCGCACCAGCACCACGCCCTGGTCGTTCACCCCCAACAGCTCCACATTCCCTCCGTGTTGGCGCAAGGGGCCGCGGGCCTCTTCCAGGGCCCGCTCCACCGCCTCACGGCTTAAAGCAGCCATCAGTGCACCTCCGCGCGAGCGCCCTGCTGCAGGCTGGCCAGCACCTGGCGGGCCAGGTCCAGGTATGGTTTAGCCTGCTCCGGGGCTGCCTCCACCGCTGGCCGGCCTTCGTCGGCCAGCCGCCGCACCACCGGGTCCAGGGGAATCTCGCCCAGGTAGGGCACGCCCAGCCTGGCGCACAGCGGCTCCACCGAGCCGTGGCCGAAGATTTCGTGCCGACTGCCGCAGTCCGGGCAGGCGAAGTAGCTCATGTTCTCCACGATGCCCAGCACCGGCGCGCCCACGCTCTTGAACATGTCCACGCCTTTGACCGCGTCCAGCAGGGCCACGTCCTGGGGCGTGGTCACCACCACCGCGCCGCTGATGGGCACCTCCTGGGCCATGGTGATCTGCACGTCGCCGGTGCCGGGCGGCAGGTCCAGCACCAGCACGTCCAACGGCGCCCAGGCCACCTCGTGCAAGAGCTGGCGCACCGCCTTCATCACCAGAGGGCCTCGCCAAATCAGGGCCTGGCCGCTCTTGATCAAGAAGCCCACGGACATCACCTTAAGGCCGTGAGCTTCCACCGGCGCTATCTTGTCGCCGGCCGCTCCGGGCCTGGCCTGGCTGGCCCCCAGCATCAGGGGGATGGAGGGGCCGTACAGGTCCAGGTCCAGGATGCCCACGGACAGGCCCAGGGCCTTGAGCCCCACGGCCAGGTTCACGGCCAGGGTGGACTTGCCCACTCCGCCCTTGCCCGAGGCCACCGGCACCACCCACTTGACGCCGGGGATGGGCTGGGGTCCTCGCCGCTCCTTGGCGGGCGCCGGCTGGGGCAGGTGCAGCTCCACCTCGGCCACGCCGGTGGCCTTGCGCACCGCGGCCGAGATGTCTTTTTCCAACTGCTCGCGCACCTGGGGAGGGGCGGCCACCGGCCGCAGCTTCACCACCGCCTTGTTGCCCGCCAGCTTGGCCTCGGTGACCAGTTCCATGGCCATGATGTTTAGATCAAAGCCCGGGTAGCGCACGGTCTTCAGCGGCGCTTCCAATTCCTGGTCTATGGAAAATTCATCGTCCTTGTGGCTCATGACGGCTCCGGGTGGGGCGATAGAAAATCACTCTGGCCAAAAAAGATACCAGGCAATCCGCCGCCTGGCGAGAAGGCCCTCAGGCCAACACCTCCACGAAGGCCTCCAGGCGCAGCCGGGTGCGGCCATCCACCGGTCCCACCCGGTCGCCTTCCAGGGTGAGCATGGGCAAGTCCAGCTCTTTGCGCAGGATCAGGTCCTGCATCTGCCGCCAACAGAAGCTCTGGGTGTAGTGCAGCAGGCCCTGCAGGGCCCGGCGTTCAATCTGGGCCTGAACGTCGGCCAGGCGGCCGAACACGTCATAGGGGTAGGTGTAGCGGGCATACTGGCCGGCCAGGTCCAGGGCCGGCTCCGGCGGCAGCATGGCGAACTGGCGGGGCACCTCGTTGAACACCACCTCCGCGCCCATCTCGGCCAAGGCCTGGTGCAGGCCGCTGATGATGGGCGGCACGCCCAACAGCCCCAGGCGCACCCGGGGCCTGGCCGCCGGGCGCCCCTGAGCCCGGACCAAGAACTGCTGCAACCGGGTATGGAAGGCGACCGGGTCGCCCTCGAAATCGCTGGCGCCGACCAGCCAGAGGTGGTTCTCCCAGCCGCTCACCCGTCCCTCGCGCCAGGTCAGCTCGTCCAGGCGCTCCAGGTCCTGGCGCAGGGGCAGGAGCTCGCGCTGCACCTGCTGGGCCCGGTCCAGGTCCGCGCCCAGGGCCGCGGCCAGGCGGGCCATCTGCTCGCAGAGGTCGGCCAGGTTGCGGCCGTGCGGAAAATCAAAGGGGATGACCCGGCGGCCGGCGCGGGATAGCAGTTCCATCAAGGCGTGGGTGTTGGAGCAGTCGCCCCGGGTGACGCCCACGACGGCGGTCACCTCGGGGTGGGCCAGGCACCAGGCGTAGATGCCCTTGATCCAGGCGCAGAGGGTGGGGGGCAGGCCCAGGTCCTCGGCTCGCTGCACCAGGCCGGCCGGGTCCGAGTCGTTGATGAAACGGTTGTTCAGGTCCACCGGGGTCCAGCCGCCAGCCAGGACGATCTCCACCGGGATGGTGGAGGTGAGGCCCAGCGGACGGCCAGCGGACACGGCCGGCCCTCTAGTGCCCCGGCGAGAAGGCGCCGGGGGCCACGCGCACCCGGGCGTCCACGGCCATCACGCCGCCCGGTCCGGCCAGCAGGGGGTTAATGTCCAGTTCAACGATGCCCGGCAGGCGCTGGACCAACAGGCTCACGCGCATGATGGCCTCCAGCAGCGCCGGCCGCTTGGCCGCTGGACGGCCCCGAAAGCCCTTGAGCAGGGCCGCGCCCCTGAGCTCATCCAGCATCTGGCCGGCCTCGCGGTCATCCACCGGCGCCAGGCGCAGGCTCACGTCCCTGAGCGCCTCGGCGGCCACGCCGCCCAGGCCGAACAGCAGCAGCGGCCCGAAGGCCGGGTCCTGCTTGGCGCCCAGGATCACCTCCTGCCCCCCGCCTATCTGGCTCATGACCACCACCCGCCGGGCGCCCAGCTCGCGGAACATCCTCTGGGCCGCGGCCTCCACGGCCTTTGGATCGGCCAGGTCCAGAACCACGCCGCCGGCCTCGGTCTTGTGCAGCAGTTCGCCGCCGCCCACGGCCTTGAGCACCACCGGCCAGCCCATGGTGGCCGCGGCGCGGGCCGCCTCGGCCGGGTCCAGGGCCGCGGCAAAGGCGGCCACCGGCAGGCCCGCGGCCAGCAGAAGGTGCAGGGCCTCGGGCAGCTCCAGCCAGCCCTCTTGATCGTGGGCGGCCAGGATGCGGCGGCAGCGCTCCAGGTCCATCTCCCCGCCGCAGGAGGGGGGCTGGGGCTTGGGTACGCTGCCGGCCCACTGAGCCAGGGAGATGGCCATGATGGCCTGGTCAGCGAAAGGGAAGATGGGCAGGTCCGTAAGCTGGCTGGCCTTCAGGGCCTCCTCGGGCTCCACCAGCAGACACAGCCCCACCGGTTTGTTGGATTCACGGCACATCTGGCCCACCTTGACCAACAGCTTGCGCGAGGGCTCGGCCTCGGGTCCGCGGTAGCCGTGCACCATAACCACCGCGTCCACTTTTTCCAGGGCCAGGGCGCCGCGCAGAATCTCCACGTACAGCTCCATGTGGAACAGGTCGCCCAGGTCCAGGGGGTTCTGCAGCTTGATAACCGAGGCCCGAGTGGCCTCCTGGATGGGGGCGATGTACTCCGGCGGCGGCTGGGGCAGCTTCAGGCCCCAGCGAAAGGCCGCGTCGGCGGCGGTGACCGCGTGGCCGCCGGAGCGGGATATGATCATCAGCCGCCGGCCCTTGGCCTTGGGCAGGCTGAGGCCCTTGAGTATCTGGAAGGCGTCGAAGACGGTCCTGGCCCGGATGGCCCCGGCCTGCTTGAGGGCTGCGTCCACCACCGCATCGTCATTGGCCAGGGCCGAGGTGTGGCTGCTGGCGATATTGTGGGTCAGCTCGCCGATGTTGGACTTGTGCACCACCACCGGCTTGTCCGTGGAGCGGATCAGGTCGTACATGGCCCGCCCCTGAACCACCGACTCCAGGTACATCATGATAAAGCGGGTCTGGGGGTCCTCGATGAGATAGGACAGCAGGTCCGCCTCGTTCACGTCCAGCTTGTTGCCCACGCTGATGAACTTGGCCAGCCCCACCTTGCTCTCCGCCGCCCCGGCCACGTAGGTGAGGCCGATGCCGCCGCTCTGGCTGATGATGGACAGGCCGCCGGCCGGTATGGCCCGGTTCAGGAGGGGGAAACCCACCGATACGCCCGAGTCGGTGCTGATCACGCCGATACAGTTGGGGCCGATCATGCGCAGGCCGTATTTTTTCACCGCCGCGGCCAACTCGCGCTCCAGCTCCGCGCCCTGGGCGCCCAGCTCGGAGAAGCCGCCGGTCTCCACGATCACCCGCCTAATGCCCTTGGCCCCGCACTGGTCCACCAGGCCGGGCACCGTGGCCGCCGGGGTCAGGACCACGGCCAGTTCGGGCACCAGCGGCAGATCGGCCACGCTGGGGTGTATGGGCCGGCCGTGAAACTCCCCGCCCCGGGGCGAGACCAGATAGATGTCGCCCTTGTAGCCGGAGAACTCCAGGTTGGACAGGATGTTGCGGCCGATATTGCCCGGCCGGGGGGAGATGCCCAAGATGGCGATGGATTCAGGGTAGAAGAACTGCTTCATGCCGACCTCGTCATGGTTCCCGATGGAATCGTGCGTGCGGTGCCGCGACCGCTCCTGGGACGCGTGCAGCCGCGGACCAGCCCGGCCCGCAGCCGTGCCCCAATTAAACACCAGCCGCGGGGGGTGTCAACCTGAATGGTGATTCATTGTTCAGGGCGGGGCTGCGCCGGCTGAATCACAACCGCGCCTCGCAAGCAGGAAGTATATTAGGAGTTCAGCACACCGGATGCTTGCGGGGGCGGGGACGATCAGGACAGGGTTTTTATGGCCAGACTCAGGCTGGGCAGGTCGTGGCCCGTGATCTCTTGCCAGAAGGCGGCCAGGAAGGCCAGGGCCTCGGGCAAAAGGGCCGGGGCCAGGCGCAGCCGGGCCAGGGAGCCCGGCTCCAGGGCCAG
Organism: Desulfarculus sp.; assembly: GCA_003605055.1. GTDB lineage: Bacteria > Desulfobacterota > Desulfarculia > Desulfarculales > Desulfarculaceae > Desulfoferula. The sequence continues at coordinate 120,306 of QZKP01000032.1, forward strand.
GGCGGCGGCCAGGGACTTGATCAGCCCCGGCAACACGGGCCGGGCGCCCTGGGCCTCGGGGCAGGCCGGGCAGGCCAGGCCGCCGGCCAGGCTCAGGCGCGGCTCTTCTATCTCCGCGGCCGGCCGGCCGCAGGCCAGGCAGGCCTCCAGGTTCAGGCCATAGCCCAAGAGCTTCAGCAGCCGGACCAGAAAAATCACCAGGGCCGAGGCCATTTCCGCGGCCTCCTTGGCGCGCTGCATCCGCCCCAGGGTAATGAGGGCCAGCTCCAGGGCGCCGGGCTGAGGGTCCTGGGGCGCGGTGGCCCGCAGCAGTAGCTCCAGCACCGGCCCGGCGGCCAGCAGGCGGCGAAAGTCCTGGCGCAGGCCCAGGTGCGGCTCCAGCACCGCGGCCGTCTCCAGGCGCCACAGGTCTCCGGACTTGCTGGGGGCCAGGCTCATTTGCAGCAGGTGCCCGGCCAGGAGCACTCCGAAGAAGCGCTGCTTGCTGCGCTTGCCGCCCTTGGCCAGGGCCGTGAGGCGGCCCACCTCCTTGCTGAACAGGTCCACCAGCAGGTCGCTCTCGCCCAGGGGGCGCAGGCGCAGGACCAGGCCGCTGGCCGGGCGGGGCAGCACGCTTATTCCCCGGCCAGGAATTGATCCACCAGGCGGGAGAGGCGGTAGGGCATGGTGTAAACCGGCAGATGGCCGCAGGGCAGGCGCAGGTGTTGCGAGCCCGGGGGCAGGCGCCGGGCCAGGCGGGCCAGGTCGCGCCCGGGGATCACCCGGTCGCGGGCCCCCTCGATCAGCAGCAGCGGGGAGTGCAGCCGGCCCATGAGCGGCCACAGGGGGTTGGCCAGGTGCTCCTGGGCCGCGCGTATGAAGGAGCGCTCCAGGCGGGCGCGTTCGCCGGTGGCCCATTGGGAGCGCAGGCGGCGGGTGAGCTCCCGCCGGCTGTGGTGGCTGGGGTCGCCGTAGCACCACCACACGCCTATGTTCACCATCCAGGGAAGGAAGCCACGCAGCCGGTCCTGGCGGTTGGTGAACAGCCCCATAAGCCAGCGATGCCGCAGGCTGGATCCCTGGTGGCCGCCGGCCGCGCAGACCCCCACCAGGCGCGCCACCAACTCCGGCTGGCCCAGGGCCAGGGTGATCACCGCCTGGCCGCCCAGGCAGTGTCCCAGCCAGTGGGCGCGCTTAAGCCCCAGCTCCGCGGCCATGGCCGCCAGCTCCACGGCGAAAAAGGCCGGGCCGTAGGGCAGATCCGGCTTGTCCGAGCGTCCGAAGCCGGGCAGGTCCGGCAGAAACAGGGTGTAGCGCGGGGCCAGGTACTGGGCCAGCACAAAGAAGTCCTGGCAACTGCCGCCCAGGCCGTGCACCATGACCAGGGGAGGGCCCTGGCCCCCGGCCACCAGGTGCAGCCAACCCCAGGGCCGGTGCAGGCGGTAACGCCGCATCTCCGGAGGCAGGGGGATCTCCAAGGGTCGGCTGGGCGGCAAGGAAATATCCTTTTTGGTTGCCGCCGCTTAAGGCGGCTAGTATCTTCTAGGCAACCGGGCTTTATGCCTTTTTGCCCGGTGCCTGGTAATATTAACGCAAACCCTCCGCGCTGGCAGGCGGTTTTTCCACGCTCCATCCCGGCAGGTATGCATGAGTCCCGGCCCAGCAAAAAAAAAGGCCTCCGGCAAGGCCCAGGCCAAGGGCCGCTCCAGCGCCAAGGCCCCCCGCCGGGTCAAGCCGCCCGCCAAGACCAAAGCCCGGTCCAAGGCCAAGGCCCCGGAGACTTCCGAAGTGCTGGAGCCCGAGGTGCTGGGGCCGGAGGAGCGGGACATCTTGGACGCGGCCGGCGAACCGGCCCTGTTCAGCGGCCAACACCCGCCCGCGCCCAGCAACCCCCTGCAACGCTATCTCTGGGAGGCCCGACGCTACCCCCTGCTAACCCGCGAGCAGGAGCAGGAGCTGACCCGGCGCTACTATGAGCACGGCGACCGCGACGCCGCGGCCAAGCTGGTCACCAGCAATCTGCGCCTGGTGGTCAAGATAGCCATGGACCACCAGCGCTACTGGATGCGCAACCTGCTGGACCTTATCCAGGAGGGCAACATAGGCCTGCTGCAGGCGGTGCAGAAGTTCGACCCCTTCCGGGGCATCAAGTTCTCCTACTACGCCTCCTTTTGGATCAAGGCCTACATCCTCAAGTTCGTCATGGACAACTGGCGCCTGGTGCGCCTGGGCACCACCCAGGCTCAGCGCAAGCTCTTCTATAACCTGCGGCGGGAACAGGAGAAGCTGCGGGCACAGGGCATAAGCCCCGGCCCCAAGCTCTTGAGCACCCGCCTGGGGGTGCCCGAGCAGGACGTAATCGACATGTCCCAGCGCCTGGACTCCTGGGAGCTGAGCCTGGACGCTCCGGTGCGCGACGAGTCAGAAGAATCGCACCAGAACTTCCTGCCCGACGAAACCCCCGCGGTGGACGAGACCCTGGCCGACGACGAGCTTCGCCAGCTCTTTCACCAGCAACTGATGGCCGTGCGCGAGACCCTGGACGAGAAAGAGCGTGATATCCTGGACCGGAGGCTGCTGGCCGACAATCCCATGACTCTCAGCGAGCTGGGCGAGGAGCACGGGGTGAGCCGGGAGCGGGTGCGCCAGATCCAGGCGCGCCTGATGGACAAGATACGGGACTATCTGCGGGAGAAGATTCCGGACTTTGACGAGCAATTCGCCGACCTGGCCGAAGGCGACTAGGACAGCGGGCCGGGCGGCGCCGATGGCAATGGCATGATCAGCATAATCAACACAGACCAAGCCAGGCGCGTCCTGGGCAGGCTGGGGCTCCTGGCGGCCCTGGCCCTGCTGGCCGCCTGCGCCACCCCCGCTCCCGGGCCCCGCCCGCCCGCGCCGCCGACGGCCAAGGCGTCCCGCGACGCCCTGCAGCTGTTCGCCCTGGCCCGCTTCCGGGCGCAGGCCGGCGACGTGGAGGCGGCCCAAAAATACCTGCGCCAGGCCCAGGCCGTGGACCCCAGCAGCGGCTATCTGCACCTGGAGATGGCCCGCCTTTTGGTGCGCCTGGATCACATACCCCAGGCCCTGCCCGAGGCCCAGCGGGCCGCTGAGCTGAGCCCCAAGCTGGTGGACGCCTGGGTGCTCTTGGGCGGCATTTACTCCAGCCGCAAGGAGATATCCCGCGCCATCGCCGCTTACGAAAAGGCGGTGGCCCTCAACCCCGAGCAGCAGGAGGCCCTGCTGTTTCTGGGCACTCTTTACCTGGAGGACCGCCGCTACCGGGAAGCGGTCGCGGTGCTGGTCAAGCTGGTGGAGCAGCAGCCGGACCTGGTGCCGGCCCGCTACTATCTGGGCAAGGCCTACGTCAACCTCAAGCGTTACGCGGCTGCCGAGAAGCAGTTCCAGGAGTTGCTGAAGAACTCGCCGCACTTTCAGGCGGCCCAGTTTGAATTGGCCAAGCTCTACGAGCTGCAGCGCCACCCGGCCCGGGCCGAGGCCATGTACCTGCAGATAATCCGGAGCAACCCCGAGTCCACCCAGGCCCATGAGCGCCTGGGGCGGCTCTATCTGCGCACCGGACGCTACCAGGAAGCCCTGAACCAGTTCGCCATCCTCAAGGGCCTGAGCCAGAACGACCTGGAGGTGCGCATCAAGATCGGGCTGGTCTTCCTGCAGCAGAAACGCTACGAGCAGGCGGCCGAGGAGTTCCGGGCCGTGTTGGCGCAGGACCCCAAGAAGCACCGCGCCCGCTACTACCTGGGCCTGTCCCTACAGGAGATGGACAAACTGCCCGAGGCCTTGGAGGTGCTCTCGGGGGTGCCGCCGGAGTCGGAGCTGTTCGTGGAGGCCCGCCTGCAACAGGCCGAGGTGCTCCTGGGCCTGAACCGCCGCCAACAGGCGCGGGAGCTGCTTCTGGAGGCGGTTAAGCTCTATCCCCGGGAGGCGGACCTCTACATAGCCCTGGCCGCCTTGGAGGACGCGCAAAAGAGCCTGGACCAGGCCCAGGAGTATTTGCAAAAGGCCTTGAAGCTGGAGCCGGGCAACGCCGAGGCCCATTTCCGGCTGGGGGCAATCTTGGACCGGCAGGGCCGGCGGCCCCAGGCCCTGGTGGAGATGAAAAAGGCCATTCGGCTGGACAACCGCCACGCCCGGGCCCTGAACTATCTAGGCTACACCCTGGCCGAGGAAGGGCGGGATCTGGACGCCGCCGAGAGCTACATCCGCCGGGCCCTGGCCGTGGAGCCCCAGGCGGGGTTCATTCTGGACAGCCTGGGCTGGGTGTATTTTCAGCGGGGGGATTACCAGCAGGCCTACAACTACATCTCCCGGGCCGCGGCCGGCGGCGAAAACGATCCGGTGGTGCACGAGCATCTGGGCGACGCAGCCATGAAGCTGGGCCGCTATCAGGAGGCGGTGAAGGCCTACCAGGAGGCCCTGCGGCGCAAGCACAGCAAGCCCGAGGTCATAAAGCGCAAGCTGCAACAGGCCCTCGAGCACCTGGAGGGCCGGTGATAAATTGGCCGCCGCCCGACTCCGCCGTCATGTAGAGGCCATGCTGATGGCGCTGGTCCTGTCCGCGACCCTGGCTTCGTGCGTGCGCCTGCCCGGGGGACCGGCGGTGGGCGTGTTGCCCGGGGCCAGGGCGGTGGAGGCCCGGCTGCAGGCCCGCCGCCTGGCGGTGACCAGCTTCGTGATGAGCGGCGCCCTGGACCTGACCGCCCCCCAAGGAGAGCTGCACGGCGACCATCTGATCTTGGGGGCCTCTCCGGACCGCCTGCGGGCCGAGGTGGTGGGTCCCTTTGGCCAGCCCCTGCTGCGCGTGGTCACGGACGGCATCCACCTCACCGTGCTGGCATTCCGCGAAAATCGCGCCTATCAGGGCCCGGCCAGCCGGGCCAACCTGGCCCGCTTCCTGGGCCTGGCCTTGTCTCCGGCCGAGGTGTACGCAGTGCTGGCCGGCGGCCCGCCCCTGTTGCCCGCGGACGCCAAGGCCGAGGTCTTCCCCGCCACCCTGGACAGCCAGGCCCTTTTGCGGCTGCTGGATTCCAGCGGCCGGGTGGCCCAACAGGTGGTCTTCAACCGTAGCGACTTCGCCGTGCAGCGGGCCTGGCTGCAGGAGGGGCAGGGTCGCTGGGGTCTGGAGCTGGATTACGGCCGCATGCTGCCGGCCCTGGGCAGCCGCTATCCTCGCTACGTGAAGGTCAACGATCAGGAGGGCCGCCTGCTGGTGCTGGATAACCAGGAGCTTAAGCTCAACTCCCGCCTGGACCCGGCCCTGTTTCAGGGCGAGGTGCCCCGGGGCATGGAGGTGGTAAGGCTGCCGTGAGGCGTCTGTTGTGCGAGCGTATGCTGGGCCGGCTGGCCCGCTGGCTGCGCCTGCTGGGCTACGACGCCCCCCTATTGCCCGAGCCGCCCCGGACCATCGCCGAGGACGAGGTGCTGCTCACCCGCCGCCTTCGCCTGCAAGGCCGTCCGCGGGTGGTGTTCATCGCCCGCGACCACCTGGAAGACCAGCTTCGCCAGGTGGTGTCCGAGCTTGGCCTGGCGCCAGACCCTAAGCTTTTCTTCAGCCGTTGTCTGGACTGCAACCTGCCCGTGGAGCCCATAGACCGGGCCCAGGCCGCGGGTCTGGCGCCGGACTACGTCTTGGACACGGCCCAGTCCTTCAATCGCTGCCCGGGCTGCGGCCGGATATTCTGGCCGGGCAGCCACGGCCAGCGGGCGGCCCAGCGCCTGACCGCCATCCTGGGCCTGGAGCCCTCAGACGCAGATTAACCCCCCAGCATCCCCCGGAAGGCCAGGGCATTGCGCGGCGCATTGGCGTTATAGTCGTTGTTGAAAAAGGCGTACAGGTCCCGGCCGGCCAGAAGGGGCCGCACCCGCTGGGCCCAGGCGGCCAGCTCCTCCTTTGAGTAGTCGTACTGGTAGAGGTTTCTGCCTTTGCCGTGGAAGCGCAAATACAAAAAGTCCGCGGTGGGCACCACCTCCTCGGGCAGGCGAGGGTGGCTGACGGCCACGAAGGCGGCGTTGTAGCGCCGCAGCAGGCCGTAAACGCCATCCTGCCACCAACTGGCGTGGCGGAGCTCCACGGCGTGGCGCACCGCGCGCGGAAGCTGCTGTAAAAACTCCTCCAGCCGGGCCAGGTCCTGGTGCAGGCCGGGCGGAAGCTGCCAGAGGATCACCTTGAGCCGCTGGAGTTGGCCGGCCCGGGACCAGAAGGCGGCCAGGGACTCGGCCGCCTCGCTGAGCTTCTTGCGGTGGGTGATGAAGCGGCTGCCCTTGAGCACCAGATGGAAGCCGGCCGGCAGGCGCTGGTTCCAGGCCGTGATCATGGCCGGCGTGGGCAGGCGGTAGAAGCTGGCGTTCACCTCCACGCTGTTGAAGCGTTGGGCGTAGAAGGCCAGACGCTCGGGCCCCTTGACTTCGGGCGGATAAAAGACCCCGGACCAGTCATCATAGGTCCAGCCCGAGGTGCCTATGTACAGGCGCTTGGCGGCCACGGCTGCCTCCGCCTCTAAGTATAAGACAGGCGGGGCAGGGGAAGGCGGGCGTCAGGTCTGTTCGTGCAGCGGCCGGGCGCAGTCGCGGGTGTCCCCGCAGAGCTTTTCCAGGGCGTGGCCCAAGGCGGGCAGCACGGTCTCCAGGTTCTCCAGGGCGCCCCGCGGCGAGCCGGGCAGGTTGATGATCAGGCTCTGGCCGCGGATGCCGGCCAGGCCCCGGGAGAGCATGGCGTGCGGGGTGTGGGTTAGCCCAGCCGCGCGCATGGCCTCGGCCAGGCCGGGCACCGGCCGCTCTATCACCGCGGCCGTGGCCTCGGGGGTCACGTCGCGGGGGCTCAGGCCGGTGCCGCCGGTGGTTATGACCAGGGGCAGGCGCCGTTCGTCCGTATAGCGCTTGAGCGCGGCCGCGATCTGCTCGGCCTCGTCGGGCACGGTGTCCTGGGCGACCACGCTGACGCCGGCCTGGGCCAGCATCTGGGCAAGCAACGGGCCGGCGGTGTCGGTCCGCCGGCCCGCTGCGGCCTTGTCGCTGATGGTGAGGATGGCGGCGGAGAAGCTAATTGCCTTGCTCCTTGGCTTTTTCATAGGCCTCCACGATCTTGGCCTTGACGTCGCCGGGCACCTCCTCGTAGTGGTCCATCTCCATGGTGAAGGCGCCGCGGCCGCCGGTCATGGATACCAGGTCCACCTGGTAGGTGAGCACCTCGGCCATGGGCACCTGGGCCTTGATCACCTGCAGGCTGCCCTTGGAGTCCATGCCCAGCACCCGGCCCCGCCGCGAACTGATGTCGCCCATGACGTCGCCCATGGCGTCGTCGGGCACGGTGACGGTCAGGAGCATGATGGGCTCCAGCAGGGTGGGCTTGCACTGCACGGCGCCCTTCTTGAAGCCCAGGGAGCCGGCCACCTTGAAGGCCATCTCCGAGCTGTCCACGGCGTGATAGGAGCCGTCCACCAGGCGCACCTTCACGTCCACCATGGGGTAGCCGGCCAGCACCCCGCCCAGCAGGGCCTCGCCGATGCCCTTTTCCACGGCCGGGATGTATTGGCGGGGGATGGACCCGCCCACGATCTCGTCCAAGAACACGTAGCCCTCGCCGGGCTCGGCCGGGGATATCTCCAGCCAGGTGTCGCCGAACTGGCCGCGGCCGCCGGTCTGCTTCTTGTAGCGGCCCTGCACCCGGCAGGAGCCCTTGATGGTCTCGCGGTAGGGCACCTTGGGGGTCTTGAGCTTCACCTCCACCCCGAACTTGCGCCGCAGCCGCTCCAGGGTGGTCTCGATGTGCACCGAGCCCATGCCCGAGAGCAGGGCCTCGTTGGTCTGAGGGTCGCGGCCCAGGTGCAAGGTGGGGTCCTCCTCCAGGAGCTTGTTGATGCCGGCGAAGACCTTTTCCTCGTCGCCCTTTTCCTTGGCCTCGATGGCGTAGGAGATCACCGCGGGCAGCGGCTCGATGGTGGCGTACTGGATGGGCTCGCCCACGGCGGTAAGAGTGTCGCCGGTGGTGGTCTCCTTAAGCTTGGGGATGGCCACGATGTCCCCGGGCAGGGCCTCGTTCACGTTCTTCTGGTTCTTGCCGTTCTGGGCGTAGAGCTGGCCGAAGCGCTCCTTGGTGTCCCTGTTGACGTTGAGTAGCTGCATGTCCGTGGTCAGCTTGCCCGAGAAGACCCGGATCATGGACAGGCGGCCGGCAAAGGGGTCGGCCACGGTCTTGAACACCAGGCCCGAGAAGGGCGCCTCGGCGCTGGGCTCGCGGGAGCCCTCCAGGCCGGCCACCGCGCCGCGGTCCAGGGGCGAGGGCAGCAGGCGGTTGATCAGATCCATGATGGGCTGCACGCCCATGTTCTTCAGGGCCGCGCAGGCCGCCACCGGCACGAACAGCCGCTCGCGCACGCCCTTGGCCAGGCCGGCGGCCAGGTCGTCGGCGGTCAGCTCCTCGCCTTCCAGGTAGCGCTCCATGAGCGTGTCGTCGGCCTCGGCGATGTCCTCGATGAGGGTCTCGCGGGCCGCGGCCACCTCCTCGGCCATGTCCGCGGGCACCTCCTCCACGGTCATCTTGCCCGAGCCGTCGGCGGCGAAGGTGTAGGCCTTGCCCGCCAGCAGGTCCACCACGCCGCTGAAGCTCTCGGCCGCGCCCATGGGCAATTGCAGACGCACGGCCTTGATGCCCAGCATGCCCGGGATCATGTCCACGGCCTTGTCAAAGTCGGCCCGCTCGCGATCCATCTTGTTGATAACGAACAAGGCGGGCAGGTCGGCTTGGTTAACGAACTGCCAGACCTTCTCGCCCTGCACCTTCACGCCGTCAATGGCGTCGCCCACCATGACCACGCCGTCCACCGCCCTGAGGGCCGCCGCGGCGTCGGAGAGGAAGTTGTCGTCCCCGGGGGTATCCACCAGGTGCACGTTGTACTTGTTGTGGGCGTAGTGCCCAAAGGAGGCGCTGATGCTGCCCTGACGCTTGATCTCCTCGGGCTCGAAGTCCAGGGCGGCGGTGCCCTCGTCCACCTTGCCCAGGCGGTCAATGGCCTTGGCGTTGAAAAGCATGGCCTCGGCCAGGGAGGTCTTTCCGCCGCCGCCGTGGCCCACCAGGGCGACGGTGCGGGTTCGGCTGATCTTTTCGCTCATGGCGGCTCCTAGGGGGCTGTGGCTATTTGCGCTTTTACATGGAGTTAACGGCAAAAAATAACCAAGGGCCCGGGCCAAGTCAAGGGGGAAAACCTTAAAACGGGCTTTTAAGCGGGAAAAGCCGTGGGATAGGGCCCCAGGGCGGTTTTATTAGCACTTGATTCCTCAACTATCCAGGTTATGATATTGTTTTTCACGTGGCAGCCTGCCGGGTTAGGCCGATGAATCCGGATCGGGCGGGCGGAAAAAAGGCTATGGAAGACTGGCTCACCGCGTTTGCCGGCTATCTGTCCGAGGGCGCCGCGGCCGCGCCCCTGACCCGCCGCGCCTATCTGCGGGACGTGGGCGAGTTCCAGCGCTTCCTGGCCGAGCAGGGCGGGCCCGCGGACTGGGCCCAGGTAAGCGAAGTCCAGGTGCTGGCCTGGCTGGCCCAGGGCCTGAAGAAGAGCAAGCGCGCCACCATGGCCCGCAAGCTCATGAGCCTGCGCAGCTTCTATGACTTTCTGCAGGCCCAGGGCGCGGCGCCGAGCAATCCGGCCCGGCTGGTGCGGCCGCCCAAGCAAGGCCGGCACCTGCCGGCCCGCCTGAGCGTGGACGAGGCCTTTCACCTGGTGATGGGCCCGGCCAGGGAAAGCCAGGGCCGGGAGCTGACGGCTTCGCAGAAGGCCGCGGTGCTCAGGGACCTGGCCATGCTGGAGGTACTCTACTCCAGCGGCCTGCGCGTGAGCGAGTTGACGGGCCTGGACCGGGGGCACCTACGCCTGGACCTGGGCCTGGTGCGGGTGGTCAGCGGCAAGGGCGGACGCGAGCGCTGGGTGCCGGTGGGCGCCAAGGCCAGCGAGGCCCTGCAAAAATACCAGGAAGCCCGGCCGGCCCTGTTGCCCCCGGGCCAGGAGCAGGACGCCCTGTTCCTGAACCAGCACGGCCGGCGGCTCACACCGCGCAGCGTGCAGCGGCTGGTGACCCGCTTCGCCGGCGGCTTGACGGCCGGGCGCAAGTTGAGCCCGCACGCCCTGCGCCACGCCATGGCCACCCATCTGCTGGAGGGCGGGGCGGACCTGCGCTCAGTGCAGGAGATGCTGGGGCACCAGAGCCTGTCCACCACCCAGAAGTACACCCACCTCACGGTGGATCGGCTGCTCAGGGTGTATGACCAGGCACACCCCCGGGCCCGGCGGGAGGATAAGGAGTAGAGCGATGCCGGCGGAGAGAATACGCAGCACCACGGTCATGGCCATCCGGCACGGCAATGGCGTGGTCATGGCCGCCGACGGCCAGGTGACCATGGGCCAGACCGTGGTCAAGTCAGGGGCCAACAAGCTCCGGCGGCTGTACCAGGGCCAGGTGCTGGCCGGCTTCGCCGGCGCCACGGCCGACGCCTTCACCCTGTTCGAGCGCCTGGAGGGCAAGCTGGAGACCTACGCCGGCAACCTGACCCGGGCCGCGGTGGAGCTGGCCAAGGACTGGCGCACGGACAAGGTGCTCAGGCGGCTGGAGGCGCTGCTGCTGGCCGCGGACCGGCAGACCCTGCTCATCATCTCCGGCTCGGGGGACGTGATCGACCCGGAGGAGGGGGTGGCGGCTATCGGCTCGGGCGGGCCCTTTGCCCTGGCCGCGGCGCGGGCGCTGATAAAAAACACCAGCCTGTCGCCGGAGGAGATTGTCAAAGAGGCCATGCGCATCGCGGCGGATATTTGCGTGTACACCAATCATGAGGTGAGGTTGGAGAGCCTGTAGGATGCCCACCCTGACTCCCAGAGAGATCGTCGCCGAGCTGGACAAGTACATCATCGGCCAGAAGGACGCCAAGCGCTGCGTGGCCATCGCCCTGCGCAACCGCTGGCGGCGGCGGCAGGTGCCCGAGCCCCTGCGCGATGAGATAGCGCCCAAGAACATCATCATGATCGGCCCCACCGGCGTGGGCAAGACCGAGATCGCCCGGCGCCTGGCCCGGCTGGCCGACGCGCCGTTTCTGAAGGTCGAGGCCTCCAAGTTCACCGAGGTGGGCTACGTGGGCCGCGACGTGGAGTCCATGATCCGCGACCTCACCGAGCTGGCCATCAACATGGTCAAGGCCGCCGAGCACGAGACCGTGGCCGCCAAGGCCCAGGAGATCGCCGAGGAGCGGCTGCTGGACATCCTGCTGCCTCCGCGCCGGGCCGGCGACGAGCGCGAGGAGGAGGATACCGGCGGCCGCCTGGAGGTGGTGCGGGTGGGCGAGGAGATCAACCCCACCCGCAGCAAGCTGCGCCGCCTGCTGCGCGAAGGCAAGCTGGATGAGCGCTACGTGGACCTGGAGGTGAAGGTTTCGGGCGGCATGCCCATGGTGGAGATATTCTCGGGCAGCGGCATGGAGGAGATGGAGATCAACCTCAAGGAGATGCTGGGGGGCATGTTCCCCAAGCAGACCAAGCGCCGCAAGGTCAAGGTGCCCGAGGCCTTGGCCATCCTCATTGCCGAGGAGGCCTCCCGGCTCATAGACATGGACCGGGTGGTGAGCGAGGCCCTGGCCAAGGTGGAGCAGGAGGGGATCATCTTCCTGGACGAGATAGACAAAATCACCGGCCGGGAGCACGGCCACGGCCCGGACGTGAGCCGCGAAGGCGTGCAGCGCGATCTGCTGCCCCTGGTGGAGGGCTGCACGGTGACCACCAAGTACGGCATGGTCAAGACCGACCACATCCTGTTCATCGCCGCCGGCGCCTTCCACATGTCCAAGCCCTCGGACCTGGTGCCGGAGATGCAGGGGCGCTTCCCCATTAGGGTGGAGCTGCGGGCCCTGACCGCCGAGGACTTCGTGCGCATCCTCACCGAGCCGCGCAACGCTCTCATCTCCCAGTACCGGGAGCTGATGGCCACCGAGGGCCTGGAGCTTACCTTCACGCCCGATGCCATCCAAGCCCTCGCCGAGATCGCCCGGGACGTGAACCAGTCCACGGAGAATATCGGCGCCCGGCGGCTGCACACGGTCATGGAGCGGCTGCTGGAGGAGGTGTCCTTTGAGGCGCCGAATATGGAGGGCGTGAACCTGACCATTGACGGCATTTACGTGCGGCAGCGCCTGGCCGGCATCAGCCAGGACCGCGACCTGAGCCGCTATATTCTTTAGGGAGCCGGCCTATGAGCGCGAAAAAACCGGCCACCACCGCCCAGACCTTGATGGAGGCGCTGCCCTACATCCAGCGCTTCCAGGGCCAGACTGTGGTGATCAAGTACGGCGGCCACGCCATGCAGGACGAGGCCCTCAAGGAGAGCTTCGCCCTGAACCTGATCCTGCTGCGCACCGTGGGCATATACCCGGTGGTGGTGCACGGCGGCGGCCCCCAGATCGGCGAACTGCTCAAGCGCCTGGACATCGCCTGCGAGTTCGTGGGCGGCATGCGCGTCACCAGCCCCGAGGTGATGGACGTGGTGCAAATGGTGCTGGTGGGCCTGGTCAACACCTCCATCGTGGCCCTGATCAACAAGCACGGCGGCCGGGCGGTGGGGCTCAGCGGTCACGACGGCGGCCTGATCCAGGCCACCCAGATGCAGATGGCCCGGGAGAAGGCCAACCAGCCGCCGGAGATCATTGACCTGGGCCTGGTGGGCGAGGTGGACAAGGTGGACGCCCAGGTGCTGCACGCCCTGGAGCACGGCAACTTCATCCCGGTGATCGCGCCGGTGGGCGTGGGGCCCGAGGGCCAGTCCCTGAACATAAACGCGGACCTGGTGGCCGCGGCCGTGGCCAGCCGGCTGCGCGCGGCCAAGCTGATCCTGCTCACGGACACCGCGGGCCTGCTGGACAAGAACGGCAAGCTCATCGCCGAGGCCACGCCGGCCCAGGTGGGGCGGCTGATGGAGCAGGGGATCATCAGCGGCGGCATGATCCCCAAGGTCTCCTGCTGCCTGGAGGCCCTGGAGGCCGGGGTGGAGCGGGCTCATATCATTGACGGCCGGGTGCCCAACGCGCTGCTCCTTGAGGTCTTCACGGACCAGGGGGTGGGCACGGTCTTTAGGGACGAGTAGAAACGCCATGGATAAGAACACGCAGCAGACCATAGACCAGTACGTGATGAACACCTACGCCCGCACGCCGGTGTGCTTCGTGCGCGGCCAGGGCTGCACCCTGTGGGACGACCAGGGCCGGGAGTACGCGGATTTCCTGGCCGGCATCGCGGTGGTCAACCTGGGGCACGCCCACCCCGGGGTGGCCCAGGCCGTGTGCAACCAGGCTCTGAAGCTGGTGCACGTGAGCAACCTGTACTACAGCGAGCCCCAGGCCGCGGTGGCCAAGCTCTTGGTGGACAACTCCTTCGCCGACCGGGTGTTCTTCTGCAACTCCGGCGCCGAGGCCAACGAGGGCGCCCTGAAGCTGGCCCGGCTGTGGGGCAAGGAGAAAAAGGGCGGGGCGCACACGGTGCTGACCATGGAGTACTCCTTCCACGGCCGCACCCTGGGCACCCTCTCGGCCACGGGCCAGGAGAAGATACAGAAGGGCTACGACCCCCTGATGCCGCGCTTTAGGCACCTGCCCTACGGCGACCTGGAGGCGGCGCGGGCGGCCATGGACGAGAGCGTGTGCGCCGTGCTGGTGGAGCCTATCCTGGGCGAGGGCGGGGTCATCGTGCCGCCCCAGGGCTATCTGGCCGGGCTCAAGGAACTGTGCCAGGAGGCCAAGGCCCTGCTCATGTTCGACGAGGTGCAGACGGGCCTGGGCCGCACGGGCAAGCTCTTCGCCCACCAGCATTGGGGCGTGACCCCGCAGGTGATGACCCTGGCCAAGGCCCTGGCCAACGGCCTGCCCGCCGGCGCGGTATTGGCCGTGGAGGAGGCGGCCGGGCTGTTCACCCCGGGCGCGCACGCCACCACCTTCGGCGCCGGGCCGGTGGTCATGGAGGCGGCCCGGGTGGTGCTGGAGACCCTGACCGCGCCTGGCTTCCTGGAGCACGCGGCGGCCGAGGGCTTTTACTTCCAGAACCGGCTGCAGGTTCTGGCCCAGAAGCACGCCGACGCGGCGGAGGGCGTGCGGGGGATGGGCCTCTTGCTGGGCCTGGTGCTCAAGGGCCCGGCCGCGCCCATGCTGGCCCGGCTCCGGGAGCGCGGCTTCATCGCCGGCCTGGCCCAGGAAAAGGTGCTGCGCTTCGCCCCGCCCCTGGTGGTGCAGCGTGCGCAGATAGACGCCCTGTGCGAGGCTTTGGACGCGGCCCTGACCCAGGGCATCGGGTAATATCAAAAGTCCGGTCCCTGTTGCGGCCGGCTTGAGAGAAAAGCTTGCGCGACATGCAGCTGCAAACCAAACACCTGCTGACCATCCGGGACCTGCTGCCGCAGGAGGTGCTGGGCCTGGTGCAGCGGGCCTTGGAGCTCAAGGCCGCTCTCAAGGCCGGCGGCCACGAGCGGCCCCTGGCCGGCAAGAGCCTGGCCCTGATCTTTGACAAGCCCTCCACCCGCACCCGGGTCTCCTTTGAGGTGGGCATCGCCCAACTGGGAGGCACCAGCCTGTTTATGACCTCCCAGGACAGCCAACTGGGCCGCGACGAGCCCCTCAAGGACACGGCCCGGGTTATGAGCCGCTACGTGGACTGCATGGTGGTGCGCACCTTCGGCCAGGAGGTGCTCACGGAACTGGCCCGCTACGCGGACATACCGGTGATCAACGCCCTGAGCGACCTGTACCACCCCTGCCAGGTGCTCAGCGACCTGCTCACGGTGCGCGAAAAGCTGGGCCAGGTGCATGGCCTGGCCTACGCCTGGGTGGGCGACGGCAACAACATGGCCCACTCCTGGCTGGAGGCGGCCGCCTGCCTGGGCCTGAAGCTGCGCCTGGCCTGCCCGCCCGGTTTTACACCCGAGGACGCCATCGTGGCCCACGCCCAGGCCAAGGGCGCGGAGGTGCAGCTCACCACCGACCCGGCCGAGGCCGTGGCCGGCGCCCAGGTGATCAACACCGACGTCTGGGCCTCCATGGGCCAGGAAAAGGACGCCCAGCGCCGCCGGGAGCTGTTCGAGGGTTACACCGTGGACAAGCGGCTGTTGTCCCTGGCCGCCGAAGAGGCAATCGTGTTACATTGTCTTCCCGCCCACCGCGGCCAGGAGATCAGCGAGGAGGTGCTGGAGGGGCCGCGGGCCGTGGTGTGGGACCAGGCGGAGAACCGCCTGCACATGCAGAAGGCCATCATGGAGGCCCTGCTCACGGGGAAAGCGAGTTAATACATCATGCCTGACGTCAAAAAGGTGGTCCTGGCCTACTCCGGCGGCCTGGACACCTCCATCATACTCAAGTGGCTCATAGACACCTATAAGTGCCAGGTGGTGGCCTACGTGGCGGACCTGGGTCAGGGCGAGGAGCTGGACACCATCCGCGAAAAGGGCCTGAACACCGGGGCCAGCCAGGTGATCGTGGACGACCTCAGGGAGGAGTTCGTGCGCGATTACGTGTTCCCGGCCTTTAGGGCCGGGGCCATGTACGAGGGCCAGTATCTGCTGGGCACCTCCCTGGCCCGGCCGGTGATCGCCAAGGGCCAAGTGCGCGCCGCCCGCGCCACCGGCGGGGACGCGGTGAGCCACGGCGCCACGGGCAAGGGCAATGACCAGGTGCGTTTTGAGCTGAGCTACCAGGCCCTGGCTCCGGAGCTGAAGATCATCGCCCCCTGGCGGGAGTGGGACCTGGGCTCCCGCGAGGCCCTGCTGGCCTACGCCCAGAAGCACGGCATCCCGGTGCCGGTGACCAAGGCCCGGCCCTACAGCAGCGACCGCAACATCCTGCACATCTCCTTTGAAGGCGGCATCCTGGAGGACCCCTGGGCCGCGCCGCCCGAGGACATGTTCCTGCTCAGCGCCTCGCCCCAGGCCGCCCCGGATGCGCCCCAGGAGCTGACCATCGCCTTCGCCCAGGGCGACGCCGTGGCCTTGGACGGCCAGAAGCTCTCTCCGGCCGCGCTCCTGGCCCGGCTCAACGAGCTGGGCGGCAGGCACGGCATCGGCCGGGTGGACATGGTGGAGAACCGCTACGTGGGCATGAAGAGCCGCGGGGTGTACGAAACCCCGGGCGGCTCCATCCTGCGCCAGGCCCATCTGGCCCTGGAGGGCCTGTGCCTGGACCGGGAGGTGCTGCGCATCCGGGACAACCTGCTGCCCCACTACAGCGAGCTGATCTACTACGGCTACTGGTTCAGCCCGGAGATGGAGCTGTTGCAGTCAATGATGGACAAGGCCCAGGAGCCGGTGACGGGCGAGGTGCGCCTGCGGCTGTACAAGGGCAACGTGACCGTGCTGGGCCGGCGCTCGCCCAACAGCCTGTATAGGCCGGACATCGCCACTTTTGAGGCGGACACGGTCTATAACCAGGCCGACGCCACGGGCTTCATACGCCTAAGCGGGCTCAGGCTGCGCATCAGGCACGCCCTGCAGCAGGCGCAAAAGGCTAATAGTTAACGTTAAGAAAAATTGTAAGTGACCAAAAAGAAGGAACATAGGCTCTGGGGCGGCCGTTTCGCACAAGGCCCGGACCAACTCATGGAGCGCTTTAACGCCTCCATCAGCGTGGATCAGCGGCTGTGCTTGCAGGACATCCGCGGCTCCCAGGCCCATGCGGCCATGCTGGCCCGCCAGGGCGTGATCCCGGCTGCGGACGCCGAAGCCATCATCAAGGGCCTGGAGCAGGTGCTGTCCGAGATTCAGGCCGGGGAAATGGCCTGGACCGACTCCCTGGAGGACATCCACACCCATGTGGAGGCCCGGCTCAAGGAGTTGATCGGCGAGCCGGCCGGCCGGCTGCACACCGGCCGCAGCCGCAACGACCAGGTGGCTACGGACCTGCGCCTGTGGGTCATGCAGGCCGGCCGCGAGCTGGACACGGCGCTCCGGGACTATCAGCGGTCCCTGGTGGGCCTGGCCCAGGACCACGCCGAGACCATAATGCCCGGCTACACTCATCTGCAGCGGGCCCAGCCCGTGCTGCTGGCCCACCACCTCCTGGCCTACGTGGAGATGGCCTGGCGCGACCGGGCCCGCCTGGCCGACTGCCTGGGGCGGGCGGCGGTGCTGCCCCTGGGCGCCGCGGCCCTGGCCGGCACCAGCTTCGACCTGGACCCGGCCTCGGTGGCCCAGGATTTGGGCTTCCAGGGGGTGTTCGCCAACTCCCTGGATGCGGTCAGCGACAGGGACTTTGCCCTGGAGTTCCTTTTTGTGTTAAGCCTGATCCAGGTGCATTTGAGCCGCCTGGCCGAAGAGCTGGTGCTGTGGTCCAGCCAGGAGTTCGGGTTCATAACCTTATCCGACGCCTTTGCCACCGGCAGCTCCATAATGCCCCAGAAAAAGAACCCGGACGCGGCCGAGCTAGTGCGGGGCAAGAGCGGCCGGGTGGTCGGCGGCCTGGTGGGGCTGCTGGTGGTGCTCAAGGCCCTGCCCTTGGCCTACAACAAGGACCTGCAGGAGGACAAGGAGCCGGTGTTCGACGCCTTTGACACGGTGCTGGACAGCCTGCTGGTCATGGCCCCCATGCTGGCCAGCCTGCACGTGGACCAGGCCCGCATGGGCCGGGCGGTAGAGGAGGGCTTCTTGAACGCCACCGAGCTGGCCGACTTTCTGGCGGCCCGGGGGGTGCCCTTCCGCCAGGCCCACGAGGTGGCGGGCCAGGCCGTGCGCCTGGCCGAGGAGCGGGCCTGCGCCCTGCAGGACCTGAGCGATGAGGATTACGCGGCCCTGTGCCAGGGTCTGGAGGTGGAGCCTGGACCAGAGCTGAAGCAGGCCCTGGAGCCCAGGCGGGCGGTGGACCGCCGCACCAGCCCCGGCGGCACGGCGCGGCCCAACGTGAAAAAAGCCCTTAAGGAGGCGAGGAAACGGTTATGGCCAGAAGGTTGATGGCACCCGTAAGCCTGATGATGTTCGCGCTGGCGGTTCTGGCCGTTGGCTGTGGGATCAAAAGCCCGCCGCAGCCCTCCAGCTTGCTGGCGCCGCCGCCGGCCCAGAACCTGGAGGCCGAGCCCCGGGCCGACGGCATGATGGTCAGCTTCGGCGTGCCCGGGGCGCCCACCCCGCAGCGGGCGGTGCGCGAGGTGCGCATCTACTACGCCTACCTGCCGCTGACCGGCGACCCGGCCTGCCCGCCATGTCCGCCGGTGATGCGCCGCTACCGTGAGTTCGACCTGCGCCAGATGGTCAAGAGCGGCCCGGCCGAGATGCAGGGCGGCCGCTTCCGGTTCCTGGACAAGAATGCACCCATGAACCAGGAGGCGGTGTACCAGGTGGAGATGATCGACGCCTCCGGCCGCCGGGGGCCGCGCTCATCCGTGCTGCGCATGCCCCGGCTGGTGCCGGCCGCCGCGCCCAAGGGACTCCAGGCCAAGGCCAGTGACAAAGAGGTGCGCCTATTCTGGCGGAAGGTGACCACCCTGCAGGACGGCCAGGGCAGCGCGGACCTGGCGGGTTACGTGCTGTTGCGCAAGGGGCCCGAGGGACAGAAGCAGTTGAACATGCAGCCGTTCAAGGAGCCCATGTTCGTGGACAAGACCGTGAGCAACGGCCGGGAGTACGCCTACCAGGTCTTCGCCACCCGTCAGTTCCGCGAGATGTACATGCGGGGGCAGGGCAGCGATTGGGTCAGCGCCAAACCCCGCGACCTTACCCCGCCCAAGCCGCCCCTGGACCTGGCCGCGGCCAGCACCAAGGAAGGCGTGTTCCTGCGCTTCACGCCCAGCCCGGACCAGGACGTGGCTGGCTACAACATTTTCCGCCAGAAAAAGGGCGGGCCTTGGATGCAGGTGAACCAGACCCCGGTCAAGGAGAACGTGTTCGTGGACAAGGCCGTGCAGCCCGAGGCGCAGTATTTTTACAAGGTGCAGGCTGTGGACGAGGCGGGCAACGCCAGCAAGTTCAGCGAGGTGCTGGACCTGGTGCACCTGCCCTAGGCGGACGCCGGGGAGCTTGACAACGGCGCCAGGTTGAGGGAAGTTATTTAAGACGTGGGCCGGCCGAGGGCGCCCGGAGGGTGTAACTCGACCGGGCCGGCGGGTATGTTGCCGACAGGACATTCCTCAACTGGGCGGGGACTTCGATGGGCTGGAGCAGGGTCAACATAAAGAGCGCCGCCAAGGGCAAACGCATGCCCGTGCGTTGGTCCCGGCTGCCGGCCAAAGGGTGCTTGCCGCCCTGCTAGACTCCGGGCCCGCACAGGGCCTCTTCCTTTAAGAAAATCAGCCGCGGCAATTTCATGAACCGTAGGATTACGGCTTAAGGATTATGCACCATTTTGCTTACAGAGACGGCGTTCTCCACGCCGAAGAAGTGAACCTGGCCGAGCTGGCCGGTAAGGTGGGCACCCCCACCTACGTCTACTCCCAGGCCACCCTGACCCGGCACTTCCAGGTCTTTGCCCAGGCCTTCGCCGGTCTGGAGGCACTGGTCTGCTTTTCGGTCAAGGCCAACAGCAACCGGGCGGTGCTGGCCCTGATGGCCTCCCTGGGCGGCGGCGCGGACATTGTCAGCGGCGGGGAGCTGAGTCGGGCCCTGGCCGCCGGGGTGCCGCCGGATAAGATCGTCTACTCCGGGGTGGGCAAGGCCATGACCGAAATGGAGGCCGCGCTGACCGCCGGCATACTCATGTTCAACATCGAGAGCGCCCAGGAGCTGGCGTTGCTCAACGAAACCGCCGGACGCCTGGGGGTCAGGGCGCCGGTGAGCCTGCGGGTCAACCCGGACGTGGACGCCCGCACCCACCCCAAGATCACCACCGGCCTGGCCAAGAACAAGTTCGGCCTGGACATGCAGCGGGCCTTTGACCAGTACCAGCAGGCGGCCGGCCTGGCCCACGTGGAGCTCAAGGGCGTCTCCTGCCACATCGGCAGCCAGATAACCCAGGTGGAGCCCTTTGCCGACGCGGTGGGCCGCCTGGAGGTGCTGATCCAGCGCCTGCGCGACGCTGGCATAGACCTGAGCCTGTTGGACCTGGGCGGCGGCCTGGGCATAACCTACCGCAACGAGGAGCCGCCCACCCCCGGCCAGTACGCGGCCGCCCTGCGGGAGCAGGTGGCCCGGCTGGGCATGCGCCTGGTGCTGGAGCCGGGGCGGGTGCTGGTGGGCAACGCCGGCATTCTGCTGGCCCGGGTGCTGTTCACCAAGGACACCCCGGCCAAGCACTTCATCGTGGTGGATGCGGCCATGAACGACCTGGTGCGGCCGGCTTTTTACGACTCTTATCACCACATCCTGCCTGTGATTCAGGCCAACGGACGGGGGGAGGTGAAGGCCGACGTGGTGGGGCCCATCTGCGAGACCGGCGACTTCCTGGCCCGGGACCGGGAGATGGCCGACCTGCAGCGCGGCGAGTTGATGGCGGTGATGAGCGCCGGCGCCTATGGCTTTGTCATGGCCAGCAACTACAACTCCCGGCCGCGGCCGGCCGAGGTGATGGTGCACGGCGACCGCTGGTCCGTGGTGCGCCGGCGGGAGACCGTCGCGGAGCTCATGCGCGGCGAGAGCCTGCCGGATTGGATGGCGTAGGCGGCCCGACAAGGGCCGTTTGCTATTTGGAGTCGGGTGGAAAGGTCATGGAAGATATAAGCAGCCTGCTGCCCCTGGCCGGCATAGAGATCGTGAAGATGACTGGCACGGGCAATGACTTCGTGCTGGTGGACAATCGCCAGGCCCAGGTGCCGCCGGAGCTGATGCCGCTGCTGGCCAAGGCCGTGTGCCAGCGGCGGCGCTCGGTGGGCGCCGACGGCCTGGTGCTCTTGGAGCCCAGTGGCCGGGTGGACCCGGAACGGGGCCGGGTGGACTTCCGCTGGCACTTCTTCAATGCCGACGGCTCGGCCGCGGAGATGTGCGGCAACGCCGGCCGCTGCGCGGCCCGCTTCGCCCACGACCGGGGCTTGGCCGGCGAGAAGATGGTCTTTGACACCATCGCCGGGCCAATCAGGGCCTGGCTGGGCAGCGGCGACGAGGTGAAGCTGGAGATGATCCGGCCCTTCGGCGCCTATCGCGGCCTGGAGCTCATGGTTGGCGGCCGCACCCTGCGCCTGGCGGGCGTCAACAGCGGCGTGCCCCACACCATCCTGGCTGTGGAGGACCTGGAGGCCGCGCCGGTGCGGGAGCTGGGCCGGGAGCTGCGCTTCCACCCGCACTTCGCGCCGGCCGGCACCAACGTGAACTTCACCGCCGCCGGCCGAGGCGAACTGCTGGTGCGCACCTACGAGCGCGGGGTGGAGGACGAAACCCTGGCCTGCGGCACCGGCGCGGTGGCCTCGGCCCTGATGATGGGGCCGGCCCTGGGACTGTCCTCGCCGGTGAGCGTGCTGGTGCGCAGCGGCGAAAGACTGAAGGTATATTTCGAGGGACAAGGCGACTCCTTGGGCCCGGTGTTCCTGGAGGGCGCGGCTGCCTACGTCTTCCAGGGCGCCCTGCACCAGGAGGCCTTCGCCTGGCTACAGTACTAAACAAGGAGACCCATCATGCTCAAGGGAGCCCTGGTAGCCCTGGTCACACCCTTCCGGGACGGCCAGGTGGACGAAGAAACCCTGCGGCGGCTGATCGAGTTCCACATCGAAAATGGAACCGATGGCATCGTGCCCTGCGGCACCACCGGCGAATCCCCCACCCTGAGCCACGAGGAGCACAAGCGGGTGATTCAGATCACGGTGGAGCAGGTGAACAAGCGGGTGCCGGTGGTGGCCGGCGCCGGCTCCAACAGCACCGCCGAGGCCATTGACCTGACTCAGTTCGCCAAGCGGGTGGGCGCCGACGCCGCCTTGATCGTGACGCCCTATTACAACAAGCCCACCCAGGAGGGCATCTTCCGCCACTTCCAGGCCCTGGCTCAGGAGTGCCGCTTCCCCCTGGTGCCCTACAACATCGCCGCCCGCACCGGCGTGAATATTGAGCCCGCCACCATGGCCCGGATCGCCGAGCTGCCCGAGGTGATCGCCTGCAAGGAGGCCAGCGGCAACATCAACCAGATGGCCGAAATCTACAACCTCTGCGGCGACAAGATGGACCTGCTCTCCGGCGACGACAACATGGTGCTGCCCCTGTTGTCCATCGGCGGCAAGGGCGTGATCAGCGTGCTCAACAACGTGCTGCCCCGGGAGGTGGCCGGCGTGTGCCAGGCCTGGTTCGACGGCCAGGCCGAACTGGCCAAGCAGCGCTTCCTGAAGATTCTGCCCCTGTGCAAGGCCATGTTCGTGGAGACCAACCCCATCCCGGTCAAGACGGCCATGGCCCTGCTGGGCATGATACCCAGCGGCGAGATGCGCCTGCCCCTGTGCGAGATGGCGCCGGCCAACCTGGAAAAGCTCAAGGCCGCCCTTAAGGCCTACGGAATCATGTAGGGAGGGCTTTATGGTCAAGATAGCCGTGGCCGGCGTGGCCGGCCGCATGGGCGCCCGCGTGGTGCACGCGGTCTACGCCCATCCCGAGGCCGAGCTGGCCGGCGCCTTCGAGGCCCCCGGCAACCCGGCGGTGGGCAAAAGCCTGGCCGGCGTGGTGGGCCTGGCTGGGGCCGAGGGGGTGGTGGGCGATGACCCGGTGGCGGCCATAACCGAGGCCCAGGTGCTCATTGAGTTCACCTCCCCCGGCGCCACCGTGAAAAACCTCAAGGAGTGCGCCTCCCAGGACAGGGCCGCGGTGATCGGCACCACCGGCCTCAGCGAGAGCCAGCGCAAGACCGTGGCCCAGCAGGCCAAGAAGGTGCCGGTGGTGTTCGCGCCCAACATGAGCGTGGCCATGAACCTGATGTTCAAACTGGTGGGCGACATGGCCCGGGTGCTGGGGCCGGATTACGCCCTGGAGGTCCTGGAGGCCCACCACGACCAGAAAAAGGACGCCCCCTCGGGCACCGCCGTGCGCCTGATCGAACAGTTGTGCGCGGTGCGCGGCTGGGACCCGGAGAAGGTCTGCCGCCACGGACGGGTGGGCCTGACCGGCGCGCGGGGCAAGGACGAGCTGGGCGTGTCCGTGATCCGCGGCGGGGACATCGTGGGCGATCATACGGTGTACTTCATAGGCCAAGGCGAGCGCCTGGAGCTGACCCACCGCTCCCATTCGCGGGACACCCTCGCGCGCGGCGCGGTGCGGGCCGCGGTGTGGGTGGTGGAGCAGCCGCCGGGGCTTTATGACATGCAGGACGTACTGGGGTTGAAGCCATGACACAGAAAAACAGCGACCTGATCTTCTGCCGCCAAGGCATAGTCCGTTTCAGCTACCAGGGCCGGGTCCACTACGGCCTGCTCTCCGGCCAGCGCCTGCGCGTGTACCAGGGCTCGCCCTTTGCCGGCGGCCAGCCGGGCAAGGCCTTCGCTCCCCTGAACAAGGTGCGCCTGCTGGCCCCCTGCCGCCCCTCCAAAGTGGTGGCCGTGGGCCTGAACTACAAGGCCCACGCCAAGGAGGTGGACAAGCCCCTGCCCCTGGAGCCCATGCTCTTCCTGAAGCCCTCCACCAGCGTCATCGGGCCGGGTCAGGCCATCCTGCGGCCGACCATCAGCCGGCGGGTGGACCACGAGTCTGAGCTGGCCGTGGTGCTGGGCAGGAAGTGCCGCCTGGTCTCGCCGGACCAGGCCGCGGACTACATCCTGGGCTACACCTGCCTCAACGACGTCACCGCCCGGGACCTGCAGGCCCGGGACGTGCAGTACTCCCGGGCCAAAGGCTTTGACACCTTCTGCCCCCTGGGGCCGGCGATCACCAACGAGATAGACCCCCGCCAGGTGAGGGTTCGCGCTCTGGTGAACAACAAGGTGAGACAAGAGGCCAACACGTCGGATATGATCTTCGACGTGTACCAACTGGTCGCCTTTGTCAGCCAGGTGATGACCCTCAACCCGGGCGACGTCATCGCCACGGGCACGCCTTCGGGCATCAGCCCCTTGGCGGCCGGCGACACAGTGAGCATAGAGGTGGAAGGCATCGGGCGCTTGGACAACCCGGTGCAGTAAAGCAAAACCTACGCACAGCCAAACAGGGACTCGCCATGGAATTTGAGCGCGCCGAGCGTTTGCGCCTGTTGCCGCCCTATCTGTTCAAGGAAATAGACCGCCTGCGCGAGGAGGTGCGGGCCAAGGGCGTGGACATAATCGACCTGGGGGTGGGCGATCCGGACCAGCCCACGCCGCCGCACATCATACAGAGCCTGTGCCAGGCGGCCGGCGACCCCGCCACCCACCGCTACCCGGCCTACTCGGGCATGAACCGCTTCCGCGCCTCGGTGGCCGGCTGGTACCAGCGCCGCTTCGGGGTGGAGCTGGAGGCGGCCAGCGAGGTGATAACTCTCATCGGCTCCAAGGAGGGCATCGCCCACTTCCCCCTGGCTTTCATCAATCCTGGCGACAAGGTGCTGGTGCCCAGCCCGGCCTACCCGGTGTACCGGGCCTCCACGGTGCTGGCCGGCGGCGTGCCGGTGGAGATGCCCCTGCGCAGGGAAAACGGCTTCCTGCCCGACCTGGGGGCCATTGATTTGGACACGGCCCGGCAGGCCAAGGCCATGGTGATCAACTACCCCAACAACCCCACCGCGGCCGTGGCCGACCTGGGGTTCTACGCCGAGGTGGTGGCCTTTGCCCGCGAGTACGGCCTGATCGTGGTCTCGGACGCGGCCTACAGCGAGATGGGCTTCGAGGACTACCGGGCGCCCAGCTTCTTGCAGGCGCCGGGGGCCAAGGAGGTGGGCATCGAGTTCCACAGCCTGTCCAAGACCTACAACATGACCGGCTGGCGCTTGGGCATGGCCGTGGGCAACGCGACCCTGGTGGGCGGCCTGTCCCAGGTCAAGAGCCAGATAGACTCCGGCGCCTTTGACGCGGTGCAACTGGCCGGCATCACCGCCCTGGAGGCGGACCAGTCCTGCGTGGAGGAGCTACGCCTCATGTATCAACAGCGCCGCGACGTGCTGGTGGCCGGCCTGCAAAAGCTGGGTCTGGAGGTGGAGCCGCCCAAGGCCACCTTCTACGTCTGGTGCGCCGTGCCGCCGGGGGTTAGCAGCGCCGAGTTCACCATGAAGCTGCTTTCCCAGGCCGGGGTGGTCAGCACGCCGGGCAACGGCTTCGGCGCGGCCGGGGAGGGGTACGTGCGCTTCGCCCTGACCGTGGACAAGGAGCGCATGGCCGAGGCGGTTGAGCGCCTGGCCAAACTAGGGCTGTAGCCTCATGCCCCCAGCCCAGGAGGTGTTCATCGGCCTGGGCTCCAATCTGGGCTCGCCCCGTCGGCACCTGCTGTTCGCCCTGGAGCGCCTGGCTCGAGCGCCGGCCTACGCCCCCGGGGCGGTCTCCTCGCTGTACCGGACCGCGCCAGTGGGCAGGCGGGAACAGCCGCCATTTTACAACGCGGTCTGCCGTGGTATGTATGAGCGTACGCCCCATGAGCTGCTGCGGGCCCTGCAGGCCCTGGAGGCGGCCCGGGGCCGCCAGCGGCAGGAGCGCTGGGGTCCGCGCACCCTGGACCTGGACATCCTGCTCTTTGGCGATATGATCATAGAGGAGGCGGACCTGCAGGTGCCTCATCCCCGCCTGCACGAGCGGGGCTTTGTTTTGATCCCCCTGGCCGAGCTGGCCCCCTCTCTGGTGCTGCCCCGCTGGGGACGCACCGCCGCCCAACTGTGGCAGGACCTGCCGCCCGGGCAGAAGGCCGGCCAGGAGGTGGAAAGAGTCTCATGGGCCTGATCCGGTTGTTGCAACTAGCCCTGCTGGGCGTGCTGATCTGGTTCGGCGTGCGCGCGGTGCGGCGCTGGATGAATAACAAGCGCCAAGCCCAAATCCAGGCCGGCCAGCGCCCCAGCAGCGAGCAGGTCATGGACGTGATGGTCCAGGACCCCCAGTGCGGCACCTACCTGCCCCGGCGCGACGCGGTGCGGGCCTGGGTGAAGGGCCAGGAGCAATTTTTTTGCAGCAAGGCCTGCCGGGACGCCTGCCTGGCGGGCAAGGAACCGTCTAAACAGGATCAACGGGTCTGAGCATCACCCAGCGGTTGAAGGCCGCTGACATTTTTTGGCACTGGAGGAAGGCGCCATGAAGATTTTCATTGATACCGCCGACATCAAGGAGATCAAAGAGGCTCTCAGCATGGGGGTGCTGGACGGCGTGACCACCAACCCCTCCCTGGTGTCCAAGACCGGCAAGACCTTCGAGGCCTGCGTCAAGGAGATCCTGGAGGTGGTGTCCGGGCCGGTGAGCGTGGAAGTGGTGGCCACGGACCACGACGGCATGGTGGCCGAGGCGCGCAGCTTCGCCGCCTGGGCGGACAACGTGGTGGTGAAGGTGCCTATCATCCGCGAGGGGCTCAAGGCCATCAAGACGCTCTCCAGCGAGGGCATCCGGGTCAACGTGACCCTGTGCTTCTCGCCTCTGCAGGCCCTGCTGGCCGCCAAGGCCGGCGCGTCCTATATCAGCCCCTTCGTGGGCCGCCTGGACGACGTCTCCCACGACGGCATGGAGCTGGTGCAGCAGATCATCGACATCTACGGCAACTACGCCTTTGACACCGAGGTGCTGGTGGCCAGCGTACGCCACCCGCTGCACGTGGTTACCGCGGCGCTCATGGGCGCGGACGTGTGCACCGTCCCCTTCAAGGTGATTGACCAGCTCCTGAAGCACCCTCTCACGGACAACGGCCTCAAGGCTTTCTTGGCCGACTGGGAGAAGGTGAAAAAGGGCTAGGCCCTGGTTGCGCGCATGCGGGCCATCAGACGACAAGATGTCTTCAACCTGCCCAACCTGATCACCCTGGTGCGGGTGGGCTCCATCCCCGTGCTGGTGGCCATGCTCTACCTGCCGGGGCGTGTGTGGTCCTGGGCCGCCGCGGCGCTGTTCTGCGTGGCCGGCCTCAGCGACCTGCTGGACGGCATCGTGGCCCGCAGCCTGAAGAAGGTTACTGTGCTGGGCCAGTTTCTGGACCCCTTGGCCGACAAGCTCTTGATCGCCTCCATGTTGGTGATGCTGGTGGCCCTGGGCCGGGCGCCGGCCTGGATGGCGGTGATCATCATCTGCCGGGACGCGGCCGTGACCGGGCTGCGGGCCCTGGCCGCCAGCCAGAGCCTGGGCGTGCCCAGCGACCGCTGGGGCAAGGCCAAGACCGCCCTGCAGATGGCGGCTGTATTACTGCTGATCTGGCACTACCCGGTGGGCGGCCTGGACGTGCAATTTTGGGGCGGACTGGCCCTGTGGGCGGCCACCCTGGTCAGCTTTTTTTCGGGCCTGCGCTATTTTCTGCGCTTTAATCGCCTCCTGGCCGAGGGAGAACGAGACAAGGCTTGACAGCATGGGTGGTTACTGTAATATTCTTTCCCGCGGCGCGGGAGTAACTCAGTGGTAGAGTGCAACCTTGCCAAGGTTGAAGTCGCGGGTTCAAATCCCGTCTCCCGCTCCAAATAAATAAGAAGTAACGTTGGGGCTCAAGGCCGGTCCCGTGAGGGACCGGCCTTTTTATGCTTCTTCAGCACCTAAGGGTGGGTAACTAACATGTGGAAAAAACTTCGGAGCTTATGGTTCAGGGTCTTGAGACACTCGAAAAATGTCGCGCTTATCTCATTGTTCGGTATCGTAGTTCTCACCATAGGTCAACTTACCATGCACATATGGCCCCAACTTTATCCCCATGATATCAAGTGGATGGTTATTAATATATGCGTTGTGGTGGTTTTCGCTTTTATAGTGGCGCGCTTTCAGAGCATACCAAGGCCCGCCGAGTTGTTATCAAGGATTTTCAGGTTCCATAAGTCCACCGAAATAATAACCGCGGTTTTTTATGATCGCGATGGTCAGGCCTGTTGTTCGGAAAATGACCGAAACGCCGCTACTAAAATTGGTGAAATGTTAAACTGCCTTGGTCTACAAATTAGGATTGACCACTCAGATTCAAAAAGTGTTGCTCAAGAAATAGGAAGAAGTATGGTGTTGGTAGGCGGACCGAGCATGAACAAATTTTCTGACCAGATTAACCGAGGTCTTGCCGTTGATTCCGAATGGTACCGCGGTTTTTATTTTGACAAAATTCAAAGCCTTTCCGGTGAAACTGGCGAAGATTTACAAGACAAATATTGTTGGGTTATCAAACATAAAGGTATGGATGTTCACGTAACACATACGGGAATAATGCTGGATAAAAAGAAAGAGGACACCGGGATCATTTATGTGGGTCCCAATCCCGTAAATAAAAACCGATGGCTTATGTGGATTGCGGGATTGTCTTCCGGAGGTACCTATGGAGCGGCGAAAAGCATCTATCATTATAAGCATAATCTTGATTTTGTGGAATTACTTGGGGGATCATTGTTTAATAACCACAGATACTGTAGCGCCCTGATTAGATATCGTTACGATGCCAGTAACCCTGCCAACGGAGAAGTTACCAACTTCGTGGTTTGTGGCGGTCGCATCCCGTGAGGGCTGGTTCCCCGAAGAAGAACTTAAAAACCAGCCCGCCGCCGCAGGTCCCGTCACTTCGACAAAATGATAAAGGTCACGGGCCGGCCTCGGCCCCAGGGACAGGCGGGGTAGGGCGCCGGCGCGGGCTTAGGAACAGGGCCCAGGAGCAGTCCTTGGGCGAATCTGCTTGACACCCTGGGGAGCGGCCTATATATTTTGTGGACCTGCGGGAGGGGTTAAGACTCCGTACTCACGGGCGATTTAAGAAAAACGGCGGCGTAGCCAAGTGGCTAAGGCAGCGGACTGCAAATCCGTTATTCACCGGTTCAAGTCCGGTCGCCGCCTCCAAGTAAACAATGGGGCTGGCCTTAAACAGGCTGGCCCCTCTTGTTGGGGGCGGTAGCCAGATGCCGGGTCCGTTTTTTGGCCAACGCCCCGTGCAGGGTGCATACTTATACCTAGACACGACAACCATCGCGGGTGAGACGTGCGTTGCAGGCAAGCCATATTCATCCCCCTGACCCTGGCCGCCCTGCTGGGCCTGGCCCTGGCCGGTTGCGCCCGCCAGCCGCGGCCCGCGCCGGCGCCTCCGGCGCAGGCCAGACCCCAGCCAGCGCCGGCCGTCCGGCCCCAGGCCCTCACGATGGCCCACCACATGCTGCTCCTGGAACGGGAGCTGGGCGCGGACCAGAGGGACATGCAGTTGCTGGACGCGCTCCTGGCCAGCATCGACCGGGAGGTCAACTTCCGCCGCGCCTACAACTGGGAGCAGGCGGCCCTCACCCTGGGCAGCATCGCCATGGTCATAAACTCGGCCTATGGCTATTCGCCCCGCCGTTTGTTGAGTACCGGCCTCAAGGACAAATTGTTGGACTGCGACCTGCTGACCGCCATCTATCTGAGCGTGGCCCAGCGCCATGGGCTGCCCCTCAAGGCGGTGGTGGTGCCACGCCACACCTTCATCCGCTGGGTGTGGCCCAGCGGCCAATACCTGAACTGGGAGACCACCACCGGCCAGGTGGCCAGCGACAAGCACTTCATCTCCGGCCGCTACCTGAGGAGCGTGCAGGGCCGGTCTGTCGGCAAGGACTTCACCCTGCAGCCCGGGGCGCTCAGCGGGGCCTACCTGCGCAACCTGACCAATGGTCAGTTCCTGGCCCTGTCCCACCTCAACGTGGCCCGCGGCTTTCTGGACAAGGAGACCCGCAGCGGCGGGCGCCGCAGCGCCAGCTTCCAAGACAGCCTGGTCAAAGCCACGGACCATCTGAACCAGGCCATACGCCTGGACCCCAAGCGGGTCGAGGCCTATTACGGCCTGGGCATCGTCAACTACCTGCGGGGCGACCACCAGGCCGCCATAAGCCGCATGGGCCAGGCCATAGCCCTGTTTCCCCTGGAGCCGGAGGTGTTCTTCAGCCGGGCCCAGATGTTCTTGGCCAGCGGTCAGAACGAACTGGGCATCAAGGACCTGGAGGAGGTCTACCGACTGGACCCCGGCCATCCCAAGGTGCCCTACCTGTTGTACACGGCCTATCGCAACAAGGGCGACCAGGCCCAGGCTGATTTGTGGTGGAAGCGCATGCAGGCGCCCACCCGGCGCTACTAGCCGCGACGGCTTGTTGCCGCAGCTGCGCAGGCCGGCCGTTCGGCGCGGCCCGTGCCGCGGGGCCCTTTGTCTGGCCTTACTGCTGGGAGTTGTTTTGCAGGCCTATCCGGGCCCCGGCCCGGACCGTGAGGTTGCCGCCGTCCTTCTTGGCCTCGTACATGGCCAGGTCGGCCCGCAGCAGGAGCTTGTCAGGCTTTTCATCCTTCAGAAGTTCGGCCACGCCTATGCTCATGGTCACCGCCGACAGGGAGGTCTGCAAATAGGACATGCGCCGCGGCCACTGTTGATTAAAGGCGTTGCGGAAGCGTTCCAGGGCCTGGGTGCCCTGAGTCAAGTCGGTCTCCACCATGAGGAAGGCGAACTCGTCGCCCCCCACCCGGAAGGCGCGGTCCAAAGAGCGCAGGGTGGAGCGCATGCACTCGCCCACCAGGCGCAGGATGTTGTCCCCCTCCTGATGCCCAAAGGTGTCGTTGAAGGGCTTGAAATGGTCCAGGTCGAAAACGGCCAGGGCCAAGGGCCGGCCGTAACGCCCGCTGCGCTCCACCTCATCGCTCAGGACCTCGTGGAAGTGGCGCCGGTTGTAGATGCCGGTGAGGCTGTCGGTTATGGAATGCTTGCGCAGTTCCTCCTCGAGCTGCTTGCGGGCCGTGAGGTCGTGGAAAAACCCCACGCTGCCTATTTCCTGCCCATCCTTGTGCAGCAGGGCGGCGCTGAGCCTTATGGGCACCTTGCGGCCGCCGGCGCCCTTCACGTAAACCTCGATGCCTTCCAGGATGCCCACGCCGCCTTGCTCCTGGCTGTAGAGCTTCTTTTTGATTGCGCGGGCCAGCTCCGGCGGCTGGTACACCTGGGTTATGGAGACCTTGCCCACCACCGAGTCATGACCGAGGCCGGTCAGATTTTCGGCGGCTTGGTTGAAAATGATGACCGTTCCCGCCCGGTCCACCCCGATGATCCCATCCGGACAGAGCTGGATCAGCCCCTCCAGAAACTCCCGATTGGCCAGCATCTCCACCCCCGTTTTGTAGGATGGTCCTCCCTCGAGTTGCTCGAAATCGCTCATGCTGGGACAACCTCGTTCACGATGGGATTGGGAAACCATGGCCCGGCAATAAGGAGCTTAACCCGTCTGGGTCCAAAAAATAAAGCCCCTTCCCGCCTCCAGGCCCGCGGGCGCAAAAACCGGCTGGCCGCCGGTGACAATGAGTCCGGCGGGAGTTACAATGGGCGCGCGTACAGGTGCTGAAGGTAGAGCATGCATCACTTAATGATCGTCTGCCGGGACCCAGAGGCCATCGCCACCATTCAGGGCTGTTTCCCGGGCGGGTACCGAGTGCGCCTGGCCCAGAGCAAGGAACAGTGCCTGAACGCGGCTGAGTCGGGCCCTGCGCAGGCTCCGGACTTCATCTTCCTGGACCTGGAGGCCCTGGGGCACAGCGCCTCGGTCGGCCGCTTCGACTACCGGGAGGCCCTGGAGCCCTTCAAGGAAAAATTCCCGGCCGCCGAGACCATCATCATGGGCCCGCCCGAGTCCATCCGTCAGTTGGTGATGGCGGTCAAGGCCGGGGCCAGCAACTACCTCACCTATCCCTTGGACCCGTCCGAGGTGGCCTTTGTCCGGGAGGGGCTGGAGGAGGAGCGCCTGCGCCAGTCCGAGCTGGACTACCTGCGCAGTTACTTCCTGCCTCTGGACCTCCAGGAAGTGGTGCGCACCAACAGCCCGGCCCTGCGCCGCGTGCTGGATCAGTTGCGCTCAGTGGCCCCCACCCGCAGCACGGTGCTCTTAACCGGCGAGACCGGCACGGGCAAAGGGGTGCTGGCCAGGGTCATCCACCAGCTCAGCAAGCGGGCCCGGCAGGCCTTCATCAGCGTGCACTGCGGGGCCATCCCGGACAACTTGGTGGAGAGCGAGCTGTTCGGCCATGAGAAGGGGTCCTTCACCGGGGCGGTCAAGCGCAAGCTGGGCAAGTTCGAGATCGCCAAAGGCGGCACCATATTCCTGGACGAGGTGGGCACCCTGACCCCGGCCGCCCAGATCAAGATGCTGCAAGTGCTGCAAGAGCGCACCTTCCAGCGGGTGGGCGGCGTGGAGACCATCGAGGCCGACGTGCGCATCATCGCGGCCAGCAACTACGACCTCAAGGAGCTCTGCGAGCAGGGCCAGTTCCGCAGGGACCTATATTACCGGCTCAACGTCTTTCCCCTGCACACGCCGCCCTTGTGTGAGCGCATCGAGGACATCCCTCTCCTGGTTTATACCTTTTTAGGGCGGCTGAACCTGCTCTACGGCAAACAGATTACCCAACTGGCGCCCGAGGTCAGCGAGGCCTTCCGCAACTACTCCTGGCCGGGCAACATCCGGGAGCTGGAGAACCTGATCGAACGGGCCTACATCCTGGAGGACGGCCCGGTTCTGTCCGTGGACAGCTTTCCCGGCGAACTTTTCACCTTTCAGGGCAGCCTGGGCAACGGCCATGAGGGCTCCCCGCCAAAGCTGGCCGAGGCCCGCCGGCAAGGGGTGGAGCTGATTGAGCGGGAGTATCTGCACGATCTGCTCACCCAGAACCAGGGCCGCATCGACCGCACCGCCCGGGCCGCGGGCATCACGCCCCGCCAGCTTCACAAAATGATGACCAAGTACGGCATCCGCAAAGAATCCTTTAAATAACCAAGGTAATCTCGGAATATATAGTTCCGAAACCCAAAAAAGCGGAACTATAAATTCTTAAAATAAATATTTATTTTATATCGAATAGTTATAAATAAAATACAATATGTAGTGGCTCTAACTTTCCAATACACAACAGAATAATAGGAACTTATAGTTCCTATTAATTTTACCTCCTATAATTATTGCCTTTTAATATTAATCAGTTATCTATTTGGCACGCATGCTGCCTTGCGCTTCATTAGAAGTGGACTGATGCCGCCCAAATGGGGGGCACTTCGGGCACAGGATAGAGCATGGGCCGCCGCAAAACATCGCCTCCCGTGACCTTACGTGGAGTGGTTATCCCGCTGGGCTGGAGTGAGTCTGGAGAGGTGACCGCAGTGGGCATCTCCACCTTCAACGAGCAGGAATACCTCCTGGCGCCAACGCCCAACCTGGCAACCTGGCTGGGACTGCTGCGCAAGGAGGTGGAACTGGTGGGTGGAATCGCAGTCAACGAGCACGGGCTCAAGGTTCTTCGGGTGGATTCGTTTCATATCATTAAGAAAGGAAAAGTCACATGAAGAAGCTGGGTTCTAAAACCGTATTGGCGGTGGTGCTGGCGATGGTCATGATGTTCGTCGGCGCCACCCTGGCTGCGGCCGCCGAGCAGGCCCAGGGCACCGCGACCAAGGCGGCTGCTCCGACCAAGACCAAGGCCAAAAAGGCCGTGGTCAACAAGGACCTGGTCAAGAAGGTGCAGACCGCTTTGAACAGCGCCGGCTACAAGGTCAAGGTGGACGGCAAGATGGGCAAGGAGACCCGGACCGCCCTCAAGGACTATCAGAAGAAGAACGGCCTTAAGGCCACCGGCCGCCTGACCAAGGCCACCCTGACCAAGCTCGGGGTTTCCAAGTAGGGAGCCCCGCTTGTCCGCCATCGCCTGTGGAGGTCCTGGCCGGACGACGACAGGACCTTCGCGTAACCATCCCGCATGGCGGCTTGGCGTGAAGTTGCATCAGGGCTCAAAAAAGCTTCCCTTTGCCGGCCCGGACCGCGCCGGACGCCGCCCCAAGGCGCCCCGCTGCCGGCCTGGCCAGGGCAAGGACGGCATCCACCAGCGCGGGCCGGGTCAAAACCGGCGGCGCGCGCACCCCACGGGCGCAGACAGTTACGGTATGGACAAGGGCCGGCCAGGACCGGTGAGTCTAGGTCGGGCCGCGGGGGTTTTTTGTGTTGCGGCGGGACTTTTAAAGTCCGGCCCTGAAACACTAACGGATAAAGCTTGAGCAGAAAGAGAAAAGCTATGGCCGAGAAAAATCTCCTGACCAAGGCAGAGATAGTGTCCGGCATGGCCAAGGCCGCCGGCATCACCGCCAAGCAGGCCCAGGTGGTTCTGGAGAGCCTGATCGCTGCCTGCCGCAACGAGGTCAAGGCCGGCCGTCCCTTCCGGGTGGCTGGGCTGGGGACCTTTAGCCTGCGCAAGAGCAAGGCCCGCCAGGGCAGAAACCCGGCCACTGGCGCGCCCATCAAGATCGCGGCCTCCAAACGGATGGCCTTTACGGCCAGCAGCGCCATCAAGTCCATGCTGAACCCCAAGTAGGGGCGGAGCAAACAGCCGCTGCGTGAGACAAGGGTCGGCTCCGGCTGCCCTGGTAGGATACCGAAAAAGGGCGTGATCCAGATCGCCCAGGAGTAAAGAGCATGCGCCGGGAACTGCCCATGGATGCTACGTTGCCGGGGCGCGAGCAGGAGCCTAGGCTCCCGCCGCTGGGCGGGAATGGTCAAGACCTTCTACTTAAGGGGCTTTAGGGAAAAATGAGCGAATTGGTTGCACAGGCGGTCGCCCAACAGGCGTGGGGAATTGCCTCCAGCATCGACGTCTACGACTGCAATCCCCAGACTATCCGCCAAGAGGAAGAGATACGACGGTTCGTCGTTGAACTCTGCGACCTGATCGAGATGAAGAGGTTCGGCGAGACCATCGTGGTGGATTTTGGCGAGGACGAAAGGGTCTCCGGCTATTCCATGGTCCAGCTCATTGAGACCTCGCTCATCTCCGCCCATTTTGCCAATCTCACCAACACGGCCTACATTGACGTGTTCAGCTGTAAGCCCTACGACCCGGAAGTGGTGGCAGAGTTTGCCCGCCGCTTCTTCGGCGGCTCACGTGTCAACACTCAGGTCTGCCTGAGACTGTGACATGTTCCAGTCCTTCATAGTCAGCGACCTGGACCAGTGCCGGGAGCTGTGGACGGGCCTGCTGCCGCAGGAGTTCCTCACCGACCTGTGGGAGGTGAGGGCCTGCTTTCAGCGACACTTTCAGCGGCCTCCCGCCTTCGTGGTCTGCCGGGACGGAGGCCAGGTCAAGGGCCTGTTGCCCCTGAGTTGGCTGGAGGAGTCCGGCGGCTATGGGTTTTTCCCGGGAGAGACCTGGCAGGGGAAAACTTGGCTGGAGCAAAACCGCATCTTGGCTCAAGGGGAGGGGACGCTGGAGGCTCTGCTCTCCAGTTGCCCCTCCCCGTTTCACCTGCGCTACCTGAGCGATTGGGGCCTGCCGCTGGCCGAGACGGCCCCGGTGGACGAGATAGGCTACCTGTTCCATCCCCCGCGGTACGGCTATGACCTGGAAAACTATTTCCAGGAGTTCTCCGGCAAGTCCCGCAAGCAGATACTGCGCGAGGTGGGCCGCCTGGAAGAGCGGGGCCTGGAGCTGCGCTACGACCACGCACCCGACTTTGATCTGATGGTCTCCCTGAACCGGGACCGCTTCGGCGGCCATTCCTATTTTGCCGACCCCCGCTTCATCGCGGGCTTCCGCGAGCTGTTCAACCTGCTGCGCGAGCGGGGCTGGCTGCGCCTGACCACGGTGATCCTGGGCGGCCGCCCGGCAGCGGTGGATATGGGTGCCGTGTACCAAGGGGTGTACACCCTGCTGGCCGGCGGCACCGACCCCGAGACGCCCGGCGTGGCCAAGCTTATCAACCTGCAGCACATGCGCCTGGCCTGCCGGGAGCGGCTGCGCGAGGTGGACTTCCTCTGCGGCGACTTTACCTGGAAGAAGATGTTCCACCTCTTCCCGCGGCCGCTGTACCTGCTGAGCGACCAGGCCACCAGAAACCTGGAGGCGCCCGCAGCCGCGGCTGGGCAGGGGGCCTAGGTGTCCGCCCGGCCGGTGGTGGTGGTGGGCACCACCGCAGATTACATAGCCATCCTGGCCCAGCGTCATCCCGGACAGGCCCTGTTCATCACCGATCCCCTGGAGAGACAAAAAAGCGCTGAGTCGGCGCCTGCCCCCGGCTGGGAGCTGCTCTGCAACCTGGGCGACTATGCCCGGACTCTGGCCCGGCTGCGGGAGCACTTGCTTCGCAAGGACCAATGGCCCGCGGGCGTGGCCTGCTTTGACTGCGAGTCCCTGGGTCTGGCCGCCGTGCTGGCCCGAGAACTGGGCCTGCCGTTCCCCTCGCCCGAGGCCGTGGCCGCCAGCCGCAGCAAGCTCAGGAGCAAGCAGCTCTGGCAGCGGGCCGGCGTCGCCTGCCCCCAGTGTACGGCCGTGGCCAGCTCCCAGGAGGCCGACCGACTGCCCCAGACCCTGGGCGCGCCGCTGATAATGAAGCCCCAGACCGGCTCGGGCAGCGAGCTGGTATTTCTATGCGCGGACCCGGCCCAGTGTAGGCAGGCCTTTGCCGCCCTGCAAGAGGGCCTGGCCAGCCACCCCAACCGTCGCCTGTACCCCCAGGGCGGCGATGAAGGCCCGGACCCCCGGCGGGTGTTCGTGGCCGAGCAGTTCATCGCCGGCGACGAATACTCCTGCGACTTTCTAGTGGAGGAAGGCCGGGCGCGCATCATCCGCCTGGCCCGCAAGTACGCGGCGACGGACCAGCCCGTGGGCACCATCCAGGCCTACCTGTTGCCCGCGCCCCTGCCCGCGGGCCTGTCCTGGCAGGGGCTGACGGTCCAACTGGAGGCCGCGGCCCTGGCCCTGGGGCTCAGCCGGGCCATAGGCATGGCCGACCTCATGGTGGCCGGCGGCGCGGCCTACCTGATCGAGCTCACCCCCCGGCCGGGCGGGGACTGCCTGCCGCCCTTGATAGAGCGCAGCAGCGGCCTGGACATGCTGGGGCTGACCTTGGACTTCGCGGCCGGCCGGCCCATCGCCCTGCCGGCGCCCGAGCAGTGGCAGACCCTGGTGGGCCTGCGCCTGTTCGCCAGGCAGGAGGGCGTGATTCGCAGGCTCGACGCCGGCCGCCTGGGCCAGGACCGCCGGGTGCGGGAGTGCTCCCTGCGGCGTGGGCCCGGCGACCGCGTGGTCCTGCCGCCGCGGGACTATGACTCGCGCCTGCTGGGGCAGGTGATCTTCGCGCCCACCCCTGGCGCGTCCGTCGAGCAGCAGTGCCAAGAGCTGGAGCAGATGCTGGTGGTGGAAATGGAGCCGGCGCCATGAGCGATGCCCGCGAGCTGCTTCGGCGGGCTGCCGGGCTGCTGGCCCAGACCCCCCAAAGTCTGCCGGCCGAGGCCCTGGCCGCCTACGTGGCCGCCTTGCAGGCCAGGGCCGGGGAGTTCCTGGCCGCCCGCCAGCGGCACGGTTCGTCCCTGTATCTGCTGGACCGCCAGGCCCTCATTGCCCGGGCCCAGGAGTTCCGCGCGGCCTTTGCCCAGGAGATGGAGAACTTCCAGCCCTTTTTCGCCGTCAAGTGCAACAACCATCCCCTGGTGGCCGCGGCCCTGGTCCAGCAAGGCCTGGGCCTGGACGTGTCCAGCGGCCTGGAGCTGGAGATGGCCCTGGCCACGGGCTGCAGGCGCATCGTCTTCAGCGGGCCGGGCAAGACCCCGGCCGAGCACGCCCTGGCCCTGGCGCACGCGGACAAGGTAACGCTGCTCCTGGACAGCTTCGGCGAGCTAAAGCGGCTGCAAGAGTTGGCCGCCGAACAGGGCCGGGAAGCGGCCGTGGGCGTGCGCCTGACCACGGACGAGAAGGGCCTGTGGCGGAAGTTCGGCATCCCCCTGAGCCGCCTGGGCGAGTTCTGCGCGGCCGCGGCCGCGGGCCCGGTGCGCCTGGCGGGCCTGCAGTTCCACACCAGTTGGAACCTGGACCCCAGGGCCCAGAGCGCCTTTCTGGCCCGGCTGGGCCAGACCCTGGCCGGCCTGCCGGCCCCGCAGCGGGCGGCGCTCAGGTTCCTGGACATCGGCGGCGGCTTTTGGCCGGCCCGCGGCGAGTGGCTGCAAGAGGCCGCCACGCCCCAGGGCCGGCTGCAGGCCGCCCTGGGGGAGGCCGCGCCCGCGCCCTTGGCCCATTACCTCTGCCCGGCCGCGCCCATCGGCCGATTCGCCCAGGAGATCGGCGCGGCCCTGCGCGCGCACGTGTTCCCGCACCTGGACTGCGCCATCTACGCCGAGCCCGGCCGCTGGCTGGCCAACGACGCCATGCACATCCTGCTCACGGTGGTGGACCAGAAGGCCCCGGACCTGGTTATCACCGACGGCGGCACCAACCTCATCGGTTGGGAACGCTTTGAGAACGACTACGCGCCGGTGATCAATCTCTCCCGGCCCGGACCCCAGGAGCATCCCTGCTACGTGCTGGGCTCGTTGTGCACGCCGCACGACGTGTGGGGCTACAGCTTTTTCGGCCAGGGCATCGCGCCCGGCGATGTGCTGTTGATCCCGCACCAGGGTGCCTACACCTACAGCCTGCGCCAGCACTTTATCAAGCCTCTGGCCGCGGTGGCGCCCCTGTCTCTGACCGAGAAAGAATAGAGGCCGGGCCGTGACTCGCTTAGGCTGCCGCTTGGTAAGATGCCGTGGCTGATCTTGTCCAGGACGCGATGCGCCTGGCCCAGGGCCTGCAGGAGGCGTACGGCCAGGATATCCTGGGCGATGCCAGACTGGCCGGGCTGCTCGCGGACTACCAGGAGGCCATTGCCCAGACCGCCCGCCTCACCGCGGAGCTGGCCGTGGAGAAGGTGTGCGTGGCCTGCGCGGCGCGGGACGCGGTTTGTTGCTTCACCGGCGTGGAAAAACGCTATGACCAATACCTGTTGTTGCTAAACTTATTATTAGGGGTGCGGTTGCCCCCAGAGGCGGAGCTGGCCAATAGCTGCTTTTTCTGCGGAGCGCGCGGC
Organism: Desulfarculus sp.; assembly: GCA_003605055.1. Classification (GTDB taxonomy): domain Bacteria; phylum Desulfobacterota; class Desulfarculia; order Desulfarculales; family Desulfarculaceae; genus Desulfoferula. The sequence continues at coordinate 159,117 of QZKP01000032.1, forward strand.
TGCAGGCTCTTGGCCAAAAACTCCTTTTGCCTGAACTTCTTCTGCCCGGAGATCCGCCAGGCCTTGGGCGCGGAGAACATGGCCCGGCTGCTGCGTCAGGTGGGCCAGGAGCTGAACGCCCAGTTCGAGCTGGACCGGGTGTTGATCCCCTGGCTCTGGCGCCGCCAGGCCTCGGGGACGGGAAAGGGAAGATAGATGCGGGCGCGAGGAACGCAGAAGACACCAGACGCAGGGTCCAGAGGCCTCTGCGGCCGGGCCTGGCTGGCCTGGGCCGCGGCCCTGCTCATACTCGCGGGTTGCGCGCAGTACGGCACCCTGGACCCAGGGCCCAACCCCGCCAAGGTGCGGGTGCTGCTAAACCTCAATGAGGACCGCAGCCGGTTCGACCAGTTCGACGACGTGCTGCCCTACACCCGCTGGGACTGGGGCCTGTATATCGTGCAGGACGGAAAAATGACGGCTCTGCGCACCGCCGGCGGCCAGTCGCTCAAGGCCATACTGGGTTACCGGTTGGTGCAGGACGTGGTGTTCCTGGTGCCGCCGGGCCAGTGGCGGCTGCGGTTGCTGGTGGAGGGCTACGTGGGCCTGCGCGAGGGCCGCTATTATAGGCCGGTGGACGTGGCCTATGTGCAGCAGGACTTCGAGGTAAACCTGGCTCCGGGCCAGGAGATCACCCTGCGGCCCTCAGCCGGCCCCAGGGGCTGACAAGCCAAGCCGGTAGCCGCGCGCACTGGCGGCCCGAACTGGAATCGAGCAAAAACGAGGAGGGAAAATACTATGAAGCGACTGAGCCTGTTGACTGTACTCATCCTGACGCTGGTCCTGGCCGCGGCCTGCAGCAGCACCCTCTATCAGGTCTCCACGGACAAGGGCAGGGAATACATCGCGGTGGGCAAGCCGGAGTTGAACGAAAAGGCCCGCACCTACACCTTCAAGGACAAGAACGGCAACACCGTGATCCTGAATCAGAAGGAAGTGACCGAGATCAAGAGCATACCGGGCAAGTACTAGACAGGTCTCCTTGCGACTCATTGCCAGCCGCTCAACAAGTTTGCGGCCGCAGCTACTGGCCAGGTTGGGCTCTCCTCGGTTGGAAATGCCTCCTTCCGGGTCTGGGGTCCCCTATAATGAAAATATAGGGAACCCCAACAAGGAGGCGGGGCGTGTTTATCAAGGAGGTAGAGCTCTTCCAGGGCCTGGGCTCGGATTTCATGGGCCAGGTCTCTGAGGCGGCCCAGGAGAGGGAGCTGCCGGCCGGGCAGGTCGTTTTTGAACAAGGCCAGAGCGCGGACAATTTCTACATCCTGGTCGAGGGCGGAGTGGAGCTTTCCATCGAGCAGGAGGGCTCCATCCACTTTTCCCTGAGCACGCCCGGCGCTGTCTTCGGCTGGTCAGCCCTGGTGGAACCCCACACCTACACCGCCTCGGCCCACTGCTACACGGCCAGCAAGGTGCTGGAGATTGACCGCACCCGCCTGGAGCACATCCTGGAAAAATACCCCCGGGAGGCCTTATTGGTGATGAAGCGCCTGGCCGGGGTGGTGGGCCAGAGGCTGGTGAAAAGCTATCAGGAGCTCCTGCGCTCGCGGGCCCGCAGCGAAACGCCGTCCTACGGCTAGGCAGGACTGTAGGCCTTCTCAGCGGCCCAGCACCTGCAGCTCTTCCACGGACCAGTAATAGAGCGGATGCCCTGCGGTCAGCCGCAGGCGCAGGCGCCTGGCCGCCACCGGCGGAGTCAGGCGATACTCGGCCCGGCCCAGGGGCGCGGCCAGGGGCAGGTGCCCGCTGAAGGCCATGGGCCCTGCCGTCATGTGGGCCGCGGGTTGCCAGGTGCGGCCGTCCAGGCTGGCCTCCAGGGCCAGGCCGCGGGGGTAGTCCAGGCGGTAGTGCGAATAACCCAGAAGCAGCCACTCCACCTGGCGGGCGCGGCCCAGGTCAATGCTCAACTCCATGCCCGGCTGCTGGGCCTTGAGGCTGGTCCAGCGCTCACCCTTGAGCAGGCCGTGGGTCAAGCGGGCCGCCACCTGGGGCAGCAGGGGCGAGGAGACCGCGGCCAGGGGCAGGGGAGAGGGTCGCGGGACCAGGCCCTGCAGCAGAAACAGGGCAAAGCGGCCCGCGTCCTGGCGCGAGAAGCGCACCCCCCACAGGGAAAGGGCCTGGGCCGTGGCCGCGGCCTCGCGCTGCAACACGGCCAGGGCGCTGCCCGGCCGCGGGTCTATGGCCATGGGCTCATAGGGGGAAGGCTTTTGAAAGCCGTAGTCGTCAGTGGCGAAGTTGGCCGGAATTGTCCACACTCGCCCGTTCAGGCGGTGGGCCGCCAGGGCCGCGGGCCAGGCGTCGGCGTACAGGCGCTGGACCTTGAGCCGGATCAGAGCCTGCAGCAGCAGCTCGCCGCTCCCAGTCCAGGACTCATCCGCCGCCGCCCCGCCCGGGCCCCAGAGCAGCACCTCCTGGGTGCTCCAGGGGTGCTGCGGGTCCCGGGGCCCCCGGTGGGTGACGCGCACATAGCGCGCCCGGCGGGGCTGGAAAAAGCACTCCACGCGGGGGTAGCGGGCCTTGACCATGGGGTGCGGCCCAGAGACGTACAGGGGGCCCCAGTAATTGTCTATCTGGCTGACCAGATGGAACACGCGGTCCTCGCCGGCCACCTCCACCCGCAGGCCCGAGGGCACCTGCCGAAACTCCAGGGGCACCAGGGCCAGGCCGGCCACGGTCTCCAGGCGGCCTAGGTCCAGCACAAAGCCATGGCCCCTTGCGGCCGCACCGCGCAGGGTCAGGCCGCTGCCCAGATCGCCGTCGCTGAGGACGCGGCCCAGGTCCCGGCCGTTTGTGGCGCGGGCCTGCCAGGCCTGCCGCGGCAAGAGCCGCTCTACGTGCTGGGGCTGGCCAAAGGCGTGGGCCACCTTGGGATGCTCCACCTTGTAGGGCAGGCCCAGGAACTGGAAGCTGTGAAAGGACATGCCGTAAAAGCCGGGGTCTGGGTGCGCGTCCACCTGCACGGACACGTAGAGCCGCTTGTCCCGCCAGGGGTCGCAGAACATAGGGCGATCCTGGGCCAGAAAGGCCAGGGCTTCCGGCTCGCCGGCGTACAGATGAGTGAAGCCGGCCTGGCGCATCTGGGCGATGACCCGGCGCAGGCGAGGCTCCTCCACCCGGCGGTAGGTGTCGCCGTAGGTGAACATGAACCCGCCCCAGAACCCGGGCCAGCCGGCCAGGTTCACGGCCAGCAGGGCCCCGCCCAGACCGTAGGCCAGCCAGCCTTGCCAGGCGCCCAGGCGCTGGGCCAGGGCCGCCCAGCAAAAGGGCAGGGCCAGGTAGATGGGCAATACATAGCGCAGGTCCCAGTCGTAAAGCTCGCGGCCGTACAGGGAATCCAGGAGCACGGCCAGCAAAAAGAAGATGACCAGAATCGGCAGCAGCAGTCCGCGGTCTTGCCTCTGCCGCGCCCGCCACAGGAGCAGGCCGGCGCCCCAGGTGACGGCCGCGGCCACTGCCAGATACAAATAGAAAAGGGGCGAGCCCGGCGCGGTGGAGCCCTTGGCCGCGGGCGTGTTGAAGCCCAGCACCAGGGGGAAGGCGTTGTAGAACCACATCTTGAGGTCCGCGGCCAGGTATCGCCAGGAGAACAGTTCCGCCTGGGAGGCATACTCCCAGCCGTGACGCAGGTTGTAGTAGAGCAAAGGCGCCGCGCCGGCCAGCGCGCCTACGGCCGCGGCGGCCAGGGGCAGGGGCCGCAGCCGGGTAAGACAGGTGAGGAGCAGAAACACCCCGCAGGCCGCGATCACCGTGGCGTCCTGCAGATTGGTCCACGCGGCCAGGCCCAGCACCAGGCCCCAACTCAGGGGCAGCCAGAGGCCCCATCGCTCCCGCCGCCAGACCTCCAGGGTCAGATAGATGAGCAAGGCGCCGAGGAACAAGCCCATGGGATAGTGGTTGTTGGGCTTGCCGGCGTGGAAGATGGCCAGGGCCGGGGGCAGGGCCAGATAGGCCAGGGCCACCAGCAAGGCCGGCCGGCTGAAGAAACGGCGCAGGCACAGGTGCAGGACGACCATGCTGGCCAGGCTTAAAAGCGGCGCCCAGATGTTCAGGGTCAGGGTGCTGGCGCCGAACAGGGCGTAGACGGGCGCTGCCAGATAGCCGTCCAGGGCGCCCATGAAGTCCTGACCCCAGAAGAACAGAGGCCAGCGGCCCTCCAATACGCCCAGGCCTAACTGGCCGCACACCGCGCCGTCGCCGCTAATGTAGGAGCTGAGCCAGCGCCAGAGGCGGGCCGCCACCGCCGCCGCGTAGATGGCGGCCACGGCCGCGCCGTACCAGCTCAGGGATGGCCACCAGGCGCGCCGGGGTTTAGCATCGATGTCCATTCCGGGCAAGGAATACTTCATATACAACCTTTGCCGGACAACCGCGGGCCATGTCCGGACCCGGCCCGAAGGTCTCGGGTAAGCGAACAAAATCGCCTGCAACCTTCTATCTTTAGCAAAAATACGTAGTTCCATGCTATGCTGATTGAAATCTGTTTTCAATACTGGTTTGCACCTGTTAACGAGCGCCGAGGAGACAATATGGGCCAACCCTTGGTTTTGGAAGTCTTTTCCGACTACATCTGACCCTGGTGCTATTTCTGTACCGGGCGTATAGAACGACTGCGCACAGAACAGGGGGTGGATGTCAAGTGGCTCGCCTTTCCCCTGCACCCGGAAACCCCGCTGGAGGGTCAGACCCTGGAGCAGCTTTTCGCCGGCACGGGCAAGGACATACCCGCCCTGCTGGCCAAACTCAAAAAGGCCGCGGAGGCCGAGGGTCTGGCCTTTGGCGACCGCACCCACACCTACAACAGCCGCCGGGCCCAGGAGTTGGGCAAGTGGGCCGAGGAGCAGGGCCAGGGCGAGGCCTTTCACAGGGCCATGTTCCGGGCCTACTTTGCGCACGGCCGAAACATCGCCGACTATGCGGTGCTGCGCGCCGAGGCCGCGGCCCTGGGCCTGGACCCGGACGAGGCCCAGCGGGTGCTGGCAGAGGGGGCTTATGCCGCCGCGGTGGACGCGGATTGGGATTATTCCCGGCGCATGGACGTGCGGGCGGTGCCCACCTTTGTGATGAACGGCCGCGGCCTGGTGGGGGCGGTGCCTTATCAGGATTTGCTCAAGCTGGTGCAAACCGCCCAGGGCGGCGGCCTGGTGCTCTAGGGGCGCGCATGACCGGCGTGCCTGCCAGGCCTGACGTGCTGGTGATCGGCGGTGGACGTTTCGGCCAGTTGGCCATACAGCGCCTGCCCGGCCGGGTGGCCGCGGTGGTGGAGCCTCGGCCCAGCCCAGAGCTGCGTGGCCTGGCTCAGGAGCAAGGTATACGTGTGTTGATCGATGACGGGGCCCGGGCCCTGGAGCAGGCCTTGGCCGGGCCGGGTCCGTTGGTCTGGGTGGTGCCGGCCCTGCCGCGGCACCTGCTGCTGGACTGGCTGCTGCTCACCTTACCCAACGCCCGGCGCCTGGCCCTGTCAACGGGCGTGCTGCCTGAGCTGCCCAGCGTCATGGCCGGGCCAGAGGGCCAAGCCTATCTGAGCCTGGCGGACTTCCAATGCCCGGACGACTGCCCGGAGCCAGAGGGTTACTGCACCTCCACGGGCCTGCCCCGGGAGGAGCCGCTGTACCAGGCCCTGGCTGGCCTGGCCGCGCCAGGCATGCATACGGCCGTGCTGCGCAGCCACCAACTAGCTCCGGGCGTGGGCGGGTACCAGGCCGCAGCGCTGCTGGCCCTGCGCGAGGGCATCCGGGGGCAGGGCGGGCGCTGGCTGCTGGCCACGGCCTGCTCCTGCCACGGGGTGCTTAATGCGCTAGAAATATGTTAAATAATAGAATGTTATGTCTATTGATTAATTATTAATATGAATAAATATGATTAACGTATTATAATTATAGTATATTATTAATAATAAAAACAGAGAGGGCAGTCGCGCTAAACCTGCACCCCGCAATGAAGATACCAAATTTTTAATTTTCATTCACAATATGATAGCTTATTTTTTTAACTAAAACTACGAGAAAGACTAGCAACACATTGTCATCAAAGATATTTAAAGCCATACTGTTTGACCTGGACGGCGTGATCCTGGACTCCATGGATCAGCACGCAGCAGCCTGGCTGGAGGTCATGTCTGGCGAAGGCCTCCAGGTGAGCCGGGAGTTCATCCTGGCGCACGAGGGCTGCCTGGCTCAGGAGGTGCTGGCCAATCTGCTACAGGAACAGGGCAGGGCGCCCGCGCCCAGCGAGGACCTGCCGGGCTACATGGAAAGCCTGCTGGAGCGCCAGGCCCGCCTGTTCCAGAGCCTGCACGCCGGCCAGGTGCGGCCCTATGCCTCGGCCGAGGCCCTGGTGCGGGGCCTGTCCCAAAAAGGCCTTTCACAGGCCCTAGTTACCTCATCCCGCCGCGCGCAGGTGGAGCAGTGCCTGAGCCCTGCGCTACGGGCGCACTTCCAGGTGATAGTCACCCGGGAGGACGTGGCCCAACACAAGCCCCACCCTGAGCCCTATTTAGCGGCCATGGCTGCCTTGGGCGTGGAGGCCGGGCGATGCCTAGTGGTGGAAAACGCGCCCGCGGGCATCGCGGCCGGCCTGGCCGCCGGCGCCACCTGCTTTGCGGTGTGCAGCACCCTGGGTCCTGAACACCTGAGCCAGGCCCACGCCGTGTTCCCGGACCTGGCCGCGCTGGCCCAACACCTGGGCCTGAATGGTCAGGGCTGATGCAGGTCTGGCTTGGGGCCTGTTCGGTTTTGCCGGAGCTGCTCTCCGGCCGCCTAACCTGCGCCGAACTTCCTGATCTGGCAGCAAAACATGGGTTCGAGGGCATAGACTGGCTGGACCGGCTGCTGCCATCTTGGCAGCCTGAGGCCTGGGCCGATCTGGGCCGGGCCTGCGATGAGGCGGGTCTGGGGCCGTGCGGGCTGAACCTGTCCCTGACCTACACCGCGGCGCCAGGCAGGCTGGAGCGTCAGATTGGCCACCTGGAGCGTCTCCTGGGCCAATGCCATCTGCTGGGGGTAAAGGTGGTGCGCCTGGCCTTGGATTCAGGCGGGCTCAGTGTCAATAACCTGCTGCAACTCTTGGCTGATATGCGGCCGACCCCGGCCAGACAGGGCCGGCCCCTGGGTCCCTTGGCTCTGGCTGCCTATCGGGGCTTGAATCGCCTGGGCCTGACCAGCGACAGGGGACGCCGGCCCAGCGCGCCGCCCAGGGCAAGCTGGGCGCAGTTGCAGGCTGCGGCCAACCCATTGCGCCGGCTGACAAAAATTGCCGGGGGCCTGGGTCTGACCCTGGGGCTGGAGAACCATTGGGGCCTCACCAGCCACGCCCAGGACATCCTGGCGTTGCTGGACCTGGTAGCCAACGAGCGCCTGGGCGTTTGCCTGGACCTGAACAATTTTTACGAGGATCAGGACGCCTTGGCCCAGGTGGCCGGCCTGGCGCCCAGTGCGGTGCAGGTGCACTATAAGGCGCGCCTGGCCGACCCCGAGGCCGAGGCGGCAATGCTGAATTATGCCGCCATGTTGGGCCTGTTAAAGGAAGAGGGGTACCAGGGCGCCTTCAGCCTGGAATGCGAAGGGCCGCGGCCAGGACTGGAGCATGCCGCGGCCGCCGCCCAGGTGCTCAGGCGTCTGTGGCAGGCCGCCTAGTTCCAGAGGATGGTCTGGCCGGGCGGGATGCTGTCGAGCATCTTAAGCTTTAGCCAGCGGATCTCTATGCCCTGGGGGGTGTTGATGATCACCCTTTGATACGAGATGCCGGTCTGGGTGTCCAGCATGAGCAGGCCGCCGTAGGGGTTGGGCGCGGTGAATATCTGGAAGCGGGGCGGGGTGCCGTACAGATACTTGGACTTGCCCTGGTCCTGCATGGGACCCGCGGCCCAAGCCGACACCGCCATTGACAGCATCAAAAACGCGGCCAGGATCAACCACAGCCTTTTCACGATTCTTCCTCCTCGGGCCTGAGAATAGGCCTTTCAGGGTTTTCTTTAAGGCGGCCATCAGGCGAAGGCGCCTGGGACTCTAGTAAAAATTTTAAAACAAAAGTGCAGGGGCCGCGAGGGAATTGTGTGGCGTCTGAGGCCTGCCCAAACGATAGATCGCAGGCGGTCTTCAAGCCGCGCCATGGTCCAAGTCAATATTGGCAAGTAATATTTAAATTAAAATATCGATGAACATCGTCATCGTTTAATGTTTAATGTAATCTATTTATTAATCTGTATATCTAGCTTATATTTCTATTTAAATATCGTATTAAATATCGTAGGTTTTTGTACGGCCAGCCGTGCAAAAAACAGCCGAGCCGCCCCTCCTTAGGGACCATTCTGGCTTAAGCCCAGCCGACTAGCGCCTGGCTATGGCTCCATAGCTACGTCGCATAAGGTATATTATGTAAACAATTAAACCGCAGCGGGTAAAAGTTGACTTTGTCTGGCCGCTGGTCTAGACATGCCCCATGACCAGCCCAGGCCCTAACCCCGCCCTGACCGAGCTCCCCCGGCCCCTAGTGGCGGTGATGTCATCGGGCTTCTTTGGCTTCTTTGCCCACGCCGGATTCTTGCAGGGCCTGACGGACCTGGGCCTGCGGCCGGACGCCTTTGCCGGCTGCTCCTCAGGCGCGCTGGTGGCCGCCTTTGCCGCGGCCGGGGTCGCGCCCCAGGACATGCTGGCCATGTTCCAGCGGCTCACCAGGGAGCGCTTCTGGGATCCGCCCCGGGGTCTTTCGCTCATCCGCTGGCTGGTTTCGGGCCTGCGCGGCCGCTCGGGCTATCTGGCGGGTCAGGCCTTCGAGAACTTGCTGAACGAGTTTTTGCCCGCGGCCCGCTTCGAGGACTGCCAACGTCCCTGCCTAATGGTGGCACTGGAAATCGGCAGCGGCCGGCGGGTGGTGCTGGACCGCGGCCCTCTGGCCCCGGCCGTGCGGGCCTCGGGTGCGGTGCCCGGCCTGTTCGCGGCCGTGCCCTGGGGCCAAGACCTGTTGGTGGATGGCGGCTTGGTGGATAAGGCGCCGCTCATGGCCTGTGTGGAGCGTATGAAGCCGGCCAGCCTGGTGGTGCATCTGCTGCCCTCAGCCAGCCTGGAGACGCCCTTGGCCGCCACCCTGGGCCGCACCCTGGCGCCCCTGCGCGTGCACGGCCGGGCCGTGGACGCGGCCCGGCAGCAGGTCTTTCAGGACCAGCTAGAGGCCGTGCGCAAGCGTGGGGTGCGGGTAGTAGAGACTCTAGCCCAAGGCCTGCCCCGCTGCGGCCCTCGGTCCCTGCAGAGAGGCCCAGCCGCCTTTGCGGCCGCCAGGCGCAACACCCTGGCCCAGCTCGCCGAGGTCTGCCCTACTAACTAATTGTGATGATTATGCGAAGACTCAGGCCACGTCCTGGCGCAGAACCAGGCAGCGCCGCACCCGCTCCCAGTTGACCGAGCCCCGGTGGCAGTTGCTCCCATCCATGAGAACCCCCTGGAGCACGGAACGAGCCTGGCCGCCCCGGCCTTTTTGCTGCAAGGCCGAGTAACCGTCGCGACGCACCGTGTGGCGGGCCAGCAGCCGGTTGCGCATGTGCCAGGGACAGGTCACGCCCAGGGCCGCGCCAGTGCCGTGCTGGCTTATCTTGTCCCGGATGAACTCATCGCTGGGCAACAGCCCCCTGCCCCTGATCATGCGCGAACTGGGCACCACGTACACCGCGGCATAGCCCAGCTCCAGGGCCTCAGCGCGCACCAGACCCACTTGGCAGCCCGGGCAGCCGCCCTGGCAACACAGGCCGATCTCAGGGTTCACCTCCGCGGGACAGTCCAGGGGTCGCAGACAAAAAGGCAGGAACAACAGACGCTTGTGAAAAGGAGTGGCGGCAAAGGCCCTGCGGAAGTAGCGGTTGCCGGCCCTGACCAGCAGGCGCAGGTCCAGGCCCGGGCTTATGCGGTCCAGCAGTCCGGACAGCACCCAACTAAAACGGCGGAACAGGACCAGGGTCAGCCGGGGCGCGAACATGCGGCCAAACAGCAGGGGCGCCAGGGCCAGTCCGCCGGCCGCGGCCAGGCCCAGGCCCAACCACAATATCCACCACCAGGGTTCGGTTTCAGGCATAGCAACTGAATTCTGGCAGAAGCCGGCCCTGGTTACAAGGAGCCGTCAACAAACCCGCCCCAACGCCCTACCCCAGCTCTCCGGCCTCAAAGCGCTGCATGACCCGGCAGAACTCCGCGGGCAGGGCGCAACCCCGGCCGGTGGCCGGGTTCAGGCAGGCCACCCGAGTGCTGCCCATGGCCGCCAGACAATCCTCCTCGGGCAGCCAGAGGGCATAGTGAAAGCAAAAGCCGCGGCGGCCCCAATCCGCGGTGCGCAGGAATACCTGCACCAGGTGGTGGTGCTGCACCGGGGCATGGTAGCGGCAGGTGTTGCGCTGTATGAGCAGCGCCAAGGGCTGGGGCTTTGCGGCCAGCAGGCCCAGGCGCTGCAGATAGGCCGCGCGGGCCTCCTCAAAGTAGGTGAAGAAGCGGGCGTTGTGCACCTGGCCCTGGGGGTCCAGATCCGAAAGGCGGGGCCGGAACTCCAGATGGAAGCGGAAGCCCTCTAGGGGGTGGTCCTTGGAAAACATGTTGCGCGCGTCGTTAGTCCTGCTTTGGGGTCGTGGCGCCCCGGGTCATTTATCCTGGCGGCGGCGGGACAGACTCACCACCTTGTCGCCCTCCCCTCCCGGCACTGGGCCGGCCGGAGGTTCGGGACGGGGGGCCTGTTGGCCGGCCGGCTCGGGCAGGCGCTCCAGGCGCATGGTGTCGCCGCCCATGCTGAACTCGCCGCCGTCAATGTACTCCTGACGCAGTATCCAGGTCGCCGATTGCGGCGGCACCATCAAAAACAGCAGCTCTATCTGCCACCACTGCGGCTTGACGTCGGCCGTGATCTGCTCCACGCGGGCAAAGGCTATCGCCTCACCCTGGCGGTGGATGAGAACTATGTCGCCCGGCCGGGTGACCATGCACGGCCTCCTTATTCTTTGATTATGCTAAGGCTTCGCGGGCTTATGTCAAGCGAGACGGGCCGCGGCCCCCAGAGCGGCCAGGCGCTGGTTGAAATCCTCGCGCTCCAGGTTGTACTCCTGGGTGCCGTAGCAGGCCACAGCATAGGAGGCCAGCACCGCCCCCCACAGACAGGCCTCGGCCAGGTCCAGGCCCAGGGCCATGCCCTTGAGCAGGCCGGCCCGGTAGGCGTCGCCCGCGCCGGTGGGGTCCTTGAGCTCCCCGGCCGGCGAGATGGGTATGTCCACCCGGCGCTGCCCCTGGAACAAGACCGAGCCCTGCTCGCCCTTGGTGGTGATCACCGCCTGCACCCGTTCCAGGATGCCTCTCAAAGACAGTCCGGTCATGCGTCGGATCATCTCCAGTTCGTAGTCATTGGAGATCAGGGCCCTGGCCCCCTGCATGGCCTCCATGAGTTGCCCGCCGCTCCATATATTCAAGGACTGGCCCGGGTCCAGGATAAAGGGGATGCCAACCTCCCGGAACTCGGCGGGCAGGCGGGTCATGTCCTCCAGGTTGCCCGGCGCCACGATGGCCAGGGAGTTGCCCGGCTCCATGCGCTCCACCCGGCAGCCGCAGGGATACTTCATGGCCCCTGGATTGAAGCCGGTGATCTGGTTGTCGGATTGGTCGGTGGTGATGAAGGCCCCGGCCGTGTACTCTTCTTGGATGCAGCGCACTTGGCTGGTATCCACCCCCTGCTGGACCATCCAGTCCAGGTAGCGTTGTCCGTCCGCGCCCAGGCAGGCCAGCAGCACCGGACTCTCGCCCAATTGGGCCAGGCCGTAGGCGATGTTGCCGGCCGTGCCCCCCAGCTTCTCCTGCATGCCGTCCACGTTGAAGCAGACGTTGAGCACGTGAATCTTGTCGGGGAGGATGTGGTCCGAGAAGCGGCCGCCGAAGTTCATGATGCGGTCGTAGGCCAGGGAGCCGGATACGTAGATGCGCACGGTTTACCTCGATCTAGGGTTGCTGGCCCGCGGCCTGGTCCAGCAGGGCCACCACCGCCTGCACCCAGGCTGCGGCCTGCTCCAGGGCCTGGGGCGAGGCGGGCTCCGGGCAGGCCGTCTCCTGCTGGTCCAGGCTGAAGCACTCATCCAGGCCCAGGCGGCACACGGTCCAGCCGGGCAGCCCTGGCGGCAAGTGGGGCTTTTCATTGATGCGGTACAGGGAGAAGCAGTCCGCGTCGCAGCGCACGCTGTAGGTGCGGCCGGCCAAGTTCAGGCGCAGCACCCGGCGCAGCAGGCCGCGACGGTCGAATTCCCGCCGTACCCGCTCGAAAAGTTCGGCTGCCTGGGGACGCTCCATTTTGCCCCTCCCGGGCCGCTGTCAATGCTACGATTCACCCCAAGGCCTGTCAAGGCGCGGGCCTGGCCCCCGAGCCTGGCTTGGGCTATGTTCTAAGCATAGCAGAGCGCCCTTGGGCGCGGGGAACCCACAGCGGCGGGAGGAGGCCATGAATCTGCAAGGCGAGGTGGCCCTGGTGACCGGGGCGGCGCGGGGCATAGGCCTGGCCGCGGCCGAGAAGCTGGGCGCCCTGGGCGCGGCCGTGGTGCTGGCCGACCGGGACCTGGAGGGCGCCGAGGCCGGGGCATTGGCCATCGAGGGAGCCGGCGGCCGCGCCATGGCCCTGCGCATGGACGTGCGCGAGCCCGAGGACTGGGAATACGCCCTGGACAACGCCGCGGAACGCTACGGCGGCCTGCACATCCTGGTGAACAACGCCGGCTTTGACCGGCCCGGCGGGGTGCAGAAAGTGAGCCTCAAGGACTTCCGGGAGGTGCTGGAGGTGCACCTGATCGCCTGCCTGCTGGGCATGAAGGCCGCCCTGCCCGCCTTTGAGGAGGCCGGCCGCGGGGCGGTGGTGAACGTGGCCAGCCTCTACGCCAAGATCGGCGGCCAGGGCGAGGCGGCCTACACCGCGGCCAAGGCGGGCATCGTGGGACTGACCAAGGCCGCGGCCCGGGAGTTGGCCAGGTTGCAGGTGCGGGTCAACTGCGTGCTGCCCGGCCTCACCGACACCCCGGCCATCCGCGGGCTCATGTCGGAGAAGGTGATGAACAAGCTCCTGGCCGAGACGCCCATGCGGCGCATGGCCCAGCCGCACGAGATAGCCAGCGTCATCGCCTTTCTCTGCACCAGCGAGGCCAGCTTCGTCACCGGCGCGGCCTGGGAGGTTTCCGGCGGCTGGAACATGTAGCCGCCGCCGGCTTCGCGCTGGGCAGGCATGCTGCGTTGCTGGCTGCGCTCGCTTCTGGATGCAGTCAAGGCTGCACCTGCGAAGCTCGCTTGCCAGACGCCTTGCCTGCCAGCCCATCGCTGTGCCGGGCGCATTAAAGCAGGCTCACTCTCGGGGGATTGACCCGCAAAGCAGCGTCACCTTGAGCCCGCCGAAGGGCGCGGCCAGGCGGGCCTCTTCCTTGAGCCCCAAGAGCCCGGCCCACTCCGGCCGGTATAGCACCACCCCGCAGCGCCAGCCAGGGTAAGCCGCACGTAGGCGCTGGCCCAGGCGGTCCATGAAATCCCGGGCCTGGCGCACGCTGCCCAGGCGCTTGCCGTAGGGCGGGTTCATGACCAGGAGACCTGGCCCGGCCGGCGGCGGGGCGGTAAAAAAATCATCGCGGTTGAAGGTCACGTCTGCGGCCACGCCAGCCAGGGCCGCGTTTTCCTGGGCCAGGGCCAGGGGCCTGGCCTGGTGGTCGCGGGCCAGGATGGCCGCCGGCGCCGAGGCCAGGGCCCCCTGCCCTGCCTGGGCCTTCAGGTGCTGCCAGGCGGCGGCCCGGTGGCAGGGCCAGTTCTCAAAGGCGAAACCGCGCTGCCCGCCCGGCGGCAGGCGCCGGGCCAGGAGCGCCGCTTCGATGGCCAGGGTGCCGGCCCCGCACAGGGGGTCCAAGAGGGGCAGGCTGCCGTCGTAGCCGCAGAGCAGCAGCAGCGCCGCGGCCAGGTCCTCGCGCAGAGGGGCTGTCCCGCCCTGGGCGCGCCAGCCGCGCTTGTGCAGGTGGGGGCCGCTGGTGTCCAGGCTCAGGCTGGCCCGGCGCTCCTGGCCGCGCACCAAGAGGCTCTGGGCCTGCTCGTCGCCGGCCGCGGCAGGCGTAGGCGCGTCCAGGCCCAGCTCTGCAAGCCGCGCTGCCGCCGCCGATAAAACCACCTCCTCCACCCGTCCGCTGTGCTTGAGATTGCTCTGGTGCAGCGCAACCTGCACTCGGAGCGGCGCGCCGGGGGTCAGCCAGACCTCCCAGGGCACGGACGCGGCCTGGCGCTCCAGGTCCTCCCAGCGCCGCACCCTAAAGTCCCGCAGCCGCAGCAGCACCCGGCCGGCAATGCGCAGCCAGAGGTTGGCCTGATAGGCCGCCTCCAGCCGGCCGGCGAAGTGCACCCCGCCTGAGACGGGCTCCACCCCGGCCAGGCCCAGGGCGGCCATCTCGGCGGCGCAGAGCGGCTCCAGACCGGGCGCGGTGACCGCAAAGAAGCGGTGGGTGGGCGCCCAGGCCTGGCGCTTGCAGCGGCGCTCTAGGTTGATATCAGGCATGGCCGGTTTTACCACGGCTTGACGCATCAGGCCAAGCGCGCTTGACTTGCGAGAACAATAAGAAGCAAGAAGGGATCAACTATCGCCAATAGCCTTAGTGTCGGCGGCCTCGAAGCAGAGGTTCACCGTGCGCTCCTGGGCCCGGGTGCGGTGGCGCACGCCCTTGGGGATGGTGATGAGCTGACCCGGGGTCAGGCTTTCCGTGCGGTCCGGCAGGTCCACGTACAGCCGGCCCTGCATCACCAGCAGGGTTTCGTCGCTGTGGTGCTGGTGCCAGTGAAAGTCGCGCTGCAACACGGCCAGGCGCACACAGTGGTCATTGACCCGGGTGATCTCCCAGTTCTTCCATTTCTCGCTGACCGCGGCGGCCAGCTCGTTCACGTCCAGCTTCTGCAACTGACCAAAGGCGGCTTGCATATCCCACCTCACACCATGGAGTCGGCCATCTCGCTGAGCACGGCCTCAAGATCGGCCTGGGACTCGATGCGCTGGAGCGTGGCCTCCAGCTCCGGCCGCAGGCCCAGACGGTCCAGGTCCCGGGGCTCGCGGCAGCGGGCCATGCGCCGGCACAGACGATACAGCAGCCGGTCGCGCTCGGGCAGGGCCAAATATCCGTCCAGCAGGGCCAGCATGCGCTCCTGGTCCTCGGGCAGCCGGCCGCTGACCGTCTCGATGAGGTTCATGATGTGGTCGCTGGCCACGTAGGAGGTGATGCCCTTTAGGCTGGCGATGAACAGCCTGATTTCGGCCACGGTCTCGTCGTCGCTGAGCTTTTCGAACTCGCCGGACTCCAGGTGCTGGTAGAGCTCGATGCGCGGCGGCACCCGCAGGGTGCGCAGGCGGATGAAGTCCGGGTTGATCTGGTTGAGCACCTGGGCCGTGGCCAAGGCGTGCTCGCGGGACCACTGCTTGCCGCCCAACCCGGGCATCACGTACTCGGATAGCTCCAGGCCCGCGGCCTTTATGTTCTGGCCGCCCTTGATCTGCTTGGCCGCGGTCACGCCCTTGTTCATGAACTTCAGCAGCGGGTCGTAGCCGGTCTCCAGGCCGATGTGCACCCGGTCCAGGCCGGCCCGGCGGATCATGGTCAGCTCCTCCACGGTGCGCTGGGCCGCGGTGGAGGAGCGGCCGTAGGTGGTCACCCGCCGCACCTCGGGCAGTTTCTCGCGCAAATAGCGCAAGGCCTCGGCCAGGACCTCGGGCGCCATGACCAGGTTGTTGGCGTCCTGCAAAAACACCGCGCCCGTGTCGTAAAAGAGCCAGGCCGCCACGTTGTAAAAGGCGTGGCTCAGGCCCGGCTCGCTGAACACCGCGTTGACCACCCGCTGGCCCACCCGGCCGCCCTCGCTCAGGGACTGGGACAGCGCGAGAATCTGGCCACGCATCTCGGCCGCAATGTCTATGTCGGCCTTGATCTCCTCCAGCGAGCGGCGGGAGAAGGTGCGGCCCTTGTACACCGGGCAGAACTTGCACTTGTTCCAGGGGCAGTTGCGCGTGAAGCGCAGGAGCAGGCTGCGCGCCTCGGAGGGCGGGCGGATGGGGCCTTGCTCAAAGTCCAGGCTGTGGTCTAGCGCAGGCGGCACGGGACTCTCCGCGAGGGTTGAGGGTTGAGTAATTAGTATGGGCTGGCGCGGGCGGTGTCAAGGATGGCGGGGGGAGATGGGGGTGGGTTATGATGGATGGGGCTTGATGGCGAGTGCAGGGGGAAGAAGAAAAAACCGGATAAGGAATGAGGGGGACGCTGTGGCCAATCCGGAGCATGTGGAGATTTTGAAGCAGGGGGTGGAGGTCTGGAATAAGTGGAGGAATAAGAATCCTAATATAGAACCCGATCTCCGCGAGGCAAGTTTTGTTTTTGTACACCTCAGCGGTGTGAACCTCAGCTGTGCGAAACTCAATGATGCGGAATTCTATGGGGCGGAACTAAAAGGTTCTAACTTAAGCGGGGCAGATCTCGACAGTGTGCACCTTGGCAGTGCTAACCTCGGCAAAGCTAATCTCAGTGGTGCAAGTTTAATATTGGCAAACCTTGCTGAAACTAATCTCATAAAGACGGTTCTCCGGAGAGCGGACCTCACCATGGCAAACCTCAGGAAGGCTACGCTCCAAGAAGCAAAATTTAGCGAAGCGGATCTCTGGAGTGCTGATCTCACCAATGCTGACCTTAGTGGAGCAGATTTCAGCGCGACAGACCTCAGGCGGGCAAACTTTTCTGAGACGAACCTCAATGGTGTTAACCTACGTGGCGCAAAAATTGGAAGGACTATTTTTACAAATATGGACCTGAGTAAGGCCGTCGGCTTAAAATATCTTAGACATGAGGGCCCATCCACAATAGGCATTGATACTCTTTTTCTATCAAAAGGCAAAATTCCCGAGTCGTTTCTGCGCGGTTGTGGTGTTCCTGAAGACTTTATAAAATGGCCCTTGACTAGTTGGGAGTATGTTGAAGTACCCTAACTAGCTGTATGGGCATGAAAAACAAGTATGTGCTCCGTGCAAGGATTTCGGAAGCCAA
>QZKP01000012.1 GCA_003605055.1 Desulfarculus sp.
CAAGCCGGCCGAGCCGGCCGAGCCGCCCAAGCCGCTGCCGCCGCTGACGCCCCAGGCCCAGCGCCTGGCCGCCGAACTGCGCCAGGCCGTGGCGGCGGCCCTCAAGGGCCAGCCCCAGTTGCAGGCGGTGCTGCTCAGCCAGGCGGACAAGGCGGTGGGCCCGGCCTGGGCGCCCACCAAGGAGCTGCTGCAGGGCCTGGCCGGGGAGCCCCTGGTCAAGAGCTACCTGGCCCGGCGCGGCTCCTAGCCGGGCCGAGACCGGCCTTTAGGAGCGGCGGCTTGCGGGTCATATCCCCCTGGTTCGAGATTCTCTTCCTGCCCCCGGGGCCGGAGGTGCTGGCCCTGATCGAGCGGGCCGGCCGCACCTGCTACAAGTCCGAGCACCTGATCAGCCACGACTCGGCGGCCGAGTTCGTGCGGCGAATCGTGGCCTCCGGGCACCACAGCGTCATCGAGCACGCCTCGGCCACGGTGCGCTTCGTCTGCGACCGGGGGGTCAGCCACGAACTGGTGCGCCACCGCCTGGCCGCCTACAGCCAGGAGTCCACCCGCTACGCCAACTACTCCCAGGAGCGCTTCGGCAACCAGATCACCGTGATCCGGCCCATGTTCTGGGAAGAGGGCTCGGCGGAGCACCAGGCCTGGCGCCGGGCCATGGAGCAGGCCGAGGCCGCCTACCTGGGGCTGTTGGAATTGGGGGCCAAGCCCCAGGAGGCCCGGGCGGTGCTGCCCAACAGCCTCAAGACAGAGGTGGTGATGACCGCCAACCTCCGGGAGTGGCGCCACGTGCTTAACCTGCGCTGCTCCAAGCCGGCCCATCCCCAGATCCGCCAGCTCATGCTGCCGCTCTTGAGCGAGTTCAGCCGCCGCATTCCGGTGTTCTTCGACGACCTGGCCCAGCAGTACGCCGGGGAGATCCTCCGCTTCGCCGCCGGCCCGGCCGCTCTTTCCCCGCCGCCGGCGGACTGATCCGCCCGGCCTTTAGCCGCCCATAAAAAAAGAGGCCCGCGGCCCCGCTGACTGTCCGGATTTTGCCGTCGGCTCAGCGCCGGATTATCAAGGCGCTGCCCTGGTCGCGCACCATGGAGGGGTGCTTATCGCCCTTGAGGGTGGACAGCCCCCATAGTCCCAGAACCAAGGCGGTGAGCATCAGCCCCAGGCCCAGCCAGGTTACGATGCCCCGCGGCACCCGGCCGAAAAGCAGCGCATGGGCCGCCTTCTTGCACTGGTACACCGCGCCAGGCTGGTGTTCCAGGGACAACTCGCACTGGGCGCCTTCTCTGCCGTAGTAGCGCATGCTCACCTGTCGCAGGTGTCAGAGTCTCAATTGCCGGGGCTGTGCTTGTGAATATAAAAGATTATAGTCCTGCCCCAACCCTGGGGCAAGTGCCAAGAACGGCCCCTGCCCCTAGCCCCAATTTTCAGCGCCGCCAGAGGCCGCACAGGGTCTCGCCGGCGTACAAGGTCTTTTCGTGGCGCAGGCTGCGGGGGCGGAAATAGGGGCCGTAGACCAGCAGGCGCCCGGGCCAGTCCACGGGCAGGCGCGCCTCCAGCCAGTCCAGGGGCTTGTCCGGGTAGATGAACAACAGATCATAAGGGCGCAGGTCCACCTGGCGGCAGTCGGCGCAAATGAACCGGGCCCGCGCCAGGCCCAGCCCCGCGGCCAGGCGGTCGCCGGCCTGGCACAGCTCGGGGTCGGCCTCGATGCCCGTGGCCTGGGTGAACAGGGCCGCCAGGAGCACCACCCGGCCGTCGCCGCTGCCCAGGTCCGCGAAGTGGCGGCAGTCCTCCAGGCGCAGCTTGAGCAGCAGGTCGTAGACCTCCTCGGCCCGGGAGCAGGCCCACATGCCCACCGGCGTGACCTTGTAGGGATCCTCCAGGGTGGCCGTGAAGTCCTTGAGGGCCCGCACCACCTCGGCCAGGCCCACCGGGGGAGGTACGCTCATGGCAACAGGCGCGCGTGCTCGATCTTCAGGCAGGAGTCCTGCACCACCAGCAGGCCGGCCTGCTCGGCCACGCGGGCGGCCTGGGCGTTGACCACGCCCTGCTGCATCCAGAGCACCTTGGCGCCCTTGGCCACGGCCTGGGCGGCGATGGGCGCCAGGTGCTCGGAGCGGCGGAACACGTCCACGATCTCCACCGGCCCGGGGATGGCGGCCAGGTCCGGGTAGCACCGCTCGCCCAGGATGCGCTCCTCTTTGGGGTTGACCGGGATGATCTGGTAGCCGTGCTGCTGCATGTAGCGGGCCACGTCGTGGCTGGGCCGGGCGGGGTCGGGCGACAGGCCCACCACCGCGATGCGGCGGCACTCGGCCAGGGCCCGGCGTATCTCGGCGTCGCTGGGATTGAGGACCAAGGGGGGCATGCTGACCTCCTGGCAGGCGGGAGTATTCTAGCACGCACCCCCGGGCGGGGCCAGGCAGGGCGAGGGGCCCAACAGGCCGTGTATCAGGGCCAGCCGCTCCAGGAGCAGGCGGGCCTCCCGGGCGCCGAACGCGCCCAGGGCCGCGGGCAGCAGGGCCGCGGCCGCCCCCGGCGGCAGGCGCCGGAGCAGAAGGTAGAGGCGCAGGGCCGGCCGGCTGGCCCACGGCAGGGGGGGCAGGGGGCAGGCCGCGCAGTCGGGCGGGCCCTCGCCGGCCTGCTCCTGCCGGCCGCAGGCCGCGCAGCTCAGGCCGGGAAAGTCGGCCAGGCAGCGCAGGTGCGCCTCCAGGGCCGCCAGCTCCGGCTGGTCATCGTCCTCCAGCCAGGCGGGCGGCCCCATCCGGGCCAGGAGCCTCTCCAGCAGGCCGGCCGGCAGCCGATACAGGGCCTCGCCAACGGCGGACCGATATAAGGTCTGGCCAACGACGGACCGATATAAGGCCTCGCCAGCGGCGGACCGGGCCGGGTCCAAGGCCGCGCCGCCCAAGGCCAGCAGCTCCAGGCACAAGCTGGCCGGGCCGGGGGCCTGCTCCTGGGCCCGCAGCCAGGCCTCGGGCCCCGGCGGTTGCCACTCCAGGCGGTCCCGGCCCAGGTCTAGGGTTCGGAGTTGGGGCTCGCGCTGAGACATGGCCGCAGAATAGGGCCGGCGGACGGGGCTGGCCAGGGAGCGGGCGCACAAAACGGCCGCCATAATTAAAGTAATAGCTTTAATAATGCCAGGGTTTGGGTTGTAGGCGTCAGGACGTCGGGCGCATATCTTTGAGCACAAGCTCGATGTGCGGCCGGCCGAAGTTGGAGACCCGGGGAATGAAGGCCACCTCCAGGCGGGTGCCCACCGGCGGGGCCTGTTCTGCCTGGTTGAAGGCAATAACCGGCAGCAGGGCCCCGTCCTGGATAAGCTCCATCTTCAGGTGGTTATCCCCCACGATGCGCGTCGCGGACACCTCTGCGCCCGCCGCGGCCAACATGGGCTCCGGGTTGCCGATGCCGTGCGGGGCCAGGCGGAGCAGGGGCGGGATCATTTCCGGACCCAGTTCGGCCAGGCTCACCTGGGCCTCGATGGCCAGGCGGCTGCCCTGGCCGGGCGGAGGCAGCTCCTGGGCCGCGGCCTGCTCCAAAGCCCGGGCCAGCTCCGGCAGGCGGCGGCTGGCCAGGGTGGCGCCCGCGGCCAGGGCATGTCCGCCGTAGCTGTCCAAGAGGGCGGCGTTGGCGGCCAGGGCCCGCTGCAAATGAAAGCCCTCCAGGGAGCGCCCGGAGCCCACCGCCAGGCCTTTTTCCATTGAAAACAGCATGCTTGGCCGTCCGGTGCGCTCCAGCAAGCGGCCGGCCACGATGCCCAGCACCCCCCGGTGCCAGCCCTCATGGCCCAGCACCAGGCAGCGGGCGGCGCGCAAATGTGGGTCGCCGGCGATTACTTCGAGCGCTTGCTCGAAGATGGCCGTCTCCAGGTCCCGGCGCTGGCTGTTGAGCCGGTTCAGGTCCTGGGCCAGGGCCGCGGCCTGCTCCGGCCCCGGGGCCAGCAGCAGCTCCAGGGCCTGGGCCGGGTGCTCCAGCCGGCCGGCGGCGTTGATGCGCGGGGCCAGGTAAAAGCCCAGGTCCATGGTGTCCAGGCTGCCGCTGCGCCCGGCGGCCTGGGCCAGGGCCGCCAGGCCGGGCCGGCGGCGCTCGTTGAGCACCTTGAGCCCCTCGCTGACCAGCACCCGGTTGGCCTCCACCAGCGGCACCACGTCCGCGCAGGTGCCCAGGGCCACCAGGTCCAGGCTGTGGCGCAGGTTGGGCTCGGGCCGGCCATCGAAGAACCCGGCCCGGCGCAGGCCGGCGCGCAGCCCGGCGGCCAGGTAGAAGCTCACGCCCACGCCGGCCAGGTGCGGGGTCAGGCCGCAGGCCTCCTGCTTGGGGTTGACCACCGCCGCCGCCGGCACCAGGGGTCCGGGCGGCACCAGGTGGTGGTCCGTGACCACCACGCGCAGGCCCAACTCGTGGGCGGCGGCCACGCCCTCGTGGTCGGAGATGCCGCAGTCGGCGGTGACCACCACCTTGGCCCCGGCCGCGGCCAGGCGCTGGGCCCGGGCCGGCCGGAAGCCGTAGCCGTCAAGGAGGCGGTGGGGCAGGTCCCAGACCACCTTGGCCCCGCACTGGCCGAAGAACTCCACCAGCAGCGCCGTGGCCGTGATGCCGTCCGCGTCGTAGTCGCCGGCCACGCCGATGGTCAGCCCCTGCTCCAGGGCCGGGATCAATACCTCGAGCGCCTGCTCTAGGCCCAGCATGCCCTCGGGCGGGGGCAGGCGCTCCAGGGAGGGGTCCAGGAAGGCCCGGGCCGCCTCTGGGTTGCTGATGCCGCGATGGCAGAGGAGCTGGCCGGCCAGGGGCGGCAGGCCCAGGGCCGCGGCCAGGGCCTGGGCCGCGCGGGGCGTGGCCGGCGCGATCTGCCATACAGGCGGTGGGGGAGCGGGGACCATGTGGGCACTATATATGGGGGTAGGGGGGGGGTCAAGGGGAAGAGAGCGGCGACGGTGCGGTGTGAGGTTGGCAGAGGGAGCGGAGTGAAAGGCGGCATAGTTTGGGTTGCTGGGTTTTAGGGCGGGGTCACCCAATCTGACCTACACAACTTTTTTATTGTCTTTTATGTTCAAGCCACCGGGAAAGGGAGGATTGCCACGCCGCGGCGGGAGGGGCCGCACGCCGTCACCAGTCGCCCCGGCCGCCGCGCGGGTGGCCCAGACAGCTTGCTGTCTGGGTTGCGCAGCAACAAGAGGTTTAACCAGGCGTCCCGATCTCCACACCCACCGGTTGACCCAATATAAAATGCCGGGCAGAGCTGAATTGCCACTCTTCGGGCCGTTCGACTAACCCTGCCTTAACCGGGTTGTTGTGCATGTAATTAAGCTTCTCTTGAATCTTGTCATCCGAATAAATGTTGAAGCTGTAGTATCTGCGCTGCCACACTGGGTCATTTATGGACATTTCCTGCAAATAACGTTCTTGTTTCTCAATCAGGTTTTTCTTGATCCAGAAGGAAGTGAGCCGTTTCCACTGTTTCACGAAGCTACTTATTTGGTTGGCACTAGAAAACCAAACCAACGCATGCACGTGGTCTGGCATAACCACAAAGCCGAGGCATTTACCCTTATGCTTGCTCAACTGGGAAGTCAGGACGGAAACTACGATCCCCTTGGCGGCATCGTCATCCAGCAGGCGCCTGCGATTGAAGCAAGAAAAGGTAAGGGGAAAGGCCTGTCCCTCGTAGTCGTAAGCCCCCCGTGCGTCCATATCGCAAGCTATCCTGCTTCATGAGTGCTTGTCAAATTTCAGGGTGGTGCAGGGGTCACGGCCCCGAAACAAAATTTTATTTATTGCTGACGTCCTACCGGACCTCTTGTGCCTTCGGCACCCAGACAGCAGAGCTGTCTGGGCCACCCTAGACGCTAGGCTTGTCTGGGGCTGGTTGCCCCCTACTCCCCCGCCGGCCTCTGCCTGAGCGCCTTGACCCTTGCCCGGCGGCGCTTGGACTCCAGGCGGGCGCGGCGGGCGCCGGCGCTGGGCCGGGTGGGCCGCCGGGGCTTGGCCGGGGGGCGGTCGCGCTCGGCCAGGGCCGCCTGCAGCCGGCGCAGGGCCACCTCGCGGTTCTGGTGCTGGGAGCGGCGCTCCGTGGCCGTGACCACGATGCCGCTGGGCAGGTGGGTCAGGCGCACCGCGGTCTCCACCTTGTTGCGGTGCTGTCCGCCGGGGCCGGAGGCCCGGAAGAACTCCCAGCTAAGCTCGTGGTCGGGTATGGGGGGCAGGGGCGCCATCAGGCGCGGCCGCGCTTGTCGCACTCGATGTAGGCGTAGGCCGAGTGGTTGTGGATGGATTCGAAGTTCTCGCTGTCCACCGCGAACCAGGTGATGTTGGGGTCCTCGCCCAGCTTGCGGCTGACCTCGCGCACCACGTCCTCCACGAACATGGGGTTGTCGTAGGCGCGCTCGGTCACGTACTTCTCGTCCTCGCGCTTGAGCAGGGAGAACACGTCGCTGGAGGCGGACTCCTCCACCATGGCGATGAGGTCCTCGATCCAGATGAAGCGCTTGAAGCGCACGGCCAGGCGCACCAGGCCGCGCTGGTTGTGGGCCCCGCTGGCGCTGATCTCCTTGGAGCAGGGGCAGAGGGTGGTCACGGGCACGGCGATCTCCACCACCAGGTCCATGCCCTCGCTGCCCAGGCTGCCCCGGAAGCGGATGTTGTATTCCATGAGCCCCTGGGACCGGCTGACCGGGGCGGCCTTGCTGATGAAATAGGGGAACTCGATCTCGATGTGGGCGCTGGCCGCGTCCAGGCGCTGCTTCATCGCCTCCAGGATGTCGGGCAGGTTGGACAGGTTGATGTTGCTGGAGTAGTGCGAGAGCAGCTCGATGAAGCGGCTCATGTGGGTGCCCTTGTACAGGTGGGGCAGGTTGACGTACATGTTGATGGAGGCCACCGTCTGCTGGCTGCCGTTGGCCCGGTCCAGCACGGTGATGGGATAGCGGATGTTCTTCACCCCCACCTTGTCGATGTCTATGTTGCGGTGGTCGGGCTGGTTCTGTACGTCGATCATGGCGTCCTTGTCCAGTTAAACCCGGAGCCAGGGAATTATAAGGCGGGGCGCCGGGGTGTACAACCCGCGCGCTCCGCCGGAGGTCACTTCCTTGGCCCGCGCCCGGGTCTCTACCAGCCCCAGGTCAGGTAGCGGTGCATGCTGTTGGCGGCCAGGCGGCCGGCGCCGGCGGCCTTGATCACCGTGGCCGCGCCGGTGACGATGTCCCCTCCCGCCCAGACCTTGGGCTTCTTGGTCTTGCCGTCCGCGTCGGCCATGATGTAGCCCCACTTGTTGACCTCCAGCCCCGGGGTGGTGCCGGTGATCAGGGGGTTGGCCCCGGAGCCGATGGCGATGATGGCCAGGTCGCACTCCAGGGTCTTGGTGGCCCCGGGGATGGGCTCCGGGGAGCGGCGGCCCGAGGCGTCGGGCTCGCCCAGGCGCATCTCCTGCAGCTCCACGGCCTTGAGCCGGTCGTCCTGGTCGCCGATGAAGCGCACCGGGGCGTGCAGGAAGAAGAACTGGATTCCCTCGTCCTTGGCGTGGTGGATCTCCTCGCCCCGGGCCGGCAGCTCCTGGTCGCTGCGGCGGTACACGCACTTAACGTCGTCGCAGCCCATGCGCATGGCGGTGCGCAGCGAGTCCATGGCCACGTTGCCGCCGCCGAAGACGCAGACGTGCTGGCCGCCCACCAGGGGGGTGTCGTACTGGGGGAAGAGGTAGGCCTTCATCAGGTTGGCCCGGGTCAGGTACTCGTTGGCGCTGTAGACGCCGATGAGGTTTTCGCCGGGCACCCCCACGAAGCGGGGCAGGCCCGCGCCCACGCCCAGGTACACCGCGTCGAAGCCCTC
The DNA here is from genome assembly GCA_003605055.1 of Desulfarculus sp. Classification (GTDB taxonomy): domain Bacteria; phylum Desulfobacterota; class Desulfarculia; order Desulfarculales; family Desulfarculaceae; genus Desulfoferula. The sequence goes on from QZKP01000012.1 coordinate 7,825, forward strand.
CTTGCCTAGCAGCTCGTCCACGGTGATGGCCGAGCCCACCACGGCGTTGCACTCCACCTTCACGCCCAGGCGCTGCAGGAAGTTCACCTCCGCGGCCACGATCTCCTTGGGCAGGCGGAACTCGGGGATGCCGTAGACCAGCACCCCGCCTGGCTTGTGGAAGGCCTCGAAGACGGTGACTTCGTGGCCCTTACGGATCAGGTCGCCGGCCACGGTCAGGCCGCCCGGGCCGCTGCCCACCACGGCCACCCGCTTGCCGGTCTTCTTGGCGATGGGCGGCAGGGGGATGTCGCTCTGGCCCCGGGCCCAGTCGGCGGCGAAGCGCTCCAGGTTGCCGATGGCCACCGGCTTGTCCTTCTTGCCCAGGATGCACACGCCCTCGCACTGGTTCTCCTGGGGGCAGACCCGGCCGCAGACCGCGGGCAGGGAGTTGTACTCCCACAGGTTCATGATGGCCCCCACGAAGTCGCCCTCGTGGATGCGCTTGACGAAGCTGGGGATGTCCACGTTCACCGGGCAGCCCTCCACGCAGGAGGGCTTCTTGCACTGCAAGCAACGTCCGGCCTCGGTCTGGGCCAGGATGGCCGTGTAGCCCAGGGGCACCTCCTGGAAGTTGCGGCGGCGTACCTGGGGCTCCTGCTCGGGCATGGGGGTGCGGGGGACTTTTTCCTTCTTAGCTGTCTCGGCCATGATCCTCCCCCTTATCCCTGCGCCTCGCAGGCGCACTTGTGTTGGTAAACCTGCATGGCCTCCTTCTCCTGGGGCAGGTAGGCGATCAGGCGCTTGGACAGCCCCTCGAAGTCCACCTGGTGGGCGTCGAATTCCGGCCCGTCCACGCAGGCGAACTTGGTCTGGCCGCCCACCGACACCCGGCAGCAGCCGCACATGCCGGTGCCGTCCACCATGATGGCGTTGAGGCTGACCATGGTGGGCACGCCGAACTCCTGGGTCACCTTGGCGCAGAACTTCATCATGGGCACCGGCCCGATGCACACCGCCTCCTTGACCTCGCCGCCCAGCTTGCCCAGTTGCTCCCGCAGCACGTCGGTGACGAAGCCGTGGTGGCCGTAGGAGCCGTCGTCGGTGCAGACGTATAGCTCGTCGCTGGCGGCGCGCATCTTGTCTTCCAGAATCAAGAGGTCCTTGGTGCGCGCGCCGATGATGGCGATGACCTTGTTGCCGGCCTGCTTCATGCCCCGGGTGATGGGGTGCAGCACGGCCACGCCGGTGCCGCCGCCCACGCAGATCACGGTGCCCTTCTTCTCGATGGGCGTGGGCCGGCCCAGGGGCCCGGCGATGTCCATGATGCTGTCCATCACGTTCAGGCTCTTTAAGAGGGCGGTGGTCTTGCCCACCACCTGGTAAATGATGGTGATGGTGCCGCGCTGGGGGTTGGTGTCGGCCATGGTCAGGGGGATGCGCTCGCCGGTCTCGTTGACCCGCAGGATGATGAACTGCCCGGGCTTGGCCTTGGCCGCGATGCGGGGGGCCTCGATCTCGTTGGCCACCACCGTGCCTTGCGCTAGTTCTTGCTTGGACAATATCTGGAACATAGGACTCTCCGTGGCTCTCTTTGCCTAAGCCGCGGCCCGAGTTAAACGCCGTGGCCTGATCGGCGAGGCGTTTCCGGGCGCGGCTCTAAAAAATTCCCCGCTCCGGGCTGCACCCGGTGGGACGCGAAACACATACCATTGCCAACGGCCCAAGTCAAAGTTATACGCCGCTTGAGCGCCCCAACCTGCTAAAGGTTTAGGCAAAATAGGCCATTGGGTCGTTTGTGATGGTATTCTCTTGACGGCGGCCCGCAATCGTGCTATTCGCCCCAAGATAATGGAAGTCCCTGGCACCTGCCCCGTGGGGGTGCCTGCGGTTTTCCCGACCGAGTCCATTGCCAAGGTGTTCATGCCTGGACCGCGTCCAGCCGGGCCGCCCGCAGGCGGGCCTGGGCAGAGGCCGGTCCGAGACACTCATGGTTTTTTCTTCAAGGAGGAAGTGGAATTATGTCCAAGCTGCCAGACCCCAGGAAAAATCCGGATTACGTAATCGCCGAGGCAGCCGAAGAGTTCATGAAGCCCATCAAGGAGATCGCCGGCGATCTGGGCATCACCGACGAGGAGCTTCTGCCCCACGGCCATTACGTGGCCAAGGTGGACTTCAAGAAGGTGCTGGAGCGCCTGAAGGACCGTCCCGACGGCAAGTATATTGACGTCACCGCCATCACCCCCACCCCCCTGGGCGAGGGCAAGTCCACCTCCACCATGGGCCTGGTGGAAGGTCTGGGCAAGCGCGGCGTGAACGTAACCGCGGCCATCCGCCAGCCCTCGGGCGGCCCCACCATGAACATCAAGGGCTCGGCCGCCGGCGGCGGCTTGGCCCAGTGCATCCCGCTGACCCCCTTCAGCCTGGGGCTCACCGGCGACATCAACGCCATCATGAACAGCCACAACCTGGCCATGGTGGCCCTGAACGCCCGCATGCAGCACGAGCGCAACTACAACGACGAGCAGCTCAAGCGCCTGTCGGGCCTGCGCCGGCTGGACATCGACCCCACCAACGTGGAGATGGGCTGGATCATTGACTTCTGCGCCCAAGGCCTGCGCAACATCGTCATGGGCCTGGGCGGCCGCAACGACGGCTTCACCATGCAGTCCAAGTTCGGCATCGCCGTCTCCTCGGAGATCATGGCCATCCTGGCCGTGGCCAAGGACCTCAAGGACATGCGCGAGCGCATGGGCCGGATCGTGGTGGCCTACGACAAGAGCGGCCAGCCCGTGACCACCAAGGACCTGGAGGTGGACGGGGCCATGACCGCCTGGATGGTGGAGGCGCTCAACCCCAACCTGCTGCAGTCCCTGGAAGGCCAGCCGGTGTTCGTGCACGCCGGCCCCTTCGCCAACATCGCCATCGGCCAGAGCTCCATCATCGCCGACCGCGTGGCCCTGAAACTCAGCGACTACCACGTCACCGAGAGCGGCTTCGGCGCGGACATCGGCTTCGAGAAGTTCTGGAACCTCAAGTGCCGCTTCAGCGGCCTGAAGCCCAACTGCGCGGTGGTGGTGGCCACCATCCGGGCCCTGAAGTGCCACGGCGGCGCCCCCATCCCGGTGCCCGGCAAGCCCATGCCCGAAGAGTACAAGGGCGAGAACGTGGGCTGGGTGGAGAAGGGCTGCGCCAACCTGGTGCACCACATCAACACCGTCAAGAAGGCCGGCATCAACCCGGTGGTGTGCATCAACGCCTTCTACACAGACACCGACAACGAGATCAAGAAGGTGCGCGAGCTGGCCGAGGCGGCCGGCGCCCGCGTGGCCCTGTCCCGCCATTGGGAGCACGGCGGCGAAGGCGCCCTGGAGTTCGCCGACGCGGTGATCGACGCCTGCAATGAGCCCAACGACTTCAAGCTGCTCTACGAGCTGGAGGTGCCCCTGCGCAAGCGCATTGATATGATCGCCACCACGGTCTACGGCGCCGACGGCGTGGACTACTCGGCCGACGCCCTGGCCAAGGCCAAGAAGATCGAGGCCGACCCCGAGCTGTCCAAGCTGGGCACCTGCATGGTCAAGACCCACCTGTCCCTGAGCGACAACCCCTCCATCAAGGGCGTGCCCAAGGGCTGGCGGCTGTTCGTGCGCGACATCCTCACCTACGGAGGTGCCGGTTTCGTGGTGCCCGTGGCCGGCAACATCAGCCTGATGCCCGGCACCGGCTCCAACCCCGCCTACCGCCGGGTGGACGTGGACGTGGAGACCGGCAAGGTCAAGGGCGTGTTTTAAGGGTATTTTTAGCCGCGGGACGCAACACTCGCCCGGGGGGCCCGCCCCCCGGGCGTTTAGCTTGCCCCCCTGGTATTTTTACTGTATGGTCTGCCTTGAACCTTTTTTAGCAAAGGTTGAATCCGCCGCGAAAGTGATTATTAGTACTAAGTAGGGGCCTCAGATAACCTATCTGAAAAAATGTATAAAATCTGGCATCCCCAGCCAGGGCGAATGTGTGGCCCTGTCAACATCGAAGGACGAAGAGATGGCAGCTAAGGATCAGAACAAGGTCGGAGCGGTGATGGTGGTGGGCGCCGGCATAGCCGGCGTGCAGGCGTCCTTGGACCTGGCCAACGCGGGCTACTACGTCTACCTGGTGGAGAAGACCAGCGCCATCGGCGGCCGCATGGCTCAACTGGACAAGACCTTCCCCACCAACGACTGCGCCATGTGCATCGTCTCCCCCAAGCTGGTGGAGTGCGGCCGCCACCTGAACATCGAGATCATCACCAACGCCGAGGTACAGGCCATCTCCGGCCAGCCGGGCGACTTCTCGGTGCAGGTGCACCAGGCCCCCCGCTACATAGACATGGGGGCCTGCACCGCCTGCGGCGACTGCATCAAGGAATGCCCGGTGGCCCTGCCCAACGAGTTCGACCAGGGGCTCAGCCGGCGCAAGGCCACCTTCAAGCGCTACGCCCAGGCCTACCCCAACGCCTACTGCATCACCAAGCTGGACCGGGCCCCCTGCAAGATCGCCTGCCCGGCCAACCTGAACGTGCAGGGCTACGTGCAGATGGCCAAGGTGGGCAAGAACCAGCAGTCGTTGTCCATCATCATGGAGGACCTGCCCCTGCCCGGCACCATCGGCCGCATCTGCCCGCACCCCTGCGAGTCCAGCTGCCGCCGCCTGGAGGTGGACGAGGCCATCGCCATCCGCGACATCAAGCGCTTCGTGGCCGACCAGGTGGGGGTGGAGAACATCCCCCAGCCCGAGGTGGAGCCCCGACCGGAGAAGGTGGCCATCGTGGGCGCCGGGCCGGCCGGCCTGGCCGCGGCCTACCACCTGGCGCGCAGGGGCGTGAAGTCGGTCATCTTCGAGGCCGGGCCCGTGGCCGGCGGCGCCCTGGCCACCGGCGTGCCGGGCTATCGCCTGCCGCAGGAGGTGTTGCAGGGCGAGATCGCCAACATCGCCCGCATGGGCGCGGAGATCAGGCTCAACACCCCCGTCGGCCAGGAACTGAGCTTCGCCGACCTGCAAAGGGACTACGACGCGGTGTTCCTGGGGGTGGGCGCGGCCCAGAGCTTCAAGCTGGGCGCCCCCGGCGAGGACCAGAAGAACGTCATCACCGCCCTGGACTACCTGAAGGCGGTGAAGCTGGGCCAGGAGGCCCCCGCCGGCCAACAGGTGGTGGTGGTGGGCGGCGGCAACGTGGCCGTGGACGCGGCCCGCACCGCGGTGCGCCAGGGCGCGGCCAAGGTCACCATGGTCATGCTGGAGAGCCAAGAGGAGTGCCCGGCCAGCCCCTGGGAGATCAGCGAGGCCCTGGAGGAGGGCATAGAGTTCATCCACCGCAAGGGCGTGGACGCGGTGACCCCCCAGGGCCTGTCCTTGAAACAGTGTACCCGGGTCTTTGACGATGATAAGCGCTTCAGCCCCCAGTTCGACGACGCCTGCGAGCTGGTGCAGGTGCCGGCCGACCTGATTATCACCGCCATCGGCCAGCGCCCGGACCTCTCCTTCCTGGGCGCGGACCACGGCCTGACGCTGACCCGCCGGGGCACCATCGAGGTGGACCCCCTGACCATGGCCACCAACCTGTCCAAGGTCTTCGCGGGCGGCGACGCGGTCACCGGACCCTGGATCGCCATCGGCGCGGTGGCCGCCGGCCGCGAGGCGGCGGTCAGCATGCTGCGCCTGTTCGACGGCCAGGACCTGGCCGAGGGCCGCAGCAAGCTGGAGGCCAAGCCCGAGAGCGAGCAGAACTACAACCCCATACCCCCGGATATCGCCGCCGCGCCCCGGCCCCACATGGCCGCGCGCCAGGCCGCCGAGCGCAAGGCCGACTTCGCCGAGTTCGAGCTGGGGCTCAGCCCCGAGCAGGTGGCGGCCGAGGGCGAGCGCTGTCTCAACTGCGGGGTCTGCTGCGAGTGCTTCGAGTGCGTGGCGGTCTGCAAGGCCAAGGCCCCGCGGCATGAGGAGCAGCCCGTGGAGCACACCCTGCAGGTGGGCAGCGTGGTCCTGGCCCCGGGCTTTGACCCCTTCGACCCCAGCAGCTTCGACACCTACTCCTACGCCAACCACCCCAACGTGCTCACGGCCATGGAGTTCGAGCGCGTGCTCAGCGCCAGCGGCCCCTACCAGGGGCACTTGCAGCGGCCCAGCGACGGGGTGGAGCCCAAGAAGATCGCCTGGCTGCAGTGCGTGGGCAGCCGCGACGTACACCACTGCGACCACGGCTACTGCTCGGCGGTGTGCTGCATGTACGCCATCAAGGAGGCGGTGATCGCCAAGGAGCACTCCAAGGGAGGCCTGGACACCGCTATCTTCTTCATGGACATGCGCACCTACGGCAAGGACTTCGAGAAGTACTACGACCGGGCCCGCAACGAGCACGGCCTGCGCTTCATCCGCAGCCGGGTGCACACCATAGACCCCATCGCCGGCGACCGCCTGCGCATTGATTACGCCAGCGAGGACGGCGAGGCCCTGTCCGAGGAATTCGACATGGTGGTGCTGTCCGTGGGCCTGGAGACCTCGGCCGCGGCCATCGAGACCGCCCAGCGCATGGGCATAGACCTGACCAAGTACAACTTCTCGGCCACCAGCTCCTTCAAACCGGTGGGCACCAGCAAGGAGGGCATCTTCGCCTGCGGCGCCTTCGCCGGGCCCAAGGACATCCCCCAGTCGGTGATGGAGGCCAGCGCGGCCGCCTGCGCGGCCAGCATTGACCTGTCCGCCAGCCGGGGCACTCTGACCAAGGAGCTGGTCTATCCCCTGGAAAAGGACGTCAGCGGCGAGCAGCCCCGCATCGGGGTGTTCGTGTGCAACTGCGGCATCAACATCGCCGGCGTGGTGGACGTGCCCGCGGTGCGGGAATACGCCGGCACCCTGCCCTACGTGGAGTTCGTGGACGACAACCTCTTCACCTGCTCCCAGGACACCCAGAACAAGATCAAGGCCAAGATAGAGGAGCACAAACTCAACCGGGTGGTGGTGGCCTCCTGCAGCCCGCGCACCCATGAGCCCCTGTTCCAGGAGACCATCCGCGAGGCCGGCCTGAACAAGTACCTCTTCGAGATGGCCAACATCCGCGACCAGGACTCCTGGGTGCACCAGGGCGAGCCGGAAAAGGCCACCGACAAGGCCAAGGACCTGGTGCGCATGGCCGTGGCCAAGGCCGCCCTGATCGAGCCCCTGCACCAGGTGGAGCTGCCCCTGACCAAGACCGCCCTGGTGATCGGCGGCGGCGCGGCGGGCATGAACGCGGCCCTGAACCTGGCCGACAGCGGCTACCCGGTGCACCTGGTGGAGAAGACCGGCGAGTTGGGCGGCAACGCCCGCTACCTGCTCAACACCTGGCAGGGCGAGCTGGTGGCCCCCTACCTGGAAGAGCTCATCGCCAAGGTGCGCGGCCACCAGAACGTCACCCTGCACCTGGAGACCGAGCTGACCGCCTTCAAGGGCTTCCTGGGCAACTTCATCAGCGAGCTGACCAGCCAGGACGGCCAGAGCAAGTCCATCGAGCACGGGGTGGTGGTGCTGGCCACCGGCGGGCAGGAACTGAAGCCCACGGAGTACCTCTACGGCCAGAACGAGGGGGTGCTCACTTCCCTGGAGTTGGACGCCGTGCTCAAGGCCGACCCGGACGCGCCCAAGGCCTGGGGCGCGGTGGGCTTCATCCAGTGCGTGGGTTCGCGCGAGCCCCAGCGCCCCTATTGCAGCCGCCTGTGCTGCACCCACTCGGTGGAGAGCGCCATCAAGGTCAAGGAGGCCAACCCCGAGGCCCAGGTGTACATCCTCTACCGCGACATCCGCACCTACGGGGTGCGCGAGGACCTGTACAAGAAGGCCCGCGAGCTGGGGGTGCTGTTCATCCGCTACAACCTGGAGGACAAGCCCCAGGTGGAGGCCCAGGGCGGCAAGCTGACCATCACCGCCACCGACCACGTGCTGGGCCGCAAGATCGCCTTTGACCTGGACCGCCTGGTGCTGGCCGCGGCCATCCTGCCCAACGACGTACACAGGCTGGCCGAGGCCATGAAGACCCCGCTGAACGCCGAGGGCTTCCTCCTGGAGGCCCACGCCAAGCTGCGGCCGGTGGACTTCGCCAGCGAGGGCATCTACCAGGCCGGCCTGGCCCACTACCCCAAGCCCATGGACGAGGCCATCGCCCAGGCCAACGCCGCCGCCGGCCGGGCCCTGACCGTGCTGGCCAAGAACCTCATCCGGGTGGGCGGCGTGGTGGCCACCGTGGACCCGGACAAGTGCTCGGTCTGCCTGACCTGCGTGCGCACCTGCCCCTACGGCGTGCCGGTGATCAAGGACGGCGCGGCCCACATCGAGGTGGCCCAGTGCTACGGCTGCGGAGCCTGCGCCGCCGAGTGCCCGGGCAAGGCCATAACCCTGCAACACTTCACCGACGCCCAGATTCTGGCCAAGGAAAAGGCGGCCTTCAGCTAGGGAGCGCACCGGCCGCCCGGCGGCTCCGGCTAAGAGGAGGAGTAGAGTTGAGCGCGAGCTTCGAACCGACCATCGTGGCCTTCTGCTGCCAGTATTGAGCGTACTCCGCTGCGGACCTGGCAGGTTCGATGAGATTGCAGTACCCCGCCAGCGTGCGGGTGATCCAACTGCCCTGCTCGGGAAGGGTGGACATCCTGCACCTGCTCAAGGCCTTTGAGGAAGGCGCCGATGGGGTGTACGTGGCCGGCTGCATGGAAGGCGACTGCCACTTCCTAACCGGCAACTTCAAGGCCCGGCGCAAGGTCAATTACGTAAAGAAGGTGCTGGAGCAGTTGGGCATGGAGCCCGAGCGCATCGAGATGTACAACATGAGCTCGGCCGAGGGGCCCCGCTTCGCCCAGGTGGCCCGGGAGTTCACCCAGCGCATCCAGGAGCTGGGCCCCAGCCCGGTCAAGGCCGCCCAGGCGGCCTGAGCCGGCGCCCGCCCAGTAGAGGAAGGAAGATCCTATGATCGTAGGTGACAGCAAGCCTCTGGAAGAGATTCTGGAGATGATCAAGGGCCGGGACAAGGTCCTGGTGCTGGGTTGCCGGGGCTGCGTGACCGTGTGCAACGTGGGCGGCGAGAAGGAGGTGGGCATCCTGGCCACCGCTCTGCGCATCGCCCGCAAGAAGGCCGGCCAGCCGCCCACCGTGGACGGGATGACCCTGGAGCGGCAGTGCGACCCCGAGTACATCGAGGAGCTGGCCGAGGTGGCCGGGGACTACGACGCCATCATCTCCATCGCCTGCGGGGTGGGGCCCCAGTTCGTGGCCGAGCGCTACCCCGAGGCCGCGGTGTTCCCGGGCATCAACACCACCTTCATCGGCGGGGCCCTGGAGCACGGAGTCTGGGCCGAGCGCTGCCAGAGCTGCGGCAACTGCCTGGTGCACAACTTCGGCGGGCTCTGCCCCATCGCCCGCTGCAGCAAAAGCCTGATGAACGGCCCCTGCGGGGGCTCGGCCAAGGGCAACTGCGAGATCAGCCCGGAGGTGCCCTGCGTGTGGCACCAGATCGTGGAAAAGATGGAGAAGATGGGCCGCCTGCAGGAGCTGGAAAAGGTCTGGCCGAACAAGAACTGGCTGACCTCCCGCGACGGCGGTCCGCGCAAGAGAGTGAGGGAGGACCTTAAGCAATGAAAGCCGGTAGCAATCTGGAGAAGGTGCTGTCTGCGGGCCACTTCGCGGTCACCGGCGAGCTGGGTCCGCCCCAAGGCAACAAGGCCGAGGAGGTGCGCCACAAGGCCGCCCACCTCAAGGGCATCGTGGAGTCGGTCAACATCACCGACAACCAGACCGCCGTGGTGCGCATGTCCTCCTGGGCCGCCTGCAAAATTCTCCTGGAGGAGGGGCTGGAGCCCAACTACCAGATGGTCTGCCGCGACCGCAACCGCCTGGCCCTGATGAGCGACATCCTGGGCGCCACGGCCCTGGGCATCAAGAACGTACTCTGCCTCTCCGGCGACCACCAGCGCTTTGGCAGCCATCCCGAGTCCAAGAACGTCTACGACCTGGACTCCCTGCAGCTCCTGGCCGCCTTCAAGAAGATGCGCGACGAGAAGAAGTTCCTCAACGACAAGGACCTGGAGGGCGCCCCGGAGATATTCATCGGCGCCGCCGCCAACCCCTTCGCCGACCCCTTCAGCTTCCGGGTCACCCGCCTGGCCAAGAAGATCGCCGCCGGCGCGGACTTCGTGCAGACCCAGTGCATCTACAACATGGACAAGTTCCGCGAGTACATGAAGCAGGCGGTGGACCGGGGCCTGCACGAGAAGGTCTATATCCTGGCCGGCGTCACGCCCATGAAGTCCGTGGGTATGGCCAACTACATGGCCAAGTTCGTGCCGGGCATGGACGTGCCCGAGGCCGTCATCAAGCGCCTCAAGGGCGTGGACAAGAAGGACCAGGCCAAAGAAGGCATCAAGATGGCCATCGAGCAGATAGAGGAGTTCAAGGAGATGAAGGGCATCAGCGGCGTGCACGTCATGGCCATCGAGTGGGAGCACCGGGCCCGGGAGATCATCGAGGGCGCCGGCCTGCTGCCCCGGCCCCAGGTGGACTAGCCGCCGGCCTGATTCGGCAATACGCATTGCAGGGGCGGGGTTCATCCCCGCCCCTTTTTTGTGGACGCCAGTGCCGGGGCAGAGATTGCTTCGCTGCGCTCGCATCAAAGACAAGAGGGCCGGGGCCTATCCCCGCGCCCTTTTTATCTTCGGCCCGCCGCCACCCCCGCCGCTCCCCGCGCCCAATAAAATGCGGCCCCGGGGGCGTGGCGTCCCCGGGGCCGCGGGTTCCCCCATGAGGGCTGGCCCGAGCCCTCACTGGCAGGGGAAGGAGCCGTGTTCCACGGGCCAGGGAGGGCAAAGAAAAACCCCAGCCCGAAGGGACTGGGGGATTGCACCCTGCTTCTTCATCTCCCAGGGGGACCCGCGGGGGCCGGGGCCGTCACCTGGGGTGCGGACCGCGGCGCCGGTGTCTCGCCGGCCATCGGGTCTCAAGGAGGCGGCAGGTCTTCTGGCTCCCGGATCGTCCTACCGGCCGCGCCTTCCCATCCTCGCGGACAGTGGCTATCAGCGGCTTTCGTCCCCGGTTACAGCGGCGGGACCGCGACGGCTTCGCACCGTCTTCCCTCATAGGCCCGGTCGGGCGCCGTCTCCCGTATGTAGGCTCTACATACTACGGCCGCGGCCGCGGGTCAAGCCCGGATTGCCCTCAGGCCAGGACCAGCTTCAGGGCCACGCCCATGAGGACCAGACCGCCGATCAGCCCCAGGCGCCGTCCCAGGCGGCTGGGCAGCAGGCCGGCCAGCTTCATGGCCGCCAGGGTCATGCCCGCGGCCACGACGCCGATGACCATTGCCGGCAGCAGCACCTCCTGGCCCACCAGGCCCAGGGAGGCGCCCACGCCCAGGGCGTCTATGCTGGTGGCCAGGGAGAGCGCCGCCAGGGACCAGCCCTTGGTGGGGTCCAGGCGGGCGGCCCGGGCCTGGGCCGGGCCCAGGCTGTCGGTGATCATCTTGCCGCCGATGAACAGGAGCAGGGCGAAGGCGATCCAAGGCGCGTAGTCCCGGGCGAAGATTGACAGCCGGCCGCCCAGCCACCAGCCGGCCAGGGGCATGACGAACTGAAAGAGGCCGAAGTGAAAGGAGAGCCGGAACACCTGGCGCGGGGCGCGGTGCACCGCCCCCACGGCCAGGCCCACGGCAAAGGCGTCGCAGCCCAGGGCCACGGCCAGGGCCAGCACCTCCAGCAGGGGCATGGTGCTAACGCCCGCCTCGGCCGGACGGCGCGTCGGGCCGCACCAGCTCGATCACCGCCACCTCGGGCGGGGCCAGCAGCCGCAGCGGCGGGCCCCAGGTGCCCGTACCCCGGGTGACGTAGAGCCGCGAGCCTTTGCCCAGGTCGTACAGTCCCTGGAACAGGGGATAGATCAGGCGGGTCAGGTGGTGCATGGGGTACACCTGGCCGCCGTGCACGTGGCCCGAGAGCTGCAATTCGAAGCGGCCCAGGATTTCCGGGTTGGCCAGGGGGCGGTGGCGCAGAAACAGGGTGTAGAGCCGGGGGTCCAGGCCGGCCAGGGCCTTTTGGTCCCAGGCGGGCACTACCTCCCGCGAGGAGAGCACCCCTGCGATGTTCAAGGCCCCCTTCGGGGCCACCCACTGGTTCATGAGCACCTTGAAGCCGGCCGCCTCGTACAGGCCGAGCGAGGTGTGCAGGCCCACGTACTCCTCGTGGTTGCCGAATACGGCGAACTTGCCCAAGGGCGGCTGCATCGCGCGCATCATGGCCACTAGGCGGGGCGCGTCCAACAGCGGCCGGTCCCAGGTGTCGCCGGTGTCAATCCATATGTCCGGCCGCGCCGCGTTTAGCACGGTCAGGGCCCGCTGCAGCCGGCCCACGCCGCCGGCCATGCCCAGGTGCAGGTCGCTGGTCTGGGCGATGACCAGGCGCTCGACCCCCGCGGGCAGCTTGGCCGCGGGGAAGCTCAGGCGCTGCTCGCGCACCTGGGTGGCGGACCAGCCGGCGTAGGCGGTGATCAAAAAGGCCGCGGCCAGGGCCAAGGCCAGCGGCGCCCGGGCGCACCAGGGCCAGGAGAAGCCCGGCCACAGCCAGTGCAGGGGCCAGATGGCCAGGTGGATCAGGGCCAGCACCCCCAGGCACATCAGGGCCATGATCAGATAGCCCATCCACAGGTACCCGCTCCAGCTCAGCAGCCGGGCGATGGGCGTCAGGCCCGACGCGCCGGCCAGCGCGCTCAGGGCCGGGGCCGTGATCATCAGCGCGAAGAAGAACCACAGCACCAGGCGCGGGGCCAGGCCGGGCGGCAGCAGGAAGCGCACCAGGGCGTAGAACAGGACGTGCAGCCCCAGGTAGATGGCGAAGAAGATGACCAGAAACAGGCTCATGCCCTCTCCCTCCCGCGGCTGCGCTGGGCCAGGGCCCGCAGGGGCAGCAGCGACATGAACAGGGGCAGCATGTACACCGCGGCCAACAGCGGGCACTCATGGCCGAAGAAGCGGGCCGCGAACACCACGATGAGCACGTTGTTTACGAAGATCAGACCCACTCCGCCGGCCAGGCTCTGGGCCGGGGCCCGGCTCAGGCCCACCACCAAGAGCACGGTCAGCAGGCTGGCCGCTCCCAACAGAAAGGCGATGACCACCGCCACCAGCACGTCGTGGGCCTGGCCGCGCAGGAAGCCGGCGTAGGGCGCGAACACGGCCAGGTTGATCAGAAAGAACAGCACCAGGGTGAGCGGGTACTGCCCGCGCTCCAGGGCCCGGGGCAGGCGGGGCAGAAAACGCTTGCTCAGGTAGGCCAGGACCAGGGGCACGAATATCACCAGGGCCAGCAGGCGGAACATGTGGCTGAAGGGTATGTTCAGCTCCGCCCCGTGCAGCAGGCGCACCAGGCCGGGCAGGCTCACCGGCACCAGCAGGGAGGTGAACACCGTCACCTGCAGGGCCCGGGCCGCGTCCACGCCCAGCATCTGGGCGAAAAAGGGCGCGGTGACTCCGGCTGAGACCCCGGCCAGGAGCAGCACCGCCAGGGCCCAGCGGGGCGCCAGCCAGGCCGCCAAGGCCCACAGCACCAGGGGCAGCACCACCAGTTTGAGCAGGGACCACAGGGCCACCTGGCCCAATTCGGCCGGTCCCAGTTGGGACAGGGACGCGAAGTCTATGCGCAGGAAGCTCAGGTAGAGGATGAGCATCATCATGTACAAGGTGGCCGGGGTGAAGACCAGGCCCAGGGCCGGGGTGAACACCCCGCCGGCCACGCCGGCGAAGGCCACCACGATCAGCAGCAGGTCTCGGCCCCGCACCCTAGCCGGCCCCCCCGTGGTAGCCCAGGCCCTGGGCCAGGGCCACGGTGCGGCCTCCCTGGTCGCGGATGGTGACCTCCCACAGGCTCAGGCTGCGCTTGAGGTCCCGGGCCTGGGCCGTGGCCAGGAGCTTGTCTCCGGGCAAGGCCTTGTCCACGAAGTTGATCTGGGCCTGCACGATCAGGGCCCGGCGCTCCAGGGTGTTGGCGGCCACGGCCATGGCCTGGTCGGCCAGGGCGTAGAGCGCCGAGCCGTGCACCCGCCCCACCGCGTTCAGGTGCCGGGCCGCGGGCACCAGGCTCACCACCGCGCGGCCCTCGGCCAGCTCCTCCACCACGATCCCCAGGTCTGTGGCCAAGGGGTCGCCGCCCACCTTGCGGCGCGCGTAGTCCAGGCGTTCGCTGAGGGGCATGGGCGCTGGTGGTTCTGGGCGGCTGGGCATGGGCCTCTCCCTGGCCAGACGGCGAAATCTGCACCAGTCTATAGGCTGCCCCGGGGCTTGGCAAGGCCGTCCGCCGCGGCCGGCGAGACCATGGTCCGCCAGCTACCCGCGGCCAAGCTGCCGGCGAGACCTGGGTCCACCGCCGGCCTGAGACCATGGCCGCCGGACCACAAACGCCTTGGCGAGGCAAGGGCCGGGACCTATACTGGGGCCATGACCGACCAGCCCACCTCCCTCAAGGACCTGCTGGCTTGCCTGCTGCCCGGCCGCCTGCCGCCGCCGGCCCTGCTCACGGCCTGGCGCCGGGCCGCCGGCGAGAGCATGGCCCGCCGGGCCCTGCCGGTGTGCCTGGAGGCGGAGGGGGTGCTGGTGGTGGCGGTCAGCGGCGCGGCCTGGCGTCAGGAACTGGGCCTGGCCGGCCCCGTCCTCTGCGGCCGGCTGCGGGAGATGGGCTTTGCGGTGCAGCGCCTCAAGCTGGTCGGCGCGCCGTCCCCGGCCCCGCCGTCCGCCCGCCCGGCCCCCCAGCCCGAGCTGAGCCCTCAGGAGGAGGAGCAGGTGGCCGCCAGCCTGCAAGCCGTGGCCGACCCCGGCCTGCGCCAGGCCCTGCAGGGCCTGCTGCGGGCCGCGCTCAGGGCCCGCAAAGCTCCCGGTACATAGCCTCCACCTCAGCGGTGTGGCGCTGCCCCTGGCCGTAGAGGATCAGCGGCGGCTCCACCCTGAGCTGCGGCCGTCCGTCCTTGACCGCCTCGATCAGGGCCAGCTTGGCGGCGGCCCGCTCCCGGCCGTGCACCAGGCGCAGCCGTTTGGGGGCCAGGCGATGGGCCTCCAGGCCGGCCAGGGCCTGGGGCAGGCGGGCCGGCGGCCAGCACAGGGCCAGCCGGCCGCGGGCGGGCAGCAGCTCGGCCGCCCGCGGCCAGAGGGCCGCCGCCGGCAGGGCCAGCTCGTGGCGGGCCCGGGCCCGGGAAGGCTGGGGGGGCAGGCGGCCGTGGCCCGGCCGGCCGAAGGGCGGGTTGGCGATGACCAGGGCGCAGGAGCCGGGCGCGGGCTGGCCCGTGGGCTGGCTCAGGTCGTGCACCAGCACCCGGCCGGCCAGGCCGGCCCGCGTGAAGTTGCGCTCGCAGCAGGCCGCGGCCAGGGGGTCTATCTCCAGGGCCCAGAAGGGCCCGGCCAGGCCCCGGGCGGCCAGAAGCAGGCAGAGCACCCCGCAGCCGGCCCCCAGGTCGGCCACCGGGCCGGCCGCGGCCGGCGCAAAGGCGGCCAGGAGCACGCTGTCGATGGAAAAGCGGTAGCCGCTGACCGGCTGCTCCAGGAGGTGGCGGCCCAGGCGGTCCAGGCTGGTGGCCGCGGCGCCCCCTCTGGCCTGCTCCGCCCCCACGGGCCGGCCTACTGCGGGCAGCCGGCCACCTTCTCGGCCGGGTCCAAGGGGTTGATCACCAGGCCGGTGAGCACCTTGGGGTAGAAGTAGGTGGCCTTGCGGGGCATGACCAGCCCGGCGGTGGCGATGGCCTGCACCTGCTCCACCTTGGTGGGGTTGAGCAGGAAGGCCAGACGGGCCTTGCCGTAGCGCACCTTGTCCAGCACGTCGTGCATGTCCGCCAGGTACTGGATGGTGTGCTCCTGGTCGCGGGCGGCGTTGTCCAGGCCCAGGAGCTTTTCCAGCACCAGGGAGGTGAGCACCACCACGTCCAGCTTGGCCAGGGGGCCCTCCATATCCGGGCCGCCCAGGCTCTCCGCGACCCCGGGCTTGAGCGTGAGCAGGTAGCCCGTATCGCTCTCATGGGAGACAAGGCCCAGGCTGTTGCCCCGGGCGTCGGCCTCGGCCAGGGCCTGGGTGATGCGCCGGCGCACCTCGTCGGGCCGGCCGTGGATGGATATCTCCTGCACGTCGAAGTAGGGCCTGGCCAGGGGCAGGAAGTCCTCGGCGGCGAAGCCCTCCAGGTGGGGCAGGAGGCGGTGGCAGGCGAAGATGGTCAGGCCCGGGTCGTTCATGGAGCACAAGTAGGTCATGGTGTAGTTGAAGCTGGCCTGGGGCCCGGCCTGGGGCATCTGCGAGCGCATGTAGTTGCGGTAGTTGATGGCCGTCTCGTAGCGGTGGTGGCCGTCGGCGATGAAGATGATCTTGTCGGCCATCAGCTCCTGCACCCGGCGGCAGGCCTGGCCGTCGCTGATGCGATAGAGCTTCTGGGGCAGGCCCAGGGGGTCCACGAAGTCCTCGATGGGCTCTGCCTCTCGGGCCGCGTCCAGGGCGGCCATCACCTGGTTGTCGTCGTCGGGGTACAAGGCGAAGATGGGCGAGATGTTGGCCTGCACCGCCTTGGTGAGCTGGAAGCGGTCCTCCTTGTGCACGGTGAAGGTCTTCTCGTGGGGCAGCACCTTGCGCTCGGAGACGTCCTCCACCTTGAGCAGGGTGAAGAACCCCCGCCGCACCCGCTGGTGCCCCTCGGCGTCGGTGTAGGTGGTTTCGCTCAGGTAAAAGGCCGGTTCCCGGTCCCGGCGCAGCACGCCCTGGGCCCGCCAGTTGGCGAAGTGCTGGGCCGAGCGGGTGTAGCGGTTTTCCTTGGCGCTGTCGCTTTGGCGCTTCTTGTTCAGCTCCACCCGGATGATGTTGTAGGGGGCCGAGGCGTAGTACTCCGCCTGTTGCTGGGCGTTGATGACGTCGTAGGGCGGCGTGACCACGCTGGTGAGACTGGAGATCTTGCTCTGGTCGTAGCGCAGGGCCCGGAAGGGAGCCACGTCTGCCATGAAAGGTCCTCCACAGGATCATGGGTCCGGCGCCCCGCCTAAATGCCGCGGGGCCTGAAGGGTCCTACCTACACCAAACCCTGGTGAGATGCAAGCCGCGGGAGCCGCCCGGCGCGGCCGCCTTGACGGCCCAGCAGCCGGCGGGCATTATATTATTACAGGCGCTCGGTGATGTGAAACCAGCCGAAAAAGGGGCTGCGGTCCGGCGGCCGGGCGCAGGCGCAAATCCTGGCCCTAAAAAAGGAGAACATCGTGACCACCCCCCGTCATTGCCCTGGCTTTGAGGAGCTCAAGGGGCTCAAGGCCTTCACCTGCAAGTGCCCTAATTGCGGCAAGGAGAAGGAGATATTCTCCGACGAGTTTGACAAAGAGCACTTCTGCAAGGGCTGCGGCCAGAAGATAGACTTCACCAAGTGCTCCCTGGAAGGGGAAGCGGTTACCCACGCCCCCCGCTAGCAAAAGATCCGGCCGGGCCCCCGGGGCCCGGCCGTCAGACGTCTCGCCCGGGCCGCCCGCCAGGACCTGGACCGCTTTGGGCTAAAAGGCCATCTTCTCCGGCGGGCGCCGCTCGGGCACGTACACCACCGGCGTCTGCCCCTGGTTCCACTCCTGACTCACGTACAGGTTGCAGTAGCAGGAGCCGTACTCGGCCACGTCTGGCTCGCGGTAGGTGCAGGGGCAGATGATGTCCGCGTCCTTGGCCCGGTCGCCGGAGGCCAGGCGGCAGGGGCAGCACATGTAGCCGTAGCGCTTTTTGTTGATCAACAGCCCTTCCAGCAGGTCCAAGGTGCGCGCGCGGTCCTGGTTGAAGAAGTAGCCCTTGGGCTCCTGGACCTTGCGGAGCATCTGGTAGAGTTCGGCCGCGGTCATAGCCCCAAGGCCTCCTTAATGTCCTGCTCGCGGTAGCCCACGATCACCTTGTCGCCCACCAAAAGGGTGGGGAAGGAGCAGTTGGGGTTGTACTTCTTGACCTCGGACACCAGCCGGTCGCGCTCGTCGCCCTGGCAGAGGTCCACCTCCACCACATCGTACTTCACGCCGAGCTCGTCCAGCAGCTTCTTGGTGTTCTTGCAGTGGGAGCAGGTGCTAAGGGCGTACAGCTTAACCGGCTCGCTCATGCGGTTCTTTCCTTTCCGAGGGGTGATGCCAGGGGCGGGCCAGCCGCGGACCGCCTCTTTTACAGCTTACCATTTCCCGCCCCGGCCACAAGGCGCTCCTAGGGGTTGAACTCGCGGCCCAGCCAGGCGCTGACCCTGCTCCGGGCGGCCAGCACCAGGGCCAGCAGCGAGGGCACCAGGAACAGGGTGAAGACCGTGGAGATCAACAGCCCGCCCACCACCACCGAGCCCAGGCCGCGGTACAGCTCGCTGCCCGCGCCCGGGAACAGCACCAGGGGCAGCATGGCGAACACCGAGGTCAGGGCGCTCATGAAAATGGGCCGGGTGCGCAGGCTCACCGCCTCGCTGATGGCCGCGCGGGCCTCCTGGCCCTCCTCGCGCATGCCCTGCAGGGTGCGGTGCACGATCAGGATGGCGTTGTTGACCACGATGCCGATGAGGATGATGAAGCCCAGCATGGTCAGCACGTCCAGGGGCTGGTAGGCGATGGTGCGGTTGACCACCCACAGCCCCAGGAAGCCGCCGGCCGCGGCCAGGGGCACGCTGAACATGATGACCAGGGGGTAAAGGAAGCTCTCGAACAGGGCGGCCATCAAAAGGAAGGTGATGGCCAGGGCCAGCAGGAAGTTGCCCTGCAGGGCCTGGCGGGTCTTGGTGAGGTCGTCGGCGGTGCCCGACAGGCCTATGCCGTAAGGCGGGGCCATCTCCCCGCTCTTGATGAGGGGGGCCACCACCTTGTCCTGCAGGCGCTCCATGGCCTCTTGCAGGGGGAGATTTTCGGGCGGGTAGATGCGCAGGGTCACCGCCCGCTGGCGCTCGATGTGGTTGATCTGGGTGGGGCCGCCCACCAACTGGGGCGGGGCCACCGAGGCCAGGGTCACCAGGCGGCCGTCGGGGGTGTTTATCTGCATGCGGCCCAGGTCCTGGGTCTCGCTGACGCTCTGGGGCTGGGCCAAGAGCTTCAGGTCTATGTTGTAGCCCTCGCGGCGCACCTCGTCTATCTTGGCGCCCTCCACCAGCACGTCCAGGTTGAAGCCGATCTGGGAGGCGTTCAGCCCCACCGCCGCGGCCCGCACCCGGTCCGGGATGAAGCGCAGCTCGGGCTGGCCCAGGTCCAGGCCCGGGATGGGCCGGATCTGCGAGCCGGGGATGAGCTGCTGTATCTGGCCGAATAAGCGACCCCCCAGGCGCACCAGACGCTCCAGGTCCGGGCCGCTGAGGTCCAGGTCTATGGTGCGGCCCTGGGCGGCGCCCCGCTGGAACAGGCTGGTCTGTTGCACGATGGGGATCATGCCCGGTATCTGGGCCAGGGTGCGGCGCATGATGGGGATCAGCTCGCGCGCCCGGGCGTCGTCCCAGGTGGCCAGGCCCATGAACACCTGGGCCCCCCAGCCCACGTAGAAGAAGGCCCGGAAGGCAGGCTCCTGCTTGGCCCCGGCGTTCTGGTAGGGGTCCGGGCCCCAGTGGCCGCGCCACTCGTTGGTGATCTGCTCGCCGATCTTGGTCAGCTCGGGCACGTTGTAGCCCGGCGGGGGCAGCATGATGCCCAGCACCAGGTTGCGGTTGCCGGTGGGCAGGTACTCGGCCTTGGGCGCCAGGAACCAGGCCATGCCCAGGGCCAGGGCGGTCATCAGCAGCACCACGGACAGGGCGGCCGGCGCGCTGCCGGCCAGGCGGTACACGCTGTGGCTGATGAAGGCGCGCACCCCCTCGCCGAAAGCCAACAGCGGCCGCTGCCAGCCCCGCCACTTGGAGCCCCCCGCCTGCGGGCCGCCCCCGCCGCCCACGATGCGCGCGGCCAGGCAGGGGATCACGGTGATGGAGACCACCAGCGACAGCAGCACCGAGAAGGACACGGCGATGGCGATGTCGGCGAAGAGCTGGCCGGCCTCCTGCTTGACCCGGAGCACGGGCAGGAACACCGCCACCGTGGTCAGGGTGCTGGCCAGCACCGCTCCCCACACCTGCACCGCGCCCTGGTAGGCCGCCTCGGGCCGGCTCAGGCCCTTCTGGCGCAGGCGGAAGATGTTCTCCAGCACCACGATGGAGTTGTCCACCACCATGCCCGAGGCGAAGGCCAGGCCGGCCAGGGAGATGACGTTGATGTTGCGGCCGAAGGCCGACATCATGATGAAGGTGCCGATGAGGCTGACGGGGATGGACAGGGCCACGATGAAGGTGGCCGAGATGCTGCGCAAAAAGATGAGCAGCACCATGATGGCCAGCCCGCCGCCCACGTAGATGTTGTCGCGCACCAGGTCTATGGCCTGGTAGATGTACTCGGTCTCGTCGTAGACCAACAGGACCATCAGGCCCAGGGCGTCGAGCACCTCGCGGTTGATGTTGGCGATGGCCCGCTTGAGCCCGGCCATCACCTCCAGCACGTTGGTGCCGGTCTCGCGCACCGCGTTGAAGGCCAGGGAGGGCTGGCCGAAGTGCATGACCATGGCCTCGGGCTTGGCGTAGCCGATCTGGGTGCGGCCCAGGTCCTTGATGAACACCGGGGCCCCGGCCTCGTAGGCCACCACCGTATCATCCACCTGGGCCGGCTCCAGGAACTGGCTCTGGGTGCGCACCTGGTAGCGGCGGCGGCCCTCGTCCAGCCCGCCGGCGCTGACGTTGACGTTATCGCCCAGCAGGGCCTGGCGGATGCGGTCCATGGTCAGGCTGTGGGCGGCCACGGCCTTGGGGTCCAGCACCACCTGCATCTCCGTGGCCTGGCCGCCGTAAAGGGTGGAGGAGGCCACGCCGGGCACCCGCTCGATCAGGGGCAGCACCCGCTCCTCCATGAAGGTGCGCTGCTGGGGCACCTCCGGCGCGCCGGCGCGCTTGGGCAGGAGCACCATCCAGGCGATGGGCGGGGCGTTCTCGCTGGCCGAGATCAGGATGGGCTTATCCGCGTTGGCCGGGTAGCGGGGCACCTGCTGCAGCTTGTTGTTCACCCGCACCAGGGCCGTGTCCACGTCCGTGCCCACCGGGAACTCCAGGGTGATGCCGCCCTGGCCGTAGACCGACTCGGAGGTCATGCGCAGCAGGCCCTCGACGCTCTTAAGCTCCTTTTCCTGGCGCTGGATGACCTCCTGCTCGATCTCTTGGGGCGAGGCCCCCTGCCAGGTGGTGCGCACGGTGATCATGGGCCGGTCCACGTCCGGGATGAGTTGCACCGGCACCGCGAACAGGGCCAGCAGGCCGAACATAACCAGCAGAATCACCCCCACCGAGACGCTGATGGGGTGCTTGATGGCGGTTTGGACCAGCTTCACGGGCGCACCCTACTTGGCGAGGCCGCCGGCCGGCTGCACCCGCACCGGCTGGCCGGGGAACAGGCGCTCATTGCCCGCGGTGACGATGCTCTGGCCCGGTTTGAGCTCGCCGGTCACCTCCAGCAGGCCGCCGTGGGCGGCCACCACCTTCACCGGCACCGAGGCGGCCTTGCCCTCCTCGACCGCGAAGATGCTGAGGCTGTCCCCGCTCATCACCAGGGCGTCCTTGGGGATCAACAGGGCCATATGCTTCTGGCCCGCGGCCAGGGCCACCCGCATGAGCATGCCCGGCTTGATCTCGCCCTGGGGGTTGGCGATGCGCACCTGCACCGGGAAGGTGCGGCTCTTGTCGTCCCCGCTGGGGATGACGGCCTGGATCTGTCCGCAGAACTCGCGGCCGGGCAGGGCATCGGCCGTGGCGCAGGAGCGCCCGCCCACGGCCAGGGCCGGCAAATAGCGCTCGGGCACCTTGACCACCACCTTGATGGGGTCCAAGACCGCCAGCTCCAGGACCGGGCCGCCCTTGGCCACCCACTCCCCGCGCCAGGTCAGGCGCCGGACCACCACCCCGTCGCGGGGGGCGCGGATGCGGGTGTAGGCCAGGTCCAGCTCCAGCAGGCGCACCCGCTCGCTTTGCTGGTCCACCACCGCCTTCTGCCGGTCCACCGCGGTCTGGGCGTCCTCCAGGGCCTTGCGCGGCACCGCCTGGCGCTTGCTCAAGACCTTGTTGCGCTCCAGGTCGCGGCGGAGCTGGGCCAGCACGGCCCGGCCCTCGGCCAGCACGGCCCGGCCCTCGGCCAGCTGGGGCTCCAGGCGGCTGGCGTCCAGGCGCACCAGCACCTGGCTCTGCTTGACCACCTGGCCCTCTTCCACCTGGCCCTGGGCCACCAGGCCCTCCACCCGCGAGGCCACCACCACCTTGCGGTGGGCTTCGGCGGTGCCGGTGAGGGTGACGATGGTCTCCACCTGTTTTTGCAGCACCTGGCCCACCTGCACCAGGGCCGGCGGCGGCCCGCCGGAGGATGGCTTGGCCGCGGCCGGAGCGGCCAGGGCCAGCAGGGCGGCCAGGGTCAGGGCCAGCGGGAAGCGGGGGGGCATGGGTCTCTCCTGGCGTGCGGCGGGGTCAGATGATCTGGGCTCCGAAGACGCGGCGCATGCGCTGCAAGGCGGCTTGGGCCTGGTCCGGGTCAAAGTCGGCCACCGCCGCCCGGGGCACCCGCGCCGGGATGTCGCGGCTGGACAGGCCGGCCACGGTTTCCATCACGCAGATGTGGGTACACACGCCCACCACCGTGGCCTCCTCTACTTCCTCGCGGGTCAGCACCTGGTCCAGCTCGGTGTCGAAGAAGGGGTCCAGGCGGCGCTTGCTGAGCACCACCTCCCCGGGACGGGGGGCCAGCTCCTCCACGATTTGGGCGCCGGGGCTGCCGGCCACCGCATGCGGCGGGAAGCGGGCGAACTCCTTGTCGTCCGGGTCGTGGGCGTCGCAGACATAGACCACCAGCTCGCCGGCGGCCCGGGCCCGGGCCAGCTCCGCTTGGATGGCCGGGATGATCTCCAGGGCGCCGGGCACGAACAGGGGCGCGCCCGGCCGCACGAAGTCGTTGAGCATGTCCACGATGATCAGGGCGCGGCGCATGATGAACCTCCCAGTCACGAGAGGCTATTCTAGCGGCTAGGGCCCGAGCCCACAAGGACAGGCGCCCGGCTTTGCCAGCCGCCGGCATACTGCGTTGCCGGCTTCGCTCGCGCCTCGATGTAGTTTCAGCTACACCTGCGGCGCTCGCTTGCCGGACGCCTTGTCTGCCGGCGGCTGGCTGTGCCGGGCCAGAGTGCAAAGGGTGCCCGGCAAATTGTAATGGTCTTCCCTAACCGCCGCGCGGATAAGGGCTAGATAACAATATTGCCCGGCCTTCATGAAATATCCGGGCTAATATTTCCAGCCCATGATGCCCAGGCCGTAGATGTTCATCACGATGGCCACGGCGTATATCACGCTCACGAAGGTAATTTTGCTGCGCAGGGCCTTGAGGCTGATCACGATCAGGGCGGCTACGAAGAAGTGCAGGTAGCCGAACAGGAAGATCAGCCAGAGCCCGCCGAAGCTCAGCTTCCAGAAGGAATACTCCCAGACCAAGAGGCCGCCCTTGTTGAGCAGGCACTCCACGAACACGCAGAAGGCGCTGTAGCCGATGGCCCAGAACCAGCGGTTGGGAATGCCCAGTATCTTCTCCTGGGGGTCGTCGGAGATGGTCTGGTAGTAGATGACCCCCAGGATGATGAACATGAACATGATCTCGATGTTCCAGCCCACCATGGTGCGCAGGGCGGTGGGGCCGGGGGCGGTCCATAGGGCCGAGCGCTGGCTGAAGTGCAGTATCCAGCCGTTGACGGTCTCGTTGACGAAGTCCATGCCGAAGATGGTCAGGCCGGCCAAGACGGCGTTCCAGTCACCGGAGCGCCGGGCCTTTTTCACCTGGGCGCTGTAGATGTAGAAGGTGTAGGCCAGCAGGGGAATCACGTACCACTGAAGCATGCTCAGGTCGCGCAGCCCTTGCAGGGCCTGTTGGGATGCCGCGGTCATGGTATTGCCCTCCTTATATGGTTGGCGGGAACGGGTTCGGTGGGCAGGCCTTATCTGGCCAAGCCGGCCGGCAACTGGGCGATCTGCCGGTCGTGCAGCCGCGAGAGCGAGAGCAGGGCCAACAACGCGCCCAGCAGGCACAGGGCCATGTCGCTCTGGGTGTCCCAGACGTAGCCCTGGGTGCCCAGGAAGTCCTCGGCGGCCGTACCGGTGAAAATCGCCACCCACCACTCGATCAGCTCGTAAAAGGCGCTCAGGGCCAGGCAGATGCTCACCACGATCAACGACAGCCAGCCCCGCCGGGCGATCACCCGGTTGCGGATCAGGATCTCGCGTGCCACCAGGGCCGGCACAAAGCCCTGGGCCAGGTGCCCCAGCTTGTCGTAGTGGTTGCGGCCCAGGTGCAGGGCCTGGTCCAGCCAGTCGAACAGGGGCATGCGGGCGTAGGTGTAGTGGCCGCCGATCACCAGGATGATGGCGTGAATCCAGACCAAGAGATACACCAAACGGGTGAAGCGGAAGCGCCGGTAGGTGGCGGCCAGGGCGATGAGGCCCATGATGGCCGGGGCCACCTCCAGATACCAGGTGAAGCGGTCATAGGGCCGGATGCCCGACCAGATGAGGATCAAGAAAAAGCTGATCAGATAGAACAGCGCCTGCTTGCCGGTCCGGTCCATGGTCGCCCCCCCCGCTGCTGCGTTTGCCGCCTCGGCCCGCCGGGAACGCTAAGGCCCCGCGCCCGGCCCGAGGCCCCATATTGCCAAAAAAATGGCCGGCCGGGGAAGGGGAAATCGAGCGAGGCGGGGGCGCGGGGCGGGGTTGCTTGCGGCGCTGGGGGTGGTGTGCTAATCATTGGCTAGGCTTAGGGGCCTGGCCCCCGGCCGCAACCTAAATTCCGGAGGTGAGCCATGCTGCGCGCCCCTGCCGTGGCCGGCCGCTTTTACCCCGGCCACCCCCAAGAGCTGCGGGCCATGATAGAGGGCTTCCTGGAGCCCGCGGCCCAGCCGGCCGGGGCCCTGGCCGCGGTCTGCCCCCATGCCGGCTATATTTTCTCCGGCGCGGTGGCCGGCAAGGTGCTCAGCCGGGTGCAGATACCCCGGCGGGTGCTGGTCATGGGTCCCAACCACCAGGGTCTGGGCCAGCGGGCGGCGCTGATGAGCCGGGGCGCCTGGCAGACCCCCCTGGGCGCGGTGCAGTTGGACGCCAAACTGGGCACTGAGATACTTTCCCGCAGCGCGTTGGCGGCGGAAGATAGTCTGGCCCATCAGTACGAGCATTCGCTGGAAGTGCAGGTGCCGATCTTGCAGTGTTTGCGTGAAGATTTTCTGCTCACGCCGCTGTGCCTGTCCCTGCTCTCCTTTGCCGAGTGCGAGCAACTGGGCCGGGACATCGCTGGGGCCATCCAGGCCTTGGGAGAGCCGGTGCTCATGGTGGCCAGCACGGACATGACGCACTATGAATCGGCCCAGCAGGCTCAGGCCAAGGATTCCAAGGCCCTAGAGGCCATACTGGCCCTGGACCCCCAGGGCCTGTACCGCACGGTGACCGGCCTGCGCATCAGCATGTGCGGGGTGCTGCCCACCACCGTGGCCCTGGCGGCGGCCCTGGAGCTGGGCGCCACCGCCGCTGAGCTGGTGGCCTACACCAACAGCGGGGCGGTGACCGGCGACACCCGCGAGGTGGTGGCCTACGCCGGGCTGATAATAAAGTAAATACTTCATCCACCACGGCCCGCCTGGCGGGCTCACCTGACAGCTACGGGAAAGATTCATGGCCCAGACCGACGACCACACCCCCAAAGTGCGCACCCGCTTCCCGCCCTCGCCCACGGGCGCCCTGCATTTGGGCGGCGCCAGAACCGCCCTGTTCAACTGGCTTTTCTCCCGCCACCACCACGGCGATTTCGTCCTGCGCCTGGAGGACACCGACCGCCAGCGCAGCAAGGAAGAGCACGTGCGGGGCATCCTGCAGGCCATGGAGTGGCTGGGCCTGGACTATGACGAGGGCCCCTTTTTTCAGAGCCAGCGTTTCGAGCGCTATTGCCAGGCGGTGGAGCAATTGCTACAAAGCGGCCGCGCCTATTGGTGCCACTGCTCCCCGGAAATCTTGGAGCAAAAGCGCGAACAGGCCATGGCCGCCAAGGCCAAGCCCATGTACGACGGCGCCTGCCGGGAGCAGGGCCTGGGCCCGGCGCCCGGGGCCGTGGTGCGCTACAAGGGCCCCCGCAGCGGCAACACGGTGTACAACGACCTGGTCAAGGGGCCCATAAGCTTTGACAACGCCGAGCTGGACGACCTGGTGATCCTGCGCAGCGACGGCTCGCCCACCTACCACCTGGCGGTGGTGGTGGACGACATAGACATGAACATCAGCCACGTGATCCGCGGCGACGACCACGTGAACAACACCCCGCGCCAGATACTGCTCTACCAGGCCCTGGACGCGCCGCTGCCTTTGTTCGCCCACGTGCCCATGATCCTGGGCCCGGACAAGACCAAGCTGAGCAAACGCCACGGCGCCACGGCGGTGATGGACTACCGCGACCTGGGCTATCTGCCCGAGGCCATGCTCAACGCCCTGGCCCGCCTGGGCTGGTCCCACGGCGACCAGGAGATGTTCAGCCGCCAGGAGCTGATTGACTACTTCGACCTGGACGCGGTGGGCCGCAGCGCGGCGGTGTTCGACCAGGACAAACTGCTGCGTATGAACCAGCGTTACATCCAGGCCGCGGAGGCGAGCCGTCTGGCCGAGCTGGTGCGGCCCTTTCTGGCCCCGCGCGGGGTGGAGCGCCCGGACCCGGAGCTGCTGTCCGCCTGCCTGCCCGAACTGACCCCCCGGGCCAAGACCCTGCTGGAACTGTCCGAGTGGGCCGAGCCTTTCCTCAAGGAAGAGCCGGCCATGGACCCGGCCGCCGCCCAGAAGTTCCTGGGGCCGGCCCAGGCGCCGGTGCTGGAGCGGGTGCTGGCCCTGGTGCAGGAGCTGGGTAGCGCGCCCCAGGCCATGGAGGAGGCCTTCCAGGGGCTGACCCAGGAGCTGGGCCTGAAAATGAAGGACGTGGCCCAGCCGGTGCGCGTGGCGCTCATGGGCCGCACCTTCAGCCCGGGCATTTTCGAGGTGATGGCCATCCTGGGGCCGGAGCGGATTAAGGCCAGGCTTAAGAGGGCCTTGGACCTGGCCAGGGAATGATAAATCTGGTAAAAAGCCCTTGACGCCGCTGGCCCAAGGCTATAAATCAGTCCATGCAGTGCTGGCGGATCGTCTAATGGCAGGACTGCAGACTCTGGATCTGCCTATCTAGGTTCGAATCCTAGTCCGCCAGCCATAAATATGTTTGCGCGCGGTCCCATCGTCTAGTGGCCTAGGATATCGGCCTCTCACGCCGAAGACACGGGTTCGAACCCCGTTGGGACTGCCAAATTAATTCAAGGGGTTGGCTGCTCGGCCGGCCCCTTGTTTTCTTCTTCTGAGACGTTTTTCGAGACGATCTGCTGGACGTTTGCCCAGGTCAGCAGATCCAACGCGCCCGTGGTGTCGCTGTAGTTCCCCTCCAAGTAAAGCTCCGTGGTGGTTTGGCGGCGCTGGCGCAGCACCTGCTGCACCTTTTTAATCCCCACCTTCTGCAGATCGTTTAAATACTTTGCAGCGGTGTGGCGGATGTCGTGGAAGCCAAAGAGGTCGACCCCCGCCCGCCGGCACAGGCCGCCGCTCTCCTTGTAGGTGCCGTCTTTCCTCCGGCGCCGATAGCCCACCAGGACCCGGTGCGCACGCTGCTCTCCCCGCCAGTTGTTGCCGTGCTCGTCAGGCTGGTAGCAGGCGGGGAAAAGGTGCGGGCTGCCCTTGTCCCTGGTGCGCCATAACTCCTTGAGCAGCGACAGCAGGTCATCGTTGATCCAAAGGCGCTCGTAGCGCATGGAGCCATCGCGGGTCTTGCGGGTGCCTAGCCTGATCCAGCGATGCTCCAGATTCACGTCCTCGTCCCAGCGCAGCCGTAGTATCTCCCCTTTGCGGGCGGCGGTGTGCCAGCAGGCGGCCACCAGCGCCCGCTCCGGCATGGCCGCGGCCATGATCACCTTGAAAATGTCACCGATGGGCAGCAGCCGCCGCGTCTTTTTCTGGTGAGACTTACGCTCGATCACAGCCGTCGGATCGTGCAGGATGCCATAATGGCGGGCCAGCCAGCGATAAAACGACCTGATGTTTTTGAGATCCTTGTTGGCTGCGTGGTTGGATGCTTCGCGGGCTCGCTGATTGAGCAGTTGCAGGATGTCGGGCGGGGTTACGGCCTCGGGCTCCGCATTGCCCACATGTGCCAGGAGTCGCTCAAGCGAGCCGCGTTTTTCATAGTAGGTCTTAGAGGTGCGGTTGATCTGTACTTCATCAAGATGCAGCTCAACCAGGGACAACAATCCTGATGTGCCGCTGGGCAATGTTCGGCCGGCGCGCCGCTTTTTTTCGGCCGCGCACCACGCCTTGGCCTGCGCCTTGTAGGGGAAGGTCGGGCCGTAGACCTTCTCCCCGCGCACCTCCACCCGCGTGCGCCACCCGTATTTGGTCCGCCAGGTGGGCACTAAGCGCCTCGGCGGTGGTGCGCCAGGAGCCGCCCACCTTGGCGGCGGGGAGCCTGCCTTCGCGCATAAGGCGGCGCACCGTCTCCGGGTGCACCCGGAGCAACGAGGCTGCCTCCTCGGGGGTCAGTACGGTCGGAAAGTTGAAAACAGATTCGCCCACAACCGAGATTCCCGGTTGCGGGCGGAGCGAACGTAAGCTGGATCAACGGTAACTGCTCCCGGGGGGAATTGTCAAGGGGGCGCTCACTCTTCCTCAGGAACAAACTTAGTGTCGCCGATGATCTTCACGGACTTAGCGACGGCCTCAAACCGCTTGATGTATTTCTGCAGGTCGGCGAGCGAGGCCCTTCCATCCCACTGTTTTACCGGGATGCTCGGATGCTGCTCGACGTACCTGATTATGTCATCCGCCGTCTCGCCCACCATGGCCTTGTCGGCCGCAAAGATAGTAACTAATAAAACTGGTTCCTGTTGGGGGCCCACCGCGCCAAGGCGGAAACTGATCCCCAACGGGAAATAGTTGCTGGGCACCCCCAAATCCTTGGCCCATTCATGAATCTCGCTTGTGTGCCAATCAATGGAAACGGTCCCTTGGGCATCGCCGTACTGCGTGTCCGCGGTATTAATCGGCATCATTCCCCTCCCTTTTCCCTGTAGGTTAGCAACTCCCGCCCCTCCCCCAGCCGCAGGGCCAGGCCGAGCAGGCCGGCGGCCGCGGCCACGCAGGCCAGGACCAGCAGGCGGCGGATCATTGGGCAGCCTTTTGTATTTTAAAAACCGCCGGCACGTTGAACTTATTCCATCTCTTTTCCGTCTTGCCGTCGCGCATCTTCACCTCGAAAAAAGAAAGACGGCCGGGGAAAGAAAAGCCCACCGACCAAGACTTGACCTTTCCGGCCATGATGGCTGCGTGGCCGCGTGCGAAACCCACAAAATCCAGGAGGAGCGACTCGCGCAAAACATGATCTCGCGGCCGGGCCGGCACGATAGAGGCAGACCAGGTAGAACCCCTTACAACCCTCAACGATTTAAGCCTGTACGGCGTGGGCGGTTCCCGGGGGCCGGAGTAGTCAGCCGGGTACCGAGACACTTTGAATCGGGCCAGGAACCCACAGTCCGAATCATACATCGAG
Source organism: Desulfarculus sp. (assembly GCA_003605055.1). GTDB lineage: Bacteria > Desulfobacterota > Desulfarculia > Desulfarculales > Desulfarculaceae > Desulfoferula. The sequence continues at coordinate 37,472 of QZKP01000012.1, forward strand.
TAAAAATAAGGGTTCCCCTTCTCCTCGCCTTTGAAGTAAAGAGCCAATATCCAACATTTAGCCCTGCCGTCCTTGCCCTCCAGCCTAAGCCGTAAATATTCGAAGAACTGCTCCAGCAGCTTTTCATCGGGCTTACCGGCAGACGGGCGCGGAATCACAACCTCCACCTGCCACCACTGGCCAGGCTCGACTTTACTTTTTGTTATCTCATAAGGGAGGGGCGGATCCGCGGGTCCGAAAAAACCGGGGGGATAATTCATCGGCACCCATTGAAATTCGCGCCTCCCCTTTTCCCAATGTACGAGAGCAAACGACCCCTGCTTCCCGGAGTTCGGCAGAAAAAAGCGCACCCACCAGCGCTCGACCGCCCCTACTTTGTTTTTCTTTTGGGTGGCGATGTAGTCGGCAAGGCGATCAAGGGGGGCCTGGTTTATGGCGTTGCCCGGCGGGGTCTCAACCTGAACGTCTATCTGCCACTTATATGGCGGCAAATCAAACTGCTCGATTATTTTGTAGGCCAACGGCGGTTTGTCGTCGCCGGGCGAGCAAGCGACCAGGAGCATGGCCGCCCCCGCCGCCGCCACCCAAAACATTATGCCCGGGCGTCCCAACTGGCGGCCCCTTTTACTGCCGCACTCCTTGCATTTTTTAATCGCCACGCTCCCCCCTTTCCCTCACGCCCGCCCCCGCTCGGCGAGCCATTCGCTGATCAAGACGAGTTGGCCTGGGGCTCCCGCTCCTTTTTTACGCCCCTGCCCCCGGCCCCCTCTGTTTTTTGCCCGCCGTCTTCATGCACTCGGCTGGCCTCTGGCTCGGAGCGGGACCTCCGATAGCTGGCGGCAACCACCCGCAGCACCCGGTCCACGTCCACCGGGCCGCCGAGCCCCAGGGCCGCGTGGATCTCTTCAACAAGCCTGAGATGGTCCGGCCCCAGCCCCAGGGTCATTAGCTGGCGCTGCAGGCGCTCCACCTGCTCTTCCAGGTCCAATGCCCGCCGGGCCTGCTGGGTGCTGCTTTGGCTGGCCGCGTTGTGCTGGATGGTCAGGGCGTCAATGCGGGTCAAGGCGTCGCCCAGCTCCTTTCGCAGCCGCGCCGTGTCGGCCGGGTCAGAGGCCGGCGGGGCCTCGGGTTTGCGGCCGGTTAGGAGCCAATCTATGGGCACGCCGGCCATAGCCATGCGAGCCAGGTGCTTACCGCTGGGCAGCGACTTGCCATCCAGCCAGGGCTTCACCGAGCCCGAGACCACCCCGCATTTTTTGGCAAACACCGTCCACTTGCCCTGATAATTCTCAGCAATAAACTGCTTTAGGCGCAGGGCAACTGCCCGAAATAATTTCATATCGGAAGTTTCTTGAGTTATATCAACTTTCCCCTTGACAAAAACTGAGATTTCCGACTATTCTCACCAGCAGCTACAGCAACCAAGCCTACCGGAGAGAAGATGTTCTCAAAACAAGCTCCAGCCGCCGCGCAGACAAACCCAGAGCAATCCGCCCTCGGCGCTCGGGCGGCTGATACTCCCCCCCACCTGGACGATAGTAGCCTCTGCGCAACGCCCGAGTCAATCCTCGCCCAGATCGGCACCCTCCTCCCCCTGCTGGGCGTATCTCCCACCCGCCGGATCATGGCCCTCATGCTCCTGAACCCCAACATCGAACGGCCCTCATATCCCGGCCTGGCCAACCTGATCGGCCGCCACCGGGTGTACGTGCACGACGTGTGCACCGAGAAGATTTATGCCCCCCCCACCCGCGAGGCGGTGGCCGCCGCCCTGCACGTGCAGCCCGATCAGATATGGACGCCTGATCCCCATGCCCCCCATGGTGCCGCGTCCGAGGGGGCCTGAAAACTCAAACTGCCCGCGGAGATTCGCGCATGACCTCAAGCACCGAGATCGCCGAGCTGCTCAACGAGATACTGATCACCCACGCCCAGGGCGAGAAGGTGGTGCACCGGGTGGCCGTGGCTGCCGGCGTAAGCGAGCGCACGATCTACGACACCACCTCTGGCCGGCTCAATGCCAGCGTGGAGGTGATCAAGGCCGCGTTCCTGGTCGTCCAGGACCCGCGGCTGCGCAAGCTGCTGGAGCCCGAGGGCTGGCGGCTGGCGCCGGCCGACCAGGTGCCGCCGCCGGCCAGCGACCTGGCCAGCGAGACCGCGGACGTGATCCTGGCCGCCTCCGACAGCCTCAAGGAGGCGCGCCGGGCCATGGCCGACGGCCGGGTGAGCCGGCCCGAGGACGCGGCCCTGCGCCGGGCCCTGGAGCGGGTGCGGCGCGAGACCGACGAGGTGGAGGCGCTTTTGGACAGGGCGCGGGGCGCGGGCGGCAGCCTGCGCCCCGCTGTTGGCGAGGACTAACACAGGGCGCGGGCGGGGCGGACGTAAGCAAGCCAACCCACCCAAGCCGAAACCGGGCTTGAAGGAGCCCAAGACAGGAGAAGGAGATGGCGGACTACGAACAGATGGCGCAGGAACTGGGGTCCAAGCTGACCCCGCAGATCGCCGAGGCCGGCAAGGACATGCTGGGCGCTGGCATCCAGGAGCTCTACGAGAAGGCCAAGGGCACGGCGAACGAGTGGGACGACCTGGGCGTCAAAGCCCTGGCGGCCGTGCTGGGCGTGGAGCTGACGGAGCCGGCCCCGGCCGCCGACGCCGCGCCCGAGACGCCCGCGGCCGAAGCCCCGGCCGCCGAGGTCTAACCGTCAACCAGGGCCCGGGCGGGGCGGCCTGCCCCTCCCGCCCGGGCCCCAACAATCAAGCGAGGGAGCCATGCCGGAAATTCAGTTCCCCGAAGATCCCAGCCCCAGGTCATTTCCGCCCCTGGACAGGTACCCTTTCCGGCCATTGCCCATGGACCGGCGCGGCCGGCCCCTCCTCTCGGGCATACCCGGTCTGCTCTTCTACGAGATCATCTGCGCCGACGACGAGGAATTTTACGTCGCGGCCGAATCGCTGGACGAGGCCCTGGCCATAATCCACCAGGCCAAGCCCCAAGGCATCCAGCACGTGGCAACCGCGCGCCTGCTGCCCCACAACCACATCTTTGTACGCCACCCCGCCGACCATATCGACTTGCCTTCCAGCCCAGTGACCGCGAGCCAGCTCGTGCGCCAGTGGGGCGGCAAGGGCATCACCGGCAACGACCTCTAGGAGCCGCGCATGAAAGCCACCGTTTCCAGCAAGGACCTGGCCCGGCTGCTGGCCACCGCCAAGGGGCTGGTGGAACGCAAGGCAGAGCAGCCGGCCCTGCGCAACGTGCTGCTTCAAGCCGAAGGCACGGAGGTCAGGCTGCGGGCCACGGACTTAGAGACCACTTATATCGGCGCCTGCGCGGCCATGGTGGACGAGGCCGGCGAGCTCTGTCTACCGGCCCATAAGTTAGCCGAAGCAGCCAAAGCCCTGCCCGCAGAAAACGCCCACCTGACGGCCGAAGGCCCGGACCTGGTAATAGAGGCCGCCAAACTTCGTTATCTCTTGCGCGGCTTGGACCCTGTGGACTTTCCGGCCGCGCTCGAAGACGATACGCGCGCCGTGCCCTTGGAGGCGCAGGCCCTGGCCGGAGCCCTAAACCGGGTGATCTTCGCCGCCGCCAAGGAAGACACCCGCTACAACCTGGCGGGCGTGCGCCTGGAGGTGCGCGAGGACAACGCGGACCTGCTCCTGCGCATGGTGGCCACCAACGGCCACGTGCTCTGCCTGTGCGACCTGGACCTAGACCCGGCCGACAACGCCATGGCCCTGCTGGAGGAGTTCAAGGCCGGGGCCCTGCTGCCCAACCGGGCGGCCAAGGCCATGCTGGGCATGCTGCCCAAGGAAGGCGAGGTGACCCTGGGCCTGGGCCGCGATTGGACCACGCTCCGGGTCAACGGCGATCTGCTCCGGGTGCGCAACCCGGAGTGCGATTTCCCCGATTACGACAAGGTGATCCCCAGCCGGCCGCCGCTCCAGGCCATCGTGCCCCGCCAAAAACTGGTCCAGGTGGCCAAGCGGGTGGCCCTGATCGAGGGCGGCCGGGAGCGGCGGCTGACCCTGAAGTTTTCCGAAGGGCTGCTGGAGCTCAGCGCGGCCAACCCCGACCTGGGCGAGGCCCGCGAGCACCTGGAGATCGAGTGGCCCCGCGGCGAAATGACCCTGGGCCTGAACGCCCGTTATCTGTTGGACGTATGCGGGGCTCTGAGCAGCGAGGAGATCAGCCTGGGGATCAAGGACGAACACTCGCAGGTGACCATCGCCGCCGACAGCGAGGGGGACAGCCGGTTCCTGGGCATTATCATGCCCATGAGGTTGTAACAGCCATGAGCCGCGCCACAGAGACAGTTTTCTACCTATTGGCCCTGCTGGCCGGCCTGGCCTGCGCCTGGGCCGGGCCGCTGGGAAGGTGAGCATGGATACTCCTTCGCTTTGGCCTCAGTCCAATGTGGAACAGTGGGGAGGCAACGGCCTCCGGCGGCTGTTCCGGCAGTTCGACCGGCTCACCGCAGCCAGCCTGGAGATCGAGGCCGAGGCCCTGCGCCTTTTCCCCACCCAGGACAGCATCCTTCATTCCGAGCGGGCCGAGGTCGAGCCCGGGCGGGAGGTGGAGATCCTGGCCCCGCGGGCGGCGTTCCTGGCCTTTGTGCTGCGCCACGAGGCCGCGCTGGCCCGGCGGCAAAAGGAGGCCCGATGCGCGCGTTCGTAGCCCTGCAAACACCGCCGCCGGCGCCCAAGGTATTCCGCTGCTACCATTGCCCGGCCACGGCGGTGACCAACAACGGCCGGCCGCCGGTCACCTGGCGCCGGCCCTGGAGCGGCCGCATCGCACTCGGTCAAGACGAGCCCCTGGCCTGCCCGGCTTGCCAGGAGCGGACGCGGCCGCAACCCAAATCGTCTCCCTCCGCCCGGGCCGGGCGTCTCGACCGCGCCCCGGCGTGCCCAAGCTCCGTGCCGGCCGAGGCCCATCGGGCTGCAAATCCCAACCCGGGATCGCCTGGCTCACACCCCCACACGGCCGCCGGGCCGGGCGCAACGGAGCAAGCCCGGCGGTCTTTTTAGGAGGAGCGGCGATGCGATACTTGCTGGATACCTGCCCAGTCTGCGGCAAAGCGCACGCCGCCAATGCGGCGGGGGCGTTGCGAATAAGCATCGTGGTGCAGGGCAAGCCCGCCGACGCGCTGACAAGCGACACCATCCCCGTGTCGCCCATCGCCCGCAAGTGCCTGCCCGGCGCGGTGCTGCTGGTCCGGGAGCACCTGATCCCCGGCCTGCTGGAGATGCTGGGCGCGGAGGAGGAGGGGCAGGAATGAGCGGCGACACGGAGATGAAATTCCCCGCTGGCATGTTCAAGGGCCGGTCGGTGGAAGACTGTCCGGGTTGGTACCTGCGGCGGGTGGCCGAGAACTGGAAAGAGCGCACCGAGCAGGACAAGGCGCTGATGCGGGCCGTCAACACGGAGTTGGAATTCAGGGAAAGGCACGGGGAGCCATGAGCGGTGTTGACCTGATCGCGGCAGAGCGGCAGCCATGAGCGGCTACCTCGTGTTTCCCCCCCGCACGCGCCTCTGGTGGTGGAAGCGCCGCGATCAGGTGCTGGAGGCGCTGCTCTTCGCTCTCACGGCCGCGGCCATCTGGGCGGCCAACGCGCCGGAGCACCGGCTGCTGGGCAGCGTCCTGGGGCTGATCTCCGCGCCGTTGTGGGTGTGGTTCACGGCTCGCGACGGCCGCTGGTTCTTGGCTGCGGCCAGCGTGGTCTGCGGCGCGGCCTGGGCGCGGGGACTGGCCGAGCTGATCTGGAGTTGACGGCGTGAGCACGTCCCACGACGATCTAGGGGCGCTGGCGGTGCGGCGGGCGCGGCAGGCCCGCGCGGCCGAGGCGCTGATCCGGGACTTCGGCGGCGGGGCCACCCTGCGCCAGGTGGCGGAGCGGGCCCGGCGGCAGAGCGCGCGGCTCAACGCCCGCTGCCTGCGCATGCGCCAGGCCGCCGAGTGCGGCCCCCGGCCCAGCGAGCAGCGGCTGAACCTGGACGAGCTGCTGGGGGCGGGGGCGTGAGTGGAGGCGCTGCTCACGCACCAGTGCCGCCGGCGCGAGGGAGTGCGGCTCACGGCCAGCGGCTGCGCCGCGCGGCTGAAGCGGCTGGCGGGCGTGGATCTGCACCGGGTGCGAACCGGGGACGAGGCGCTGCTGGAAATCGCGCTGCAATGCGGCGACTGCCCAGGGCCGGCGCCCCTGGAGGAGCCGGTGACGGTCACCGGCCTGGCCGGGCCCGCGCCGCGCAGGAAAAAGGGAGGCTCCAAGGTGCCTGACATCTGCCGGACCAAGGGCTGTGGCCGCTTCCAGGCCGTGGACGACGCGGGCAGGCCGCTGGGCTATTGCGCGGACTGCCTGAAAAAGCAGGAGGGCGCGCCGCCGCCCGCGCCCGCGCCCAAAAAGGAGAAGCCGGTGAGAGAGAAACCCCCTGAGGCCGCGCTCCTGTGCCCGCACTGCGGCCAGCGGCCCCAGACCAAAGACAAGAACGGCAAGTGGGCGGGCCGCTGCACCCCCTGCTCCCGGGAAAACGCCAAGCAGATGAGCACGCCGGAGGCCCACGCCAAGGGCGTGGCCACGCGGGCGGCCAAGCTGGCGCGGGCGCGACAGGAGGGCGTGCTGGAGGGCCTGCGCCTGGGAAAGCGGCAGGCTGAGGCGGTGATCCATGACCGGCTGGGGGAGGCCCTGCACATGCGGCGGGACGAGCTGGCCATGCTGCTGGCGGAGCCAGAGGTCAGCGCCACCGACCTGCGGCGGGGCATCGTGGATATGATCGCCGCCCTGGACGCGGCGGCCACGGCCGGGGCGCTGCCGGGGTGGGAAGGGTAGCGGGGTGAGCGTGATCTACGAGCCAAGGGGCCGGGCCAGGGAATACGCGCCCCTGGCCTGCAACCTGTACGTGGGCTGCGCCCACGGCTGCACCTATTGCTGGGCGGCCGCCTTCGCGGTGAAACAGGGGCTGGTCCAGAGCCGCGCCGAGTTCCACGCCAGCCCACGCCCGCGTCTGGGAGTGCTCAAAAATTTCGCCCGCGAGGCCGAGGCGCTGGGGGCGGCCAAGGACCAGCGGCCGGTGCAGCTCTGCTTTACCACCGACCCCTGCCAGCCCATCGAGGCCGAGCACCATCTGACCCGCGACGCCCTGCGGATCATGGCCGAGAACGGACTGCGCGCCCAGGTGCTCACCAAGGGCGACGCGGCGGGACTGGGCACCATCAACAAGCTGGCCTGGCGGCCGGACAACCTGTTCGGCGCGAGCCTGTGCTCGTTGGGCGGCGAGGGCCTGGAGGAGTGGGAGCCGGGGGCCATCAGCCCGGTGCGCCGGGTCGCCGGTCTAGCCAAGGCCAAGGACCTGGGCCTAACCACCTGGGTGAGCCTGGAGCCCACCATCTGGCCGGCGCGCAGCCTGAATCTGATCCGGGTGCTGGACGAGCGCGTGGACTGCTTTGCCGTGGGCAAGCTGAACTACGGCCAGCCGCCGGAGCCGGTGAACTGGGCCGAATACCGCGAGGCGGCCGTGGCGCTGCTGGAAGCCCAAGGGCGGGAGCGGGTGCACAGCCCCGGCGACACGCGCCCCGGAGAGCGGACGTACCTGATCAAGCACGATCTGGAGGCGGCATGATACGGCTGTTGATCGCGGGCGCGGCGCTGCTGACGGCGGCGGCGACCCTGGGCATGGCCCTGGCCTGGTGGGCGGCCACGGCCAGAATAGAAGCGGCATTTCGGTAGATCGGCAGGGGAGTTTCGGTAGGAGATAGGAGAAAGGAGACAAAATGACTTTTGAGGAATATCTGAAAAAACACCACGATCTAAAAATCATCGATCACGCCCTGCGGGCAGCAGTCGACGAAAAAGGTCAGGTGACATTTTATATCCATCCCGCAGATCGCGATGGCGACACCTTGGATTTTTTGGTCCAAGGCAACACCCTTTGGGCTAACCCCAACGTACGCTATTAGGAGGCCAGCATGGATACGGGAGCCGGAAGATTCAAACCAGTCGTTTCTATGGAGCAATGGGGAGAGCTGCAAGGGATGCACCCCAATCACGGAGGGACGTTTCGGGTCGGCGAAGAGCTGGAGATCAAAGGGTCGCGATTCAGAGTGAAAAAAATCAAGCCCAAGGAATTGGTGCTGAAGCTTTTACCCAAAGACCCAGGCAACTAACCACAAACCCGGCCCAACCCTTGCACCTGAGCGGGGTCAAACCATAGCAGGAGGCTGCAAAATGCGGACCATGACCAAGCACCGGCTGTGGATAATCGGCTGGACAGCGGTGGGGCTGGTGTCCCTGCTGCTGCTGGCCCAGGGCGCGCGCGGCAAGGAGATCAGGTACACGGCCGCCGTCATCGCCGCGCACGACGCGGACACCTACACCCGCTGGGACGAGGAGCTGGGCGGGGTGCCGCTGCGCCTGGCCTGCGCGGACGCGCCGGAGAAGCCCACCCCGCGACGGACGCTCCAGCCCGGCGCCAATCAGGCCGCCAGGTTCGCGGCCCGGCTGGTGCTGGGCGAGAAGGTGCTGGCGGCGCACGTGGGCGGCAGCTACAGGCGCGAGATCGTTCACGTCGCGCTGCCCGACGGCCGCGACCTGGCCGCGGTGCTGGTGCGCGCGGGCTGGGCCTGGGCCGAGGTGAAGTACCCCTACTGCCGGGCCAAGGCCGCGGAGCTGCTGCGCCTGGAGGCCGAGGCGCGGGCGGCCAAGCGCGGGCTCTGGGGCCTGCCGGGCAAACCGGTGCGGCCCTGCCGCTGGCGAGGGAAGGAGTGCGAATGAGCCTAACCTTTGCCGATGCGATAGCCCGGCGCAAACTGAGTGCGCCTCCCGAATGGGAGGGCTGCACCTACAAATGGATGGACGGAACGCGGGACTTGATTATCTCAGGCAGCGTTCCTCGCCGCCTGATTCGCGGTCCCAACAAAGGTCAAAAGCGGTGGGCCAGGCCCTTGCAGACGGCCGTGGTGACGCGAGAGGAAATAGAGACGGAGGCCCAAAGGTACGAGGCGGAGACCGGAAACTGCTCCAAGTGCGAGGGAAAAGGCAAAGTCTTCCGAGAGTGGAGTATCGAGACCGGCACCCGCTACGCGCCCTGCCCCAAATGCCAGGGAACCGGCAAAGCCAAGGGCGAGCCCCAGCCATGAGCATGCCCTGCTTCGCGGTGTGGGCGCCCTGGGGCAGCTTGATCATGGCCGGCGCCAAGGACGTGGAGAACCGGCGCCGGCCGGCGCCCGCCCGGTACACGCTGCCCCTGGAGGTGCTGGTGTACCAGGGGGCGCGGTGGGACCACACCCTGGAGATGGGCCGATTCGTGGACCTGCTGGGCGGCCAAGCGCAGGTGGCCGAGTTGTTGGCCAGGGCCTGGCAGCGCGAGCGCATCCTGGGCTGGGACCTGATAGCCCTGTGGCTGGGCCTGCAAATAGACCTGGCCCGGCGGGCCATCCTGGGCACGGTCAAGATCACCGGCTGCCGGCAGGACAGCAAGAGCCGATGGGCCGCGCCTGGCGCTTGGCACTGGGAGCTTGCCGATCCTAAACCCTTTGATCGGCCGGTGACCTACCTGGCCGGCCGCCGGGCCAATTCGTTTTTTCTGGCCCCCAGCCCCAACGAGCACGAATTATTCAAGCCCCACGACGGCCGCACGCGCCGGGTGGACGTGCGGGTGGAGTGCCCGGACGTGATGATCACCCAGCCGGGGCGGTGGGGGAATCCTTTCAGGACTAGGAGAGTTGATAGCCGCTGGGCCGTAGAGCAATGGGACAGAGATTTTGGGCAGTGGGTTGATTTACGTAATCGATATCTGAAGCCCTACGGCCCTTGCGATACCAAGGCCGCGGCGCTGGGGGCGTGCATCAAGGCCTATGAATCATGGTTACGGTCAAACGGCCAGCTCATGGCCCGCCTGCCCGAGCTGAAAGGCAAGCGCCTGGGCTGCTACTGCCGGGCTGACCAGCCCTGCCATGGCGACGTGCTGGTGCGGCTGGCGGAGGAGACGTGAACCGATCTGAGATTTACCGGGCCCTGGGCTATGAGTCCTGCCCGCAGCGGGAGGAGTGCGCCGGCTGCGGCTGGGCCCGGCAGGACGGGCAAACCCGCAAGTGGCGCTGCTTCCGGCCCCGGGCCCTGGCGCTGAACGGAGACGAGCTGCTGATGGTGAGCGCGCGGGGCTGGTGCCCGGCGTGGATCAAAAACGCAGAGGCGGCGGCGTGATCCTGATAGACGCCCAGGGGCACATAGCCAGCACCGACAGCGCCGAGGAGCTACACGCCTTCGCTGCCCGTCTGGGCCTGCGCCGGGAGTGGTACCAGGGCGGCAGGCACCCTCACTACGATCTGACCACCGAGCGGGCCCGGCAACGGGCACTGGCCGCCGGCGCGGTCCTCGTCATGCCGACGCTTCTGGCGGTCTGGGCCTGGTGGAGCCGGCGCGAACCAACTGCGCCGATTTTGGTGGCCCTGGGCCGCTGGCGCATGGACCTGGGCGACGAGGCCGCGCTACAGGGGCAGATCGCCCATGCCCTGAAGGCCGCGGGTCTGCCCTTCACGCGCGAGGCCCAGCTTTCCCCCCGGGACCGGATTGATTTCATGGTGGGGCCGGTGGGCATGGAGGTCAAGATCAAGGGCGGGCCCGCGGAGATAAAGCGCCAGTGCGCCCGCTACTGCGAGACGGGTCGCATCGGGGCTCTGATCCTGGCCACCCGCCGGCGCATCGGCCTGCCGGCCGAGATCGCGGGCGTGCCCTGCCTGGAGCTGAACCTGTCGGAGGCGTGGATGTGAGGACCTACGGGGATCTGGTCTTCTGGTGGGGCAATATCCACCAAGACGGCGAGCGCTGGTGGATCATCCGCGAGCTGGAGCCCCAGGTCTGCATCCGCCTCAAGCACGTTTTTCAGGGCATAGCCAAGGGCCGCACGGCGCCCTTCCGATTGCCCGACACCCTGGCCGCGGCCGCGGACCTGGCCTGGTTCGTGAGCCGCTACCCCCTGCGCATGAGCGAGGGCGACCGCGCCCGCCTGGAACAGCGCCAGCAGCGGTTTTGGGCCGACCAGGAGGAGATGGCGCAGATACTCAGCCCCGACTACCAGCCCCAGGGCGAGTGGCGCTTGCGGCCCGGCGAGGCGCTGCGGCCCTACCAAGCCCGCACCGTGGCCCTGCTGCGCAAAAACCGGGCCCTGCTCTGCGCCGACGAGCTGGGCCTGGGCAAGACCTACACCGGCCTGGCCGCCGCCGCCCACCCCGACGCGCTGCCCGCCCTGGTGGTGGCCGAGCCGCACCTGCAAAATCAGTGGGCCCGCCGGGCCATGGCTTTCGCCGGCCTGAACAGCCATATCATCCGCAAGTCCAAGCCCTACCCGCTGCCCCCCAAGGATCTGTTCATCATCACCTATCACAAGCTGGCCGGCTGGGTGGACGTTTTCGCGGCCAAGCCGCCGGGGCTGCTAATCCTGGAGGAGGCCCAATCGCTGCGCAAGGGCGACACTACCAACAAGGGCCTGGCGGCCCGGGCCGTCGCCGCGGGCGGCCGCTACGTCCTGGGGCTCACAGCCACGCCCATCTACAACTACGGCGTGGAGATTTACAACCTGCTGGACATCATGCGGCCGGGCTGCCTGGGCCGGCGGGAGGACTTTGAGCGGGAGTGGGTGGGCAACGGACGAAAGGGCCTGGTGCGCGATCCCAGGGCCCTGGGCGCCTTTCTGCGCGAGGCGCACCTGATGCTGCGCCACACCCGCAAGGAGGTGGGGCGGCAGTTGCCGCCGGTCAATGTGATCCTGGAGACGGTGGACCACGACAGCCGGCCGCTGCGAGACGTGGAGGCGCTGGCCGAGCGCCTGGCCGCCGCCACCCTGCGTGGCAGCTTCACCGAACGCGGCGAGGCGTCCCGGCAATTCGACATGTTGCTGCGCCAGGCCACGGGCCTGGCCAAGGCGCCCCATGTGGCCCAATACGCGCGCCTGTTCGCCGAGAGCGGCGAGCCCGTGCTCCTGGCCGGCTGGCACCGCGCGGTCTACGAGGTCTGGCTAAAGGCCTTGGCTGACCTCAACCCGGTGCTCTACACGGGCAGCGAGTCGCCGGCCCAGAAAGAGGCCAGCGTGCGCGAGTTCATGGGGGGCCGCAGCCAGGTGATGATTATGTCCCTGCGCTCGGGCATCGGACTGGACGTGCTGCAGGGGCGCTGCAGCACCGTGGTCTTCGGCGAGTTGGACTGGAGCCCCAAGGTGCACGAGCAATTGATCGGTCGGGTGCACCGCGACGGCCAGCGAAACCCGGTGATGGCCGTGTACCTGACCAGCGAGGAGGGCTCCGACCCCACCATGATCGAGGTGCTGGGGGTCAAGGCCCACCAGGCCCAGGGCGTGACCGACCCGCTGCTGGCGGCCCAGCCCGTGCATAGCGATCCGGCGCGGGTCAAGGCCCTGGCCCGGGACTACCTGGCCCGGCGCGGCCAAAGGAGGGCGGCATGATTGAGCCCGGCGCGACCCTGGACAAGGCGCGGGCGCTGATCACCGGAGAGCGCCACCGGGCCTACGGCCCGCCCGCCCAGGCCCTGGGGGCCGTGGCCGACGCCTGGCGCGCCTACTGGGCCGCCAAGGGCCTGCACGTGCCCTTTTCGGCCGCAATTGGCGAAGGCATCATCTAGGCGGAGGGGCGCGTGTCGGGCTACTCGCAGATCAACGGCGGCCAGGTTTGGTACGAGTTGGCCAAGGCCGAGGTCAACTCGGACGCCCGTAGCCTGTTCTTTTTCTTGCTGGCGCCAGCCACCGAGCGCCCCACGGCGGGGCTCCGGCGTTTCCTGCCCAGCGAGCCCCTGTCCTTCATGCCGGACTGGTCGCTGGAGACGGCCCAGGAGGCGCTTAGGGCCCTAGAGAGGGCCGATCTGGTGCGATACGACCCCAAGGCCGCGCTAATCTTTGTCCCCTTCCTCTTGGTGATGCAACCCTGCAAGGGGCCCAACGCAGTCAACGGAGCGGCCAGCGCCATAGAGAATTACCCGGACTCGCCCGTGCTGGCCGGCGCCCTGGAGCATCTGGCCCAGGCCGCGCGGGAGGCCGCGGCCAACGCCCGGGAGCGCGCCGATGGCGACGCCAAGAAAAAGGAGTCCGCGGAGCGCTCGGCCGAGCAAATGGAGGACCTGGCCCGGTCCCTGACCGCGCGCCTGAGCCGTGTGGGCCAGGGCGAGTTGCCCCTGCAACCCCCTGCCAAGGGGCTTGCAAGCCCCTCTCTAGGGGATGCCAAGGGGCTTCAAAGGGGCTCGGAAACCCCTTCAAAGGGGCTTGGCCCGGCGGCCGAAAACAAAACCGGAAGCCCCTCCGAAGCCCCTTCGGAAGCCCCTCCGAAGGGGGTGCCAAGGGGCTTGCGAAGCCCCTTCGAAGGGGCTTCTCGCGTAACGCGCGCGCGTGCGCGACCCGATCCCGAACCCGAGCCCGAAGAAAAAGAGTCCCCCCGAAAGCCCCCCCCACGCGGCGGACCGCCCAGCCGGCTGGGCAGCGTCCTGGGAAGGTTGGGAATGGGCAAAGGCAAAGACCCAGGAGGCAATCCGTGAACGCACAAAGCGCCATGCTAGGGCCAGAGGCCAGCCAAGAGAGGCCGCCTTGCCCTTCCTGCCCCCCGGAGATCACCGAAGGCATCTGCCGGCGGTGCGGCGGGGTCACCAAGCCATGGGTCTATTACGCCCAAGTCATGGGCGGGTGGCGCTGGGTAGAGCCGCCCGAGCTTTGCGAGCGATGCAGCGCCCAGGCCGAGCGCCGGGCCGAGGCCATAGAGCGCCGCGACGCCTACGCCGACCTGGTGGCCAAGGCCGGACTGCCCACCGAAGCCAGCGAGTGGACGTTCGCCAAGGCGGCCGCGGCCGCGGCCCGGCTCAAGACGGGCGAGGACCTGGCGGCCTGGCAGCGCGCTTGGGAGCAGGCGCGGTGCTGGCAGTCCGACAGCTTCGGCCTGCTGCTGCAGGGCCCCACGGGCACGGGCAAGACCGTGCTGGCCGTGTGCGCGCTCAAGGGCTGGCTCTGGCGGCGGCAGGCTCCGGGGCTGTACGTCTCGGCGCCGGCGGTCAACGCGGCCCTGGGCGCCAAGCGCCGGCCCGAGCGCAAGGCCTGGGCGCGGGAGGCGCTGGAGGCGGGTCAGGCCGCGGGCCTGGTGGTGGTGGACGACTTCGCGGTGGAGCGGCTCCTGGCCGAGGCGCAGCGGGCGCTGGTGGCCCTGGTGGACCGGCGCCGGGCGGACGGCCGGCCCACGCTGCTGGTCACCAACGCCGACCGGGAGCAGATCGCCGCCCGCTTCCGGCGCGCGGATCCGCACGGCCGGCTGGCCGACCGCCTGGCCGACTACTGCCCCACGGTGCTGGTGGAGGGCGAGAGCTTCCGCCGGCTGATGGCAGGGGGCGCGTGATGGCGAGGTTTCGCGCTGCCGGCCGACACTACAGGCCGCCCTGGTCTGCTACGGCCGCCAGCATGCTCTGGTACAGCCAACAATTGCGCCGGCTAAAGCGACAGGTTGAACCGCAGCTTGAAGTCGGGGTGTTGGGCGACATAGTGCGCCAAAACCAAGGGGTGACGGCCGCCCGCGCCAAGGAGCTTCTTGACTCACTCCTGGCCGAGGCAGCCCGGAAAGAGGCGGCAGCTCGGAGGTTGCTGCGCACCACGCCGCTGCGGCGGGGCTGGGTGCGGTGCCGGCGCGTGGCGGACTCTCCCGGCGGCCCCGTGGCCGACACAGACGAACTGCGCCGGGCCCTGTACGCCCCCCCCAAGGGGCGGCCATGAACGTGGTGATAAATCCCTTCCCCCGCGAGGTGGCCGACGCGGTGGTGGACCTGTTGGAGCGCTGGTTGGAGTGGCGGTCCCTGCAGGGCGTGATCAGCTCCATCCGCCTGCCGGACCCGGACCTGGTCTATCGCATCACCGGGCACGGCGAAGTGGCCAGCCGGCGGTTCATCCTGGCCCCCTGCACCGCGCCCAGAGACCCAGGCCGCATGTTCGACTTCAACCTGGCGTTCCTGGACCTGGAGCCGGACCAGCAGCTTTATATCCTGGCCTGGCTATCACGCAAGGAGGACCCATGGCTCGAGGGCAAGAGCTGGAGCAGCTTGCTAAGCTCGTTGGACATGACCCGGTGGCAGTTCGCAAAGCTGCTCATCGGCGCCTTGCAGGCGCTGGCGGGGATATGCCGGGAGAGGAGGCTCATATGAGGCCCGAGCGGGTGGACTTCCTCTCCGGCTGGACGGCCATTGCCGTTGAGTTGGGCGTCTGCGAGAGGACCGTCCGGCGCTGGCATCAGAGGTACGGCCTGCCCGTGGAGTTCCTGGGCAATAACCCCACCACCACGCGGGCTAAGCTGCAGGCCTGGGCCGACCACCCCAACTCGCGCAAGGGCGGTAGGAAGAAGGGCAGGGATGCTTAGCAAGCTGTTCATGCTGCTGGCGGCCGCGCTGTTGGTGGGGTTGGCCGTGGCCAACCTGGGGGCCAATACCATCGCCGCCATCGTCGTGTTGTGGTGGCTGCTGGGCTGCCTGGTCACCCGGTGGGCCTGGGCCGTGTTCGTGGGCCAGGACAGGAGCAGCGCCTGGAAGTGGGGATGGGCCGTGGCCCTGGGGGGCGCCTGGCCTCTCTGGGCGACGCTGGCCGCCCTGGCGCTGGCCGGGGAAGCGGCCTCCGCGGGCGACGAGGGTGCGGGAAAGGGCGGGTGTCCGTAATTGTCCGCGTTTGTCCGCAAATGTCCGCACTAGTCCGTTGACTAGGGGGGTGCACCCCCCTAAGATATGTACAATCTCAACGTTGTGTGCACGGCGGGCCCGGAGCCCGCCGCTTCCTTTTCGGCGCAGGGGGTGTGCACCATGATCCCGCGGGCCAAAACCCGCCACGCCCAATCCGCGCAGGAGGGGCCGCTTCGGCGGCCTTTTGCTTTATGGCCTACCTGGTCCTAGAGCCGGGCAAGTTCGACGAGGTAGCGGCTAAGCTGAGCCGGGTCGCCGGCGGCCTGGCAAAGGTCCTAGAGTCTGGCTTGCACCGCACCTCCAAGGGGATGGCCACCGACACGGCCCGCGCCGGCCGCGAGATATACAACATCAAGCACGGGCAAATCATCCGCGACCTACGGAAGATATTCCCCAAGATTGCCCGGGGTGACTTCTCTACTGGCGTGGACATCGCTCGCAAGGCGCGGAGGCTATCGCTGATGGGCTACTCGCCCCGGCCCAGCAAGCCGGTGAGCAAGGGCGGCACCCGGCCAAGGCAGGGGCCTACGGTGCTGATCCGCAAGGACCGCGGCCGCAAGGCGGTCAAGGGCGCCTTCATCGCCAGTCCCAAGACAGCCGACGGCACCGAGCCCAGCGGCTATGTCATGTTCAAACGCAAGGGCAAGGCCCGGACGCCGATCAAAAAGCTAACCGGCCCGGGCGTGATCAGCATTCTCAAGCGAGAGCAAGTGAGGCAGCGGGTATCGGGCAACGCCCTGGAGCGGCTGCACAAGCAGCTTGACTACGGGACCGAGCGGCTGCTGCAGCGCGCGGGACTAGCGTAAGAGCCAATGCACTCGGGCGCCTGCATAAAAGCAGGCGATCGTTGACACCCCCCTGCGGATGGTGTCAACCCGGGCCTACTCGCGTCCGCGAAGGTCCAGCCGAGCCCACAACATGCCAGCGAACAGGCAATAATTTAAACCTCTTATAACCATCCAGACAATTGATCGCGCCGCCTCAAGGTACTACCAAGGGGGGTACCCCAAACGGGTCGGACGCGAATCGCAATAAATCGTCAACTAATGGGATCAAATTGGGGTTGACAGTTGACGCCCTAGCGTCAACCAGGTTCACGGAAGGAAGCCGTATTTTTTCGGGAAGTTACGGGCGGCCCGGTCAACCGGGGCCGCCTTCCTTTTTTACCGGCAACCACAAGGAGAGACGAGGGTTGCTGAGCGGGGATGACGCCCCCGCCCAGCGACCGGATGGTGCGAGCATCCGACCAGGCTAACGCCCAACCCTCCTGCCCTGCAGGGCGGGGGTAGCTTAGCACGGAGAGTCGGATGAAGGCACTGACCATCGAGCAGTGGCCGCTGGAGCGGCTGCGCCCCTACGCCCGCGACCTGACCAAACAAGACGACGCCACCGTGGCCCGCATGGCCGACCTGGTCCGCACCTATGGCATGCGCCTGCCCCTGCTGGCCACCAGCGACGGCTGGATCATCGACGGCAAGCTGCGCCTTAAGGCGGTCGTTACCTTGACCGGCGACGAGGTGGAGCGCCTGGGGCTGGCCACACTGCCGGTGATCCCGGCCGATGACCTGCGCCCCGAGGAGGTCCGGGCCCTGCGCCTGGCCCTCAAGCGCTCGGCATCCTGGGCGCCCTGGGACAAAGAGGCGCTGGCCGAGGAGCTGCTGGATCTGGAGGCGCTTGACGTTGACCTGAGCCTCACCGGCTTTGACGAGGAGGAGCTACGGGCCCTGCTGGGCGACGTGGCCGCCACCGATCTGCCCACGCTTCCCAGTGGCGACAAGGACCCGTTTCAGCAGATGGTCTTCACCCTGCACGACCAACAGGCCGAGCGGGTGAAGGAGGCGCTGTCGGTCTCCAAAGGCATGGGGCACTTTGACCAGGAGCTGAACCGCAACTCCAACGGCAACGCCCTGGCGCGGGTCTGCGACAGCTTCCTGGCGGCCCATGCCTAGCGCCAAGGACATAAGGGTGGCCCCCATCGCCGCCCGCGACGCCAACCGCGTGGTGCAGCGCTGCCACTACAGCGGCAAGGTGGTGCAGAACAGCCAGCTCCATCTGGGGGTGTTCCTGGCCGGCCGCCTCGAGGGCGCCATGCAGTTCGGCCCCTCCTTGGACAAGCGCAAGCTGCAGGGGCTGGTGCGGGACACGCCCTGGAACGGCTTCATCGAGCTCAACCGCATGGCCTTCGGCGAGCGGCTGCCGCGCAACAGCGAAAGCCGCGCCCTGGGCGTGGCCCTGCGGATGCTTAGGAAGCACTACCCGCACCTGCAGTGGGTGGTCTCCTTCGCCGATGGGATGCAGTGCGGCGACGGCACCATCTACCGCGCCGCCGGCTTTGCCCTCACCGGCTACAGCCAGGGCAGCATGTGGCGGCTGCCGCCGGACCTGGTGCCCCTGAACGGCGGCCCGGTGGCCCACCTGCTCAAGGTGCAGGACAAAACCAGCCGCCTCTCGCGGGAGATTCTGCGGCGCACCAAAGGAAAGAACATCGGCATCAAAAAATACGTGGAGCTTTTCGGCGGGGAGGTCCTGCCCGGCTACCAGTTCCGCTACCTCTACTTTTTGGACCCCACCGCCCGCCGCCGACTGACGGTCCCAGTCCTGCCCTTCAGCACCATCGCCGGGCTGGGCGCGGGCATGTACCGAGGAGAAAAGGTTGAGCGTGGGAAGTAGGCGATGGGCCCTGCCCGGGCCACAGCGGCGGCGCGACACCGACCCTCACGCTCCAAAAGGACACTCCCTTGCCCGAGCTGATCATCCAGGCTGAATACGCGCGCCGCAGGGGCGTCTCCCGGGCTGCGGTCTCCAAGTGGGTCAAGCGGGGCCTGGTCCCCGTGGACCAGGAAACGGGCAAGATCAACCCCGAGGCGGCCGATGCCGCCCTGGACGCCAACCGCGACCCGTCCCGCACCCCGCCCCGCCCCCCCGGGCCCAAGCAGGTCCGGGTGCCGGGCGAGGGCGAGCTCAAGCCCCGCGAGCTGACGGACCTGACCAAGGCCCGGACCGTCCGCGAGGCCGTCAAGGCCCAGCGCGAAAAGTTCGAGCTGGACAAGGAAACGGGCAAGCTGGTCAGGCGCCAGGAGGTCGAGGACGCCGCCTTCCTGGCCGTCCGCACCCTCCGCGACCAGCTCCGCGGCATGCCGGCCAAGCTGGCCCCCCGGCTGGCCCTGGCCGACACCCCGGCCAAGGCGGCCGAGATACTCGAGGCGGAGATAACCGAACACCTGGAGGGCCTCAGCGCCAAGTTCCAAAAGCTGGCCCGCCAGCAGCCGGCCCATGATTCTAGCTGAGACCATCGCCCGGGCCATCGCGCCCCCGGCCAAGACCACCGTCAGCCAATGGGCGGACCGACACCGCGTCCTGGCGGGCCCCGCCGTGGCCGAGTCCGGCCGCTGGCGGACCTCCCGCGTGGAGTACACGCGGGAGATCATGGACTGCTTCAGCGACCCGGCCGTGGAGACGGTCTCCTGGATGGCCGCCTCCCAGGTGGGCAAGTCTGAGCTCATCCTGAACGTCGCCGGCTACTTCGTGCACGTGGATCCCTGCCCGATGCTCATCGTGCAGGACACGCTGCCCAGCGCGCGGGACTTCAGCCAGTCGCGCCTCGCGCCCATGATCGAGGAGACGCCTTGCCTGCGGGCCAAGGTGGCCGAGCCCAAGGGGCGCGACCCGGACAACACCCTGCTGCGCAAGACCTACGCCGGCGGCCAGATATCCCTGGCCAGCGCCCAGAGCCCGGGCGACCTTTCCGGCCGTCCGCGGCGGGTGGTGCTGGCCGACGAGCTGGGCCGCTACGAGGACACGCGCGAGGGCGACCCCGTGGCCCTCATGCGGCGGCGCACCAGCAACTTCTGGAACCGCAAGTTGGGCTTTTTAAGCTCGCCGGCGGACAAGGGCACCTGCCGCATAGAAGGGCAGTTCCTGGAAGGCGACCGGCGGCGCTTCCATGTGCCCTGCCCGCACTGCGGCCGCGAGCAGGTCCTCAGGCACCCCAACGTGGTCTGGGACAAGCTCGAGGACGAGAACGGCAACCCGGTCCGCGACGAGAACGGCAAGCTGATCCACCTGCCGGAGACGGCGCGCTACGCCTGCGAAGCCTGCGGCTCCCTGTGGGGCGACGCCGAGCGGGACCGGGCCGTGCGCCGCGGCCGCTGGGTGGCGGAGCGGCCCTTCAAGGGCCACGCCAGCTTCCACTTGAACGCGCTCTACAGCCCCTGGGTGCCCCTGGCCAAGTACGCCGACGAGTTCCTGAAGGCCAAGAAGCTGCCCGGCACGCTCAAGGTCTTCGTCAACACCTTCATGGCCGAGACCTGGGAGGACGCCGGCGAGTCGGTGGACGAGGACGAGATCTACCGCCGCGCCGTGTCGGAAGCCTGGGAGCCCAAGCCCGCCATCCCCGCCCAGGTGGCGGTCATCACCGCCGCGGTGGACCAGCAGGAGAACCGCCTGGAGGTGGAGGTGATCGGCTGGGGCCGCGACGAGGAGGCCTGGTCCCTGCTCTGGGTCCAGATCTACGGCGACCCCCTCCTGCCCGAGGTTTGGGCGCGGGCCGACAGCGTTTTGCTAGGCAAATTCACCACCGCCGACGGCCGCGAGTTGGGCATCCGCGCGGCGGGGGTGGACACCGGCGGCCCGGCCGGCGGCCCCGAGATGGCCTACGCCTTTTGCAAGAGCCGCTGGTTCCGGCGGGTCTGGGCCCTCAAGGGCAAGGCCCGCGGCCTGGGCGTGGAGGTGTGGCCGCCGCGCTTCAGCAAGCGCAACAAGGGCAACGTGCCCCTGTTCGTGGTCAACGTGGACGAGGCCAAGCTGGTGGTCACCGAGCGCCTCAAGATCGAGGCCAGGGGCCCCGGCTATTGCCACTTCCCCAAGGACCGGCCCAGCGGCTACTTCCGCATGTTCGGGGCGGAGAGGCTGGTCACCAAGTACCAGCGCGGGTTCCCCGTGAAACGCTGGCACCGCGCCAGCGGCCGGCCCAACGAGGCCCTGGACCTCTGGGGCTACAACTACGCGGTGCTCTGCGGCCTGCGCCGCCAGGGCTTCGACCTCAACCGGGAGTGCGACCGCATCGTCGCTCGCCGCTCGGCGGACCCGGCCGAGGGCCGGCCCGCCGCCGTGCGGCCCCTGCACGCGCCCGGCGCGTCCATGGCCCAGCCGGCCGACCCGTACCTCTAGGGAGCAAACATGGCAGACCTGGCCACCCTGAAGAGCCGCCTGGCCGAGGCCGAGGAGGCGCTGCACCTGCTCATGCTCGGGCAGCAGGAGGTGTCCGTGGGCTACGGCGACAAGCAGGTCGCCTACAGCCGCGCGGACCTCCCGCGCCTGGAGGCCTACGTCCGCAACCTGGAGGACCAGATCGCCCGGCGCGAGGGGACCGGCGGCCGCCGGCCCATCTTGGTGGAGTTCTGATGGACGACCTGGTGCGCAAATACCCCTTTGCCGGCGCGGCGGCGGTGGCGGCCGAGTTCAAGCTCAAGGCCGTGGCCCACGAGGCCGCCTCCTACGTGGACCGGGCCCTGTCCTCCTGGACGCCGCCGGCCGGCTCGGCCGACAGCGACCTGCTGCCCGAGCTGGGGGCCCTGCTGCCCCGCAGCCGCGACCTGG
Organism: Desulfarculus sp.; assembly: GCA_003605055.1. Classification (GTDB taxonomy): domain Bacteria; phylum Desulfobacterota; class Desulfarculia; order Desulfarculales; family Desulfarculaceae; genus Desulfoferula. The sequence goes on from QZKP01000012.1 coordinate 58,769, forward strand.
TGCGCAACTACCCCCTGGCCGCGGGCTTCATCCGCACCGTCCTGGACAGCGTGGTGGGCGCGGGCCTGCGCATCTCGGCCATGCCCGACTACCGCGCCCTGGGCCGGGACCGGGAGTGGGCCGAGGAGTGGTCCCGGCGGGTGGAGGCCCTGTGGCGCACCGCCACCGAAACGCCGGACATAGACGCCAGCCGCACCCAGACCATGGGCGAGATGGCCGGCCTGGCCTTCCGGCAATACCTGGAAAACGGCGCCGCCGTGGCCCTGCCCAAGTGGGACGCAACCGGCCGGCGGGGCGCGCGCTTCAAGACCTACTTTCAGCTCGTGGAGGCCGACCGCCTCTGCAACCCCAACGGCATGCCCGACAGCGAGACGCTGCGCGGCGGGGTGGAGATAGACGCCGAGGGCGCGCCGGTGGCCTACCAGATCCGCAACGCCCACCCCGGCGACGACGCCTATCTCCTGGGCGCCGGGGTTTGGGCCCGAGGGCGGCAGATGCGCTCGGCCCCGGGCGGCGTCCTGCTGGGCGCGGCCCTGCGCATGTGGGGCGGGGAGTGGACGCGCGTGCCGGCGCGCACGGCCTGGGGCCGCCGCCGGGTGATCCACGCCTACGACAAGGAGCGCCCCGGCCAAAGCCGCGGCAAGCCCTTCATGGCCGCGGTCATGACCCGCTTCCGCATGCTGGACCACTACCAGAAGACCGAGCTCAAGGCGGCCATCGTCAATGCCATGATCGCCGCTTTCATCGTCACCCCGCTGCAATCCGAAGACCTGGTGCAGCTCCTGGGCGGCGACCCCAAGGACATCGCCGCGGCCATCGAGCAGCGCCGGGCCCACAGCATCCCCCTGCAGGGCGGCGCGGTCTATCACCTGCACCCGGGCGAGGACATCAAGGGCTTCAATCCCACCCGTCCCGGCGGCACCTATCCCGCCTACGTGGACAACCTGGTGGGCGAGATCGCCCAGGCCCTGGGCATGAGCCCGGAGATGTTCAAGAAGGAGTTCTCCAAGAGCAACTTCGCCTCCGCGCGCATGTCCCTGCTGGAGACCTGGCGTTTTTTCCTGGGCCGCCGCGCCTGGCTGGCCGCCCAGTGGTACCAGCCCTGCTACGAGCTGCTCCTGGAGGAGTGGGTCAGCGACGGACTGGTGGACACGCCGCCCGAGGAGTTCTACGCCAACCGCACCGCCTACAGCCGCTCCCGCTGGATCGGCCCCGGCCGCGGCTGGGTGGACCCGGTCAAGGAGGCCACCGGCGCCAAGATACGCCTGGCCCTGGGGCTCTCCACCCTGCAGAAGGAGTGCGCCGAGCAGGGCGACGACTACGAGGAGATCGTGGACCAGGCCGTTTATGAGCGCCGGCTGCTGGCCGAGCGCGGCCTGCCGCTGCCCGACGGCCAGGTCTCGGTGCAGATCGTGGACGGCGGCGACGAGCAGACCGGCAAGGAGGACTAAGCCCGATGAAGCTTCCCTTTCTCTTGGCGCGCGCCTTCAACGCCCCCCTGATGATCGAGCCCCGCAAGCTGGCGAGCATCACCGCCGTGCTGGGCGAGCGCTTCGGCCTGGATTTCAGGGGGCCGGCGGACTGGCCCGGCGCCGCGCCGGCCTTGGAGGCCCAGGCCGGCGGGGGAGAGCGCAAGACTCGCGCGGGCCTGCGCCTCACCCCGGAGGGCGTGGCCGTGCTGCCCATCACCGGGCCCCTGGTCCACCGCCGCATGCCCATGGACGCTGAGAGCGGCGGCCCCACCGCCTACAAATCCCTCGCCTTCCAGCTCAAGGACGCAGTGGAAGACCCCGGGGTGCGCGCCATTCTCTTGGAGGTGGACAGCCCCGGCGGCGAGGCGGGCGGCGTCTTCCAGCTCGCGGATTGGATTTACCAGGCCCGCCAGACCAAGCCCATCTGGGCCATCGCCAACGAGGGCGCCTACTCCGCCGCCTACGCCCTGGCCAGCGCCGCCAGCCGCCTGCTGCTGCCCGCCACCGCCGGCGTGGGCTCCATCGGGGTTTTTTGGCAGCACATGAGTCAGGTCAAGTTCGATCAGGCCGTGGGCCTGGAATACCTGGTGATCCAAGCCGGCGCCCGCAAGAACGACTTCAACCCCCACTTCGAGGTGGACTCCGAGGCCGTCGCCTGGGCCCAGGCCGAGGTGGAGCGCACCTACGGCGTCTTCGTGGCCGCCGTGGCCCGCAACCGGAGCCTGGACGAGCAGGCCGTGCGGGACACCGAGGCGGGCCTGATCTTCGGCCCGGCCGCCGTGGAGGCGGGCCTGGCCGACGGCATCGCCGGCCTGGACCAGGCCCTGGCCGATCTCACCGATTACGCCACCAACCGGCTGGGCGGCGCACAGGGCGTTAGCCCGGCCGCCGGACCCACCGTAACCCGAAAGGAGGAGGCAGACATGACTGCCGAAGTCCAGAAGCCGGCGGCCGCGGCGTCCAACACCCCGGCCCCCGAAACCCAGGCCCAGGCCCAAGCGGCGCGGGACGAGGCCGTGCAGGCCGAGCGCCAGCGCGTCGCGGCCATCCTGGCCCTGCCCGAGGCCAAGGGCCGCGAAGCCCTGGCCCAGGAGCTGGTGTCCCAGGGCGCCAGCGTGGAGGCGGCCCAGAAGCTCCTGGCCGCCGCGCCCGCGCAGGCCGCGGAGACCCCCCTGGACCGCGCCATGCGCGGCGTCCCCAACCCCAGCGTGGGCGCCGGCGGCGGCGCGGAGGAGGGGCGGCCGCCCCGCCTCGCGGCCGTGATGGCCCGCCGCCTGGGCCTAACCCTTGACGGCAAGGAGGTGCGCTAATGACCGCGCTAAACGAGGCCCTGAACATCGGCGCCCTGCTCCTGCAGGAGGCCGAGCTGCGCCGCAGCCGTGAGGCCGTCACCCTCCTGGCCGGCTCCGGCGCTGCGCGGGAGCTGGTCTGCGGCCAGGTCCTGGGCAAGATCACCCACGGCGCCGCCGCCGCCGAGGCCGACGCGGGCAACACCGGCGACGGCGCCATGGGCGCCATCACCCTGGGCGCCCTGGCCGAGATAGGCGACTACAAGCTCAAGTGCCTAGTGGCCGGCTCGCCCACCCCCGGCGTGGCCACCGAGGACCACGCCGGCAACACCGGCGACGGCGCCATGGGCGCCATCACCGTGGGGGACCAGGCCCAGGTGGGCGACTACGTGCTCACCTGCATCGAGGCCGCGGCCAACGCCGGCGTGTTCCAGGTGGTGGCCCCCAACGGCTACCGGCTGCCCGACCTCACCGTGGGCGTGGCCTACGCCGGCGATCACCTGAGCATGACCCTGGCCGACGGCGACAACGACTTCATCGTGGGCGACAAGTTCACCATCACCGTGGCCCCGGTGGACGCCAACGTGGGCCTGTTCCAGGTGGTGAGCCCCAGCGGCTACGTGCTGCCCCCGCTCACCGTGGGCGTGGCCTACGCCGGCGATCACCTGAACATGACCCTGGCCGACGGCGACACGGACTTCGCGGTGGGCGACCTGATCACCATCACCGTGGCCGCCGGCTCCGGCAAGTGGGCGCCCCTGACCCCGGCCGCGGTGGACGGCTCGCAAAACGCGGCCGGCGTCCTGCTGTTCCCGGTCACCGTGCCCGACGGCGCGGACAAGCTCGGCGTGGCCCTGGTGGCCGACGCCGTGGTGCGCCTGGGCGCCCTGACCTGGCCGGACGGCATCACCGCCGGCCAGAAGGCGGCCGCCCTGGCCCAGCTCAAGGCCCTGGGCATCGCGGCCCGGGAGGAGGTGTAACCATGCCCGACAACATCCTCGACATCTTCAACCAGGACGCCTTCTCCACCCTGGAGATGACCGCGGCCATCAACCTGGTGCCCAACATGTACGGCCGCCTGAACCAGCTCAACCTCTTCCCGGCCAAGCCGGTGTCCACCACCGACGTGGCCATCGAGATGCGGGCCGGCACCCTCAACCTGGTGCCCAGCACCCTGCGCGGCGCGCCCGGCACCCCCAACCTGCGCGCCACCCGCAGCGTGCGCAAGTTCACCGTCCCCCACCTGGCCCTGGACGACTCCATCAAGGCGGACGAGATCCAAAACGTCCGCGCCTTCGGCTCCAGCAGCCGCCTGCTGGGGGTGATGGAAAAGGTGGCCGAGGTGCAGGACGAGATGGCCCGCAAGCTGTTCATCACCCTGGAGTTCCTGCGCAACGGCGCGCTGGCCGGCGCGGTCCTGGACGCCAACGGCGACACCATCCTGGACCTGTTCTCCGAATTCGGCGTCAGCCAGAAGACGGAGAACTTCAAGCTGGCCACCGAGGGCGAGAAGATCGTCACGCACATCAACGCGGTCAAGCGGCACATCGCCCAGAACCTCCTGGGCGACATGATGACCAACATCCGCGCCCTGTGCTCCCCCGGCTTCTGGGACGCCTTCATCACTCAGGCGGACGTGGAGCAGGCCTACAAGCTCTACCAGGGCGGCGCCAACCCCCTGCGCGACGACGTGCGCGCCGGCTTCCCCTTCCAGGGCGTCATCTGGGAGGAGTACCTGGGCCAAGCCACCACGGCCGACGGCACCACCAAGGTCTTCATCCCGGCCAACAGCGCCCTGTTCTTCCCCGAGGGCACCACCGCCACCTTCGCCACCTACTTCGCGCCGGCGGACTACATGGAGACGGTGAACACCCCCGGCCTGCCCATCTACAGCAAGCTGGGCCGGCGGGACACCTACGACAAGGCCCAGCCCATCGAGGCCCAGAGCAACCCTCTGCCCATCTGCATGCGGCCGGCGGTGCTGGTCAAGGGCACCAAGGCCTAAGCCCAAGCCGCTAAAGCGCTGACCCAGGGGCCGGCCTCCTCCGCGGGGCCGGCCCCTTTTCCTGGAGCCGTCGTGGTTGACTTCGCCCGCACCGCCCTGCGCGCCGCGCTGAAGGCCTTCGGCAAGGACTGGGACTACTACGCCCCCGGCCAGGACGAGCCCGCGGCCACCATCACCGGCGTCTTTAACCAGGCCCACGAAGTGGTGGAGTTGGAGGGCGAAGTGCCGGTGAACACCACCGCCCCCAGCATGCTGGCGGCCCTGGCCGGCGCCAACGTGGGCCCGGGCCTCAAGCCCTTCCCCGCGGGCCTGGCCCCGGAAAAGGGCGGCCGTTTCCTGGTGGACGGCGTGCTCTACTCAATCGTTGACCGCCACCCCGACGGCCAGGGCGGCATGCTGCTCTTGCTGCACGAGGTGACCGCGTGATCACGCCGCCCCGCACCCTGATCCGCCGCGAGGTGGTGAACGGCCTGATCAAGGAGCAGGCGGGCGAGCACCCGACCCCCGCCGGGGCGCGGGCCTGGCCGGCCCACGCGCTGCCCCTGGACTGGGAAGAGACCTACCCCCTGATCCTGGTCTATGACACCCGCGAGTCCGTAACCGGCGAGGTGGAGGGCGAGGACGAGCGCACCCTGGAGGTGGAGCTCGAGTGCTACGCCGCCGCCGAGAACGTCGAAACCCTGGAAGACCTCCTGGACCTGCTGGCCTTCGCGGCCGAGCAGGCGGTCGCCAACAACCAGGCCCTGTACCAGTGGGCCCATAGCGTCAAATACCAAGGCACAGACAAGACGCGCCACCACAAAGGCCGGACCTTCTACGGCCTGGCCGCCGTGCGCTTCCAGATCGCCTACATCGTCCGGCCGCTGGACGAGGGCAGCCTGGACGACTTCCTGCGCTTCCATGGTGAGTATGACCTGGCGCCGCCCGATCAGGTGGTGGACGCCACGGACGACATAAATCTACCGGCCCCGGAGGAATAACCCATGAACAACGACAATCGCGCCCACCTGGCGCCCGCGCCGGGCCTGGTGGTGCGGGACCCGGAAACCTTCGCGCCTCTGCCGCCCGAAGGCGCCCCCAAGCCCCTGAACAGCTACTGGCGCCGCCGCCTGCGGGACGGCGACGTCACCCAGGGCCAGCCGCCCGCGGCCAAGCCCGGCCGGACCCCCAAGGCCAAGGAGGAGTAAGCCATGCCTATCTCTTTCAACGAGATACCGATCTCCCTGCGCACGCCGGGCGCCTACGTGGAGTTCGACAACTCCCGGGCCCTGTCCGGCCTGCTGGGCATCCAGCAAAAGCTGCTGGTGGTCGGCCAGCGCCTGACCGCTGGCGAGACCGCGGCCGAGGTTCTCACCCGCGTGGTGTCCGAAGCCGACGCGGACCGCCAGTTCGGCTACGGCTCCATGCTGGCCCGCATGTGCAAGGCGGCCAAGGCCCAGAACCCCTACACCGAGATGTGGGCCGTGGCCCTGGACGACGCCGGCGCCGGCGTGGCCGCCGCGGGCAGCCTGGCCTTCACCGGCACCGCCACCGCCGCCGGCGTGGTGAGCCTCTATATCGCGGGCGTGCGGGTGCGCGTGTCCGTGGCCGTGGGCGACGCCGCCGCCGCGGTGGCCACCGCCGTGGCCGCGGCCATCAACGCCGAGACTGAGCTGCCGGTCACCGCCTCGGCCGACGCCGGCACGGTCACCGTCACCGCGCGGCACAAGGGCGAGGTGGGCAACTACATCGACCTGCGCGCCAACTACAACTGGGGCGAGTACCTGCCCGCCGGTCTGTCCCTGGCCATCACCGCCATGGCCAATGGCCAGGCCAACCCGGACGCGGCCGACGCCGTGGCCGTGCTGCCCGACGAGCAGTTCCACTACATCGTGATGCCCTACACCGACGCGGCCAACCTGACCGCGGTGGAGAGCGAGCTGGCCGACCGCTGGGGCCCCTTGCAGCAGATCGCCGGCCACTGCTTCACGGCCCACCCCGGCACCAGCGCCGCCCTGGGCACCCTGGGCAACACCCGCAACAGCAAGCACGTTACCATCATGGGCGCGGGCAAGAGCCCCAGCCCGCCGGAGATATGGGCCAGCGTGGTGGGCGCCACCGCGGCCTACTACTACAACATCGATCCCGTCCGGCCGCTGCAGACCCTGGTGCTCAAGGGCGTGCTGGCCCCCAAGGCCGCGGACCTGTTCAGCCAGTCCGAGCGCAACGTCCTGCTCTACGACGGCATCAGCACCTTCACCGTGGACAGCGGCGGCCACTGCATGATCGAGCGGCTCATCACCACCTACCAGGAGAACGCCTTCGGGGTGGAGGACCCGTCCTACCTGGACGTGAACACCATCATGACCCTGATATTCATCCGCACCCAGGTGCGCTCGCGCATCACGCAGGTGTACTCCCGCTACAAGCTGGCCGACGACGACGCGCGGGTGGGCCCCGGCCAGGCCGTGGTGCGGCCCAAGGACATCCGGGCCGAGCTCATCGCCCTGTTCACCGAGATGGAGAGCCAGGGCATAGTGGAGAACCTGGACCAGCTCGAGGCTGACCTGATCGTGGAGCGCGACGCCAACGACCGCAACCGCGTCAACGCCCTGTTGCCGCCGGACCTGGTGGGGCAGTTCCGCGTCTTCGCCGCCCAGGTCCAGTACCGGCTGTAAGGAGGAGATCAAATGGCCACCGCCAACACCCGCAAGATCACGGGCAAGCTCTACGTCCGCGTGGGCGGCGAGCTGCTGCCCATCACCAGCGAGGGCACCCACAGCGTCAAGGGCCTGGGCGGCCTGGAGCGCGAGACGGAGATGGGCCTGGACCAGGCCGTGGGCTACCGGGAAAAGGCCGTGGAGGCCTCCGTGGAGACCACCATCGCCCTCAAGGCCGGCTACTCCCTGGCCTCCCTGATCAAGATCGAGGACGCCACCGTGCAGGTGGAGTCCGACGCCGGCCAGGTCTACGTGCTGGCCAACGCCTGGTGCAAGTCCGTAGGCGACCTGGGCTCCGACGGCCGGGTCACCGTGGCCTTCGCCGGCCCGGCCTGGAAGGAAACCGCCACCTCCAACCAGGGCGCGGCCGCGGCCTAGGGAGCGCAAGCCATGAGCGACAGCAAGCCCGCGGCCCCCGCCGCCCCGGCCGGCCCGGCCGGTCCGGTCAAGGTCGCCCTGAGCCGGCCCATCATCGTGGCCGGCGAGCAGGCGAGCGAGATCACCATCAAGGAGCCCCTGCTCAAGCACTTCGAGGTCCTGGACCAGCTCCGCCTGGCCGTCAACGACTCCGGCGCCATGGAGCTGCGCAACCTGGGCAGCCTGGCCAAGGTGGGGGCGGAGCAGCTCGCCGGGCTCACCCCCGCCGAGGCCGCCCAGATCACCTGGCCGGACATGTTCAAGATCGCCCAGGCGGTGATGGGTTTTTTCGGCTTCTCCCTGCCGGAGATTGGCGCCACGCCGTCTGGGCGATAGCCGGCAGCTTCCCCCTGCACGAACAGAGCCTCTGGGAAATGCCCATCAGCCGTCTCGACTTCTGGCTGGAGGGGATCGCCTGGCTGCGCGGCCAGATGGAGAAGTGATTGCCCACCACCGCCGCCATAATCATCAAGGCCATCGACCACGCCACGGCCCCCATGCGCTACATCAGCCAGCGCTTCCAGGCCATGGACAAGCAGCAGCGCCAGGCCCTGAAGCGCACGGCCCAGGCCGCCGGCAGGTATGGCAAGTACCTCACCGGCATAGCCCTGGCCGTGGGCGCGCTCTCCCTGCGCCAGCGCGCGCAGACCGAGACGGCCCTGGGCGACCTGGCCTCCCTGGGCATCAAGAAGCTGGAGGCCCTGAGCGAGGCGGCGCGGGACTTTTCCAACCAGTGGTCCGGCACCACCGCGCCGCAGTTCCTCACCGCGGCCTATGACATCAAGAGCGCCATCGGCGACATGAGCGACGAGGGCGTGGCCGCCATGACCCGCTGGGCGGCGCTCACGGCCAAGGCCACCAAGGGCAGCGTGGGCGAGATGGCCGCCCTGTTCGCCAAGGGCTACCACATCTTCAAGGAGCAGTTCAAAGGCCTCAGCGACCTGGAGTTCGGCAAGGTCTTCGCCGCCGGCATCTCGGCCACCGTGCAGGCCTTCACCACCACCGGCCCGCAGATGTCCGCCGCCATCATCAACCTGGGCAAGGCGGCCACCAATGCCAACGTGCCCCTGGCCGAGCAGCTCGCCATCCTGGGCGCCCTGCAGAACACCTTGCCCGGCGAGCGGGCCGGCACCGCCTACACCGCCTTCCTGCGCAAGGCAGCCGCGGCCGGCAAGGCGCTGGGCCTGCCCTTCATCAACGCCAACGGCCAGCTCAAGACCACCATGGAAATCATGGACCTATTGCGCCGCAAGTACGGCGACAAGCCCACGGCCGTCGGCAAAATGGAGATACAGGAGGCCTTCGGTGAGGAGGCCACCCGCTTTGTTGACCTGCTGATCGGCAAAGCGGAGCTGCTGCGCCAGGCCACCGAGAAAAACAAGCAGGCCATGGCCGACGGCGGCATAACCGCCAAAATGGCCCAGGAGCGCAACAAGGGCCTGGGCGAGTCCTTCGGCAAGGCGGCGCAACAGGTAGGGAACCTGGCGGAGAAGATCGGCAAGGCCCTGGCTCCGGTGGTGCGGCCGCTGATCGGAATGCTCGGCCGGGCCGCGGTGCGCATGCAGGCCTGGATTGAGAAGCATCCCCTTTTGACTCGCGCCATCCTGATCGTCGCCGCCGGCCTGGGCGTGCTGATCTCCGTCCTGGGCGCGGCCACCGTGGCCATGATCGCTTTCAACACGGCCGCGTGGGCCAACCCCATCACCTGGATCGTGGCCGCCGTCATCGCCGCCCTGGTCGCCCTGGCCGCGGCCGTGGTGGTGTTCGTCGCCTACTGGGACGACATCGCGGCCTGGTGGAAAAGATTCTGGGCCGGCTTCGCGGACACCTCGATGGCTGTCCTGAGGGCCATCGCCGGCTTCTTCTTCCGGCCGGCGGACGCCGCCAGGGCGGCCGTGGACCTGATCACCGGCCACTGGTCCGGGATCAAGGGCTTTTTCGCCGGCCTGTGGACCTGGATAACCGAGTTCTGGGACTCCCTCGATCTGTCCGAGGCGGGCAAGTCCCTCCTGGCTTCCATGTGGGAAGGGCTCAAGGCCGCGTGGGAGGGGATCAAGGCCTGGTTCCGGGAGCAGATAGACTTCCTCTTCTCCTGGCTGCCTGACTGGGCCAAGGAAAAGCTGGGCCTCAAAATGGCCGCCACCGCGACCGGCCCTGGCGCCGCCGCCCCGTCCGCGGCCGCCGCGCGGGCTGTACCCGCGCCCGCGCCCCTGGTGGGCCGTAACACGGTTGACGGCGTGGTCAAGGTGGAGATATCCGGCCCACCGGGCACCCGCGTAACCCGCGTGGCCCAACGCGGCGACGCCGGGGTGGACGTAATGGCCGGGCTCACCATCGAGGGGCTGTACTGATGGGCTGGCGCGAAAAGCTGCAACCCGCCAGCTTCCGCGGGGCCAAGTTCCACGTGCGGCGGCACGGGGCCCAGGTGGGCCGGCGCCTGGTGAAGCACGAGTTCCCCTTGCGCGACCTGCCCTACAACGAGGACCTGGGCCGCAAGGCGCGCTCCTACAGCATCGAGGCCTTTGTCATCGGCAAAGACTATCTGGCCCCCCGCGACGCCCTCCTGGCCGCCTGCGAGGAGGCCGGGCCCGGCACCCTGGTGCACCCCTACCTGGGCTCCATGCAGGTCACCTGCGAGGGTTGCCGCGAGGAGGAGTCCCTCGAGGACGGCGGCTACGCGCGCTTCAGCCTGACCTTCGAGGAGGCCGGCGAGCGGCGCTACCCCGCCGCCACCCAGGACTTTGCCCAGCAGGCCGGCCAGGCGGCGGCCAACACCCGCAGCGTGTCCGGCGACGTGTTCGCCCAGGTCTACCGGACGGTCGGCCCGGCCTGGCTGGCCGCGGCCGCGGCCGGGGACATAAAGGCCGCCTTGCAGCTCGCGCGCGCGGTGGTCTCGGTGCTGCCCAGCCCCTTTGACCAGGCCAAGCTGGGGCCCTTCCTGGACCAGCTCGACGCGGCCGCGGCCGCGGCCGCGGCCTCCGCCGCCGCCGGCCCCTCCAGCGCGGCCGAGCTGATCGCCGGCGCCCTGGCGGGCCTGGGCGGGCTGGGCTCCTCTGGCCAGACCGGCGGCGCGGTGTGGGCCGCCCTGGAGGTGGGCAAGTTTGGGGCCGAGCCCGGCTCGGAGGAGGCCAGCGCCTTCGGCGGGACCCTGGACCCCGTGGCGGCGACCACCGCCAACCGCAAGACCCAGGCCGACAACCGCGCCGCGGTCAAGGCCCTGGTGCGCGAGCTGGCCGCGGCCGAGGGAGTGGACGCCGCCCTGGCCGCCGACTACGCCAGCTACCAAGAGGCCGCCGCGGTCCGCGACAAGCTGCTGGCCCGCCTGGACGAGCTGATGTTGGCCGCGGGTCATGACACCACGCCCGGCGCGGACCTGCGCTATGAGGCTCTGCGCGATCTCTACGTGGCAACTCACCGGGCCTTTGTGACCCTGGGCGCGGACCTGGCCCGGGAGGTGCCCTACCAGGTGCCCAACGGTGTCACCCCGGCCCTGGCCCTGGCCTACGACCTCTACGGCGATCTGGACCGCGCCGAGGAGATAGCCCGGCGCAACCGGGTGCGGCACCCCGGCGCCCTGCCGCCGGGCGAGACCTTGCAGGTGCTGAGTGTCTGACGACAACCGCGTGCAGCTCGCCATCGGCGGGGCGGTGTACGAGGGCTGGAAAAGCGTGCGGGTGAGCCTGTCCCTGGCCCGCCTGTCCGGGACCTTTGAGCTGTCGGTCAGCGACCGCTTTCCCGGCCAGCCGCAGCGGTACGCCTTCCGGCTCAACCAGCGGTGCACCGTCTCCCTGCGCGGCCAGCAGGTGATCTCCGGCTTCCTGGAGGAGATCGCGCCCAGCTTCGACAGGTCCAGTCACGAGCTGTCCCTGCGCGGCCGGGACGCCACCTGCGACCTGGTGGACTGCTCCATCGAGGGGCCGCCCACCCAGTGGCGCAAGCAGTCCCTGCTGCGGATAGCGCAGGACGTGTGCAAGCCCTTCGGCATCCCGGTGCGCACCGAGGCCGCGTCCCTGGGCGAGCCCTTCGACGACGCACGCACCAATGAGGGCGACACGGCCAGCGCCTTTCTGGTCCGCCTGTGCAAGCAGCGCGGGGTGCTGCCCCTGACCTACGGCGACGGCGCCCTGGCGCTCTCCAAGGCCGGCGCGCGCGGCCGCGGCGGCGACCTGGTCCTGGGCGACAACCTCCTGCGCGGATCGGCGGCCAGCACCAGCCAGGAGCGCTTCAGCCGCTACGTGGTCAAGGGCCACGGCCAGCGGGCCGGCCAGCCCGCGGAAATGCTCAGCGAGGCCGAGACCAAGCTTTTCCGCGACACCTACAACAAGCCCTCGGCCCTGGCCGCGGACTCGGCCGTGCCCCGCTACCGGCCCAAGGTGATCCTGGCCGAGGCCAAGGGCAAGCCCGAGGCCTACCAGGCCCTGGCCGACTGGGAGGCCGGGGTGCGCGCCGGCCAGAGCCGCCAGGCCGACTACACGACCCAGGACTGGGGCCCCAGCGCCGGCGCCCTGTGGCGGATCAACACCCTGGTGACGGTCCGCGACGATCTGCTGTCCACCTCCGGCGAGTGGCTGGTGGAGGCGGTCGCCTACAGCATGGACCCCCAGGAGGGCACCCGGGCCGAGCTAAAGCTGGTGCACCCGCAGGCCTACCTGGCCATGCCGGCCATCGCCCAGGCCATCACCGGGGGATTCGACTAGTGAACCTGACCGCCTTTAAGCGCCTGCTGGATCCGCTGCGCCAGCGCCTGCTGCTGCTGGTGGGCCGGGCGGTGATCAAGCTGATCGAGGAGGAGGGCGGCATGCGCCGGGTGCAGGCCGCGCTCCTGGCCGGCGAGGAGGCCGAGGGCCTGGACATATTCGAGCACTACGGCTTCGCCAGCCGGCCCCTGCCCGAGGCCGAGGCCGTGGTGCTATTCCAGGGCGGCGACCGCTCCCTGGGATACATCGTGGCCACCGACGACCCGCGCTACCGCCCCCTGGGCCTGCAGCCGGGCGAGGTGGTCATCTTCAACATGGAGGACAAGCTGGCCGAGGGCGAGGAGCTGCCCGACCCGCCCGAGGGCGCGCCGCCCGGCTGGCCGGCCATGCCCGAAACCGAGGACGACCCGGCCCCGCCCCTGTGCCGGATCCAAATCCTGCCCGGCCGCACCGTGCGGGTGACCTGCCAGAACTTCGAGGTCAACACCCTGGGAACCATCAGCCTGGCCGCCCTGGGCGGGATCAAGTGGGGCTACCCCGGCGACCAGACCGAGCTGCTGCCCGGCGGCGAGGGCCTGGGCCGCGTGGCCCGCGTGGGCGACTGCGTGGACGTGGCCGCCGGCTCCTCGGCCGGCAAGTGGCCCATTGTGGAGAGCTGCGACTGATGGACCTGGCGACCGAGTTCAATACCGACCATCTCAGCGGCGACCTGGTCCTCTCCGGCGGCGCCCTGCTGCAGGACGAGGGCCTACAGACCGCCGTGCTGCACAGCCTATTCACCGACCGCCGAGCCCTGGCCGACGACGTGCTGCCCGAGGGAGTCAACCGCCGCGGCTGGTGGGCGGACCTGACTCTGCCCGCCGAGGGCGACCAGTACGGCTCGCGCCTGTGGCTGCTGTTCCGGGAAAAGCAGACCGCCGCCGTATTGCGCCGCGCCGAGGAGTACGCCGAGGAGGCCCTGGCCTGGCTGATAACCGACGGCGTGGCCAGCCAGGTCAAGGTGGCCGCCGAGGTGGTGCGCCGGGGCGTGCTGGGCCTTTCCGTGGAGATACGCCTGGCGCGGGGCAACGTGTTCGTCGAGCAATACCTGCTGACCCTGGGAGGCTAGAGTGCCCTTCGAGCGCCCCACCCTGGAAGAGCTGATAGACCGGGCCGTGGCCGACGTGGCCACCCGCCTGCCCGGAGCGGACACCCAGACCCGCCGCGGCAACCTGGTTGTGCTGCCCCGGGTTCACGCCGGCGCCGTGCAGGGCCTCTACGGCTACCTGGAGTGGATATCCCGCCAGGTGATGCCGGACACGGCCGAGGACGAATATCTGGAGCGCTGGTCCAACGTCTGGGGCGTGGTGCGCAAGCCGGCCGCCTACGCCGCCGGCGCCGTCACCGTCTCGGGCAACGTGGGCGCGGTGGTGCCCGCCGGCGCGGTGCTCACCCGGGCGGACCTGGCCCGCTTCGTGGTGCAGGCCGAGGTCGCCCTGGCGGCGGCCACGGCCATTGTGCAGGTGCAGGCCGAGGAGGCCGGCGCCGACGGAGACACGGACGCGGGCGCGCCCATGTCCTTCGTCTCGCCGGCGGCGGGCGTCAACAGCGTGGCCTCGGTGGGCGAGGACGGCCTGGCCGGCGGGGCCGACGCCGAGACCGACACCGAGCTACTGGCCCGCCTGCTGATGCGCATCCAGGAGCCGCCTCGGGGCGGCGCCTCGGCCGACTACGTAGCCTGGGCCCTGGAGGTGCCGGGCGTCACCCGGGCCTGGGCCTACGCCAACCACCTGGGCCTGGGCACCGTGGGGCTCTGCTTCGTTTTGGACAACAAGGCCGGCGCCATCATCCCCGACGCCGGGGAGGTGGCCGCCGTGCAGGCCTACATTGACGAGCGCCGGCCGGTCACCGCCCAGGTCACCGTCTTCGCGCCGGTAGCCGCGCCCCTGGACTTCGAGATCTCCTTAACCCCGGACACCACCGCGGTGCGCGCTGCGGTGCAGGCCGAGCTGGCCGACCTGGTCGCTCGCGAGGCCGAACCCAGCGGCGCCTTGCTGCTGAGCCATATCCGCGAGGCCATCAGCATCGCCGCCGGCGAGACGGACCACAGCCTGATTTCGCCCGCGGCCAACGTGCAGGCCGGCGCAGGGGAGATCATCACCATGGGCGCCATAACCTGGAGCTAGGCCGTGCCCCTCTACGACGCCGACGGCTACACCGCCATTTTGCAGGGCCTGCTGCCCACGGGCGCCGTCTGGCCCCGCGACACGGAGGCGGTGCTCACCAAGCTGCTGGCCTCCTGGGCGGCGGAGTTCGCCCGGGTGGACGGCCGCGCCGATGACCTGGTGGACGAGGCCGACCCGCGCACCACCCTGGAGATGCTCTCCGACTGGGAGCGGGTCTGCGGCCTGCCCGACGCCTGCTCCGGGCTGGACGCGGACACGGTGGCCAAGCGGCGGGGGGCGGTGGCGGCCAAGCTCACCGAGCGCGGCGGCCAGACCCCGGCCTACTTCGCGGCCCTGGCCGCGGCCCTGGGCTACCCCATCACCGTGCACGAGCTGCGGGCCTTCACCACCGAGTCAACCTGCGACGAGAACGTGGGCGACGACGTCTGGGCCTTTGCCTGGGAGGTGTGGGCCTCGGGCGTGGTGCGCGGCTACCTGGCTGCGGACGGCTTTTGCTCCGACCCGCTTTCCTGGTGGGGCAACGAGACCCTGGAGTGCATGATCCGGGCGGCCGCGCCGGCGCACACCCTGCCCCTGTTCATCTACGAGCACTGGTGGCTGACCGAGGACGGCCAGGCCATCGCCACCGAGGACGGCGAACAGATCGTCCTGCCCATATGAGGAAGCCATGTCCGTAAGAATCTCAGAGCTGCCGGTGGCCACCGCCCCTCAGCCCGACGACGAGATGGTCATCAACCAGGGCGGCGCCACCAAAAAGGTGCCCTGGTCCGAGGTCTCGCCGGACGTGGCCAACATCAACGAAAAGGTGGCCGCGGCCGAGGCAGCGGCCACCAACTCCCAGACCGCGCAGGGCCTGGCCGAGGATGCAAAAGCTGCGGCGGAGCAGGCGGAGACCAACGCCGAGGCGGCCGCGGCGGCGGCCGAGGCAGCGGCGGCCACGATCCCGGCCATCGCCCCGGGCGACGCCGGGAAGGCGGTGGTTGTAAAGGGGACCGAAGACGGCTACGAACTGAGCGCCACCGCTCCCGCAACCCAGGCATATGTGATCGAAGCCCTACAGCGTGCGGGCGCTTTGTAAGGAGGGAGATATGGCCTATATCCACAAGTGGCTGGCGGACCCGTCCTATGCGCCCAGCACGGCCGCGGCGCTGATCGACAACGGCGCGAACAAGCGCAGCATGCCTCGCTGCATCATCATGCACAACACCCATACTGCGGCGCTGGAGATCGAGTTGTACGCCGTCCCGGCCTCTGGCGGCGCGCTGGGCGCAGCTTCCGCGGCCAATCGTTTCCTGA
This sequence comes from Desulfarculus sp., assembly GCA_003605055.1. Classification (GTDB taxonomy): domain Bacteria; phylum Desulfobacterota; class Desulfarculia; order Desulfarculales; family Desulfarculaceae; genus Desulfoferula. Next base: position 74,809 of record QZKP01000012.1, read on the forward strand.
AGAAGTCAATCCCCGCAGGCGACACCCTAATCTTTGAGGCTCCGGGCCAGGGCTTGGTCCTGGACGCTGAGCACGACAGCATCCAGTACTACTGCGCCACCCCAAGCAAGATTGTGACTATGGCCTTCGGGGGGGAGGAGGACACCTAATGCCGCTGCGGTTGCCCGGACCGGCGGACGGCTGGAGCCGCCTGGCGCAGGCGGGGCTGCGGCTGAGGTCCGCGCCGCAGATTTTCGACCGCAACGGCACCATGGCGGCGCAGTACGAAGACCCCCAAAACGTCACCATCGCGGCCGTGGATATGACCAAGGCCCTGCTCTTTCTCTCGGGTGGAGTGGTCGCGTCGCGACCACTCATTTCCGGGCAGCTAACTGCCCCCACAAACGCGCTGGTCACGGTCCAAAACATAGACAACGTGACTTCCCTTTACGCATACCGGCTGGTGGTGGCCGAATTCGAGAATATCGAGGTGCAGCGCGGCACCCTCTCCTATAGCTGTTCAGCCGCCACCTACAACACGGCCCAGACGGTGAGCATCAACCCGGTGCCTCTCGATCGGGGGTTCCCGGTGCCCGCGGGGGCGCACCGCTCCGACGCCGCCTCGGGCGGGACGGGGCCGGCCTTCGCCGGTTTCTGTCAGAGCCTGATTAACGCCCTGGCCTTTTCTTTCGGCAACGCGGACGCCTCCGCCCGCACCATCGTCTGCCCCTGGCAGATCGCCAGGGTCTATCACGCTTAGGGAGTAGGAGTGAGGATGCACGCCTATTTTTTCATTCAGCCGGACGGCCAGATAGTCTCCCGCGTGGTGTACCAGGAGCCTCCGGCAGAGGTGCCCACGCCAGAGGGGCTGCTCGCCTTTGCGACCACAGAGGCGACCCTGCTGGACGCTCCGTTTGAGGCCCTGGCGGTGAGCATCGGCGGCGGCCAGGTGCAGGCCGTGGCCCTCAAGCCGCGGGTGATCTTCACGCCCGACAAGTGGGTCATCGTGGCGGCGGACCCGCCCGTGGATAAGGCCGTGGTGGGCGTGCGGGTGGAGGGGGCCGATCCCATGCCGCCGGCCATCGCTGTGGACGTGAATGGCCTGGAGGAGACCGTGGCGCTAACGGAGGGCGTTGGCTCCCTGGAGGTCTATGCCCGCCAGGCCTGCAACCCACAGATCAGCGTAGTGGACGCCGCCGCCTACTACGACGGCGGCGGGATAACCCTGACTGCGGAGGCAGCCGGTGCCTAAGAAACCCAAGAAGGACAAGGCCGAGCGGGACGCCCAGGGCCGCATCGTTTGCTACTCCGGCCTGGAGGCGGACCTGATGGCGGCAGGCGTAAAAAAGCAGGACGTGGACAAGGTGCTGGCGGTGGTTAAGGCCCACGGGGCCGCGGCCACGGTTGAGCATTTATAGTCGAAGCCCCCTAAACAACCAGCACTCGCTTACGTCTCCCTCTCCCCGGCCACTGCCCGGCAGGGAAGCTAAGGAGTCACTATGCACAGAATTGACGAGCCCGGGAACATCGCCGGCCAGTTCACCCTGGGCAATCCGGCCACCGGCACCCCGCCCACCCGCATCGGCGCGGACTGGCCCAACGCGGTGCAGGAGGAGATCTGCGCCGTCATCGCGGCCGCCGGCATCACCCTGGACAAGGAAGACCAGGCCCAGCTCCTGGCGGCCATCCAGACGCTGATGAGCGCAGGCAGCGCGGAGGTGGGCGAGCCCCGGGGGTTCTTCGCCGAGACCCCGCCCGACGGCTGGCTGGAGGCCGACGGCAGCGCCGTGAGCCGCGCCACCTACGCGGCCCTGTTCGCGGCCATCGGGGTGATGTTCGGCAACGGCGACGGCTCCACCACCTTCAACCTCCCGGACCTGCGCGGCCGCTTCCTGCGCGGCTGGGACCACGGCGCCGGAGTGGACCCGGACGCGGCCTCCCGCGCCGACCGCGGCGACGGCACCACCGGCGACCACGTGGGCACCAAGCAGGCCCACGCCCTCGAGGAGCACGAGCATAAGCTCGACGTGGGCGTGGACACCGGCTCGGACCAGATGGCCTACAAGGCCGACAACGTCTCCACCACCCTCAACCCCCTGCCCAACAACGTGGTGGCCACCGCCGGCGCCCACGTGGCCAACGTGTCCCAGAACGAGACCCGTCCGGTGAACATCGCCGTGATGTGGTGCGTCAAATACTAGGAGGACCCCATGCAGATTTGGGACTATGACCGCAATACGCACGAGCTGATCGGCAACCCCGCTGGCCGCCCGGCCCGGGAGGACCCCCTGGAGACCAAAAAGGCCGGCGAGCCGCGCTACACGGTCCCCGCCTTTGCCACCGACGTGGAGCCGCCGGCCGCCGCCGCCAACCAGAAGCCGGTGTTCGACCCCGCGGCCGGCGCCTGGAGCCTGGTCCCCGACTACCGCGGCAAGGCGTTTTACGACCCGGCCACCGGCGAGGCGGCCGCCTGCGCCCTGGGGGCCGAGCCGCCCGAGGGCTGGCCGGATACGCCCCCGCCCGCCGGCCTGGTGGGCCCCGCCTGGGACGGCGCCAAGTGGGTGGGCGACCTGGCCCTGGCCAAAAAGCTGCGCTACCGCGAGCTGGAGCAGGCCAGCGACGCCTACCTGAGCGAGCGGGGCTATTCCTCGGCCTGGCTGGTCAAGGCCATGGAGGCCCGCTACCTGGCCCAAGAGCTGTTCGACGACCCGGCGTCCACCGCCGCGCAGAAGAACGAAGCCGCCTCCGCCCTGGAGCGCTTCAAGACGCTGCGCGCCTGGATGATGGGCACGGTGCGCGCCTACTTCGTGGCCCGGGCCCAGGAGATTTACGCGGCCCAGACCGCCGAGGAGGCGTCGGCGGTGGCCTGGGACTTCGGCGCCCTGGACGCCAGCGACCCCGGGGTGCGCCTGGGCACCGAGATTTACCCCAAGCTGGACCAGGCCGGCGCCGCCGGCAAGCTGAGCCGGTAGCGGGCGCCGCGAGGTCTTTCCCCGCAAACTCGAGAGCCACGCGGCCGCGACAAGATCGGGGCGCGGTCCGCCCTGCCCAGAGACAACCACGTTGGGGGGGCCTCGCCAATGACCCTAGCGCAGCAGATATTGCTCACGATAGCGGCCGCCGTGGCCAGCGGCCTTCTGGTGCACCTGATCAAGGAGTGGCGGGCTCAGGCCAAGCGGGGCCGCCAGGCCGATGAGCACCAGGGCCTGGTGACCACCGGAGACTGCGAATTGTGCAGGGAGGAGCAAAGCCGGGAGCTGCGCGTGGGCAGCGACCTGTTCCGGCTGATCCTCGAGGGCCAAGCGCTGCACACCCAGGCCCTGATCCGGCTCTGCGACAACGACGACGGGTGCCGCGAGCTGCGGGCCAAGCTGCAAGATTACCTGGGCCGGCTGGCCACCCGCCAGATCGGGGGAAGGTGACATGTCGCCCGCCGCCGCCCCGCTCCCCTACGAAACCACCACCGCCGTGGTGGAGCGCGTCCTGGGCTACATGATCGAGATCAGGGTCCAGGCCCAGAACTTCGGCCTGCCGCCCGAGATCGTGGCCGGCGTGATCTGCCAGGAGTCCCACGGCATCACCTGGGCCCAGCGCCACGAGCGGGGCTACCGCTGGCTCTGGGGCGACGACCCCGGCGAGAACCTGGTCCGACCGCCCCTGGAGTCGCTCAATACCGAGATGGTCAACCAGGCCCAGTCCTGGGGCCTGATGCAGATCATGGGCGCCACCGCCCGCGGGGAGGGCTTCCGCGGCTGGTTCACCGAGTTGTGCCAGCCGGACGTGGGGCTGTTCTGGGGCTGCAAGCACCTGGCCTGGTGCGTCAGGCGCTCGGGCGGCGACCTGCGCACCGGGGTGCGCCGCTACAACGGCGATCCGCGCCTGCCCCAGACCGACAGCTACGCCAACTCGGTGTACTGGTGGGCCGGGCGCTTTGAGCAGAGGCGGCAATGATGGCGGCTGAGGCCCCGGCCCTGCGCGACGGCGCGGAAACCAGCGAGTACCGGCTGACCGTGCGGGCGCTGGTGGCCGGCCTGGCCATGGCCGGCTGCGGGGTGCTCCTGGCCCTGGCCGGGGCCCTGCTGGCCGCCGAGCCCGCGCACGCCCGCGACCTGATGGACCTGGCCCGGACCTTGATCTGGGCCGGCGTGGCCACCCTGGGCGGCCCGACCGTCAACTACCAGCTCAGCCGCACCCGGCTGAAAGCGAGCCTACCCGGCCCCACGGGGCCAAGAAAAAGGAGCAAGGAATGAAGCGGTCGCTGATCATCGTGGCCGTGCTGGCGCTCACCCTGGCCCTGCTGGGCGGGTGCGCCACCAACAAAATGAACGTGCCCCTACGGGACGGCGATGGAAAGATGATCGCGGGGACGGATGGCAAGCCCATCATGCAAACCTACGACCTCAGCGACTCCGCCGTTTTTCACCAGGTGCAGAACGAGTTGGCCAAGCTGCGCAAGCCCGTGGCCGAGGTGGTCTTCCCCCAGGGTGGGACCGTCCCGCCAGGCATGACCATAACCGTCTGGGGGCCCAACGGCCTGCCGCAAATCGCGCAGTACAGGGAGCCGTGGCTAGAGGCCTTCAAGGCCGGCTCCGGCATCTTCGGCATGGGCTGGCTGGGCTATGTCTTGGGATGGGGCCCCAACACCCAGCGCGGCGGCGGCAACACCTACAACGTGAGCAACTCCGGGGCCAACAGCTCCGTGGTCAACGCGCCCAGCGCCGGCGCCATCACTCCCAGCGTGAGCGTTCCCACCACCACGACCACCACCCCGGCGCCCTAGCATGTTCTGCGCCCTCTCGCCCCGATACGGCCGGGACTACTGGCTCGGGGACGCGGCCTTCACCCGCCGGCCCGGCGACTACCTGAGCGACGGCATAGCCCTGGACGGCTACCGGGCCCTGGTCCTGGCCGGCGAGCTGGTGGCCAGCCACGCGGCGGTGATCATCAGCGCGACGCACCTGATCGAGGCCGTGACGCCCAAGGTGCGCCGCTGGCCCATCGCCGAGTACGTCCGCGACCCGCGCACGCTGTTCTGGGTCCGGCGGCCCCTCAGCCAAACCCGCGCCTCGGCCGAGGTCATGGCCCGCTTCGCCGCCGGCCTGGAGGGCGAGCCCTACGACGTGAGCGCCATCGCGGGGCTGCTGTTCAGCGATCGGGACGACCAGGGCGCCAACCCCAACCGCTGGGCGGACGACGGCGAGTGGATATGCTCCCGCCTGGTGGACATGGCGCTCAGGTTCAGCGACGGGGCCCGACCCGCGCCCCTGCCCGAAATGTTCACCCGCGTGCACCCGACGTGGCGCACGCCCCAGGGCCTCAACGGCGCTCCCATCTGGGAGCCCGAGATCACCGGCCCGCCCGCCTAACTCCTTTCCCTTCCCCCCGCGCCGGGGGCGGCGCCCGCAGCACGCCGCCCCCGGCGCCCCTCTCGGGGCCGCAGCGCCCCACCTCCTGCTCGTTTCTCCCAAAACAACTACGCCTGTATAGTTATTTTTATGTTGACGGGGATATAGCTATATAATATAGTTGTAGCCAGATAAGCGGCTGGCAGCGAGCCACCGCCACCAGCCGCGGGGCACAACCTCAAACAGGGAGATGAGATCATGCCCAGCAACGATAATATCAGATACGAGAGCCAGAGCCTACCCGCCCACGCCATTGCGCTCGCCTACCGCGATGGCCAGAGCATCGGGAGCTACCGCGCCCGCCTCCTGCTGAAGGAGGACGGCCGCATCCTGCTGGAGCCCGAGGGCGACCCCCTCTGGCACGACGACGGCACCAGGATGGATATCTGGCACCGGCAGACGCTGCACTGGGGCATCCCCTGCGACGCCGCCGCGGATGATCTGGAGGAGTTGCTGGCCGATCCCGAGAGCGAGCTGCACCGGCTGTTGGCGCGCATCCACGCGGGGCACACTGTGGAGTGGGACGGCTCCAACCATCGGGGCCGCGTGAGCGAGGACGCCCAGGAGGCGGCCGACGAGCTGGGCTACTGGCTGGAGAGCGACTATCCCCGTTACGAGGGGATGCCCGTGGGGGACGCCCACTATTGGATCAGCGCTGACGGCAACCGGAGCGCGCTGGATATATTGACTGATCTACTGGAGCGGGAGCGCGCTGCGATCACGGAGGAGACGCTGCCCGCCCAGGACGCCCTGGCGGCCCTGATCCGCGAGTACGCCGAGGGAGAGGCGATCCTGTGGGATATCGAGGAGGCCGCCGCGCAGATACTCAGCGAGGCGCGGGAGCAGATCGAGGCGCGGGAGGAGGAGTAATGCCCGCCGTTGATGAGTGCCACGCCCCGCGCTGCGTTGTCTGCGGCGAGCCCTTGCCCGCCGGCTCCCGGAGCAATACGTGCTCGCCCGAGTGCCGCCAGGAGCGCCGCCGCCAGAGTTGGCGGGCCTACTATTGCCGCAGACAGGAGGCCGATCCCGAGCACAATCGCCGGCGGCACGCCCGGCGGAGGGAGCGACTGCTGGCCGATCCCCAACTGCTGGCCGATCATCGCGCGCGGGAGAGGGAGCGCGAGCGGGCCCGCATGCGCGATCCACAGTATCGGCAGAGGGCCAGAGCCCATGCACGGACGCGCTATGCCAGAGATGCTCAGCGCGTCCAGGCCAGGCGGCGGGAGATTGCCGCCATCCTGCCACCACAGGAGGCCGACCGCCGGCGCGAGCAATCCCGTGCCCATGGCCGGCGCTATCGCCGTAAGTGGCGCCGCCGGCTGTGGGCCGATGCCGGCGCGCACCGCGCCTACAAACGACAGATGGCCGAGTATCGCCGCCGGGCGGCCCTGCGCAATCTAGTCGGAGTTGTCGCCCCCATCCTGGCCGAGCGCCGGGACAAATTAGAGGAGTAGATCATGCCTCAATTGCCCACGATCACACCGGAGGAGATCGCGGCCCTGCCCACCGAGCAGCTCCGGGCCGAACTGGCCCAGGCGCTGGAGGTGTCCGCTGCGTCCCTGCTGCGGCTGGCCATGATCTGGCGCGAGCTGGAGCGCCGGGGGGAGGATCTCAGCGATCTGCGCACCGGGCTGGCCGTCTATTTACCCGCCATTGCCGCGGGCGAGATCATGCCCGAACTGGTGGTGCGCTACGCCGGCAAACGCATGCTCCTGCGGGCCCTCAGCCAACTGCCCCTGGACGAGCAGGGACGCTATGCCGGCGACGCAACGGTGCCATTGGTGCGCCGGGACGCGCATGGCCAGCCCCAGCGCCAGGACGTGCCGCTCTCGGCGCTCAGGGCGGGCGAGATCGGCCTGGTGTTCGGCCCCGACGGCATCCGCCCCTGCGCGGAGCAAGAGGCGCTCCTGACTCGGCGCGGCCTACGCCGGCGCCGGGCCCGGCCTCCGGTGCTCATCGAGCCGGACGCCGGGAGGCTACGAGTGGGCAACGCTGTAGTCAGCCGCGGCGATATTGTGGCGGCCCTCGCCTCGGCCATGCCTCCGGGCAGGGAGGCCACTCCGGAAATTTCGCTGCCCCTGGGGCTCTCACGAAATGAGATATGCGCCCTACAGCGTCAGGCCGGCCGGGCGGGGCTGGGCGTGCAGGAATACGTGCGCGCCGCGCTGGCCCTCACGGGAGCATTCGATGACGATGAGGAGGTGATCGATGCCCAATAATCCCACCACGTTCGCGCTGGCCGGCCCGGAGCGCGCGCGCCTAGAGCGCGGCGCGGGGACCATGGCCGATCAACTGCGCGAGGATATCGCCGTGGTCGAGGCCCTGGAGCGCGTGGGCCGGCGCGCCTGGGCCGGCCTGGCCGAGGCCGAGCAAAATTATCTGCGAGATCTCCTGGGCAGCACATGGATGGAGCCGGCCAGCATCCCCAGCCTGCCGGCCATGCTGGCCATGGAGGTGGAGGACGGCGCCGCGCTGGACGGCCTGGACGCTAAATGGGAGGTGGATGCCAAGACGCTGGCGGGCAAGCTGCGGGCGATGCACCCGGCGGACGCATGGGCGATCTATAAGCAGGCGCGGGGGGCGTGAGCCCTACTCTGGCCCCCGTGTCGATCTCCCGCCATTTCGCGGCCAGCCGGACGCTGGCGCGACGCAGGGCGCGAGCCCTGCCCTAGGCCCCACCCCCGGGAGCGCGCGCCTACGGGGCTACTAAGGGCCCTTGAGACGATTTTTGAGACGATTTACCCATCGGCCTCGCTGCTTTTCACCGCCGGGGCCATGAATTGCTGTAAATTGTGTGGGATATTATGCTTGATATTATAGGGTGTTATAAAAATTACGCTGGGTTGGCCACAAATAGATAGTACCCTCTCACGCCGAAGACACGGGTTCGAACCCCGTTGGGACTGCCAAGTCAATTACGGAAAGCTCCCGCCCACCGTTTCCGGTAGTCGTGGGAGCTTTCTGTTTGGCCAAGATGTTGGTCTTAACCTGAAATAGCTCGGACTTAATCTGACAGGGAGCCATGTAGCAGGGTGATTACTGCGCGGCAGTTCAGCCTCTAAGTAGAGCTTGACGGATAACCTTGGCTATTTGATCTTCTCCAAATGGCTTTAACAAAATATGCTCGATCTCAAGTCCGTGGTCTTTTCTGGTGATTGAGTTATCTCTAGAGCCGGTCATGATGATGGTGGCGATGTCCGGTCTAATTTCCAACGCATTACGCACCAAATCCGTGCCCAAAAGGTGAGGCATGATTTGATCCGTAAGAATCAAGTCGAACTTTTCAGGATTGGCGATGAACATCTCCAATGCCTTCTCTCCGGAGTCCAGGCTGGTGACTCTGTAGCCTAGCTTTTGCAGTAAGCGCGAGATCACATAAAGCACATCTTTCTCGTCATCCACGAGTAAAATGTGTTCCGACCCATTTTTGACCAGCGGATTTTCTGGTTCTTGTTTTTTATCGCTCTCGTCAATTCTGGGGAGATAGATATGGAAAGTAGTGCCGTGGCCCACTTGGGATGCCACGGTAATTTCTCCGCCACAACTTTTCACGATGCCATGCACCACGGCCAAGCCCATGCCGGTGCCGTGGCCAGATCTTTTGGTGGTGAAGAACGGCTCGAATATGCGCTCCAGTATCTTGGGCTCGATGCCCACTCCATTGTCGGCAAAGGTGATCAGGTGGTATGCGCCCGGAGGTAAGTCAGTGAAATTGCGGTTGTCATCTCCGCGGATTTTCACCTGGGTCAGGGATATGCTCAAGCGGCCGCCCTGGTCATTCATGGCATGCGCCGCGTTGGTCCCCAAGTTAATTATCATTTGCTGTATCTGGCTTGAGTCGGCCATCACCAATCCCGGATCGTCGGGGATGTCGCTGGAAATCTCTATGTCGGAAGGAAGGGAAGCCCTTAAGAAATTGAGGCCTTCCGTTAGGAGGGCGCCCAGGCGCACGAGTGATTTGTTGGCCTTGGACTGACGGCTGAAGCTGAGTATCTGACACACCATGTCCTTGGCGTTGTTGGATGCCTTCAGGGCGAGCTCCAAGTGGGGGAGGCAATCGTGGCTTGCGGGGATGTCATTGATGGCCAACTGGAGGCAGCCTAGGATCACGGACAGGTAGTTGTTGAAGTCGTGGGTGATGCCGCTGGCCAAGGTGCCGAGCGCTTCCATCTTCTCGGCAATTTGAAGGCGTTTCTCCAGCCGCTTGGTTTCCTCCTCCGCTTGCTTTTGCTCAGTAATGTCAATTCCGGTGCCCAACATGCGCACCGCCCTGCCCTCACTATCCCGAATTGCGTGCCCCCTGGCATATACCCAGCGGACCGAGCCGTCCTGGTGCAGCAGCCGGAATTGGCATATGAATTCGGATTTGTCGCCGGCAAGGTGTCCCTTGAAGCCTTCAATCAAGGCTTGGCGGTCATCTGGGTGGGCCATGTCCAGCCAATCATTTATATTGTGCAGGGGGGCTTGGTCGTGACTAAGGCCTATAAATTCCCATATCCTGGGGTCTAGGTACGCCTTCCCTGTAACTAAGTCCCAATCCCACACCCCCACTTTGGCGGCCCGCGTGGCGAGGTTGTAGCGCTCCTCGCTTTCCTTAAGCTTTTCCTCGAATCTCCTTTTCTCGGTCACGTCCAATCCCACGGCCCAACTGACCCAGCCTTGGATGGGAAACTGTTCCGAGATATTGGACCACGAGACAATCCTCTTGGCGCCATCCTTGCTGGTGAGTTCAGCTTCCAGGTTCCTGAACCCGCGTTTCTGGTTTTTTTGCAGGTTGTTGACGTGCCTGTTTTGCCTCGAGTCGGGGTACAAAAGCCGCAGGGCCTCGGGGTTTCCCACTATTTCCTTGGCCGAATACCCGGTGACCCGCTCGCACTCCTGGTTCCAAAAAACCAGGTTGCCCTGTTCATCGTGGGCGTGCAGCATCACCGGCATGCTGCTGATGATCTGCCTGAGTCTCTCCCGGGTTTCCCAGATGTTCTTTTCGTGGTCCTTGCGCTCCCTGATATCGTGGAAAATATGTATGCCCCCTTTTATCCGTCCCTGCTGATCCACGGTGGGGGCGAAGGTAAGCGAGAAATCCCCCCCCAGGATGCTGGCTTCGATGCCCACGACCTGCTTGCCGCCGTTGGCAAGGCATTTGACGTACGGGCAATAAGGGGGAGGTTCGTCCAGGCCGCAGATCAATTTGTAGCAGGGCTGGCCCAGAGCCTCCCGGAACTCGACGCCCAGGCGTCGGGCAAGGGCTAGGTTTATCCTCTCCAGCCGGTAATCCTGGTCGATAATGGCTATGAGGTCCGGAACGGCGTCAAAGGTTCGTTCCCATTCCAGCTTGGCGTGAATGATGTTTTCTTGGAGATCGCGTAGCTCGGATAGCTCCTTGCTAAGTTTTCGGTTGTCATGGGAAAGCTCCGCGGCCTTCTGCCGCCATTGTCGGGTTTCAGCAAGTTTGAGGTGGGTGGGCATTTCCCCTCGCAGCCGTCGTAGTCTGCTAGTCTCCCGCCTTATCTCGGGGCGTGACGCAGCCAAGCAAAAAAGGTGCCCTTGTCCCTCCAGCCAGCAGGGCATGACCCAGCCCTGAATCGGTGGGAGGGCCCGAGACAGCCGATGGTGTTAACAAAGAAAATCCCCCCTCGGGTCGTGCTAACCGGGTATCTGGTTCATGCCACTCGGGTCAAATGGCTCTCGGTGCTTGCCTTGCGTTGCTCCGGGGCTGACCATTGGCGCTCATCCTGCGGTGGGAACAGGCAGGCAGGCCTCCAGGCTGTTCAGCCTCTGTTCCATCCGCCGTAAGGCATCATCCTCCGGCGGTGGCGCGGTCTGCGCCTTGAACGCGGGGTTGTTCACCCACCAGTCGATGCCCATTTCCCTGGCTTTGTCCACTGAACAGATGACCAAACGAATTTGCAGGGTGAGTAGCTCTACCTCCACCAGCTTGATCTTTATGTCGCCCGCGATCACCACGCCCTTGTCCAGGATGCGTTCAATTAGATCGGCGAGGTTGGCGCTTTCCACCGAATGCGCTGTGGCGCGTTGTATTGGCATCACATATCCTATAGTTATTTATTATAGCAGCTTGCCCAAAGGGCCCAAGTCCAGATTTAGGTCCTCTTCCTCTAGATTGAACTCCAGCCTCAGCCGCTCTATCTCCTCGGTCTGCCGCAGCAAGGTCGCACCGATTTTCTCTATCTGCTCCTCGCTTAGGGAGCCCGCCTCCAGTCGGCGAATGGCTTGGCGCTCCATGAGCTCATGCAATAGCTTCACCAAGGTGAGCACCAGCTTTCCCAGGCCGTTCTTGAGGTCCTCGGGCTCCAGGTTCAGGCGGGGCCCCGGCGCGGCCGGTGCGACGGCATCCTCCTCCATCCTCGGCCCTGGTGCACGCATGGCCTGGAGAAAGTCGCCCATGCTCTCCGTGTAAATCTCCGGCCCATTGTCCAGACTCATATTTTGGCTCCCAAGCTGATTTTGGCATCCTGCGCCGAGCGCGTGGCCGTATCCAACGAACAGACGATGAGTTGCAGGCCAAGGTAGACTAGGTCCACCTCCGCCACGGAAATAGTGAGTTCGCCCATGATGACGGCGCCCTTGTGCAGGATGCGGTCCAGGACCTCGCACAGGGATAGATGCTCTTGGTCGTGGTAGGCCGATTCACTCATGTCACGCAAGCCGTTTCATTTCCGTCGAGGTGGCTCCTGGGTTGGCCCACGCGGCCGGCCGTTCTAGCGAGTCCGGCGCTGGCTAATCCCGCTCGGATGACTCTTCATCCCCACTGTTGCCTTCGCGTTGATTTATCTCCTCCAACCGATCCAATATCTCTGCCTCCTTTTGGTCGAACTCCTCATCGCTGATGTTCCCGCTCTCCAGCAACAGGTACAACTCGCTCAACTGGGCGGTAAGGTTCTCGGCCTCGCTGGCCATCTCCTGCTCGGCCGCGTTGTGTATTTCGCGGAAGATCCACAACAGGCCGCGGAAGGGGGCCATCAGGAGGTCGTCTATCAGCAACATGGTAAAATGACTTTCCTGCCTTTGTTCATTACAAATCCAAGTCTATATCCACAAAATTATGTGGCGCCCAGGGTCCGTTGTAGTCAAAGGCGTAGTTGTTGTCGAAAGCGCCAGCCGCCTTGAACACTCCCTTTTCGAATTCGGGCTGAGCCTGGCGTTCTACCAGGCAGGCCAGATTGGCCACCACCCGCTCGTCGCGCGGGTTGTTGACCTTGATTTCATGGCAATAGGGGCTGAGCATCTCCAAGACGGCGTCGGTGTGCTCTTCACGGTCCTCGCTCAGGATCCGGTCGAAGGTGCGCCCCACCTCGATCATGTCTTCCTGGCTGGGTTCGCGGTTGGTTACGAAGTAGCGGTCGCGCACGCTCCTTAGCTCGGAACGGGTATTGACGAAGTACTCGAAAATGTTGGGTACGTCCCAGGTGATCCGCACCCCCATCTCTACCTTGTCGGCCACGCGCCTCAGCTCGTTTAGAAAGACCTTCTGGTTTTCGGAGAGGATTTTTTGGATGGCTCCGGGGCCGTCGGCGATTATGCCAAAGGCCATGGGCAGCGGCGTGGTGTCGGCCATCAATGCCTTGAGCACTGCCTGGTGGGCCGCCAGGTTCCGCCTTTCCGGCCGGATTTTCCGGTTGGGCAGGTCGCTGACAACGGCGGACACTTTGCCGTCGCTCACGCAGTAGACCCGGCCGCTGCCCACGCCGATGGTGCCCAGCTCCCGCTCCCCGGCGTCGGCCACGATGGCGTAGAGATAGCGTCCGTCTGTTCCTTGGGATCTATCGTCCATGGGCCCCAATCCTTCCTGATCAAAAGCGGAGTGATTGAGTGCGCCCGGGGATGCTTCCCCGGCGGAAAGGCCGGCGCTCGGACAAAACCCGCATCCCCAGGGGAAGCCGGAAAGCCTTGCCCAGGCCAACCAGCCTTCGCACTTGTCGCTGGGTCAGTTTCTGGTCGGCCAGGTCCCTGCGAGCTCGATCCCAAAGGAGGGTCCAAAAGCTGGTTCCGGTTCGCAGGGACGCACACCCTTTGATATTTCCGCGCCGGCGGATGTGATCCGCTGTCTTGATCCGCAACAAGGTCCGCCTCACTCTGGCCTGGCCCGCAGGCCGCCCTGGTTGGCGTCGGTTGTGGAAGCGCCGCCGCCTCAATACCTTACCTTGAAAATCGGGGCCTTATCCGTGGCTCCCCTGGAGGATGCCTCGCCTTGCGGCTGGGCAGACCTCTGTCTGGCCGCGGCGGTTTGGGTCACATGCCCATAAACGGCCACCAGCTCGGCCTCTTCGGCCTCGATCTCTCTAAATCGTTGTTCTATGAGGCCCACCCGGTGCAGGGCGCTGTCGCGTTCCTTGCCCTTGCGCGCCTTTTCCATCTCCAGGCAGGAGATGCGCATGAAGGCCCGGTAGGGCTCGGACAGGGGGCTGACCCGCCCGCTGTGGGTTTTGATGTCCTGCACGCCCCGCAGGCTGGTCTTGGGTCTGGTCATGGCCATATGCCTTTCCTTTATTAATGGCTCGCCGTCTCCTTGAAGTCCTCTCGTCCCCTGCCGCAGATGTTTTGAAATGCCTCGTTGATCTTCTCGTTCATGAGGGAAAGGCCTTCGCGGGTGACCTTGGCGGTGTCGGTGTTCAGCACATCCCGGCAGACCCAGGCGAAGCGAGGATCATCCAGGGTGGCCCCGACCTCCAGGTGGGCCAGGATGCGGGCGATGGCGATAGTGGCGCGGATGGTGGGGCGGTGGTTCCGCACCCCCACTCCCCTGAGTTCCCGCACCAGATCCACTATCACTTCGGCGTCCTGGCGGGGAATCCCGGATTTGCGTATGGCCACCGCCACCTCTGTCTCACGGTCGAAATGGCCCAGGGTGATGGTGATGAGGCGGTCCAGCAGGGCGTCCTGGGTCTTGTGCACACCCGCGTATTCCTCGGGGTTGGAGGTGAAGATAGCCCGGAACTCGGGGTGAACCTGGAGGTATCCCTCCCCGGCCCGGCGCAGCTTGGGCAGATTGAGGATTTTCTCCTCCAAGACGCTTAGCAGGGCGTTGTTGGCCTCGGGGCGGGAGCGGGTGAATTCATCGTAGACCAGAGTGTAGCCTTCGCTGCAGGCGGTGGTGAGGCGGTTGTCCTCCCAAATGGTGTGCATGCTTTCCTCGGTCCGCAGAACCGAGTGGATGTAATTGTCCACCAGCCTGGACTTGCGATAGCCGGAGTCGCGCCCCACCAGGTCCGAGCCGGCGAACTCATCATCTCCGTGTACGAGCACCACGGGCCGGCCCAGTTGGGCGGCTACGTGAAAAGCCAGGGTGGTTTTGCCGGTGCCCGCCGGCCCCGCGAAGTGGACAGGATAACCAACCTTCAGATAGGCCAACGCTCTTTGGGTGAGGTCATTCACATAGGAGCTGGTGACGAACTCGTCGCTGGCCTCGGGCTGAACGCTGTCGCCGGGGATGTCGGCCCGCACCGTGGCATGGGAAAGGGTTTTCAAGCCCGCGTGTTCGCTCATTTCTCTTTTCCTTTTGCCGGCAAGGAGGCCACCTGGGACGTCTCCCGGGAGCTGCGGGGCCGGGGAGAGCGGCTTGCCATGGCCGTGGGCCCTTTGGCTCCAGGCCGGCCCCGGGGTAACATAACTAAATTAGTTTCTTGGCCTGCTTTATCCAATTCTCCACGTTGGCGTTCCTGGCCGCCTGGTCCAGGATTTCGCGCAGCTTGGCGGGATCGCTTTTAGCGAGCTTGGCGTAGGTGTCGATGCCGGCCAGGTAAAGCTTGCTCTGTAGGCGGGGCCCGATGCCCTTGATCACCGTTAGCTGGTCCAGGTGGAGCGCGCCAGGCTCACCGGTCTGGAACTTTTTCTCAGCCTGGGCGGGCTTTTCTTTCTCAAGCTCGGGCCTGGGTGGCTTCGCCAGAGGGGCCGTGGCCTTGCGGCCCTGCCAGGACGCCTTGGCACCTTCCAGGTCATCGGAGAATTCGCGCCGCATGATCCCCACCGCGGCCTTCAGTTCCTTCACGTAGAGCTTGATGTCTTCCTCGAAGGGCCTTAGCTGATCCATTATCTCCTGGGCCCTGCGGCGTCGGTCCTGGGCAAACCGGGCCTGCTGGTCGGTCACCTCGGTTCGTAGTCCCGAGACGAACCTTTGGCGGGAGCCGCGGTCTTCAGCAGCCGTTTTCTTCTGGCCCCGCCGGAGGCCGTCCATCATGTCAGCCACTTGGTCCATGAATTGGTTTACGAAGGCCACTTGGTCGGCCAAAAAGGAAAGCCGCTCCTTGCGCGAGCTCCGGGCGGCCCTGGCTTGGGCTTTGCGTATGGCCGCCAATAAGTCGTCGGTCTCCTTCTGCAGGGCGGCGGCGTCGCTCTTGAGTCCGTCACAAAAAGCGCCCAACTCGGTCTGGATCTCCGCGGACATGCTGGTTCGGGCATCCAAGAAGCCATCCAGCATGGTGGTAACCGTGCCCGCCAGGTCGGTTATGAAGGCGTTGCGTTCGGTCCTCTGGTCGCGGGCCATCTCGCCGTGGGTCTGCCGCAGGGCCTGCCGCATGTCCGCGCTCTGTTCCTTCAGCTCCGCTACCCGATCCTTGATTTTTTCAACCGCATCTTCCAGCGTGACCTTCATGTCCGCGGCCATATTTTCACGGGCCTTGCTGAAGTCGGCCCGCATCTCCACGGTGACTTCCCGCAGATTGGCCACGGCGTCTTTCACGCCCGCCAGGAAGTCCGCCCGCTTTCCCCGTCCTGCGATTATTTCATCGCGCAACCGGGTCATGTCCTCAGTCATCCGGCCCATGTGCCTTCTCCTTTGACTTGCGCCCATCTTCCCGGCGTCGGTTCACCACGCCGAGCTACGCGGTGATGGGAATTGAGCTTCCGCGGGGGGCCGTGGAAGACAAGCCCCCCACGGAGCTCAATTCTGGCCCATTGCCTTTGACCTACGCCGGGGCGGCGGCGGTCGCGGTCAGGCCGATGGCCTCGGCGTACTTCAGATAGGTTTCGACCGAAGCGATCACCACCCTAGCCTCCACGGACAGCAGCTCGATGCCCACCAGGGACACCTTGGCCCAGGCGTCGATGACGATGCCCTTGTCCAAAATCCGATCCACAACCTCCGCCAGGCTGGAAGAGTCTGTGGTCTTCTGCACCTTTGCCATGAAAAACCTCCTTCTTTCGGGTTGATCCTAAACCAGCGCCGGTTTCCGGTATGTCCCCTGACATTGCCAGAGACGTGCCAACCGGACCGCTGGTCGGTGAAAAATATGATCTAATTGTTATGACTGAAGAATATTAGATCTGGCGTAGACGGATGCGATTGGCGGAAGCAGCATTCCTATGGAAGCTGCACCCATTCCTAGGGAAGCCATGCCATAGTAAAGCAATCCTCTCCCCAACATAAAACCCCGGTGGAACCACAACCGGAAGCCATCTAGGGCAAGGACCTCAAAATGTCCTCGTTTTTGAAGGGCTTGCTGATGAAATCAGCGATTATCTTTTCGGACAGGGCCTTTTGCACCGCATCGTCGTCTTTGTAGAAGTAGCCGGAAACCACCACGATGCGCAGGCCGGAGGCCAGTTCGCGCAGGCGGCCGGCCAACTCCAGGCCTTCCATGTCGGGCAGCTTTGCATCCACGAAGGCCAAGGCCGGATTATGGGCCTCGGCCAGGCGAAGGGCTTCCTGGCCGCTCAAGGCCTTGATTACCCGCCGGCCGGTTTTGCGCAAGATGTGTTCCAGGGCCCAGCACATTTCCGGTTCGTCGTCCACGATGAGGATCAATTGATCATCTTTTCCCATGGGTCGAGCCTCCAGCGGGTGGCGGCCTGAAGCGCCGCGGGGCAGGCTGTGCGGCCACCGCGCATCTAGGGCTGGTTCACAATCCGGTGGAGCGTCTCTCCTTGCGGGACATGATCACCGGCAATCGCACCCAAAAGGAGCATCCCTGCCCCGGCGCGCTCTCCACCTCGATAGAGCCGAAGTGCTGCTTGATGATGCTGTAGGAAATCGACAGGCCCAGGCCGGTGCCTTGGCCCACCGGCGAGGTGGTGTAAAAGGGATCGAAGATTTTGTCGATCTCCCCCGGGGAAATGCCCTTGCCGGTGTCGGTCACGCCAACTCGCACTTCCCGCTTTCCCAGGCTCTCCACCGAGACTTCCATTACCCCTCCCCCGGGCATGGCGTTGATGGCGTTCAGGAAAAGGTTCATGAACACCTGCTGCAAAAGGCTGCCCACGCCGCTGACCAAGACCTGCTCCTGGGGGAAATTGGTAGTTGTGGTCACCTTTTGAAGGCGGGCCTGGTTGGCCACCAGGGACAGGGTTTCCTTTATCGTGGAAACCAGGTCCACCAACTCCACGGCCGCCTTTTCCTTGGGCCGCGCGAACCGGAGCAGGTTCTCGATTATCTCGGAAGCCTTGCGTATGCCCCTGTAGATTTTTTCGGAGCACTCTCGGCGAAGGACTGGCTCCAGATCATCCTCCATGAGGAACTGAGCGGCGGAGGAGCAGACCGCCAAGGGGTTTCTGATCTCGTGGGCGATGCCGCCGGCCATGACCCCCAAGGCGGCCAGCTTCTGGGATTGCAGTATCTGCATCTCGAACTTGCGGCGTTCGCTTAAATCCCGGCCCACGGCCACCACTCCCACGACCTTGGACAAGGCATCCTTCATGGGGGAAAGGACCCAGGAAACCGAAACCCTGGCTCCCTGCTTGGTGAGCAGGTCCCATTCCGCCATGTGATAGTTGCCGCCTTTCTTTTGCATATCCAGGGCGCGGGTCACTTCCTCCCTGATGTCCGGGGCGCAATAGCTGGAAAAAAGCTCGCCTTGAATCTCCCGCAAGGCATAGCCGGACACCCTTTCGGCGGCGGTGTTCCAGGTCAGAATCCCGCCATTTATGTCCATGGACAGCACAATGTCGCTGGCGCTCTCCACCACGCTGGAGAGGTGCCGCTCCACCCGGCGCACCTCCTCGCTCAGCCGAACCTGTTCGGTGATGTCCTCCATGAGCAACATGACGTTGTACACTTCTCCCTCACGGGAAAAGGGCATGATCCGGTAATAGTAGTAACGCATGGGCACGCCCGGAACCCGGTAGGTCAGGCGCTCGCCGTCGGTGGGCTGGTTGCTATCAAAGACCTGCTGAATTCGGCCGATTATGTCCAGATTGTCCAAGATGACAGCCGGGAATATCTCCTCCAGCCGGCGGCCGATGGTTCCCTCGGCGGGACGCCGGCTTTTCTCCAGGAAGTTGCGGTTGGCCGAGACCACCCGTAAGCTCCGGTCAATCAAGAGTATGGAAGAAGGAATGGCCTCCAGGAGCAGGTGGTAGAGCATCTCATAGTAGCTTTCCACTTCCTGAGGTTTGTGGCCGTTCGGGTTGGTGATCACCGGCCAGGCCCTTTTCATCGCCCGTAATCCTGCGAAGGAGCTGCGAAGCTGTAGGGGGGCCAGGGCCCGCTGAGCAGCAGCTTGACGTTCTCCTCACGTGAATACGCTGCGAAGGTCAGGCGAAAGGCTCCTACCCAAGGCCGGGGAACCAGGAAATACATGGATAGTAGTTGGTGGTCGTCTTCGGCCCCCTGGGCCGGGACCGGCCCCTGGCTCAGGGAGCGGACGAACAAACCGGCCAGGGCGGCCCGGCACCGGCTGGGCCAATCGCCGCCCGCCCGGCCCTGCTGGGCCCCCCGCTCGTGGTTCCCGCGCCGGGCGGAGAGGTAGGCCAGACCCGGATGCTCCGAGGCCTTGGCCCGGGCCGCGCAGGCCAGGCGCGAGGGAGGGGCCTTTGGCTGGGAGGCCGCTTCCTCCTTGGTCCCGGCGGGCAACAGGGCCCGGACGCCCATTTCCACGCACCCGGCCAACTCGGCCAGGAGCGGCTGGAAACGACCGCGCCCCGCTTCCAGGAGGGTGAGGACCTGGTCCCGGTCCCGGCACAGGCAACCATAGCGCAGGGGAATGACCGTGCGCTGGGCATGGAACGCCGCCACCACCTTGCCGTAAGCCAACAGATCCTCCACCGGGGCCGCGGAGCGGGGCCTATCCATCCAGGAAAGCGCGGCGCCCAAGCCGGCGCGGCCTGTCACCTCCACCTTGCCTCCTGCCACCCCGGGCGGGGTTTGGGGAGGCGGGGGGGCTTGACCGGCGAACAGGCAATAGAGCAGGCAGGTCATCATGCTTGCTCGTTGGCCAGACGAGGGGCGAAGCTGTAGGGCGGCCAGGGCCCCGAACACTCAAAAAACAAGCCTTGCCTGGAATTGGCGGCTGAGTTCTGCTGAAGCTGGGCCTGGAAATCAGCCACCTGTTCGCGGGGCACCCAAAAGGCCCAGTTGGCGGCCATCTCCCGGTTGTCGCCGCTGGAGCGCATGTTCAGCAAGCCGCGCTGGCGAAACTCCGCCGCCTGCCGCGCCAAGGCCTGGCCCATGGCCTCACAGGTCCGACTCAGCCACTGGCCAAGCTCCTCCTGGGCCGCCGCGGCCAGCTTCTTCTCCTCAAAATAGCGTTGACCCGGGCCCAGGGCCGCCAGGCGCTCCGAGGCCTGCCGCTGCTTTTCCTGGCTCAGCCGCTTCAGGGCCTGGGCCTTATCCCAATAGCCCTTGACCGCCCATTCCTCCCGGCCGGCGGCCAGGTTCAAAAACTCCGCGACGGCCTCCTGATGCGGCCGCACCCGTTCCGCCAGGGCCTCTAGCGAAGAGAAGATGGTCCCAAAGCGCAGGGGCAGCACCGGCGACAGGGCCATGGCCCGCTCCACCACCTCCTCGTGGCGGCAGATCCGCGGCACCAGCCAGGCCGTGTCCTGGAGCCGGTCTTCGGCATCCGCGCCGCTATAATCATCCAGGGAAACCGGGCAAACCACCGCGGCCAGGCTGCCCAGGCCGTGCAGGCGCAGCGGAAACCCCTCCTCCAGGCCCGGGCCGTCCAAGGAATGCGCCAGCTCAGCCTTGGTCAGGCAAAACACGTAAAGCGCTTGTTTCATTTTCTCGCCATCACCGTGGCCAACGCCTGGCCCAGGTCGTCGGGAGTCAACTCGACCTTGGTCTCCTCGCCGGCTGCATCCCCGGCCTCGGCCACCACCCGGCTCACGCTGCGCAGGGCGGCCAGGTTGCAGATGGAGGCGATCTCGGCTCCGCTGAGGTCCCCGCTCTCGGCGGCCAACTGCCGGGCGCTTATACCCGGGGCCAAGGGCTTGTTGGCCAAATGGACCGCGAAGATGGCCTCCCGGTCCTCGGCGTCGGGATGGCCTATCTCCACCACTTCGTCGAAACGCCCGGGGCGCAGCACGGCGGAGTCCAGCATGTCGGGCCGGTTGGTGGCCCCCAGCACCACCACGCCCTTGAGTTCCTCCACCCCGTCCATCTCCACCAGAAACTGGCTGAGCACGCGGTCGGACACGTGGGAATCGGAGGAATTGCCTCCCCGGGCCGGCAGCAGGGCGTCTATCTCGTCGAAGAACAGGATGCAAGGGGCGGCCTGGCGGGCGGTGCGGAAGACCTCGCGCACGCCCCGCTCGGATTCACCTACATACTTCGACAACAGGGCCGGGCCCTTGACCGAGATGAAGTTTACCTGGCTCTCGTTGGCCACGGCCTTGGCCAACAAGGTCTTGCCGCAACCGGGCGGGCCGGCCAGCAGGATGCCCTTGGGCGGGTTCACGCCGGCCCGGCGATAAATGGGGGCGTATTGCAAGGGCCACTCCACCGCCTTGCGCAGGCGCTCCTTTACCTCCGACAAGCCCCCCACGTCGTCCCAGCCCACGTCGGGCACCTCCACGAAGACCTCCCGGATGGCCGAGGGCTCCACCCCCTTTAGGGCCGAGACGAAGTCGTCCGCCTGCACCTCCAGGCGCGACAGTTGTTCGTAAGGGATGCTGGCCTGGGAGAAATCTATGTCGGCCATTATGCGGCGCAGACAACTCATGGCCGCTTCCCGGCACAGGGCCTCCAGGTCGGCGCCCACGAAGCCGTGGGTGATGGCCGCCAGACGGTCCAGCTCCACGTCATCGGCCAGGGGCATGCCCCGGCTGTGTATCTCCAGGATTTCGCGGCGGGCGTTGCGGTCCGGGATGGGGATGGTTATCTCGCGGTCGAAGCGGCCCGGTCGGCGCAGGGCGGGGTCCAGGGCGTGGGGCAGGTTGGTGGCCGCGATGACGATTAGGTTCTGCCGGCGGTTCAAGCCATCCATCAGGGCCAGGAGCTGGGCCACCACCCGCTTCTCCACGTCACCCACCACGTTCTCTCGTTTGGGGGCGATGGCGTCTATCTCGTCCAGGAAGACTATGCTGGGGCCCTTGGCGGCCGCCTCCTGGAAGATCTTGCGCAGATGGGCCTCGCTCTCGCCATAAAATTTATGGATCACCTCCGGACCGCTCACCGAGAAGAACCTGGCCTCGGTCTCATGGGCGATGGCCCGGGCGATGAGGGTTTTGCCGCAGCCGGGCGGGCCGTGCAGCAGCACTCCCTTGGGCGCGTCTATGCCCAGGCGTTCGAAGACTTCGGGATAACGCAGGGGAAGCTCGATCATCTCGCGGACGCGTTGCAACTGGGGGCCCAGCCCGCCGATGTCCTCGTAGGAAAGTTCGCGTCCCCTGTCCTCCTGTTGGGGCTTGCCCACGGTCAATTGGGTGGTGGGGTTTATCAACACCGGTCCCTTGGGCACGGTCCGTTCCACCTTGAAGCTGGCCGAGCGGCTGCCGAAGAGATTGGCCCGTATGCGGTCGCCCTCCACCACGGGCAGTCCGTCCAAAAGCCCGCCGATGTAGGGCAGGTCCCGCGGGGCCGGCCGGATGTTGGTGGGCCCCAACACCACCTGTTCGGCCGGGTGGCAGGCGCCTTTGCGCACCAGGACCGTCTCGTCCACACCTACCCCTGCGTTGTCCCGGCTCAAGCCGTCTAACTGCACGCGGGCCTGGCCCCTGAGCTCTTTGTAGGCCGGCATGGCCTTGCAAAAGGTATGGCGGGCGCCCTCTACCTCCACGATGTCGCCGATGGTCACCTGGAGGCGGTCCATGTCCTCGGGACCCATGCGGGCGAAGGCCCGGCCCATGTCCTTGGCCAGGGCCTCGGTTACGCGCAGCTTGATGGCTTTGACGTTGCGTTTGGGCATTCGGTCACCCCCGGACCCTGGGCTCGACTAAACCTAGTTGGTGCATTTGATTTCCAGGATGCCGTTGTTGCAGGAGACCCGCATCTGTTCCCTGGAATAGGCGCGGGGCAGCAGCACCTCCTTTTGATATTTCTTGTCACCGCTTTCGGCCTGGATGGTCAGCAGGTCATCAATCACCTCCAGGCGGACGTCCTCGGCGCTGATGCCGGGCATTTCAGCCACCACCAGGGTGTGGTCCGCCTCCTCGAAGATGTCCACCATGGGCTCGCGCACCTCGTGGATCACCGATTCGCCGCTTTTCTCGTCCTTGCGGATATTGCCGAAGGGCTCGACCTTCATCTCCTGGTCGCCCAGACCCATCTTGACCGAAAAGCCGTAAACTCCCTTCATGCCCTTTCCCTTGGGCTCGAAATCGACCTCGCCCGTGCGGGAAAGGCTCTCCCCCTTTTCAGCCAACTCACCGAGCTTCTCCACCAGCTCACCCAGGCCCTTGAGCAATCCCCCCACGCCCTCACCGGTTCGTTTGCCGCTCATCCTTCCCATCCCTTCTCGCCATCCGGGGCCTTGAGCCCCAGGGTTTTCAGCTTGGTGTGCAGGGTTTTGTAATCCACTTGCAACAGGCGTGCCGCCTTGGCCTTGTTGCCGCCGGTCCTTTGCAGCACCTGCTGGATCACCCGCCGTTCCACAATGACCGTGCAGCGCTGCGCGATCTCGCGCAGGGATTCGCCCTGCCAGGGGACGTCGGTGGCGCTGGTTGGCAGCTCAGCCGCGCCGCCAAAACTATTTTTCAAATCCAGGTGCTGTCCCCTGACCACCTCCTCGGCCAGCAACACGGCCCGCCGGATGGTGGCCTTTAGCTGGCGCACATTGCCCGGCCAGGCATGGGACACCAAGGCCCTCACTGCGTTTTCGCTAAGGCCTTTCACTGATTTGTCCAACTCTTTGCTGGCCTGGTCCAGGAAACGCTTGGCCAGATATAGAATGTCTTCCTTGCGTTCGCGCAAGGGGGGGACCCTTATGGTGAACTCGTTCAGGCGGTAGAAAAGGTCGTTCCTGAAGTCCCCCTTGACCGCCTGGGCTTCCAGGTCCATATTGCTGGCCGCTAGCAACCTGACGTCAATCTCGCGGGGTTTAGTGTCGCCCACCCGGTAGATTTTCTTCTCTTGCAGGGCCCGCAGCAGCTTGGACTGAGAGCCCATGGGCATGTTGTATATCTCATCCAGGAAAAAGGTGCCGCCATGGGCCATCTCGATCTTGCCGGGCTTCTGGTGATCGGCCCCGGTGTAGGCTCCTTTTTCGTGCCCAAACACCTCGCTTTCAAAGAGAGATTCTGGTATGGCCCCGCAGTCAATAGCTATGAACGGGGCCTCGGAGCGCAGGCTGCAACGGTGCAAGGCCTGGCTCACCAACTCCTTGCCGGAGCCGGTTTCCCCCAGGATAAGCACGCTGAAATCGGTGTCGGCCACGCTGTTGACATTGGTGATCAGCCGGGTCACCGCGTCGCTGGGCCCCATCAGTTCGCGCAGGAAGTCCTTGGCTTGGATGCGCCCGGTGAGACTCCTGAGCTTACGCTTCAAGCGCACTTCAGACAGGGCGCGGTGTATGACGCGAATCACGTCTCGGTTGTCAAAGGGCTTGGCCAGGTAATCATAAAAACCGACCCGTATGGCTTCCACCGCGCCCTCAATGTCGGCATAGGCGGTGATCATGACCACCGGGAGGTCGGGATCCAGGGCCTTGGCCTTGGTCATGACCTCCATTCCGTTCATTCCGGGCATCTTGAAGTCCACCAGCAGGAGATCTGGTTTTTCCGAAGACACTTTTTTGAGTGCCGATTCTCCGTCGGGGGCCAGCAGGGACACAAAGCCTTCTTTTTGAACGATGTGGGCAAGCATTTCCCGTACTAATTCATCATCATCCACGATCATTATGCGCGGTTTGTTATCTGGCATGGTCATGGGCCTTCTGGTGTTGAGGAAAATAAAGTGGATAGACGGTTTCTATATCCACCGCCAGCCAGGGGCTCAGGTTGTGAAGCATGCCCAGAAACACGATCCCCACGTCCCCGGGCTCCAAGGTGTCGCTTATCCTGTGGGCGATGAATTCATCCCGACTTGCCAGGATCGTCTCCAATATCTCCGCGGGCTGTTTCGAGCGGGACTCTGATCTGGAATGATGTTTATTGCCCAGCCCTTGCTTTATTACCTCGTACTCCCGCACCAGCAGATCAGCCGATTCGGTGCCCATCAGGCGGGCGCCTCGCTCCACCAGCTTTAAAACCAAGCGGTGGTTGGGGCTGCCCAACTTGGCCAGGTCCCGCACGATGTTTATTTCTTTCCTGCAGATGGGTAGACCGTCCTGGTATATCTTGATCTGCGGATAGCTCAACTCCAGGGCATCCAGGGCCTTTTCGGTCTCCTGCCACATCCGGTGGATGAGCTCTTTTTTGCGCTGCCAACCTTCCTGGCCGCTATGCTGGACAGAAAGCCAGCGAACGGCTTGTTCAAGCCCCCCCATGTCGCTAGGAGCGTGGATTATAGGGAAGTAGTAGAGCAGCCTTTTAGGCTTGGTTGGTTGACCGCGGCGATCCATTTCATCCCCGGCTGATGAATTGGACGTGCTATGTAGACAAGCGCTGTGGAATTAATTCTATGGAATGGTTTACCTATATTTCTGGAACCAACTCACCAATGATTCATCCTACCACCTCACCGCTATGAAGGTTTCAACTTTGATTTTGGTTGATATAGAGCGCTGCAATATTGGAGCCAAGTATCGCCAACCAAAATGATTTACCCCTTACAATTGTAGAAGACCTCGATTTATTAAGTAAGTTTCCACCCCCTCTGGGGTGGAAACTTACTCTTTTGGGACGTTTCTTGAGAGGTTTTGAAGGGCGGGATTCCGGTTTAGGGGCTCAGGGGACTCCGGGGGTCGCTGTAATTTGGCCGCTGCTTAGGGCGGGCACCCCCAGCGCCAAATAATTTCAGAAAACCTCTGGCGTGCCCCGGCGATCAGATCAGAGCGGGCAAATGGCGCCATGGCATCTGATGGGGATAACACCCCCTGCACGGGAAGGTGCTCAGGACGCCTGCTCAAAGGCCTTGGCAAAGGCGGAAACAAAATCAGCCACCTCAATGCCGGCCATCTCCACGCCCGGCCGGGCGTATATCTCCTCGAGCTTCCGCCGCACCACGGCCAGGCTGCACGGCTCCCCCCGCAGGGCGTCTTCCATGTCCTTTATCACCCCGTAGGGAGAGGGGTGGAAGTCGCCGGTGATGATCAGGTCGCGTATCTTGTGGTCCCGGGCGAGGAGGGTGACGCGGATGAGGCCGGCCACCGCCTTCTGGCAGCCCTCGGTCTTTCTGGCCTCTGCCGGGGCGTCTTTGAATCGCAGCCTTTCGGAGTTGGCGAAGAACCACTCTTCCGAGTTGTACCGGTCCTGATATTCCGCGAAGTATTTTTCTTCCTGCGGGGTCAACGCCCCGGGGGTCAGGGCCATTTCCTGGCCGAAGATATTGGACACGGTAAGTCTGGCCAGCGCCTCCAGGTCGGCCACCTCTATCTTGCGGCCGAGCTCGCTTTCCAGGCAGGTGAAGCGCTGCCCCAGGTCCTTGATCTGCTTGTCCTGGACCTTCTCGGGGATGGTGATTATGGCCTTGCGCAGAATGTCCCGGTCGGTGTTGACCACGTTTATCATCAGCCGGAGGCTGAGGATGCCCCTTTCCAGACGGGCCGAGCTGGGAACCACCTTGCGGCCTTCCACCTCCACGTCGTTCAGCGGCCGGTATTGGGCGTTGAGCCCCCACAGCTCCCGCAGGGCGTCGGCGATGGCGTTGAGGGAGATGCGGAAGGCGTCTTTGATGTTGGTGAGAGGTACTCCCAGCCGAACCGGCTCCAGGTAAAAACAGAGGAAGGCGCCGCCCCGGGGCCCGAAGACAGCCCCCCCGGTGTTCTGGCGCCGGCGCACTACGATGCCCTGCCGCCGGCAGTAGTCCAGGGCTATGGCCTTTTCCGGGTCGTCCAGGTAGCCCGAGGTGATGCTGTCGGTGGAAAAGACGTTCAGCACCACCGTGCTGGGGACGGTTTTTTCATCCAAGCCGCGTTCGATGGCCGGCGAGATGCTGATGGAGTAGTCCGCGTAGGAGTAATTGCACAGGATGTATCTCAGTTCTGGCACGCAGTCACCTTCTTGGTTAGTTGGCCCTGGGAGCCGGCCTGGCGCGGCCGCTACTCCCCTTTAAAGCGCGGCTTCCTTTTTTCCAGAAAGGCGTCGCGGCCCTCTTGGAAGTCCTGGCTGTTCAGGGCGACGGCCTGCATGCTGGCCTCCATCTCCAGAAAGTTCGGCAGGCTCATGGGCCAGCAGTTCAGCGCGGCCTTGGCAAGGGCGTAGGCCTGGGAGGGCCCCTGGGCCAGGCTGGCCGCCCAGGCCCAGGCCTCCTGGGCCAGGTTTTCGGCGGGCACCACCCGGTTCACCAGGCCGATGCGCGCGGCCTCCTCGGCGGCGAGGGGCCCGCCGCTGAACATCAGCTCCTTGGCCCGGGCCATGCCCACCCGCAGCGGCAGGAAATAATATTGCCCCCAGTCCGGAGCCAGGCCCACCTTGACGAAGGAGAAGAAGAACCTGGCCCGGTCGGAGGCGATCACCAGGTCCGCGGCCAGGGCCAGGCTCACCCCGGCGCCGGCGGCGGCCCCGTCCACCTGGGCGATGATCGGCTTCTCCAGGTTCACCATGTTCTGGATCAGCCGCTGGCCCAGCTTCATCCGTTTCCTGGCCGCCACCGGGCCCTTGATCTCCTGCATGGAGCGTATGTCGCTGCCGCCGCAGAAGTGCCCGCCCACGCCGGCCAGGATCACCACCTTCACCCCGTCGTCGTCGTTCAACTGCCGAAAGACCTCGATCAGTTCCGGCCGCACCTCCAGGTCCAAGGCGTTGCGGGCCTCGGGCAGGTTCAGGAGCACCCTCAGCACCGGGCCCTCTTGTTCAAAAAGGAGCCTGGTATAGCCCCGGCTCTCGGCTTCGGCGTTCATAATCCTCGCTCACCCTTCCGCCCGCCGCGGTCGTCTCCGGCCAGTGCCCGCGGCGAGGCCTCTTAAAATTTGCGCCCGGCGCGGCCGTCCACGACCAAGGGCCCCGGGGCCAGCTTTTCCACGATCTCAATTTGGTTGAATTTCACCAGGGTCTCGGTCTTCAGGCGCTCGGCCAGGCCATCCAGCAGGGCTGAGTTGGCCGGGTCGCCCTCCAGCAGCAGGCGCAGGCTGTCCACGCCTCGGCTGGAGCTGACCTGCACCCGGTAGCGGTTAAAGAGGCCAGGATAGCTGCGCAGGACGGTGCCGACCTGGCTGGGCCAGAACTTGACCCCCTTGACCTTGAGCATGTCGTCGGTGCGCCCGATTATGCCCTTGGGCATGGTCAGGCGCCGGCCGCAGGCGCAAGGCGTTTCTTCGATGACAGTAAGGTCGCCGGTCCGGTAGCGCAGCAGGGGGGCGGCCTGCTTGTGCAGGTGGGTCAGCACCAGCTCGCCCTTTTCGCCGGGGGCCACCAACTGGCCGCTGGCCGGGTCTATCACCTCGGCGTAGACGAACTCGTCCATGATGTGCAGGCCGGTCTCGCGCTGGCAGCTCCTGGCGATGGGCATGCAGTTGGCCATGCTGTAGGAGTCGATGATGGCCACCGGGCGGCTGAAGGCGGCCTTGACCCGGGCCGGATACCCCTCCACCGAGGTGAAGGGCTCCCCGCCCACGAACAGGGTGCGCAGCGAGGGGATGCCTTGTTCGGCCAGTTTCATGGCGAAGGTGGGGTTGGAGACTAAGACGGTGACCTCGTAGTCGTTGATGATCCGCACGGCCCGCTCCGACTCCCCCGGCCCCAGGGGGATCGCCTTGGCGCCGTAATACTCGAACTGGTTCTGGTAAAACAGGCCGGCGATGAACAGGTGGTAGCCGAAGGTGATTGCCGCCAGGTCTTGGCTGGTCACCCCGGCCGCCCGCAGGGTGCGGGCGCAGACCTGGTGCATCCGCTCCAGGTCCGCCGCGGTCTGGTAAACCGGGTATAGATCCTCGCCCGAGGGGGAGAAGTTGATGCGGGTCACCTGGGGGTTGTACAAGGAGCACTCGCGGGGCTTCTTGCGTATCTCGGCCTGGAACTCCGCCGAGCTGGTGAAGGGAATCCGCGCGAAATCCGCCAGGGACTTGATGTCCGCCGGCTTGAGCGAGGCCTGCGCAAGCCTCCGGCGATAAAAGTCCAGTTGGTACAGCTTCTCGATCTGAGCCCGCAACAGCTCCAGCATTGCCATGCCTCCGCTCCCGGCCCTTAGGCCCTGCCCGGCCGCACGCGGACCGGTCGTTCGTTCAGCAATCTGGCTGGGGGCATGCTCGCTGCCTCCCGGGGCGCCGCCGCATCAGGCCGGCCGCGGAGTCTTGTCCAGGCGGAAGGGCCCGTATTTGCTGGCCAGGTATATCACAATCAACGAAGCCGTCCCCAGCAGGTCGGTGGGCAGGTCCGGGACCAGGAAAAGAAAAGCCGTGCAGAATAGAACGGCCCGGTACGCCAGGGAGAGCTTGCCGAAGAAGTACAGGTGTCCCTCCAGGCTGCCGGCCAGCAGCACGCAGCCCACCAGGGAGGAGATGACGGCCGTGGTCACCTCCAGGGGCGGGCCGGAGAGGATCATGGCCGGGTTGAGCACGAACAAGAACGGCACGATGTACTTGGCCGAGCCCAGGCGCATGGACAGCAGGGCGGTGCGCATGGGGTCGGCGCCGGAGATGGCCGCGGCGGTGATGGCGCCCAGGGCCACCGGCGGGGTTATGTAGGACAGGCAGCCCCAGTACAGGACGAACAGGTGGGCGCCCATCTCGTTCAGGCCCACGCCCACCAGGGCCGGCACCAAGACGATGGCCAGGAAAACGTAGCAGGCGGTTACGGTCATGCCGATGCCCAGCACGAAGCTGGTCAGGGCGCCGAAGATGAGCAGCAGGGCCGTGTTGCCGCCGGCGTAGGTCACCAGCTCCCGGGAAAAGGAGTTGGCCACGCCGGTGCCGGACAGTGCGCCGATGATCAGGCCTATACCCGCCAGGATGCCGGTGATCTGCGCCAGGAGCCTGCCGGACTCAACCAAGAAGGAAACGAACTTTTTAAAATTTAACCGGGTCTCTTTGCGGAACATGGAACAGGCGAAGAGGAAGATCATCACTAGGAAGGGCGCCCAGGCCTCGGTGCGCATGTAGAAGAGGGTGATCACCAGTAGGATGATGGTGCCCAAGAAGAACCACCCTTTTTTCAGAGTTTGGCCGAACCTGGGCAGTTCATCCCTGCTGAGGCCTCCCATGTCATGGGCTACGGCGTGCAGGTCCACCTGCAGAAGCAGGGTGAAGTAGTAGA
Organism: Desulfarculus sp.; assembly: GCA_003605055.1. Lineage (GTDB taxonomy): Bacteria > Desulfobacterota > Desulfarculia > Desulfarculales > Desulfarculaceae > Desulfoferula. Next base: position 104,652 of record QZKP01000012.1, read on the forward strand.
GGAAGGCCGGGAAGAAGGCGGCCAGCATGACCGCGGAATAGGGAACATTCAAGAATGAGGCGATCAAGAACCCGGCCGCGCCCATGACCGGCGGCATGATCGAACCGCCGGTGGAGGCGCAGGCCTCCACCGCCCCGGCCCAGGTGGAGCTGTAGCCGGTTTTTTTCATGGCCGGTATGGTGATGGTGCCCGTGGTGACCACGTTGGAGATCACGCTGCCGCTCAGGCTGGCCATGAAGGCGCTGGAGATCACCGATACCTTGGCCGCCCCGCCCCTGGTGTGCCCCATGAGGGACATGGCGAAGTCCATAAAGAACTGTCCGCCGCCGGTGACGACCAAGGCCACGCCAAAGATGATGAAGCCCACCAGCAGGTCCCCCACCACCCGGGTGGGGATGCCGATGATGCTCTCCACCCCCATGGAGTGGTAGCGCACCGTCTCCAGGAACAGCAGCGAGTTGCCCCAGAGGAAGCCGGGCATGTAGCCGGCGAACAGGGGGTAGAAAGAGAAACCTAGGCACACGTAAAAGAGGAAGGTGCCCCCGGTGCGCCGGATGCCCTCCAGGGCCAGCAGCCACAGCAGGCCGCCGGCCAGGGTGGGCAGGAACGGGGCGCTGTATTCCCACCCCTTGGTGAGGATGTTGTAGGCGTTCAGCCCCAGGTAGATGCTGGAGGCTATGCAGAGCAGAAATAGCAACCAGTCGTACCACAAAACCTTTTTATAGCCGGACCGGCCGCCGGGGAAGATAAGGAACGCAAGCGATAAATAAAAAGCGAGGATGTAGTAATAATAGGCGTTGCCAATGGGCATGAACCCGGCCAGCTTCAGGTGAAAAATCTGATTGATGCACAGCAGCGTGGCCAAAGCCGAGATCACCGCGGCCACCCCAAAGACCAGCCTGGATGATCTGATGCTCTTCTGGGGCGTCTTGACCTCTTCCCGGAGCGTCTCCGACATGGCTGCAACCCCTATAGTTCACAGTTTGGGCGGACGGGGTCCCCTACCGAGTCAAGGGCGGCTGGCCGGCCCCAGGGAAAGGCCGGCCAGCCGGGTCGCGTGATCAATCGCCCAGGGTCTGGGCCCGCACCTTGAGCCAGCGCACGGCGAACTCTTTTTCCGGCAGGCCCTTGACCTTCTTATCCTGCATGAGCTTTTTCCACGCCTGCTGCAGCTTCTTCATGTGGGTTATGCGCTCGTTGTTCCAGGCCTCGGCCTCCGCGGTCCAGACGCCCTTTTCCTTGAGATAGCGGACAGCGCCCGCATGGAAGGGGGCGTCGGCCGGCGGCAGGCCGGACTTCTTGATGGCCCAGAGGGGCATCACCTTGTGCGTGCCTTGATAAATCCCAAAGGCCTCGTCCATGGCCTTGGTCATGTTGTAGGCCCACTTGTCGTCGGCCTTGGCGTACACAGTGATCATGGGGTAACGGTACTCAGGCAACCAAACCGGGTGTTGTTTGGATATGCCCGCGCCGATGGTCTCCTGGGCGGGGCCCAGGAAGGGGGCGATTTTATTCATGCGCTTCCAGGCAGCCTTGTCTTCCGGCGGGAACGGCGGCCAGTACAGCCCCCGGGCCGAGGTTTCCAGCTCGTACATGGTGGCCGCGGAGGTGGAGACCACCGAGGCGTCGGTCTTGCCCTGGATCAGGGCCTTGCAGGCGGCCCCGTAGCTGGGGAACTCGACCTTTTGCACGTCCTTCCAGGTGAGGCCGGCAAAGGCCAGGAAGGCGTCCATCTTGACGTTCAGGGTGGGGGCGCCGGGGATGTAGGAGACGCGCTTGCCCTTGACGTCCTTAACGGACTTGATGCCCGAGTCCTTGGTGGTGGCCATGGCGATGTTGCCCGGATGGGCCAGGATCAGGCGCAGGTCCTGGGGGCCCCACTGGGGCGTGGCGAAGTCGTACAGGCCCTCGACGGCGAAGTACACCTCATTGGCCAGGAACCCGCAGGCCACCCGGCCCGAGGCCAGGGGCATGATCCGCCCGATGGAGGTGCCCGAGGGCAGCAGGCGGATCTTCATGCCGAACTTTTTGACAAAGGCATCGGCAATGGCCGAGGCCTGCATGTAGCCGGAGGCGCCCACGTCGTAGCAGCTCCAGACCATGGTGCCGGGCAGGACGCCCTTGTCCGCGGCCAGGGCCCCAGGCGCCGCGCACACCGCGGTTATGGCCAAGGCGGCCACGGCCAACCAGATTTTTCCCCTTGCGGAAGACGCCATCGCTCAACCCTCCTTTGCAAAAAAACCAAATCCTCTCCCACAGGTCCAAGCGCCGCGCTGCTCCCTCAGGTTGCCGTGGCCAATGGGCGCATTTTTAACCGGATGGATGGTCTCAAGGTCGGTTCGTCAGGTTGCAAAGGGACGATCAAGGAGGCCGCGGCCGGGGCGCCGGACGGGTGGGCGGCCCCCGCCCCAGAGGCCCTGGCCAGACGCCCAGCTAAGGGGATTTTCAGCGATGCAAGGTTCACGGCCTTCCTCGGTCCACAAATCTGGAAAGCCAGGCGGGCTTCCGCGGGCGAGGGCTCGCCAAACAAGCTGCCGGCCTAACGGGTGATGGCCGGGTAGGGCCCGTCGTAACCAAGGCCCTGGGATATCTGCTGCCCCGCCGCAAAGAGTTTGGCCTTGGCCCGCTCCAGGAGCTTGGGGTCGTCCTTGTCCCGGACATTCAGTGAAATGGATACGCTGGCCACCACCTCGTTGCTGTGGTTCAGCAAGGGGACGCCGATGGCGTACAGGTCCAGGGAAAACTCCTGGTCCACGATGGCGTAGCCCCGTTCCCTGGTCTTTTTGGCCTCTTTAAAAATCGCGGTCTTGCTCACCACGGTCTTGGCGGTGACCTTGAACAGGTTGGCCCGCTCCAACAGGGCCTTCAGCTCGTCATCCTCCAAGGCGGCCAAGAGCACCTTGCCCATGGCCGTGCAGTAGCTGGGCGTCTTGGAGCCGACGTACACCGCGAAGGGATAAAACCGGGTCCTCTCCTTGCGGAAGATCACCAGGACCTCGGTGTCGTCCAGGACGCCCATGCTGACGCTCCGCTCCAGCTCGCTGGACAGATCCTCCAGATAGGGGCGGGCGTGGCTGAACACGCCCTCGCTGTGCAGGAACCGGAAGGCCAGGCTGAGGACCTTGTGGCCCAGGAGATATTTTTTGCCGTCCGCCCGGCGGACGTATCCCAACTGAATGAGGGTATTGAGAAAGCGCTGGGCCGTGGTCTTGGTGGTTTCCAGGTGATTGGCGATCTGGGTGAGGGACAGGGGCTCGGTGGCGCCGCCCAACAGCTCCATGACCGCTATCCCCTTGGCGAAGGACTTGATGTAATTTTTGTCACGCAATGCGTTACTCAATTTCGATTTGCGTTATTTTAGATTTTCTTGTAGCTTGACGTCAAGTGTCTTTTTGACCTGGCGGGCGGACGGGGAGCTGGTGTCCGCAGGAGCCGGCCACCCCGGATTTTGGCTAGGGATTCATCGGCAGGGAGGGTGTCGCGTGGAGTCTATTTTCTTCAGCGAGCAGGAGCGGGCCTACGCCCAGGAGGCCCGCGAGTTTTTTGAGCGCGAGGCGCGTCCCCACGTGTTGGCCATGGACCGGGAGAACAAATACCCCTTTGAGCTGCTCAAGAAGATGGGAGAGCGCAAATACATCGGCGTGCGGTTTCCCGCCCAATACGGCGGCGGCGGGCGGGACATGATGCACGAGGCCATCGTCAACGAGGAGACGGCGGCCCAGTCCTACGCCTTGGCCTGCGCCCGCAGCGTGCCCCACCACTGCGCCTTCATCATCGCCAACTACGGCAGCGAGGAGCAGAAGCGCCGCTGGCTGCCCGGCACCTTCAGCGCCGAGCTAATCACCGCCGAGTGCATCACCGAGCCCACCGGCGGCTCGGACGCCGCCCGCATGAAGACCCGGGCCGTGCGCCAGGGTGGCCACTACGTCCTCACCGGCGAGAAGCGCTTTCAGGCCAGCGGCGCGGTGGCCGACCTTTTCGTGGTCTTCGCCATCACCAACCCCGAGGTGCACCCCAGCCAGGGCATGAGCGTCTTCGCGGTGGAGAAGGGCCACCCCAACATCGTGGCCATGGAGGAGTTCGACACCCTGGGCTGGCGGGGCCTGCGCATCGTCTCGGAGCTTATCTTCGACAAGGTGGAGGTGCCGGCCGCCAACCTCATCGGCACCGAGGGCCAGGGCTTCCCCATCCTGATGGACATGCTCAACAGCGAGCGCATCCTGGTGGCCAGCGGGCTGTTGGGCACCGCGCGCACCTGCCTGGAGATCGCCACCCGCTACTCCATGGAGCGGGAGGCCTTCCACCGTCCCATCCGCAACTTCGAGGGCATCAGCTTCAAGATCGCGGAGATGGCCACCCGCCTGGAGGCGGCCCAGCTCCTGCGCACCAAGGCGGCCCGCATGTTGGACCAGGGCCAGGACGTGACCAAGATCGCGGCCATGGCCAAGGGATTCGCCGCCGAAAACGCCTTCTGGGTGGCCAACGAGGCCTTGCAGGTCATGGGCGGCATCGGTTACACCACCAAGCACGACATGGAGCGCCACTTCCGCGACATAAGAGGCGGCATGGTGGCCGTGGGGACCAACGAGATCATGCGCCTGGTGGTTCAGCGGGAGCACTACCGGGAGTTCGCTGAGGGACGCGCTGAGTAACCGCCGCGGGAGGGGGCCATGCCTGCCGTCAGGTTTCTTACCACGGACTACACCTACGCCGATCTTTCCACCGGCATCTCTCCGGCCATAGAGCGCGCCCTGGAGGAGAAAAAGGGGCAGAGCACCCTGCTGGTGAACCTATTCAGCCAGGACAGCTTCACGGTGGGCGTCCTGGAGGACCCGGAGAAATCCCTGGACATGGATTTCTGCCGGGAGAAGGGGATCGTGGTGCGCCGCCGCCAGAACCCCGGCGGGACGGTGTTTGGGGTCAAGGGCTCGGCCATGCAGTGCCTGTACCTGGACCTGAACGAGCCCTGGGTGCCCTTCCAGACCATCCGCGAGGCCTTCCCCTTTTTCCTGGAACGCATGGCCCTGGTCACCGGCGAACTCTTCGGCCTGGAGGCCAACTACCGGCCGGTAAACGACATCGAGGTAGAGGGCCGCAAGCTGGTGGCCACCTCGGCGCGGCTGGAGAACAACGTCCTCACCCTGCGCAGCGTGGTGAACGTCACGCCGGCGGACCGCGCCACCATGTCCCGGGCCCTCATCGCCCGGCCGGAGAAGTTCCAGGACAAGAAATACAAGGACGGGGGCAGCCGCTTCACCTGCCTCCAGGAGGAGGTGAGCCGGGAGATCGGCTGGCAGGAGGTGCTGGCCCTGGCCCGGGAAACCGTGGCCCGGGTGTTCGGTTCGGAAGTGAACATAATCACTGGCCAGATGAGCGACCTGGAGCGGAGTTTCTTTGACCGGTACCAGGCCCGTTATAGCTCGGAGGAATGGCTCTACGCCAACTCCGAGCGCAGCCGCTTCCGGGACGTTCCGGCCGACGCCCGCAAGGCGGAGGCCTTTTTCAAGGCGCCGGCCGGGCTCATGGGCGCGACCATCCTGGCCCGGCGGGGCAGGATCCACGACCTGATCCTGCTAGCCGACTTCCACCCCAGCCCGCAGACGGTCCTGGCCGACATGGAGCAGGCCCTGCGCGGCCAGGATCTCTCCCTGGCGGCCATCCAGGAGCAGGTGGCCGCGGTGTACAACCGGCCCGGGGTGGAAATCCCCGGCACCGGCCTGGAGGACTTCGCGGCCCTGTTCACCAAGGCCCTGGCCCTGCTCTGAATTAGACCCGGCCGGATCAGCCCCGGCCAAGGCGATGCGCACCCATGCTCAGCGAGCTGATAAAGGACCACATCCGCAATCCCCGCAACGAGGGGTTTCTCCCGGCCGCGGACGGGGCGGGAGAGCTGGTGGGCCCCGTGTGCGGCGACCAGGTGACCTTCTACCTAAAGGTCCGGGAGGGGCGGATCACTGCGGCCAGCTTCACCACCCCCGGCTGCTGGGCGCTCATTGCCGTGTGCTCCTATCTCACGGAGCTGGTGCAGGGGAAGACCCTGGAAGAGGCCCTGGCCGTTGACGGCCTGCGCCTGGCCCAAGAGGAGGCCGGCCTGCCCGAGGACAAATGGCCCTGCGCGGGGTTGGCCGCCGCGGCCCTGCATCAAGCCGCGCGCCACTGCCGGCGGGGAGGGTGACGGCAGGCCGCCAAAGGGGCAGGCCAGGACTGTCGCCCCAGCGGCGGCGCCGGAAAAAGCTTGCCAAGAATTATAAATATAATTAAAATAATGATTAAATAAAAGCGGTAAACGGGCGTCTCCGGGGCGAACAGGACGTATGAAGTTGCAAGCGGCAGACAAGGGCAAGACCTCGGCGAATAAACGCGGCCTGGCCATTGAGGAGGCCTACCTCAAGATAAAGAACATGATTTACCTCAACCGGCTGGCGCCGGGGCAGAAGATCGTCTACGGCGACCTGGGCCAGAGGCTCAACATAAGCATCACCCCGGTGATACAGGCCTTGAACCGCCTTGAGGCCAGCGGGTTTGTCACCTACGTGCCCAACAAGGGCTATTTCGTCGGCGAGATAACTGAAGAGGAGGCCCTGGAGCTGTACGCGGCTCGGGAGGCGTTGGAACTCTACCTCATCCCAAACATCATAAAAAACATCGATAACCGGACCATCGAACAGATACGGGCCTCTTTCAAAAAGCACAGCGACCAGGCCCAAAATCAGCCCAGCCGCAAGATCATCCTGGTTGACGCCCAGTTTCACCTCAAACTGGCCGAGTTCGGGGGCAATGAGGTCATTGAGAGGCTGCTGAGGGAGGTCTTTGAAAAGCTGTACCTGAAGTACAGGCCCGAGTACCTGGAGGCGCCCCGGGTCAAGGAGGTCGCGGCCGAGCACCGCGCCATCCTGGACGCCCTGCGCTGGCGCGACGCGCAAAAGGCCGCCGTGGCCATCCGGACCCACATCTGGCAGAGCAAGGAGCGGGTGACCAAGCAGTTGCGCCTGCGTCAGGAAGGCGGCCTCTTGTAGCCCAGGGCGGCGGAGGCGGGGTTAGGTCATTGGCAAAGGCAAGACCATGGAATTCCAACACGTAATTTATGAAGTAAGCGAGGGCATCGGCCATCTGATCATCAACCGCCCCGAGGCGCGCAACGCCCTGAATCGCGCCACCCGCCGGGAGATGGCCGCGGTGCTGGAAGAGGTGCGGCAAAACCCCGCGGTCAGGGTGCTGGTGGTCTCCGGGGCCGGGGGCAAGGCCTTTGTGGCCGGCGCGGACGTCAAGGAGCTGTCCCAATACGACGCCCTGGCCATGGAGCACTTCATGGACACCCTGGCCCAGGGCTTTTACACCCGCTTCGAGGAGCTGGACCGGCCGGTGATCGCCATGATCGACGGGCTTTGCCTGGGCGGGGGGCTGGAGCTGGCCCTGGCCTGCGACCTGCGCATCGCCTCGGACCGCTCCCTGATCGGCCTGCCCGAGATACGCCTGGGCATCATGCCCGGCGGCGGCGGCACCCAGCGTTTGCCGCGCCTGGTGGGGACGGCCAAGGCCAAGGAGCTCATATTCACCGGCGAGTTGCTCAAGGCCCAGGAGGCCGAGCGCCTGGGCATCCTCAACCAGGTCCACCCCGCCGAGGAGCTGGAGGCGCGGGTGATGGAGCTGGCCCGGAAAATCGCGGCCAAGGGCAGCCTGGCCTTGAAGTGGGCCAAGAAGGCCATCAATGCCTCCCATGAGTCGGGTCTGCGCATGGGCCTGGCCTACGAGGCCATGGTGGAATGCCTGCTGTTCACCAGCGAGGATCGCCAGGAAGGGTTCCAGGCCCTGTTCGAGAAGAGGGAGCCGGAGTTCAAGGGGAGATAATCCAGTCTGAGTTTTCAAGCATAGTGAGGTTGCAATGGCTGCGCAGTATCACGAACTCACGGAAGAGCAGCGCATCTTCCTGGAAATGATGACGGACTTCGCGGATAAAGAGGTGGCGCCCTTGGTGGAACAGGCCGAGCGCACGGGCCAGACCCCCCGCCGGCTCTTCACGCGCATGGGCGAGATGGGCTTTCTGGGCCCCCGCTATCCCGAGGAATTGGGCGGCGGCGGCGGCGACAAGATCACCGAGTGCATCATGGTGGAGCAGCTGGGCCGGGTCTGCGCCGGCATGTGCGGAGCCGTGGTGGCCCACAGCGGCCTGGGCACCATGCCCATCTATTTGCACGGCTCCGAGGAGCAGAAGGAGCGCTTTCTCAAGCCCGCCATCCGGGGCGAGAAGATCGCCGCCTTCGGCCTCACCGAGCCCAACGTGGGCTCGGACGTCGCCTCCATCCAAACCCGGGCGGTGCGCGACGGGGACAACTACGTCATCAACGGGGCCAAGATGTTCATCACTAACGGCCCCATCTGCGATTACGTCATCGTGGCCGCCTACACCCAGCCGGAAAAACGGGGCCTGGGCATTAACCTGTTCATCGTGGAAAAGGGCACCCCGGGCTTCACGGTCAGCAAGAAGCTGGAAAAGGTGGGCAACCACGCGGCCGAAACCGGCGAGCTGACCTTCGAGGACTGCGTGGTGCCCGCGGCCAACCTGATCGGGGGCCGGGAGTGCGGCGGCTTCCAGCAGCTGGAGGACACCCTGCTCTCGGGCCGCATCACTTACGGCGCCCGCTGCCTGGGCACCGCCCAGGCCTCCTACGACCTCACCGTGGCCTACGCCAAGCAGCGGGTGCAGTTCGGCAAGCCCATCATCAAGTTCCAGGTCAACAGCTTCCGCCTGGCCGAGATGGCCATGTACATAGACATCATGCGCTCCTATCTCTGGCGGGTGGCCCGCCTCTATGACGCCGGGGTCAACGTCAAGAAGGAATCCTCCATGGTCAAGCTCTTTTGCTCGGAGATACTGCAGAAGCTCACCGGCGACGCCATGCAGATCCACGGCGGCTACGGCTACATGTCGGAGTACGCCATCCAGAGGCACTGGCGGGACGGCCGCCTGTTCACGGTGACCGAGGGCACCTCCGAGGTGCAGCACATGGTGATCGCCCGCCAACTGGGTTTTTAAGAGGCCATGGACCATCTGATAAAACAACTGCGTCAAAAAAGCGAGCAGGCCCGCCTGGGGGGCGGGGCCGCGGCCATCGCCAAGGAGCACGCCAAGGGCAAGCTCACCGCCCGGGAGCGCCTGGATCTCTTGTTCGACCCGGGCAGCTTCATCGAGGTGGGCCTACTCACCGACCACACCTGCCACAACTTCGGCCTGGAGGAGAAGTCCCTGCCCGGCGACGCGGTGGTGACCGGCTACGGACTGGTGGAGGAGCGGCCGGTCTTCGCCTTTGCCCAGGATGCCACGGTCATGGGCGGCGCCCTGGGCGGCATGCACTCGCAGAAGATCTGCACCATCATGGATCTGGCCCTCAAGGCCGCCGCCCCCATCGTGGGCCTCAACGACTCGGCCGGGGCCCGGGTGCAGGAGGGGGCCGACTCCCTGGCCGGCTACGGACTCATCTTCAAGCGCAACGTGGAGGCCAGCGGGGTGGTGCCCCAGATATCGGCCATCATGGGCAACTGCGCCGGCGGGGCGGTGTACTCCCCGGCCATGACCGACGTAATCTTCATGGTCCAGAAAAGCTCCTACATGTTCATCACCGGCCCCAAGGTGATCAAGTCGGTCACCGGCGAGGCGGTGGACATGCAGACCCTGGGCGGGGCGCGCATCCATTCCAAGATATCGGGCAACTGCGACCTGGCCTGCAAAGACGACGCCGAGTGCCTGCGCCAAATCCGGCGGCTGTTGTCCTTTCTGCCCAGCAACTGCGGCCAGCAGCCGCCCCGGCGGCCCAGCGGCAGCCCCAACGCCTTCGACCCGGAGATTCACCAGCTCATCCCCGAGGACCGCAAGAAGTTCTTCGACGTGCGCCGGGTGATAGAGCGCCTGGTGGACCAGGGCGACTTCCTGGAGATCAAGGCCCAATTCGCCCCCAACGTGGTCTGCGGCCTGGGGCGGGTGGACGGCTACAGCGTGGGACTGGTGGCCAACCAGTCGCGCTGTCTGGGCGGGGCCCTGGACAGCGATGCCTCGGACAAGGCCTCGCGGTTCGTGCGCTTCTGCGACGCCTTTAACATCCCCCTGGTGAGCCTGGTGGACGTGCCCGGCTATCTGCCCGGGGTCAAGCACGAATACAGCGGCATCATCCGCCACGGGGCCAAGATGATCTACGCCTACGCTGAGGCCACGGTGCCCAAGATAACCATCATCCTGCGCAAGGCCTACGGCGGGGCCTACCAGGCCATGTGCAGCAAGCAACTGGGCGCCGACCAGGTTTGGGCCTGGCCCTCGGCCGAGATCGCGGTGATGGGGGCCGAGGGGGCGGTGGACATCGTCTTCGCCAAGGAAGTGGCCGCCGCCGTGGACCCGGCCGCGGCCCGGCAGGCCCGGATAGAGGAGTACCGGGACAAGTTCACCAGCCCCTATTACACGGCCAAGCTGTTGCACGTGGACGCTGTGATCGAGCCCGGCCACACCCGGCCTTATCTGATCCAGGCCCTGCTGGCCCTGCGCCACAAGCGCGAGCAAAAGCCGGTGCGCCGGCACGGCAACATCCCGCTTTGAGCAGCCGGAAAGTGAGAGAGAAGTGGGTGCGGCAAACAGAAGGATAAGGGTCTTGGCGGCCAAACCCGGCCTGGACGGCCACGACCGGGGCATAAAGGTGGTTTGCGCCGGGCTCAAGGACGCGGGGATGGAGGTGATCTACGCCGGCCTGCGCCAGACCCCGGAGGCCATAGTCAACACCGCCCTGCAGGAGGACGTGGACGTGATCGCCCTGAGCACCCTGTCCGGGGCCCACAACCAGCACCTGCCCCGGGTGGCCAAGCTGCTCAAGGAAAAAGGGGCCGGGCACATCCTGCTGGTGGCCGGGGGGGTGGTGCCCAAGAAAGACCGCCTGGCCTTGAAAGAGCAGGGCGTCAAGGAAATCTACGGGCCCGGCGCCAGCATGGCCGAGATCGCGGCCTTCATCCGGGACAATGTGTCGTTGTCCTGAGGGCGGAATGGAACGGCGTTTATGGACAAGTCAATGACCGAAAAAGACAAAAAGGAATGGAGCCAGCGCCATCCCGAAGTCGCCTCCCTGACCCCGCGCCGCACGGACTGGGGCGATCCGGTGGAACCGCTCTGCACGCCCGGCCAGGCGGGCGGGCTGGACTACCTGGGCGAGTTGGGTTTTCCGGGCGAGTACCCCTTCACCCGCGGCATCTACCCCACCATGTACCTGGGGCAGCCCTGGACCATCCGCCAGTATTCCGGCTACGAGTCCCCCAAGGACACCAACCTGCGCTTCCGCTATCTGCTGGAGCAGGGCCAGACCGGGCTGTCCGTGGCCTTCGACCTGCCCACCCAGATCGGCTACGATTCGGATCACCCCCTGAGCGCCGGCGAGGTGGGCAAGGTGGGGGTGCCGGTGGACACCCTGGAGGACATGGAGGTCATCTTCGAGGGGCTGCCCCTGGACAAGCTCTCCACCTCCATGACCATCAACGCCCCCTCGGCGGTCCTGCTGGCCATGTACATCAACATCGGCGGGAAGCAGGGCCTGGACCCCAAGGTGCTGCGCGGCACCATCCAGAACGACATCCTCAAGGAGTACACGGTGCGCGGGACCTATATCTTCCCGCCCCAGCCCTCCATCCGGCTCATCACCGACATCTTCGCCTACTGCGGCCAGCATGTGCCGCGCTTCAACACCATCAACGTGGCCGGCTACCATCTGCGCGAGGCCGGCTGCTCGGCGGTGCAGGAAATCGCCTTCAGCTTCTCTAACGCCATCGCCTATATCCAGGCCGGGCTCAAGGCCGGCCTGGACATAGACAAGTTCGCCCCGCGCATAAGCTGGATCTTCAACACCAGCAACAAGATTTTCGAGGAGGTGGCCAAGTACCGGGCCGCCCGGCGCATCTGGGCCGAACTCCTGCGCGGCCGCTTCCAGGCCCAGGACCCGCGCTCCTGGATGCTGCGCTTCCACACCCACACCTCGGGCGCCAGCCTGACCGCCCAGCAGCCACTCAACAACGCCATCCGGGTGGCCTACCAGACCCTGGCCGCGGTGCTGGGCGGGGCCCAGTCCATCGCCGCCTGCTCCTACGACGAGGCCCTGAACCTGCCCACCGAGGAGTCGGCGCGCACCAGCCTGCGCACCCAGCAGATACTGCTGGAGGAGGCGGGGGTGGTGGACACCATTGACCCCCTGGGGGGTTCGTACTATGTGGAGGCCCTGACCAGGCAAATCTACGAGCGCATCCAAGAGTTGATGGCCAAGATAGAGGACATGGGCGGGGCGGTGGCCGCGGTGGAAAACGGCTTCGTGCAGAAGGAGATCCAGAGCCGCGCCTACCAGATTCAGTGCGAGATCGAGCGCGGCCAGCGGGTGGTGGTGGGCGTTAACAAGTGCGTCATCCAGGAAGAAGAGAAGGACAGCCCCATCAAGGTCAACCCCCAGGCCGAGCAGGACCAGATAGAGCGCCTGAACGCGGTGAAGGCCCGGCGCAGCCAGGATAGAGTGCAGCAGACCCTGCGCGCGGTGCGCCAGGCGGCCCAGGGCCAGGCCAACCTCATGCCGGTCATCATCGAGGCCACCGAGGCCTACGCCAGCCTGGGCGAGATCTGCGGGGTGCTGCGCGAGGAGTTCGGGGAGTACCAGCAGGTGAGGACCATCTGAGGCGGGGCTGCCCCTAGCCAAGCAACCAGCGGGAGGAAGCGATCCATGGCGGGCATCATATCGGCCGCGGCCCACATTCCCTATCTCAAAATGGAGCGCAAGGTCATAGGCGGCGCCTGGGAGCGGGGCTCCCTGCCCGGCTGCCGCAGCGTGGCCGGCAGCGACGAGGACTCCCTGACCATGGCCGCCGAGGCCGCCGCGGCCTGCCTGGGCCAGGGCGACCGCGCGGGGGTGGAGGGGGTATTCTTCGCCTCCACCACGGCGCCCTACCGCGAAAAGCAGAGCGCCAGCCTGCTGGCCACCGTCCTGGACCTGCCCGTGGAGCTGCAGACGGTGGACCTGGGCAACTCGCTGCGCGCGGGTCTGAGCGCCTTGAGGCTGGCCCTGGACTCGGTGGCCAGCGGGGCGGCCGGCCAACTGCTGGTGGCCAGCGGGGAGCAGCGCCTGGGCTACCCGCGCTCGGACCAGGAGCAGTTGTTCGGCGACGCCGGGGCCGCGGTGCTGGTGGGCGGGGATGATGCGCCGCTGGCCTATCTGGGCGGCTTCCGGGTGTCGGATGAAATCACCGACGTCTGGCGCACGGACCAGGACCGCTACGTGCGCACCTGGGAGGGGCGCTTCGTGTCCGGCGAGGGCTACCTGGCCGTCATGACCAAGGCCATCAAGGGGCTCTTGGCCAAGACGGGGCTCCAGCCCGGCGACATTGACCGGGCGCTGATACCGGCGCCCGAGGCCCGCTCCCTGCAGGACCTGCTCAAGAAAACCGGCCTGACCGGGGACGGCCAGGCGGCCGACCCCCTGCTGGACCAGGTGGGCTTCTGCGGCGCGGCCCAGCCCCTGCTCATGCTGGCCGCGGCCCTGGAGCAGGCCTCGGTGGGCCAGAAGGTTCTCCTGGCCGCCTACGGCGACGGCGCCGAGGCCCTGTTGTTCGAGGTCCGCGGCCCGCTGGCCAAGCCCGCCAGCGACCTGGCCCGCCAACTGGCCAACCGGCGGGCCCTCAACTCCTACGCCCGCTTCCTGAGCTTTCGGGACACGGTGGAGCCCCTGCCCGGCGAGCCGTTCCGCCTGGTGCCCTCGGCCACGGTGACCTGGCGGGAGCGGGACTCTCTGCTGCGCTGCCAGGGCAGCCGTTGTCAGGTCTGCGGCACCGCGGCCTATCCCATCCAGCGTATCTGCGACCACTGCCGCAGCCAGGACCAGTTTGAAGCGGTGCGCCTGAGCGGCATGACCGGCGAGGTCTTCACCTTCAGCCGGGACAACCTGGCCGGCCGTCCCGACGACCCGGTGGCGGTGCAGACCGTGGTGCAGATGGAAAACGGGGCCCGTTTCTACGGCCTGATGACCGACTGCGACCCCGCCCAGGTGGAGTTGGGCCTGCCGGTGCGGCTCACCCTGCGCCGCTTCCACGACCTGGGGGGGTTCCACAACTACTTTTGGAAATGCCGGCCGGTCAGGTAACGGGGAGATAGTCATGGGAAGCATCAAGGATAAAGTGGCCATCATCGGCATGGGCTGTAGCCAGTTCGGCGAGCGTTGGGACGCCGGCACCAGCGATCTGGCCATCGAGGCGGCCGGCGAGGCCTTGGCCGACGCCGGGGTGGGGCCCCAGGACATAGAGGCCTGCTACTTCAGCACGGTCTACGCGCCCATGGGCGGGGTGGGCGGCACCATCGCCGCCGACGCCCTGAAGCTGCGCGACATCCCCATCATCCGCAACGAGAACTGGTGCACCAGCGGGCACATCGCCCTGTTCGAGGCCTGCCTGGCCGTGGCCAGCGGCATGTACGACGTGGTCATGGCCCTGGGCGTGGAGAAGCTAAAGGACACCGGCTACCCCGGCCTGGGCATGGGCCGCGGCATGAACCCGGTGCTGGAGGCGCGGCGCACCGCGCCCGGCTCCTTCGCCCTCATCGCCAAGCGCTATTTCCAGGCCCACGGCCTCAGCGACCAGGAGGGCAAGGAGCTGATAGGCCGCATCGCGGTGAAGAACCACGACAACGGCAGCCGCACCCCCAAGGCCCATTTCCACAACAAGGTGACCCTGGAGAAGGTGGTGGCCGCGCCGCTGATCGCCTGGCCCCTGGGCCTGTTCGACTGCTGCGGCAACAGCGACGGCGCTGCCTGCGCCATCGTCACCCGCGCCGACCTGGCCCGCAAGTTCCGCGACGACCCCATCTACGTCAAGGGCGTGGGCGTGGCCATGGACTCCAGCATGCCCCACCTGCGCCCGGGCTTCGACTGGATTCACTTCGGGGCCCTGATGAACTCCTCGCGCCAGGCCTATGAGATGGCCGGCATAAAAAACCCCCGGGAGGAGCTGGATGTGGCCGAGGTGCACGACTGCTTCACCATCACCGAGCTGGCCATCTACGAGAACTTCGGCTTCAGCCCCGAGGGCGGCGCCCGCGCGGACATCGAGGGGGGCTTTTTCGAGCGCGGGGGAGGGCTGCCGGTGAACATAGACGGCGGCCTGAAATGCTTCGGCCACCCCATCGGGGCCAGCGGCCTGCGCATGACCTACGAGATCTACAAGCAGTTGCAGCAAAAGGTGGACAACCCGGCCCGCCAGGTCCAGAACCCGCGCCTGGGTTTGTCCCACACCTTTGGCGGCCCGCCCCAGATAAGCGCGGTGGCCATCCTGGGCAACGAGCGCGGTTAGATAAGCCGAAGCAAAGCGGAGGAGGCGCTGTCATGCAGATAAAGAAAGTGATGGTGGTGGGCTGCGGCACCATGGGGGCCGGCATTGCCCAGGTTTGCGCCCAGTGCGGCTTGCAGGTGGTGATGACCGACGTTTCCAATACCATGCTGGAAAAGGCGGTCAAGACCATTGCCTGGTCCGTGGGCAAGCTGGCCGAGAAGGGCAAGCTCAAGGAAAACAAGCAGGTGGTGTTGGACCGCATCCAGGCCAGCGAGGATTACGCCCCGGGCGCCGACGCCGAGTTGGTGATCGAGGCGGTCTTTGAAAGCCTGGAGGTGAAAAAGAAGGTTTTCGCCGAGTTGGAGAAGGCCGTGGGCGCGGACGCGCTGCTGGCCTCCAACACCTCGGCCATCCCCATCAGCGCCATCGGCGGGGCCCTGCAGCGCCCCCAGCGCATGCTGGGTCTGCACTTCTTCAACCCCGTGCCCATGCTGGAGGCGGTGGAGGTGATCAAGGGCATCTCCACCAGCGAGGAGACCATGCTGGCGGGCGTGGAGTTCATCCGCTTCATCGGCAAGAAGCCCATCCGGGTGGATGCGGACATCGCCGGCTTCATCCTGAACCGCTGCAACATGCTCGCCAACATGGAGGCCTATCGCTTGGTGGAGATGAAGGTGGCCACGCCCGAGGACATCGACACCGGCTTCCGCCTGGCCTTCGGCCGCAAAATGGGGCCCCTGGAGACCTCGGACCTGGTGGGCCTGGACGTGCAGTTGATGGCCTACACCAACGTGTACAACGAGGAAAAGGACCCGCGCTTCTACCCGCCTTCCATCCTGCGCCGCAAGGTGGAGGCCGGCCACCTGGGCCGCAAGACCGGCAAGGGCTGGTACGAGTACAACCCGGACGGGACGCGCAAGCAGTAGCCGGACGGGGCCGGAGTCAGCCAGGGCAGGGCGCTGGTGCCCCTGTGGGGGCCGGCCCCGGATGCGATGGACGGGCGGGACCCCAGCGGCCCGCCCAAATTTTTCCGGCGGATTGCCGCGCGGGGGCCGGCTAGGCGCTCTCGGAAAGGGGGAAGGCGCTCTCCTGCTGGGAGATGAGGCTGTCTATCACGCGGGCGCGGCCGGAGATGATGTGGCTGCGGATGGTGGCCACGGCCCCCTCCACGTCCCGGCGTTGCAGGGCCTCCAGGACCATGCGGTGTTCCTGGGCTATCTCCTTGACCCGGTCCTGGTGCAGATACTCCGGCCGGTATTTCAGGTAAAGCTTCTCGAATATCTCCTGCAACATCTTGCAGATCACCTCGTTGCCGGAGAATCCCACGATCTTGAGGTGAAACTGGGCGTCCAGGAGAATCAGCCGGCGCCCTAGAATGTTGTTCTGCTCCGTGCGGTGCCGGCCAAAGGCCTCCTTGATCTCTTGCAGGTTCTTGGGGTTCAGGTTCTCGATCACCTTGGGTACGATGTATATCTCCAACGCCTCGCGGGCCTCGTACAGTTGCATGGCCTCCTGCACGGTAATCTCGCCCACGAAATAACCCTTGTTCGGCGTGTAGGTCACGAAGCCCGAGGCCTCCAGGCGGTTCAGGGCCTGGATGACCGGCGTCACGCTGATGTTCAGGCGCTTGCCCAGGTCGTTGTAGATTATCTTCTGCCCGGGGGCCAGTTGGTTGAGGTAGATCATCTTCTTGATCTTCTGGTAGGCCTCCTCAATGGCGATGCCCCGGCGGTTGACTTTTCTTTTGTCCGCAGGCTTTGCTGTGCCCTTCATCGGCTTTTCCCCTTGGCCCGGCGAAACCTGATTCTGCCCGGCCGCTCCAGGTGACCCCCCGAAGCCATAAAATCTTATCTATTAACCATACCTAAAATTTGCGACCAAGGCCCTGGGGTCCGAAATCTTTTTTAACGCACCACGCCTGCCCGGCCCTGGCCGGCCGATGCCCGCCGCCCGTTGCGCGGTACCCCGTGCGCACCAGGCATGTCTTGCAGAACAACGAAAGTAACTACCAGATGCCCCACGCATAAGCAACGGCCTACTGAGATTCGGGCTACGATGAAGGGGCACGCCTTTTCCTCGCGCCTAGCGGGGGTAAAGCTCGCGGGCCAGGATCAGGTGCATGATCTCCGAGGTGCCCTCGAAGATGCGGAACACTCGGGCGTCGCGGTAGAGCTTCTCCACCAGGTATTCCTGCATGTAGCCGTACCCGCCCAGGACCTGGATGGCCTGGTCCGCCACCCAGGTGGCCGTTTCCGCGGCGTAGAGCTTGGCCATGGCGCTTTCCTTGGTGATGCGCCTGCCCTGGCTGGCCAGCCAGGCCGCGCGCCAGGTGAGCAGCCGGGCGGCCTCGATGCGAGTGGTCATCTCGGCCAGCTTGAAGGAGACGGCCTGGAACTTGTTGAGGGTCTTGCCGAACTGGCTCCTCTGCCCGGCGTACTCCACCGCGATCTCCATGGCCGCGCGGGCGATGCCCAGGGCCAGGGCCGCCACCATGATCCGGCTCTCGTCGAACATGCGCATGGACATGAGGAAGGCCTGGCCCTCGGGCCCCAGGCGGTCCTCCGCGGACACCTCCACATCCTCCAGGACGAGTTCGGCGGTGCGGGAGGCCCGGATGCCCATCTTGACCTCCTCCTTGCCCATGGCAAAGCCCGGCGGGTGGCCGTCGATGATGAAGGCGGTCATGCCCTCCGCCCCCCGGCTGCCGGCCAGACGCGCGTAGACCACGGTTATGTCGGCGATGCCCCCGTTGGTGATGAAGGTCTTGCGGCCGTTGAGGACGTAGCGGTCGCCCTTCTTGACCGCCGTGGTGCGGATGGCGGTCACGTCGCTGCCCGCGCCGGGTTCGGTCATGCCCATGGCGGCCAGGGTTATGCGCTGCGGGTCGCACAACCGGGTGAGGTACTTCTTTTTCTGCTCCGGAGTGCCCATGTGCATGACGGGCGTGGCGGCCAGGTTGGAGGCCAGCATGGCGATGGTCAGGCTGGCGCAGCCCCAGGCCAGCTCCTCGCGCACCAGGGCCCAGCAGAGCTGATCCTCCACCCCCGCCCCGCCGTACTCCTCGGGGTAGCGGAAGGCGATCAGCCCCACCTCGTGGCCCTTGCGAATCAGCTCCGGCGGGTAGCTGTGGGAGGCGTCGCAGGGCAGGGCCAGGGGGCGCAGCTCCTTGGCCGCGAAGTCGTGGGCCGTCTTCTGGAACAGCCGCTGCTCCTGGCTCAATTCAAAGCCGATCATGCACCTTGTCCTCTATGACCGCGGCGTTTGCCACCCCTGGCTTCACCCCTAGACGAACTTCTCGGGATACAGTTTTTTCAGCTCCTGCTTGACCACCTTGCCCGAGGCGTTGAGCGGCAGCTCCTCCACGAAGTGGATGCCGCCGCGCGGCTGCTTGTAGTCGGCCAGCCTCTCTTTGAGCAGGGCCAGAAGCTCCGCCTCGGACGGCCGGGGCGCCCCGGGACGGGGCACCACGAAGGCCACTGTCGTCTCGCCCCAGACCGGGTGGCCCCTGCCCGCCACCGCCGCCTGGGCCACCGCCGGGTGGTGGAGCAGGGCGTCCTCGATCTCCTTGGGGTACACGTTGAAGCCGCCGCTGATGATCATGTCCTTCTTGCGGTCCACCAGGAACAGGTAGCCCTGGCGGTCCAGGTAGCCCAGGTCGCCGGTGTGGTACCAGCCCCCGCGCAGGACATCGGCGGTCTGCTCGGGCTGGCGCCAGTAGCCGGCCATCACGTTGGTTCCGCGCAGCACGATCTCGCCCACCGCCTCCGGGGGCAGCTCCTGATCCTGCTCGTCGAAGACGCGCACCTCGGCGTTGATGCTCTCCTGGCCGATGGAGCCCAGGCGCTTTTCCATCTCGGGCGAGCCATCCAGCACGTGGTCCTGGTGGCCCAGGAAGGCGATGTAGCCGGGGGAGGTCTCGGTGGCCCCGCAGGCCCCCATGAACTGCCAGTCGAAGCGGGCCATGGCCCGCCGCAGGGTCTGGGCAGGCATGGGTGCGGAGCCGTAGCAGATGGTCCGCAGGCTGGACAGATCGTAGCGGTCCAGCTCCGGGCACTCCAGCAGCTTCTGCAGCATGACCGGCACCAGGAAGGCGGTGGTCACTTTTTCCCGCTCTATAGTGGCCAGATAGGCGGCCGTGTCGAACTTGCCCAGCAGCACCACCGTATTGCCGCGGAAGGTGCTGGACAGGAGCGTGCCCACGCCCGCGGCCTGGTAGATGGGCGCGGCCAACAGGGCCACGTCCTCGGGCCGGGTGCGGCGGCTGATGGCCGAGGCCTGGGCCGAGGAGAACAGGTTGCGGTGGGTCCACATCACGCCCTTGGGCCGGCCGGTGGTGCCGCTGGTGTAAATGAGGGCCGCCAGGTCATCATCGCGGCGCTCGGTCTCCAGGCGCGCCGCGGGCTCCCCCTCTAGAGCCGCCTCATAGGCCTGTCCCGGCGAGGCGGCCGGGCCCAGGGCCAAGACCTGGCAGCCGGCCGCCTTGAGACGGCCCAGGTCCAGCTTGTCCAGGTATTCCCGGCCGGCCACCAGCAGGGCCGGCCGGGCGTCGTCCAGGATGGCCGCCACCTCCGGCGGGGCCAGACGGACGTTGAGCGGGCAGAAGGCGCCGCCGGCCTTCATGGCCGCGAAGAAGACCTCCACGTTTTCGCTGGCGTTGTGGTTGAGCACGCATACCCGGTCGCCGGGCCGCAGCCCCCGGGCCAGCAGGCCCCGGGCCAACTGATTGGTCCTCTCGTTGAACCGGCCGAAGCTCAGGCGCCGGTCGACCTCCACCAGGTAGTCCTTGGCCGGGTGATACTTGGCGTTCTTCTCGGCCAGATAGGAAAAAAGCATCTGGTCGGGCCGGACCATCAAGCCCCTCCCCCCGGGATCATGACGCCGCCGCCCGCCGCCCGCTGCCCGCTGCGCCCCGGCGTCCTCACTCCCGCAGAAGCTCCCGCGCGATGATCATCTTCTGTATCTCCGAGGTGCCCCCGCCGATCTCCACCAGCTTGGCGTCGCGCATGTAGCGCTCCACGGGGTACTCCCGCATGTAGCCGTACCCGCCGTGGATCTGGATGGCGTCCAGGGCGGCCTTGGTGGCCATGGTGGAGGCGTAGTACTTGGCGATGGCGGCCTCCTTGGGGAGCTTCAGGCCCTTGTCCACCAGGGGGCACAGGGAGTAGGTGTATTGGCGCACTATGTCCAGGCGGGTGGCCATCTCGGCCAGCATGTTGCGCACCAGTTGAAACTCGGCGATGGGCTTGCCGAACTGCTGGCGCTCCTGGGCGTATTTCAGGGAGCACTCCAGGCAGGCGTGGGCGAGGCCGATGCTGGTGACGGCGCCCAGGATGCGCTCCTCGTCCAGGGTCTCGAAGAGTATGCGGAAGCCCTGGCCCTCCTTGCCCAGCACCTGCGCGGGGGAGGCCTCCACGTCGTCCAGGAACACCTCGCCGGTGGGCGAGCAGCGCATGCCCATCTTCTTGAAGGCCGGCCCGGTGGAGACCCCCGGCATCTCCCGATCCAACAGGAACAGGGTGCCGCCCTGGGCCCCCCGGGAGCCCTTCTCCCGGGCCGCCACCAGGAAGTACCTGGCCAGGGGCGCGTTGGTGATGAAGGTCTTGGAGCCCTTGAGCAGGTAGGCGGCGCCCTTCTTGGTGTAGCTGGTGGTCAGGGACAGGGCGTCGGAGCCGGCGCCGGGCTCGGTGAGGCAAAAGGCGGCCAGCTCCCGGCCGCTGATCACCGGCGGGATGTAGGTCCGCTTCTGCTGCTCGCTGCCGTACTTAGAGATGAAGAAGGAGAAGTTGGTGGTGCACATGTTCACCGACATGCCGAAGCCGGCGGCCACGCGGCAGAACTCCTCCTTGATCAGGGCGTTGGTCAGCAGGTCCGCGCCGCCGCCGCCGTACTCCGCCGGCGTGGTGGAGCCGATGAGCCCGTTGTCGCCGGCCTTGCGGTACACCTCCAGGGGAAAGCGCTCGTTTTCGTCTATCTCCTGGGCGATGGGCGCCAACTCCTGCTCAGCGAAGCGGCGCGTGGCCTGGCGCACCATGCGGTGCTCCTCGGACAACAAGCCGTCCCAGAGTATCCTCACGATGGACCGAATCCTTTCCTCAGACCGCGGGCTTCTTGCGGGCAATGAGCATGGTGGTGGTGCCGGTCTGCACCACCTCGCCGCGCTGGTTGATGATCCGCTTCTCGAAGCTCAACAGGCCGCGGTCGGGCTTGGAGGTCTCCCGCAGCTCGCTGACCCTCTGCACCACGTGGATGGTGTCCCCGATCTTGACCGGGTGGTGGAACTTCCAGGTCATGCCCAGGAAGGCCAGCAGGGTACCGTCGGTAATGCCCAGCATCTGGGAAAGGCCGGAATGGATCACCACCCCCAGCATGCCGTGGGCGATGCGCTCGCCGAAGGGGCTCTGCTTGGCGAACTCCAGGTCGGTGTGAATGGCGTTGGTGTCCCAGGACAGAGCCGCGAAGTTGACAATGTCGGCCTCGGTGACCGTGCGGCCCTTGGTCACGAACTCCTGGCCCAGGTGGAAGTCCTCGAAGTACAGCGCGGCCATAATCTTCACTTCCCGGTTGGCTTCGGTCCCGTGGGGGCGCCCCCGGCCTCCTGGCCGGCCAGTTCCCCTGCCACCATCTCGCGCAGCTTGCGCTTGAGAATCTTGCCCCCGAAGGTGCCCTTGGGCAGCTCGGCGGCCAGGCGCACCAGGGCGGGCTTTTTGTAGCTGGCCATGCGGCCCCGGCAGTGCTCGATGATCTCCTGAGGACCGATCTGGGCCCCGGCGCGGGGCACCACCACCGCGCAGACCGCCTCCCCCCATTGGGCATGCGGCACGCCGATAACCGCCACCTCGGCCACGCCGGGGTGGGTGCCGATGACCGCCTCCACCTCCTGGGAGTACACATTGAGGCCGCCAGTCTTGATCATATCCTTGAGCCGGTCCACCAGGTAGATGAATCCCTGGGAGTCGGTCTTGCCCACGTCCCCGGTGTGCAGCCATCCGTTGCGCAGGGCCCGGGCCGTCTCCTGCGGGTTGTTGTAGTAGCCCTTGAACACGGTGGGCCCCCGCACGATGATCTCCCCGGGGGTGCCCACCGGCTGCTCCCCGTCCTGCGGGTCCACGATGCGCACCTCGGTGCACATGTAGGCCCGGCCCACGCTGCCCCACTCGTCCGGCCGGTCCCAGGGCCTGAGCACGGTCACCGCCGGCGAGGCCTCGGTAAGGGCGTAGGAGCTGTAGTAGGCCGCGTTGGGCCATAGCTCGGTCTGGATCTCGGCCTTCTCCGTGGGCGAGAGGCGGCCCTGGCTGTTGAGCCACCTGAGCATGGAGGAGGTGTCGCGGCGGCGCCGGCGGTTGGCGGCCAGCAGCATCTTGTAGATGGTAGGGTTGCCCACCACGAAGGTGGTGCGCTCCCGCTCCACCACGTCCAGGTAGCGGTCGGGGTCCAGGCCCTTGCTGCCGATGAAGGTGGCCCCGGCGTACATGTAGGCCAGGAACCGGCTCAGCGCCGCGGCGTGGTATATCTGCATGGGATAGTATATGACGTCCTCGGGAGCGGGGCTGTGGTTCTCGGTGGTCACCGAGATGGTGTTCCACATGAAGTTCCTGTGGGTCAGGATGGCCCCCTTGGGCAGACCGGTGGTGCCGCCGGTGAACAGGATGAAGGCCTCGTCCTCCTCCTTGAGCAGAGCGGCCGGCTCCTGCTCCGCGCTTTTATTCAGCAGCTCTTCCCAATCCAGGGCGAAGCCGGGCGCGGGTCCGCCGAAGCCCACCATCAGGCCCAGGCCCGGCAGCCGCGAGCGCATCTCCTCGGCCGCGCCGGCGTAGGCTACGTCGAAGAAAAGGGCCTTGCAGTCGGTGGAGGCGGCCTGGTGGCATATTTCCTCCACGGTCCCCCGGGAGTCCAGGGGCACCGTGACCAGGCCCAGCTTCAGGTTGCCCAGCAGAATGGTCATCAAGTCCAGGCTGTTGCTGCCCAGGCTGGCCACGTGGTCGCCCTTGACCAGCTCCAGCCCCTGGCAGGCGTGGGCCCAGCGGTTGACCCGTTGGTTCAGGAACTGGTAGGTCAGCCGCCCCTGGTCGTCCATGCAGGCCGTCTTGTGCGGGAACTTGCGCGCCGAGCGGGCGAAGGCCTCTCCCAGGGTCATTTCCATGCGCTCGCCTCCTCTAGCCGCGGCCCAGCAGGGGCAGCTGCTGGCGGGCCTCTGCCACGCTGGCCACCTCGCCGCCCAGGTCCCGGACCATCCGCACCGCCTTGGCCACCAGCTCGGCGTTGCTCTTGGCCAGCACCCCCTTGGACAGATAGACGTTGTCCTCGAAGCCCACCCGCAGGCCCCCGCCCAGCATGACCGCCGCGGCGCCCATGGTGAACTGGTGGCGGCCGATGCCGATGGCCTGCCAGGTGTAGCTGGGATCCAGGCTCTCCTGCATGGCCACCAGGTTCCTGAGGGTGGCCGGGATGCCGCCCACCACCCCCATCACCAGGCTGAACTGGTAGGGCGGCTCCAGCAACTTCTGCCGCCGGACCCAGTGCTCCACGTTGTTGATCATGGACAGGTCGTAGGCCTCGAATTCGGGCATCACCTTCAGCTCCCGCATCTTCTGCGCGTAGAGCTCGATGGTCTCGGGGGTGTTGGGGAACAGCTTGCGGCCGAAGTTCATGGAGCCGGCGTTGAGGCTGGCCGAGTCCGGCCGCAGCAGCTCCACGGGCTTGAGCCGGTCCTCCACGCTCAGGCCCAGGGTGGTGGCCCCGCCGCCGGTGGTGATCTGGGTGATGATGGGGCAGGCGGCGCGCACCGCCTCTAGGTAGGAGCGGAACACCTCCAGGTCCGAGGTGGGCTGGCCGGTGTCCGGGTGGCGGCCGTGCAAATGGACCACCGCGGCGCCGGCCTCGTAAGACCGGCGGGTCTCCGCGGCCACCTCCTCGGCGGTGTAGGGAATGTGGGGGTTGTCCTTGCGGGTGGGTATGCTCCCGGTGGGGGCCACCGTGATTATCACTTTACGGCTCATGATCCCTCGGTCCTTCGCGTATTGGGCCCAGGCGCGTACCGTTTATTCCAAGGGCTTGAAGTAGAAGTCGGTGATGGTGCCGTGCCGGTTCTCCCGGAAGGCCGCCTTCACCCTGGTGCCCACCCCGATCTTGGAGACGTCCTCCACCTCCATGTTGGTCATCAACAGGAAGTCGGTGCCGTCCAACTGCACATAGGCGCAGATGAAGGGCACCTTCTTGATGAAGGCGCTTGTGGTGTAGTGCTGCACGGTGCAGGCCTTGATGATGCCGGTGCCTTTCAGCTTGACCCACTCCGTGGGCTTATAGCACTGGGAGCAGTGCGCCCGGGGCGGGCAGTACACCTTGCTGCACTGCGGGCACTTGGCCCCGTAGACGGCCTGGTTTTCGCGCAGCTCGCGGAAAAAACGGGACTGCTGGCCGTAGGAGTACTTGTAAAACACCTCCATCTTGTCGGGAATCTCCAGGGGGGCGTCCATGGGGTTTTGCCCGGCAAGCTCCCTTTCGTACTCCCGCCGCAGGTATTCCACGGGGATGCCGTACTTCTGCTGATGGTAGAGGTACCAGGCCTCTCTCTGCTGCTTATCCATGCCCAACCTACCTTTCCAGAACCAAGCACACGGTCCAGGTGCACAAGGTGCCGCCGATGCTCTGCACCAGCCCGCGGCGGGCTCCCTTTTTCTGGCGCCGGCCGGCTTCTCCCCGCAGGTGCAGGGCCACCTCGTAGGTCTGCATGATGCCCGTGGCCCCCACGGCGTGGCCGCAGCCGATCAGCCCGCCGCTCAGGTTGACCGGCAGCTGGCCGTCGGGCATCACGGTGCCGTCGTCTATTAGGCTGCCGCCCTGGCCCTCCTCGCAGAAGAAGCAGTCCTCGTAGGCCATGATCTCGGTGCCGGTGAAGGCGTCGTGCAGCTCCGCCAGGTCCAGATCCTGCAAGGGATCCTTTACGCCGGCCATGGCATAGGCCTTGCGGGCGGCCAGGCGGGAGGACTCGAAGGTGTAGATGTTGGGCCGGTTGCCGGGCATGACGTAGTCCGCCGAGGCGCCCAGGCCGCTGATCCACACCGGCTTGTCCGTGATCCGCTCGGCCACCTCCCGGCTGGCCAGGATCACGGCCGAGGAGCCCTCGGTGTAGAGGCAGTTGTCGTAGAACTTGAAGGGCTCCACGATCATGCGCGAGTTCATCACCTCTTCCACGGTGAGGACCTTGGGAGACTGGGCCAGGGGGTTCTTGGTGGCGTTGAAATGGTTCTTCACCGAGACCTTGGCCATCTGCTCCTCGGTGGGGTTGCCGAACTTGTCGCGGTGGGCCACCACCGCCAGGGCGAAGCCGGAGGCCGCCGTGCGGCCGGCCGGGTTGTCATAGGTCATGTCGGCGGTGTAGAGGATGGCCCGCAGCACCTCGGGGGTGGACATCTTCATCTCGTAATTGTAGGTGTCGGCGCACTTCTCCACCCCCAGCACCAGGCACACGTCGTACAGGCCGCTGGCCACCTCGGCGTAGCCGATGCGCAGCGCCGCGCCGCCGGTGGCCCCGCCGGAGTTGACCCGCACCATGGGCTTGAGCCCCAGGCCCAGGTAGTCGTGCACAAAAGCGTCCGGCTGGTACTGCCGTTGGAAGAAGTCGTTGTAGATGCCGTAGACCGCGCAATCGATGCGGTCCTTTTCCAGGCCCGCGTCCTCCAGGGCCATCTTGGCCGCGTCGAAGGCCAGCTCGTAATAGGTCTTGTCCACCCATCTGGATTTGAACTTGGTTGTGCCCATGCCCACAATGGCTACATCTCGCATACCGCCTCCGTTGCTTTTCTCGGCCCGGCCCGCCGCCCAGCGGCGGGCCGGGCTTGCACGTTGCCCAACGAGCCTGATAACCCTGGCGCCGCTACCCCTGGTGACCTCCCGCCGGCAAGCCCCCGCGGCTATTTCATGAGCGAGGGCAGGAAGAGCGCTATCTCCGGGAAAACCACGCAGAGCAGCAGGCACAAGGCCTGCAGCCCCACAAAGGGGAGTATGGATTTATAGATATCGTCCAAGGTGACCTCGGGCGGCGCCACCGCCTTCATGATGAACAGGTTGAAGCCGAAGGGCGGGGTCACGTAGGCCATCTCCATGTTGATGGTGAACATGACCCCGAACCAGACGGGATCGAACCCCAAGGTTTTTACAAGCGGCACCAGGATGGGCGTGGTGAGCATGATTATGCCGGCGGGGTCCAGGAACATGCCCAGGAAGAAAAGGCAAACTTGGATGCCGAAGAATATCCACCATTTTGACACGCCGAAACCCAGCACGGCGTCCTGGAAGACCTTGGTGGCCCCGGCATAGGCCATCACGTGCGTGAAGGCCACCGCCCCGAAGATTATCCACATGACCATGGCGGTTATGCTCAGGGTGGAGAGCAGGGCCTCATTGAAGTTTTGCCAGGTCAGCCGGCGCCGCACCCAGGCGCAGACCAGGGCCCCCAGGGCCCCCACCGCCGCCGCCTCAGTGGGCGTGGCCACGCCGGTGTAGATCACGCCCAGGACCACGATGATCAGCAGCGAAGGCAGCAGGATGCCCTTCAGTGCCCGCAGCTTTTCCGCGAAGGAGAACCGCTCCTGCACCGGCGGGCCCAGGGAGGGGTTCTTGAGGCAGCGGAGCAGGCTGTAGGCCACGAAGATGGCGGCCAGCAAAATCCCCGGCAGCAGGCCGCCCATGAAGAGCTTGCCCACCGAGACCTCGGCCATGGTCCCGTAGATGACCATGATGACCGAGGGCGGGATCAGGATGCCCAGGGCTCCCCCCGCGGCCACGCAACCGGTGGCCAACTGCTTGCTGTATCCCCGGCTGAGCATGGAAGGCAGGGCGATCAGCCCCATGGTGACCGTGGCCACCGAGCTGATGCCGGCCATGGCCGCGAAGATGGCGCAGATCACCACCGTGCCGGCGGCCAGGCCACCCGGAACCCGGCCCATCCAGGTGTAGACCAGGTGGTACAGGTCGTCGGCCAGGTCCGAGCAGCGCAGGATGTTGGCCATGAATACAAACAGAGGCACGGCGATGAGGATGAAGTTGGTGCCCTCGTCAAAGGCGGTCTGGGCGATGCTGAAAAGCCCTTTGACGCCCCAGACGTACAGGACCCCCAGCACCGCAATGCCGCCCAGGGTGAAGGACACCGGTAGTCCCAGGGCCAGCGCCAGCAACAGCAGGGCGCTGATCAACACTAAGAAGGTGGTTGCGTCCATGGCTGGCCCCTACCGGCTGGCCGTTGAGCCGGGGAAGGTGTGCTCCGGCGCCGGGGGCGCGCCTTCCCCGCCGTGTCTGAGCAGGAGGATGTTTTGCAGCATGCGGGACAGAATTTGCATGAGCAGCAGCAGGGAGCCGATGGGTATCATCACCAGCCCCGGGTACAGGGGCAACTCCAGGACGCTGTCGGAAAGCCGGTTGGTCAGGAAGGCCTCGATGGCCAACTGCCCGCCGCGCCAGATGAGCACCCCGCAGAACAGCATCCCCAGCCACCAGGTGCACAGCTCCAGCACCGCCTGCCGCCGGCGGGACAGGTGGCGGAACAGGAAGTCCACCCGGACATGCTGGTCCATCACCAGGCAGTAGCCGCCGCCCAACAGGCTGAGGGCGCAGAGCAGGTACTGGTTGATCTCCAGGGACCAGTCGGTGGGCGACTCGATCACGTAGCGGCAAAAAACTTCGTAGCAGATGCTGGCCATCATGATGACCACGATGTAAGAGGTCACCTTGGCCACCCAGCGGTTGCTCGCCTCGCTGAAGCGGATAAACCCTCTCGCCAGGCCTTGGTCCGACCTTTTCATGCCATCCCCTCGGCAAAGCTGAAGGCGGCCCCGGGGGGCCGCCTTCGGCGGGTCATCACAGCGCGCCCTTGGCCTTCAGGTAATTGGCGATCAGGTCCACCATCTTCTTGCTAAGGGGCGAGCTCTTGGCCACCTTGGCCCACAGGGGCTGGCACAGTTGGCGCAGCTTCTTGACGTCGGCGTCGGGCAGGGTGGTAATCATGCGGCCCTTGGCCTTGGCCGCATCCATGCCTTCCTGGTCCCAGCTCCGGCTGGCCTGGGCCGACTGCTGGAAGACCTCCAGGGCGGCCTTTTCGATCAACTTCTGCAGATCGGGCGGCAGGGACTTCCAGAAGCCCTGGTTCAGGTAGATGCCGGTTATAGACGGCGTGTGCACACCGGGCAGCACCACGCATTTCACCACCTCGTTCAACTTGAGGGTGGACAGGGTGTAATAGGGGTAGGTGATCCCGTCCACGGTGCCCCTCTGCATGCTGATGTACAGGTCAGAGGCCGGCAGTGTCACCGCCGCGGCGCCCATGGTCTTGACCACCAGGCCGTCCACGCCGGTGGCGCGCAGCTTCTTGCCCTTGAAATCGGCCAGGGTCTTGACCGGGAAGGAGGTCATGAAGCCCATGTCCGCGGTGATGATGGGGGTCAGATAAAAAACCTTGTGCTTGGCGCTGGCCTGGCGCAGAAGCTCCAGGTAGCCGCCCTTGGTGTAAATATCGTAAGCCTCCTGGGAGGTACGCCAACTGAAGGGCAGCCACTCAGTCTTGCCCTCGGGCATGATGCCGCCATAGTAGATCAGACAGCTGTACAGGCCTTCCATCATGCCCTTGCCCACCGCGTCGAACCCCTCCTTGAGGGGCACTAGCTGGCCCGGCCAAAAGAGTTGAATCTTCACCTGGCCCTTGGTGTACTCCTGGGCCTTGGCGGCGAACTTCTTGAGCATCTGGGGGCCGTGGCCGACCTCCGCATAGACGCTCTGTATCCTCAAGACGTACTCTTTGGCCACAGCCGGCCCGGCGCCGATCACCAGGCAAATGGCGGCGGTGATGGCCAGCAGCCCCAGTTTCAAGCCAAGTTTTTTCCTCATTGCTCCCTCCCTTTGGCAGCGGTTGACTCTGGCTATTCCCAACAGCGGTGAGCCTGGTTGGTTGCCTAAGTTCGCGGCTTAGGCACCTCTGGCTTTAATCCGAGTCACGGGGTTTGTGAACAAGGCCAGACCTCTTTCCCCTGGCTCAGCGCCGTCCACCGGCGCGAAGCAGGGGGAGATACTTGACCAGCGGGGCCATGCCCCCGGACGGGCACGGCTCCCTGCCTCCTTTGGGCGGAGGCGTTTTTTGCAAGGAAGGAAGTCATGCGTCGGCCACTTCCTGCAACCGGCCCACCGCGCCTGTTTGGCGCGGCGGGGGATACGCCCGAGATTTGCGCTGCCCCATGTGGATCCTGCAGGATGGTCATTCCGCGGAGCGCCCTGGTTGCCCACTAACCACAATATGCACTATAATTTCAAAGTGTTGCCGGGACCGCCTTAACTGCATATATATTTTTAATCATATTTTTCATCATCTTTTTAGTTGCTGTCAAGCAAAAAATAACGCCATGCGGTCAAGCGCCGGCCTGGGAGGCGCCGGGAGTCTTGCCGGCTCCGCGGGGACGCCTTGTTTGGGCTTGCCCGTTTGTGCTACAAGGAAAATGAGATTCGGCGGTGGCATAAACATCTGGGGAGAGCAGCAGGCAAACCGCTCTCCGCCGCCAGCCCCTCACGGCGGGAATCTGCACATCACACGCGCTTCGTCTTTGTTTCAATCCCGCAATACGTGAGGAGTTTAGCGTGCATTTCGGGCGCGCGGACCAGGCCCGCGGCCGCGGCACCGCCCGCAGGCAGCCAAACCCTTACAGGAGAGGTGGTATGCGAAGCAAGATGAAGGTGTTGTTGGCGGCGCTGGCCGCCAAGCCCATCATCCTGGGCTGCCCGCTGTCCACCGCTTTCCTGTACGGCTGGGACGCGGAGCGAGGCATCAAACTGGCCGGGGAGGAGATAAACGCCGCCGGCGGGGTCCAGGTGGGCGGAGTCAAGCGCCCCTTCCGGGTGGAGGTGATAGACACCCGCGACCTGGAGGCCGGCCTGACGGGCGCCCGCGGGGGCTGGATGGTTCGCCAGGACCCGCAGCCAGGAGTATCCCATGGTTGACACAGCAAACCCGGCCTGCGGCGGGGGTGGCTGACCTTGGCTGAGTTAGACGCTTCCCTGTCGCCCTGCGCCCCAGCCCTGTTCCCCTGGCCGGCGGCCCACCCCTTCACGTCCTATGGCCGCTTCCTGGCCTGGCTGAGCGATAACCAGGACGACATCATCGACGAGTGGGTGGTGCACCTGGGCCAGCTCTCGCCGGCCTATCGCCGCCGGCCCACCAGCGAGCTATACACCACGGTCACCGACGCCTTCCGGGCCAACCTCCAGGCCCTAGAAAATGGCGATCTGGCCCGCATAGAGCAGTTCATCGACTTCATCACCAAAAAACGCCTGCAGGCCGGCTTCCCCCTGTCGGATGTGCAAAAGGCCTTTGAGCTGTTCAGGGAGATCGTGGTGGCCCGGCTGTGCGAGCCCTCCCTGGCCGAGCTGCTGGCCGAGAGCGTGCCCCAGATCAACGCCTGCCTGGCCTACACCATCCACCGCTTTTCCGATTATTTCCAGAAGATGCACGAGAGCTTCCTGCGCCGCCACGCGGCCAACCTGGAGCGCAAGGTACGCACCCGCACCGCCGAGCTGGCCGAGAGCGAGAAGCGCTACAAGACCCTGGTCAACGAGATCAACGACGGCTATTTCGTGGTGCAGGGCGGGCGCATCGTCTTCGCCAACCGGGCCTTCTGCACCATGCACGGGGCCGGCGAGGAGGAGGTGGCCGGGCGCTCCTTCTCCCAGTTCGTGGCCCCCGACTGCCGCAGCCGGGTCATGGAAGCCTTGTGGGAGGCCCCGGGCAAGCGGGCCCCCGAGGGCCAGTTGGAATACTCCCGGACCGGCCGCCCCCCCGAGGAGGCGGTCACCGAGATCCGATACAAGGTGGTGGACCTGGGGCAGGGGCCGGTGACCATCGGCATCTGCCGCGACATCAGCCAGCGGGTGGCCATGGAGGCCACCATCCGGGAGCACGAGCGCATGGCCTATGTGGGCCACGTGGCCGCCTCCCTGTCCCACGAGATCAGGAATCCCCTGTCCACCTGCACACTGAACATGATGATCCTCAGCGAGAAGCTCAACCTGGACGGCTTCGACCTGCGCCGCCTGGAGATCACGGTGCGCGAGCTCACCCGCCTGGAGGAGATTCTCAAGCAGCTGCTGGACCTGGCCCGCCCCCTGACCCTGGAGACCGAGGCGGTGGAGCTGAGGGCGGTGGCCGAGGACTGCGTGGACCTGCTGGCCGGCAAGACCTCGGAGAAGCGGGTCCGCCTGGTCCAGCGCCACGCGGTGGAAATGGCCCCGGTGCGGGCCGACGCGGCCAAGATGGAGCAGGCCCTTATAAACCTGCTGCTCAACGCCATTGAGTCGGTGGACGCCGGGGGGCGCATCACCGTCTGGACCCGCGAAATCCGCGATCCGCAAGGCGACAGGTGGGCCGAGCTGGGGGTGCACGACAACGGCCCGGGCATCGCCCCGGAGCTCAAGGCGGGGCTCTTCGCACCCTTTGCCACCAACAAGGCCCAGGGCACCGGCCTGGGCCTGAGCAACGTCAAACGCATCATGGAGGCCCACCAGGGACGGGTGCTGGTCAAGAGCCGGCCGGGCCTGGGGGCCACCTTCGCCCTGAGGCTGCCATGCCGCCGCTGACCGATATCCTGCTCATCGAGGACGACGACTCCCTGCGCGAATCCCTGGAGATGTTTCTGCAGGAGCGGGGCCTGGCCGTGGCCAGCGCGCCCACCGGGCAAAAGGGCCTGTCCCTGTGGCGGGATCTCAGTCCCCAGGTGATCATCCTGGACGTGAACCTGCCCGACATCTCGGGTCTGGAGATGCTGCCCCGCATCACCCGCCAGGACCCCGAGGTCAAGGTCATCGTGGTCACCGCCTACCACGACATGGAGACCACCATCGAGGCCATGCGCCTGGGGGCCTACGACTACATCCGCAAGCCCTTGAAGGCCGGCGAGCTGGGCCGGGCGGTGGACAAGGCCCTGCACATCGCCGCGGCCACCCGCCAGAGCCGCCCGGTGGTGGAGCAGGACCACCAGCCCGACCCGCGCAACCGCATCATCGGCGACACCCCCCAGATGCACGCCATCTTCAAGACCATCGGCCTCTTATCGCGCAACCAGGCCTCGGTGCTGATCATGGGCGAGACCGGCTGCGGCAAGGAGCTCATCGCCCGGGTGATCCACGACTCCTCGCCCAACCGGGACCAGCCCTTTGTCACCGTGGACTGCACCACCTTGGTGGAGAACCTGCTGGAGTCGGAGCTCTTCGGTCACGAGCGGGGGGCCTTCACCGGGGCGGTGGAGCGCAAGACCGGCCGCCTGGAGTTGGCCGGGCAGGGCACCATCTTCTTCGACGAGATCGGGGACCTGCCCCTATCCCTACAGGCCAAGCTGCTCAGGTTCCTGGAGTACCGCGAGTTCACCCCGGTGGGGGGCACCACCTCCCGCCGCTCCCAGGCCCGCATCATCGCGGCCACCAACCAAGACCTGGAGGCCATGGCCCAGGCCAAGCGCTTCCGCTCGGACCTGCTGTTTCGCATCAAGGTGGTGGACATCGCAGTGCCCCCCCTGCGCCACCGCCTGGCCGACCTGCCCGACCTGGTGCAGTTCTTTTTATTCTCCATCAACCAGGATTTGAACCTGAACGTCACCCGGGTGGAGGAGGCCGCCATGGAGCGCTTGCGGTGCCATCTCTGGCCGGGCAACGTGCGCGAGTTGCGCAACGTGCTGACCAAGGCGGCCCTGGAGTCCCGGGGCGCGGTCTTGCTGGCCGAAGCGGTGGAGGCGGCCCTGGAGGACCCCGCCGGGCCGGCCCCGCCCGGCGCAGGCATGCGGACCCTGGACGAGATGGAAAAGGAGCACATGCTCACCGCCCTGAACCAGACCGACTGGAACATCTCGGCCGCGGCCCGGGCCCTGGGGGTGTCGCGGCCCACCCTGCGCAAGCGCATGGCCCGCTACAGCTTCAAACGCCCGGTGTGACCATCTGGAAAGAAGCTTGGCACATGGCTGGAAAAGAGTTTTATGCCTGCCCGGACCCTTTAACCGCCCTCGGAGCAAGCTGTGCGGGTTTTTAGTTATGACTTTGGTGTGTTAGGTCTGCCGACCTTCCCCGGCAGGCCATGGCACGGCGCTTGCAAAAGCGCGGTTGTCACCTTTGAGGAGAGCCTGCGAGCGGCCATGGATCGCGTCGGCACTTTGCACCAAGTGCGCAGGGAATACATCCGAAAGGTGTTGGCTCATACTAAGGGCGATTTGGAGCAGGCGAGCCGCATCCTGGGCATAACCCCGGCGACTCTGCGCGGACTGCTGCGCGAACAACCTGCCTCGCTGGGGGCGGAAAAAGACCAGCCTAAGTCTAAACTCAAACAGGGGTATGAGCATGACGAGAAAAATTAGGTTACTGGTGGTGGCGCTGTCCTTGCTGGCACTCATTCTGCCGGCGGGCGGCGCCTTGGCCGCCCAGCCCATCATCCTGGGCTGCCCGCTGGCCACCGCCTTCCTGTACGGCTGGGACGCGGAGCGGGGCATCAAGCTGGCCGTGGAGGAGATCAACGCCGCCGGCGGGGTCAAGGTGGGCGGAGTCAAGCGCCCCTTCCAGGTGGAGGTGATAGACACCCGCGACCTGGAGGCCGGCGTGCCGGTGAGCGAGGCCCTGTTGGCCGTGGAGAAGCTGATCCTGCAGAAAAAGGCCAACTTCATCGTAGGCGGCCCGGTGCGCTCCGAGGCCGGCCTGGCGGCCATGGCCCTCTTGTCCAAGCACAAGACCATCTCCATCCTGTCCACCGGCGTGCTCACGCCCAAGTACCACGCCCTGGTGGCCAAGAACTACGACAAGTTCAAGTACCTGTTCCGCATCTCCGGCGAGGTGGTGTGGATGGTCAAGGGCGAGATGATCCCCGCCCTGGTGGGTCTGGGCAAGAAGTACAATCTCAACCGCATGTACATCATGGTCCAGGACGTGGCCTGGGCCCGGGCCCTGGGCAAGGTCATCGGCGGGGCCATGGGCAAGATGGGCTGGAAGGTGGTGGGCGAGACGGTCTACCCCACCGGCACCAATGACTTCTCCATGGGCCTGATCAAGGCCAAGAAGGAAAACGCCCAGGTGCTCCTGTTGGCCATGGACATGCCCGAGAGCGCGGTGCTGCTCAAGCAGTGGTACGACATGAAGCTGCCGGCCCTGCCCTTTGGCACCATCCTGGCCGCCGCCGAGCAGCCGGGCTTCTGGAAGGCCACCGAGGGCAAGGGGCAGTACACCCTGGCCAGCGTGGTCAACGCGGGCAACACCCCCAGCAACGCCACGCCCTGGACCATGAAGTTCGCCAAGGCCTACGAAAAGAAGTACGGCCTGGAACCCGAGGGCTACGGCACCTCTTCCAGCTACATGGCGGTCTATGTGCTCAAGGACGCCATTGAGCGGGCCGGCAGCCTGGACCCGGACAAGGTGGTGGCGGCCCTGGAGAAGACGGACATGATGGGGGTCTACGGCCGCATTCGTTTTGACCCCAAGTCCCACCAGATCATCCCAGCGATTGACCCCAAGCAGGGCGCGGTGGGCACTATCTTCCAGTGGCAGCAGGGCAAGCGGGTAGTGGTGTTCCCGCCCTCCATCGCCACCGGTCAGATAATGCTGCCGCCCTGGATGAAGAAGTAGCCTCCGCAGAGGAGCCGCAACCAAATAACGGCCGCCGGGGGGAGGGCAGGGCCCTCCCCTTGGCGCAGCCGCCCCCCGGCTGAGGATTGGCCATGGAGATCTTAGTCTACGGGATCATCAACAGCGTCACCTTGGCCCTGATGGCCCTGGGCTTCACCTTGGTCTACGGGGTCAGCCGCCTGCCCAACTTCGCCCATGGCGCCCTCTACGTCCTGACCGGCTACATCACCTGGCAGCTCCTTAACCGCCTGGGCCTGCCCTACTTTCTGGCCGGGTTCCTGTCCCTGGCCCTGGTGGGAGGAGTGGGCGCCCTGATGTACCACTTCATCCTGGAGCGCATCCGGGGCATGGCCATCAGCGAGATCATCGCCTCCTACGCCATCGGCCTGGCCATTCTGGAGGGCCTGCGCTGGGCCGGGCTCAAGGGCGGCACCTTCATCCTCAAGCCCTTCATCGAGGGCAGCCTGAACATCGCCGGGGTTTCGGTTGACTATCAGCGCGTCCTGGCGGTGGTGTTGGGCGCGGCCCTGGTGGGGTTTCTCTGGCTGTTCGTCAACCAGACCCGGCTGGGCCTGGCGCTCAAGGGCATGGCCCAGGACGAGCGCGCGGCCATGACCCTGGGCATAGACAGCGACCGCATGGCCGTGGTGGCCATGGCCCTGGGCTCCATATTCGCCGGGGTGGCGGCCTTGGTGCTCATGCCCCTGGGCAGCATCAT
Source organism: Desulfarculus sp. (assembly GCA_003605055.1). Lineage (GTDB taxonomy): Bacteria > Desulfobacterota > Desulfarculia > Desulfarculales > Desulfarculaceae > Desulfoferula. The sequence continues at coordinate 140,317 of QZKP01000012.1, forward strand.
CGTGGAGTCCGGCTACCAGGTGCTGATACTGGCGGTGGCGGTGTGCATCGTGGGCGGGCTGGGCTCCTGGACCGGGGCCTTGCTGGCCGCCTTTGTCATCGGCTTCGCCCAGATACTCACCGTGTCCTATTTGGGGGCGCACTGGCAGATGGTGGTGGCCCTGGTGGCCATCATCCTCACCCTGGTTCTGCGGCCCAGCGGCCTGTTCGGCAAGCAGAAGGAATTAGAAGAGCGGGTGTAAACATGGCTAGGCATCACGAGGGAATGCGCAAGGAGCGGCTGGACCGGGGCATCAAGGTGCGCAGCGACGGGGTGTACGCGGTGGGCTCCTGGCGGGAGATGGCCTTTTTGCTGGCCCCGCGCCTGGTGTTGATCCTGGGCCTGCTGGCCCTGCCCCTGGCCCTCGCGCAGGCGCCCTACTGGCAGAAGGTGCTCTCCATCATCTGCATCTACGCGCTGTTGGCCATCGGCTTCGACTTCCTGGCCCACTTCGTGGGGCTGGTGTCGCTGGGGGGCGCCCTGTACATCGGGGTGGGGGCCTACCTGGCGGCGCTGCTCAACACCGAGCTGGGCCTGCCGGTCTGGGCCACCATCCCCCTGGCCACCGTACTGGGCGGCGGAGTCTGCACCCTGCTGCTCTGGCCCTGCCTGCCGCTCAGGGGCGTGTACTTCGCCATCGTCAGCCTGATGTTCCCCCTGTTGGCCTCCCGGATCATCGAGGCCCTGGACGTCTTCGGCGGCACCGACGGCGTCATCGGGGTGGCCGGCTTCCCCGGCGTATGGGTGGAGCAGTACCTCTTGGTGGTCTGCCTGCTGCTGATCCTGTTCGGCCTGCGCCGCCTGGTCAACGAGGACGTGGGCCTGGTGTTCCGGGGAGTGAAGGACAACGACCAGGCGGTCAAGGCCAGCGGCATCAATATCACCACCTTCAAGGCCCTGGGCGTGTTCATCGCCGCCAGCCTGGGCTGCCTGGGCGGGGCCATCCTGGCCCACATCTACAACTGGGCCGGCATCAGCCAGTTCGCCCTGGATTTCTCCATCATCCCCATCGCGGCCACGGTGGTGGGCGGCGGCGGCACCCTGGTGGGGCCGGTGATCGGCTGCCTGATCCTGGTGCCCATCAGCGAGCTGCTGCGGGACTTCGGCACGCTCAGGATCGCGGTCTACGCCCTGATCCTGATGGCCTTCATCGTCTTCAAGAGCGAAGGGCTGATGAGCTTCGGCGCGCGCAAATACAACCAGTCCGAGTCCTGGGTGGAGATCTAGGCCATGGCCGCGGCCAGAGCCCAGATGAGCCCCGACCAGGCCCAGCCCCTGCTCAGCGTGCGCGGGCTGAACAAGACCTTCGGCGGGGTGCAGGCCCTGGCCGAGGTGAGCTTCGAGGTCCGGCCCGGGGACATCCTGGGCGTCATCGGCCCCAACGGCAGCGGCAAGACCACCCTGGTCAACGCCATCACCGGCTTCATCAAGCTGGACTCGGGCCGGGTGAGCTTCCAGGGCCGGGACATCACCGGCTGGGCCCCGCACAAGATCGTCAACCGCGGGCTGACCCGCACCTTCCAGGTGATGCGCCCCTACTTCAGCCTGCCGGCCTTCAAGAACCTGATCGTGCCGCTGTTCTCCAACCGGGCCCGGCGCACCGGCGGCTGGCGGGGCGGGGGCCGGCTGGGCAGCCGGGACACGGTGGCCGTGGACATCCTGGAGGAGATCGGCTTCGAGCGCGAGTCCTACGTGCCCTACAAGGTGGCCTCCTCCCTGCCCACCGGCTACCTCAAGCGCCTGGAGCTGGCCCGCTGCCTGGCGCTGCGGCCCGAGCTGATCATCTGCGACGAGGTGTTCAGCGGCCTGTCCATGAGCGAGATGGCCTCCATGGTGCCCCTGATGGAGAAGCTGAACCTGGAGGGCATCACCCTGATCATGGTGGAGCACCGCCTGCGCGAGCTGTTCCGCCTGGCCACCCGGGTGCTGGTGATGAACTTCGGTGCCAAGATCGCCGAGGGCACGCCGGAGGAGGTCATGGCCGACGAGCAGGTCAAGGAGGCCTACTTCGGCTCCGAGGAGGTCTACGGCTATGTTTGAGGCCCTGGGGCTGATGGTGTTCTACGAGAACATGCTGGCGCTCAACAACGTCAGCCTGACCTGCGGCGAGCACCAGATCATCGGGGTGTTCGGGGCCAACAGCGCCGGCAAGTCCACCCTGATGTACACCCTGAGCGGGCTGATGCTGGACATCGCCAAGAAGGAGCAGCGCGCCGGCGGCGAGCGCATCACCATCCGCGGCCAGCTCAACTACCGGGGCGGGGACATCATGAACCTGCGTCCCTCGGAGCGGGCCCGGGCGGGCATCATCCTCTGCCCGGAGCGGCGGCGCATCTTCCCCGAGTCCTCCGTGCTGGAGAACCTGCGCATCGCCTCCTACCTGGCCACGCCCCAGCAGGCGGCCGAGACCCTGGAGTTCGTGTTCAACCTGTTCCCGCCCCTGACCAAGATAACCAAGCGCCTGGGCGGGTTCCTCTCCGGCGGCGAGCAGCAGATGCTGGCCATAGGCCGCACCCTGATGGCCCAGCCCAAGCTGCTCTTGTTGGACGAGCCCCTGCTGGGGCTTTCGCCGGCGATCCAATACTGGCTGGCCAAGGCCATCAAGGAGATCGCCGAGCAGCGGGGGGCGGCCATCATCGTGGCCGAGCAGTACGCCCGGCCCATCATGCCCATCATTCACTACGGCTACATCCTGGAGAACGGCTCGGCGGTGGTCGAGGGCGACAAGGATCAACTGATGAACAACCCCGACGTTAAGTCGGCCTACTTCGGGGCCTAAGCCGTGGGCGAGTTGGAGCGCGAATACACCTACACCCGCTTCGAGCAGGCGGCCCGCCAGCACCCGGAGCACGCCGCCCTGCAGTTCCTGGGCCAGCGCTTCAGCTACCGCCGCCTGGCCGATCTGGCCGACCGCTTCGCCACCGGCCTGGACCAACTGGGCGTGCGAAAGGGCGACCGGGTCCTGCTCTACCTGGCCAACTGCCCGCAGTTCATCATCGCCTGGCTGGCCGCCCAGAAGATCGGGGCGGTGGTGGTGCTGGTCTCGCCCATCTACACCTCCCACGAAGTGGCCTACATGATAAAGGACTCCGGGGCCCGGCTGATCATCTGCCACGACACCAACTACGGCTACGTGCGCGAGATACTGGCCAGCAGCGGCCTGGAGCGGATCATCGTCACCCGCCTGCTGGACCTGGTGGCGCCAATCAAGCGCGCGGTGGCGGAGCTGTTTGACAAGGCGCCCACCGGCAAGGTCAAGGGCGGGTCCGAAACCATCTGGTTCAAGAAGCTCCTGGCCCACCCCCCCACCCCGCCCCGGGTGGAGCTGGACCCCATCGCTGACCTGTCCTACATCCTCTACACCGGCGGCACCACCGGCTTCCCCAAGGGCGTGCCGGGCAACCACTGGGGCCACTGCTCCTACGTGGCCGATATCATGGAACAGGTCTTGGCCGGCTACGTGCGGCCTGGCCAGGACACCTACATCGCGGTCAACCCCCTGTTCCACATCATGGCCCTGGGCCTGATCATGGCCTTGGGCCTGAACCAGGGCAACACCACCATATTGATGCCCCAGCCCCATGTGGACGCCATTCTGGACGCGGTGCAGCGCCACCGGGTGCGCTGGATGCTGGGGGTGCCGGCCTTGTACCGCATGATCCTGGAGAACGACCGCCTGGCGACTTATGACCTCAGCTCCATCCGTTTCTGCTACTGCGGCGGCGACGTGCTGCCCCGGGAGGTGCTGGCCCGCTGGCAGGAGCGGGTGGGGGTGCCCATCTACCAGGTCTACGGCTCCACCGAGGCCGGCCACGTGACCTACTCCCGCCTGGCCGACGGCGAGCCGCCGCCCATGAGCGTGGGCAGGCCCTTGGCCAGCCGCCGCTGCCGGGTGGTGGACCCGGACACCCTGGAGCCCCTGCCCGTGGGCGAGCAGGGCGAGTTGCTGGTCACCAGCGACCACGCCATCAAGCACTACCTGAACAAGCCCCAGGAGACCGCTCAGGCCTTCGTGGAGCTGGAGGGCGAAGTCTATTACCGCACCCGGGACTACCTCCGGCAGGGCGAGGACGGCCAGCTATTCTATGTGGAGCGCTCGGCCGACATCCTAAAGCACAAGGGCTACCGGGTCAGCGCCTCGGAAATCGAGGCCGTGCTGCAGGACCACCCCACGGTGGTGGGGGCCTGCGTGGTGGGGGTGCCCGACGAGCGGGTGGGCGAGCGCATCAAGGCCATCGTGGTGCTCAAGGAAGACGCCAAGGGCGTGGGGGCCACGGAGCTCTTGCGCTTCTGCCGCGAGCGCCTGGCCCCCTACAAGGTGCCCTCCTACATCGAGTTCAGGGACATGCTGCCCAAGTCCAAGGTGGGCAAGCTCCTCCGACGCGAGATCCGCGACGAGGAGAAACGCCGCCTGGAAAAGGAAAAACGGGGCCCCGGCCAGCCCGAGGCCGGCCCGGCCCCCTCTGGGGAAGGAAGTGCTGCCATGGAGTTTCAACAAGTGCTCAAGCTGCGCCGCAGTTGCCGGTCCTTCAAGCCCGATCCGGTCGGCGACGAGCAGGTCAACCGGCTCATCGAGGCCGCCACCTGGGCCCCCAGCCCCCTGCATCAGCAGCCCTGGTCGTTCGTGGTGGTGCGCGGCGCGGGGGTCAAGGCCCAGGTCAAGGCCGTGGCCGAGGCGGCCAAGCAAGCGGTGATTGCCGGCGGCGGGCCCGAGTGGGTCAAGAAATACGGCTTTGATTTCCTGGATCAGGCCCCGCTGTACATCGTGGTCTGCTACGACCCCAACAAGGGCGGCCTGGGCACGGCCTTTGGCCAGCCCCAGGGGGCCCTGCAGGCGGCCAGCGCCGGCGTGCAGAACCTGATGCTGGCCGCGGCCGAGATGGGCCTGGGCAGCCTGTGGTTCACCTTTTTCGAGCCCGGGGCCATGAAGGAGGCCCTGGGCGTGCCCCCGGAGCTGGAGATCGCCGCCGTGGTGCCGTTGGGGCTGCCGGCCGGTGAGATGAAGGCCCCGCCGCGCAAGGCCCCCAAGGTCTTCAGGGACCGCTTCGGCGCCTAGGACGGGCCCAGCGCCCCCGGCATTGCGGTCGGCAAGTTTAAGGTGAGCAGCGTTCTGGGGCATGGCCTGGCCGGCCTGGTGGCCTACCAAGCCCTGCAGCGGCCGGCCCGCCTGCCCGGCGGGGTCTGGGGAGTGGGGCTGGCCCTGGGCCTGTCCCTGCTGCCGGACCTGGACGTGCTGGGGATGATGGGCTGGCCGGGGCTGTTCAACCACCGCGGCTTCAGCCACAGCCCCCTGTTTTTGGCCGGGGCCTGCACCGCCCTGGCCTTGGCCCTGTGCCGGGGCCGCTGGCAACGGCTGCCGCGCCTCTGGGCCGGGCTCCTGGCCGTGGCCCTGGCGCACCCCCTGCTGGACTATCTGGTGGGCCGCGGCCCGGGGGTGCCTTGGCTCTGGCCCTGGGACCAGACCGGCTTTCTTTCGCCGGTGGAGGTCCTGCCCGGGGCCTACTACGCGCGCTCCCTGCGGGGGCTGGTTTCGCTGCTGCACCACGGCCCCACCCAGCGGACCATGCTCTGGGAGGCGGTTGTCTTCGGGTCCCTGCTGGTTGCAGCTGGTTGGCTGAACCATTGGCTGGGCCGCAGAAGGCCCGGGCCCCGGCCCTGAGCAGGCCAGCAGACGGTTTTGCCGATCCCACGTCCTGCGGCTTTGTGTTACAATGTAGCTACTGCCGAGGCGGCTAATCCTCAGAAGTAAGTATTTTTGGTGGGTTACACATGCGGGGCATTACCCGGTGCAGCCCCGAGGCAAGCCAGCGCCGCCCCGATGGTCCGGTCCCGCGGGGCAGCCGTGGTCCGGCGGGAATCCAGCAAAGGCCAGGGCCCGGCCTGGGCGCCGGGCGAGAGCCAAGCGGGCGGCATGAGATTCAAGCCCTCAATATTTTTTAAGCTTTTGTTGTTTATCCTGCCCCTGGTGTGTCTGCCCATCGCCATTGTGGGCTATCTGGCCATCCAGGCCTCGGTGGAGAGGGTCAACCACTTGGTGCGCCAGGAGCAGATGGTGCAGGTGGAGGCCGCGGCCCAGAAGATCAACGACGTATTCCACAACTGCCGCACGGACCTGGGCACCATCACCGGCCTGCCCCTGCTGGAGGACTTCAACCTGGCCCGCACCTTCCGGCTGGAGGCCGAGGCCCGCTTCAACCGGGACAACATACAGCGCCTGTTTCTGGACTTTTTGGACCGCACGCCTTTTTACTGGCAACTGCGCTATCTGGACCGGCAGGGCCGCGAGCTGATCAAGGTGCGCCGCGGGCAGATCTTCCCGCCCCTGGACGACCAGGCCGGCCAGGCGTTTTTTCGCCAGGCCTCGGCCTTGCCCGCCGGCCAGACCTATTTCTCGCCCCTGGTGAACTCCCCGGCCCGCGGGGGATACGTGGTGCACAGCGCCCTGTCCTCGCACGATGCCTACGGCAAGAGCACCGGCCTGGTGGTCATAGACCTGGACTTCGAGAAGATCATCCAGATCGTGCGCTCCATCCACGCTGGCCAGCAGGGCTACGGTTTCCTGGTGGACCAGCAGGGGCGCAACATAGTGCACCCCCACGCGCCGCCCTACACCTATGGACCCGAGAGCGGCGAGGCCAGCCTGCGCAGTCTGCTGGCCGACATGACCGCCGGCGGCGCCGGCTGGCAGCGATACACCTTTCAGAACCAGGAGAAGGTGGCGGCCTACGCCCCCATCCCGGCCATGAGCTGGTCCCTGGGGGCCACCATCCCGGTCACCGAGTTTCGCCAGGAGGCCGACGCCATCCAGCGGCGGGTGATCCAGGTGGTGGTGGTGGCCTTGATCCTGGCCGTGGGCGGGGTGAGCATCCTCTCCTACAACCTACTCAAGCCGGTGCGCAGCCTGGTGACCGCCACCAACCGCATGGCCCGCGGCGACCTGGCCCAGGAGATACCGGTGCGCTCGCGCGACGAGCTGGGGGAGCTGACCCAGTCCTTCAACCGCATGGTGAGGAACCTGGCCCGCATCCAGAACGAGCTGGTGCGCTCGGAGAAGCTGGTCTCCCTGGGCCGGCTCTCGGCCGGTGTGGCCCACGAGATAAGAAACCCCCTCAACGCCATGGCCGGGGCCATTGTGCACCTGCAGCGCCGCCGGCCCGAGGATCCCCTGATCGCCGAGTACACCAAGCTGGTGGCCGAGGAGATAGACCGGCTGGCCCAGTTCGTCACTGACTTCCTCTACTTCGCCCGCCAGGCCCCGCCCCGGCTAGTGCCCACCAACCTCAACGACTTGGTGGTTTCGGTGCAGAACCTCTTCCAGGCCCAAGCCCAGCGCCAGGGCATCCACTTCCACAGCCTGCTGGACCAGGCCCTGCCCGCCCTGGAGCTGGACCCTCATCAGATGGAGCAGGTGCTGGTCAACCTGGTGGTCAACGCCATGGACGCCCTGCCCCAGGGAGGGGAGGTGACCTTCACCACCGCCTGGCAGGCCCCGGGTCCCGGCCTGGGCCAGGGCGGCGAGGTGCGCCTGAGCGTGGAGGACAACGGAGTGGGCATCCCCCCGGAGAACCTGGACGCCGTCTTCGACCCCTTCTTCACCAGCAAGGAGACCGGCACCGGCCTGGGCCTGACCCTGAGCCTGGGCATCGTGGAGAGCCATGGCGGGACTCTGGAGGTGCACAGCCGGCCGGGCCAGGGGACCCGGATGACCATTTGCCTGCCTTTCCGGGCCGGCCAGCCGCGGGAGGTCCAGGGTGAAGCCTAGAAAAATCCTGGTGGTGGACGACCGCATCAACACCCTCAAGGTGCTAGTGGCCATCCTGCATGACGAGGGCTACCAGGTGCTGCAGGCCAGCAGCGGCGAGGAGGCCCTGCGCCTGTACGCCCAGCACGAGGGCCTGGACGCGGTGCTGGCCGACCTGAAGATGCCGGGCATGAACGGCCTGGAGCTTTACCGCCGCCTGAACCAGTTGGGCGACCCGCCGCCCTTCGTGATCATGACCGCCCACGCCACCGCCCCCTCGGCGGTGCAGGCCCTAAAGGAGGGGGTGTCCGACTACCTGTTCAAGCCGCTGAACTACGAGGAGTTGACCATCGTCCTGGACAAGGCCATCCGCCAGCGCCAGATGTCCCGGGAGCTGGTGACCCTGCGCCGCCAGGTGCGGGAGGAGAACTCCTTCCAGGGCATCATCGGGGTCAGCCCCAAGATGGCCGAGATCTTCGGCCTGGTGCGCAAGGTGGGCCCCACCGACGCCTCGGTGCTGATCCACGGGGAGACCGGCACCGGCAAGGAGCTGCTGGCCCGGGCCCTGCACGCCGAAAGCCCCCGCCGGGACCGGCCCCTGGTGTGCATCAACTGCGCGGCCCTGACCGAAAGCCTGCTGGAGGCCGAGCTGTTCGGCTACGTCAAGGGCGCCTTCACCGGGGCGGTGAGCGACAAAAAGGGCCGGCTGGAGACGGCCCAGGGCGGCACCCTGTTCCTGGACGAGATCGGCCACATGGGCCTGGCCCTGCAGGCCAAGCTGCTGCGCTTTTTGCAGGAGCGCACCTTCGAGCCGGTGGGCGGCACCGCCTCACGGGCGGTGGACGTGCGGGTGGTGGCGGCCAGCAACCTGGACCTGACCGGCGAGATCGCCGCCGGCCGCTTCATGGAGGACCTGCTGTACCGCATCGAGGTGATCTCCCTGCGCCTGCCGCCCCTGCGGGAGCGGGTGGAGGACATCCCCCTGCTGGTGGAGCACTTCCGCCACCTGTTCGCCCGCCGCTACAACAAGATGGTGGTGGGGATGGCCCCCCAGGCCATGCAACTGATGGTGGATTACGCCTGGCCGGGCAATGTGCGCCAGTTGGAGAACGCGGTGGCCCGGGCCGTGATCCTGGCCAAGGGCGAGCGGCTGGGGCCCGAGGACTTCGCGGACCTGGCCGGCGCCGGGCCGGCCCCGCCCAGCGAGGAGCTCATCGCCGGACTGCCCCAGCAGGGAGTCACCTTGAAGGACATGGAGCGGGAGCTGATCCACAAGACCCTGCAGGCCTGCCAGGGCAACAAGAGCCTGGCCGCCAAGCGCCTGGGCATCTCCCGGAAGGGTCTCTATGAGAAGCTGCAACGTCATGGCCTGCCTGCCACGGAAAACGCGCGGCCCGCGCCAAAGGGCTAGGGCCCGGGCGCCCCGCCTGCTCCTGGCCCTGGGGCTGGCCCTGGCGGCCGCGGCCGCGGCCGCGACCCCGGCCTGGGCCGGGCAGGAGGCGGTGGTGCTGGGGGTGCCCACCTCCCTGTCCCTGCTGGAGGGCCAGGAGAGCCTGCTGGCGGTGAAGCTGGCCGTGGCCGAGATAAACGCCGCCGGCGGAGTGCGGCTGGGAGGCCGCCGCCTGCCCCTGCGGGTGGAGGCGGTGGACCTGCGCGGGGCGGTGCCGGGCGTGGAGGTGCGCCAGGCGGTGCAGACCCTGGCCCGCTTTTTGGACAGCTACAAGATCCACGCCATCGTGGTGGGGCCCTTCCGCTCGGAGGTGCTGCTGTCGGCCATGGACCTCATCGCCCGGCGGCGGGTGCCGCTGCTGGGCACCATCGCCATGTCGCCCGTATCCGAGGCCATGTTGCTCAAGGACCCCAAATACAAGTACATCTTCCGGGTGGGCCTCAACGCCAAGTACCTGGTGGGCTACCTCATAAGCAGCATGCGCCTTTTGGGGGAGAGCTTCGGCTTCTCGCGGGTCTATATCCTCAACCAGGACGTGGCTTGGGCCCGCTCCACCGCCTCCATGATGGTGCGGCTGTTCTTCCAGCGCTCTCGCTGGCAGGTGCTGGGGCAGCGGAACTTCCCCAGCGAGGCCAGGGACTTCTCCGCGGCCCTGGAGGACGCCCGGGCCCAGGGCGCCCAGGCTCTGCTGTGCCTGTTCGACTCGCCCCAGAGCGTTATCCTGGCCCAGCAGTGGCGCCAGCTCAAGGTGCCGGCCCTGTTGTGCGGCTTTATCTCGCCCATGGTGGGTCCGGCGGCCTGGCGCAGCTTTCAAGGTCAAATCTCCGGTTCCCTCAACGTGATATTCGAGCTGGGCAACCTGCCCGCCCGGCGCTACGGGCCGGCCACGGCCTTTTACCGCGCCTACCAGGCCCGCTACGGCCGGCCCATCCAGTCCGGCCACGGCCCGGCCCCTTCCTACGAGGCGGTGTACATACTGGCCCAGGCCATCGAGCGGGCGGGCAGCCTGGACCCCGAGGCCCTGGTGGCCGCCCTGGAGCGCACCGACCGCAAGGGCTGCATGGGCCGCATCCGCTTCCACCAGGGGCACCAGGCCTTCTTCGGCGATGATCCGGCCCAGGAGGCCCTGGCCGCGGTGATCCAGTGGACCGCCGACGGCCACCGCCGCATCGTCTACCCCGGCACCATTGCCGAGGGCAAGGTGGAGCTACCCTCCTTTGTGCGCTCCTCACCCTGAGCAAGGGCGGTCACGTTACGTATGCACACACAAGGCCCTGCATATGTTACAAAAGGTTACACTAGATGGCAAGTATTTGTAACTTAAGGAATAATATTGTTTGATCTAAGGCGCAGGCGCGGCTGACAGGCCTGAATGTAACCGATGGTAACATCGGTCCGCGGACGCCTGGGGGGTCGTTTGGATAATTTCTTTGTTTATCAGCATATTGGATACCTGCTATTATTTGGAGCGTTCCTTGCACTATCCAACGGCGCGTGCCTCCAGTCATCTCAGCTAGGCCCGTGGCATGGGTGTGGCCGCGTCAGGCTACAAGTCTGTGGTTCACCATCTTCGTGATGCCTTTTGATAAAGGAGGAGCTCAGATGAAGAAACTGACTTGCCTGTTGGCCGCCGCTCTGTTGGCGGCCGGCCTGCTGCTGGCGCCGACCCCAGCCCCGGCCGCGGACAAAATCGTCATCGGCGTCTCCACCTCCCTGAACTTCCTGGAGGGCAAGGAGAGCTACAACGCGGTCCAGTTGGCCGTGGAGGAGATCAACGCCAAGGGCGGCGTGAAGGTGGGGGGCAAGAAGCTGCCCTTCGCCATCGAGTCCATAGACATCCGCGACGCGGCCCCGGGCGTGCCGGTGCCCGAGGCGCTGTTGGGCATGGAAAAGCTGATCCTGGAGAAGAAGCCCCATGCCCTGGTGGTGGGCCCCTTCCGCTCCGAGGCCCTGCTGGCGGGCATGGACATGCTGGCCAAGCACAAGGTGCCCCTGCTGGGCACCATCGCCATGAGCCCCAAGAGCGAGGCCATGATCGCCAAGGACCCCAAGTATAAATACGTGTTCCGCGTCTCCCTGGACGCCAAGTTCTTCGTGGGCTACATCGCCGGGGTCATGGGCTTCCTGGGCAAGGAGTTCGGCTACAACAAGGTCTACATCATGAACCAGGACGTGGCCTGGGCCCGGGCCACCGCCGACATCATGGCCAAGATCTTCGCGGGCAAGCTCAAGTGGCAGGTGGTGGGCCACGAGACCTTCCCCACCGGCGCCAAGGACTTCGCCCCGGCCCTGATGAAGGCCAAGATGAAGGGCGCCCAGGTGATCATGCCCGTGTTCGACATGCCCGAGAGCGGCATCCTGATCAAGCAGTGGAAGTCCATGAAGGTTCCGGCCCTGATGGCCGGCTTTATCTCGCCCCTGGCCGGCCCCGGCGCCTGGAAGACCTTCGGGGGCAAGATCGACGGCATCCTCAACGCCGTGTTCGAATTGGGCAACATCGCTGCGGTCAAGTACCCCATGTCCAGAAGCTTCTTCCGGGCCTATAAGAAGAAGTTCGGCAAGGAGATCGAGTCCGGCCACGGCCCGGCGCCTTCCTATGAGTCGGTGTACCTGCTCAAGGCGGCCATCGAGAAGGCCGGCAGCCTGGACCCCGACGCCATCGTCGCCGCCCTGGAGAAGACCGACGTCAAGGGCGTGATGGGCCGCGTCAAGTTCACCAAGGGTCATCAGGTGATCTTCGGCAACGACCCCAGCAAGGAGTCTTTGGGCTGCTTCTTCCAGTGGTCGCCCAAGGGCGAGCGCATCATCGTCTATCCGCCGGCGGTGGCCGAGGGCAAGATCTGGCTGCCCTCCTGGGTCAAGCCGGGCATGAAGAAGAAGTAGCAGGCGCGGACGCCAAGAGGGGGAGGCCCCGCCCGGGGCCTCCCCTCGCCCAGACAAGGCGCTTTTCATAACCCACACCCAGGCCGGCCCCGGCCCCGGCCGCCGGAGATTTGCGCAAGCCCATGCTGCAAGGCACCCTCATCTATGGCTTGATCAACAGCGTCGTCTTGATGCTGGTGGCCCTGGGCTTCTCGGTCACCTTCGGCATAAGCGGGGTGGCCAACTTCGCCTATGGGGCCCTGTACATCATGGCCGGCTACCTGGCCTGGCTGGGCCTGCACGCCCTGCACCTGCCCTACTGGCTGGCCGCGCCCGGGGCGGTGTTGATCACCGCCGGCGTGGCGGCCCTGATCTACTGGTTCATCCTGCTCAGGGTGCGGGGCCTGGTGGTCAGCGAGGTCATCGCCACCTTCGGCGTGGGGCTGGCCATCCTGGAGCTGTTCCGCTACCTGGGCTTCATCGGCTTTGAGTACACCCTGCCCCAGGTGGACGCCTCTTATAACATCGGCGAGACGGTGGTGGACGCCCAGCGCCTGCTCATCGTGGCCGCCGGCCTGGCCCTGGCCGGCTTCCTGTGGTTGTTCACCCACCACACCAAGGTCGGCCTGGCCTTCCGGGGCATCGCCCAGGACGAGCGCACCTCCCTGACCCTGGGCATCAACACCGACAAGATCGCCGCCTTCTCGGTGGCCTTCGGCGCCGGCTACGCGGCCCTGGCCGCCCTGGTGATCCTGCCCCTGGGCACCATCGCGGTCAACGAGGGCTACAATGTGCTGGTCAACGCCCTGGCGGTGTGCATCGTGGGCGGCCTGGGCAGCACCGTGGGCATCATAGTGGCCAGCCTGCTCATCGGCTACGCCCAGATACTGACCGCCACCTACCTGGAGACCCACTGGATGATGATCGTCAGCCTGGTGGCCATCCTCTTGATCCTGGCCATCAAGCCCTCAGGGCTGTTCGGGGTTCACAAAGAGTTGGAGGAGCGCATCTGATGGCCAGGCGGCGGGAACGCGTGGACCGGGGCATCAAGGTCCGCAGCGAGGACGTGTACGCCCTTACCTCCTGGCGGGAGATGCTCTATCTGGCCGCGCCCCGGGTGTTGCCGGTGGTGGCCCTGTTCGTGCTGGGCATGACGGCCAGCGTGTACTGGGAGCGGGTGCTGGTCTCCACCTGCATGTTCGCCATGCTGGCCATCTCCTGGGACGTACTGAACTCGGCGGGCATGGTCTCCCTGGGCCAGGCCCTGTTCTTCGGCATGGGGGCCTACATCGCCGGCACCCTGAACCACTACCTGGGCCTGGGCCCCTGGCTGACCCTGCCCCTGGCCACCCTGGGCGGCGGGCTGGTCTGCACCCTGGTCCTGTTGCCGGTGCTCAGGCTGCGGGGCATCTACTTCGCCATGGTCACCCTGATCCTGCCCCTGATGATCGAGCGCGTCATCGAGGCCACCAAGATCTTCGGGGGCACCGAGGGTCTCTCGGGCCTGACCCCCCTGGGCAGCGAGCACGTGCAGTTCCTGGTGGCCCTGGTGGCGGTGTGGGTGGCCCTCTACGGCTTCCGGCGCATGATGGGCACCGACTACGGCCTGCTGTTAAAAGGCATCAAGGACAACGACCGGGCGGTGATGAGCGCGGGCATCAACATCTACTGGTACAAGGCCCAGGCCCTGTTTCTGGCCTCGGCGGTGGGGGCCTTCGCCGGGGCCTTCATGACCCACGCCTATCAGTTCGTGGGCATGCCGGTGTTCGCCCTGGACTACTCCATCATGCCCATCGCCTCGGTGGCCGTGGGCGGCATGGGCACCCTGGCCGGGCCCATGCTGGGCTCCTTCATCCTGGTGCCCCTGTCGGAGCTCTTGCGCGGCCTGGGGGGCTTGCGCACCGTGATCTACGCGGTGATCCTGGTGGCCTGCACCGTGGGCCTGCCCGAGGGCGTGTTCCATTACCTGGCCCGCAAGTACACCCAGTTCGAGCGCTGGGCCGAGGTGGACAAATGAGCAGCGAGGTGATCCTGGAGGCCCTGGGTCTGTCGCGCTCCTTCGGCGGGGTCAAGGCCGTGGACGAGGTCAGCTTCACCCTGCACAAGAACGAAGTGCTGGGGGTGATAGGCCCCAACGGCTCGGGCAAGACCACCCTGGTCAACCTGCTCACCGGCTTCGTCAAGCCCAACCAGGGCCAGGTGCTCTACCAGGGCCGGGACATCACCGGCTGGCCGCCCTACAAGGTGGCCCAGTTGGGCATCGCCCGCTCCTTCCAGATGGTCAAGCCCTTCTACCAGCTGCCGGCCTTCAAGAACCTCAACGTGGCCCTGTACTCGCCGCGGGTGCGGGGCCTGGTGGGCGGCCGCTACGGCGACCGCGACGCGGTGGCCAAGGACCTGCTGGAGGAGGTGGGCTTCGAGCGCGACTCCTGGGTGATCAACCAGCAGGCGGCCAGCCTGCCCCACGGCTACCTCAAGCGCCTGGAACTGGCCAAGTGCATGGCGCTCCGGCCCGAGGTGCTGGTGCTGGACGAGCTGTTCAGCGGCCTGAGCCTGGCCGAAGTGGCTTCCCTGGTGCCGGTGATCGAGAAGCTGGTGGCCCAGGGCAAGACCCTGTTGATGATCGAGCACCGGCTCAAGGAGCTGTTCCGCATCGCCGACCGGGTGATCGTGCTGAACTTCGGCCGCAAGATAGCCGAAGGCGAGCCGGCGGTGGTGATGGAAGACCCCCAGGTCAAGGGCGCCTACCTGGGCACCGAGGCGGAGGGCTAGGCTGTGCTGGCGGTCAAGGAACTCATCGTCTTCTACGAGAACGCCATCGCGGTCAATGATCTGTCCCTGGAGGTGAAGCAGGGCCAGATCGTGGGGGTCATCGGCTCCAACAGCGCGGGCAAGACCACCCTGATGAACACCATCAGCGGCCTGATATTGGACATGCGCCTCAAGGAGCGGCGCAAGGGCGGCCAGCGCATCACGGTGATGGGCCAGGTGTTCTTTGAAGGCGCCGACATCAGCCAGACCCCGGCCTATGAGCGGGCCCGGGCCGGCATCGTGCTCTGCCGCGAACGCCACCCCATCTTCCCGGACTCCTCGGTGGTGGAGAACCTGAAGATCGCCGGCTACCTGCGCACCCGGGCCCAGGTCAGGCAGGGCCTGGAGCAGGCCTTCGCCCTGTTCCCCAACCTGGCCCGCTGGCGGCGGCGCAAGGCCGGCTTCCTCTCCGGCGGGGAGCAGCAGATGCTGGCCATCGGCATGGCCCTGATGGTGGGGCCCAAGCTGCTTTTGCTGGACGAGCCGTTGTTGGGCCTGAGCCCGGCCATGCAGACCCAGTTGGTGGAGGCCATCAAGGAGGTGAGCAGCCGGACCGGGGTGACGCTGGTCATAGCCGAGCAGTTTGCGCGGCCGCTGCTGCCCTGGCTGGACTTCGCCTACGTCATCGAGAACGGCATGCTGACCCTCACCGGGCCCGGGCCGGAGCTGATGACCAACCCCGAGATCAAGTCCGCCTACTTCGGAGTTTGAGCCGCCATGTTGCCGCGCCAGGAACCGTTGGTTGAGCTTGGCAGCGTGCCCCGCACCTTTGGCCGGGTGGCCGCCCTGCACCCGGACAAGACCGCGGCCTGGTACCTGGGCACGTCCTTTTCGTACGCCCGCCTGGATGATATGAGCAGCCGCTTCGCCGCCGGACTGCGGCGGCGGGGGGTGGAGCCGGGCGGACGGGTGGTCATCTACCTGCCCAACAGCCTGCAATGGCTGGTGGCCTGGCTGGGGGTGCTCAAGGCCGGGGCGGTGGCGGTGCCCATCACCCCCATTTACACCCCCTACGACGTCAGCTACATCGCCGGCGACACCCAGGCCCAGGCCATAGTCTGCACGGACCGCAACTACGGCTACGTGCTGCAGGTGCTGCCCGAGACCCAGATCAAGACCGTGGTGGTCAGCAACATGGCCGACCTGCTGCCCGTCTACAAGCGCTTCTTCGGCTGGGTCTTTGACAAGGTGCCCAACGGCAAGGTGGGCAAGGAGCCCCACACCGTCTGGCTGCGCGACCTGCTCCAGCAGGGCGGCGGCTCCTTTGCCGCCCCGGAGCTGGACCCGGACGCCATGGCCGAGATCATCTACACCGGCGGCACCACCAAGCACCCCAAGGGCGTGCCCATCACCCACCGCCTGCTGCTGGGCTGCGCCCACGAGCAGATATCGGTGAGCGCTTCCCTGACCAACCTGCCCGACAACGTGGTCATGGGGTCGGCTCCGTTGTTCCATATCCTGGGCCAGACCACCGCCCTGGGCACTGTTTTGGCCCACGGCGGCACCATCGTGCTGCAGCCCAAGGTGAACCTGGACGCCCTGATGGACGAGGTCGGCCGGCGCCAGGCCACCACCCTCATCGGGGTGCCCGCCCTGTACCGCATGATCCTAGAGCACGACCGGCTGGACCTCTACGACCTGCGCTCGCTGACCTACTGCTTCTGCGGCGGGGACGTGATGCCCCTGGATTTGCAGCAGCGCTGGCGGGTGCGCTTCGGCCGGCCGGTGTACATCGGCTACGGGGCCAGCGAGACGGTGGGCGGGGTTTGCATGAGCCCGCCGGGGGTGGAGAACCCGGCCGGCGGCATGGGCCTGGTGCTGCCCAGCAAGCGGGTGTTGATCGTGGATCCTCTGACCCTGGAGCCGGTGCCGCCCGGCGGGGTCGGCGAGCTGTTGGTGCACTCCGAACCCATGGTGCAGGCCTACTGGAACAAGCCGGCCGAGACCGCCGAGGCCTTCGTGCGCATAAATGGCCGGCTCTACTACCGCACCGCCGACGTGGTGCGCCAGGACGAGCAGGGCTACCTTTACTTCGTGGACCGCACCGTGGACACCATCAAACACAAAGGCTACCGGGTCTCGGCCTCGGAGGTGGAGTGCGTGCTGCAGGAGCACCCGGCGGTGGTGGCGTCCTGCGTGGTGGGGGTGCCCGACGCCAAGGTCGGCGAGCGCATCAAGGCCTTCGTGGTGCTCAAGAAGGACATCAAGGGCGTCACCGGCTACGACCTGATCGCCTTCTGCCGCCAGCGCCTGGCCGCCTACAAGCTGCCGCAGTACATCGAGTTCCGGGACATGCTGCCCAAGTCCAAGGTGGGCAAGCTCCTGCGGCGCGAGGTGCGCGGCGAGGAGCAGAAACGCCTGGAGCAGTAGGCCTCCGGCCCCTCCACGGGAGCGGTCCCCTTGAACCTGGCCTCCATCCTGCTTGACGCCGCCAGCCGCTTTCCCGACCACCCCGCCCTCAGCGAGGGCGACCGAGTCACCACCTATTGCCAACTAGCCGCCTCGGCCGGCGGAGTGGCCGCGGGGCTTCGGGCCCGCGGCCTGCGTCCCGGCGAGCGCGTGGCCATCTGCCAGGCCGGCGGGGCCGGCTGGCTGGCCGCCTACTTCGGGGTGCTGGCCGCCGGCGGGGTGGTCGTGACCCTTTTCCACGGTTCCACAAAGGAGGAGCTGGAGCACCTGCTCGCTGACAGCCGGCCGCGCTTTCTCTTCTGCGGACAGGCCCAGGCCGAGCTGCTGGCCGGGCTAAGCCTGCCCTTCCTGGAGGCAACCGGCGGCCCGGGCGGCGGTCTGGAGTTGGCCGAGCTGGCGGCCGGAGGCGGCCACCTGGAGCCGGCGCAGCGGGAGCCCGGCCAGACCGCGGCCGTGCTCTACACCGGCGGCACCACCGGCCGGCCCAAGGGCGTGATGCTGACCCACGGCAACCTGCTCTTCGCCGCCCGCACCATCGCCGGCCAGGAGCGCTCCGGCCCCCTGGACCGCGCCCTGTGCTTTCTGCCCCTGAACCACGTCTTCGGCCAGGTGCACATCACCCTGTCCACGGTCCACAGCGCCGGCTGCCTGGTGATGCTGCCGGCCTTTGACCTGGAGGGGATGCTGCGGTCCCTGGCCCAGGAGGGCGTGAGCAAGCTCTACGCCGTGCCCACGGTGTACGTGCGGCTGCTGCAGAGGAGCGATCTCAAGGCCCGGCTGGGCGCGGTGCGCTACTGCTTCAGCGCGGCGGCCTCCATGGCCGGCGAGGTGGTGCGGCAGTGGCGGGCGCGCACCGGCCTGGCCATCCACGAGGCCTACGGCATGACCGAGACCGCGGCCATGGTCACCTACAACCACTACACGCGCCACAAGGCGGGCTCGGTGGGCACGCCGGTGGAGCGGGTGGCCGTGAGCATCCAGGACCAGGAGGGCCGGCCGCTGCCCGCCTACGGCCAGGGCGAGGTATGCATCCAGGGGCCCAACGTCATGGCCGGCTATCTGGACCGGCCCGAAGAGACCGCGGCCGCCTTCCGGGGCCCCTGGCTGCGCTCCGGCGACATCGGCTATCTGGACGGCGAGGGCTATTTGTTTCTGGTGGACCGGCTCAAGGATATGATCATCACCGGCGGGGAGAACGTGTACCCCCGGGAGATCGAGGAGCTGCTCTACCAGCGGCCCGAGGTGGCCCAGGCCGCGGTGATCGGCCTGCCCGACCCCGAGTACGGCGAGCGGGTGGCGGCCTTCATCGTGCCTCAGCCGGGCCGGGACGTAGAGCCCCAGGCGCTGCGCCAGTTCCTCAAACAGCGGCTGTCGGGCTACAAGGTGCCCAAGCAGTTTACGGCGGTAGAGGAGTTGCCCCTGAGCGGGGCGGGCAAGGTGCTCAAGCGCGAGCTGCGGCGCCGGGTGCTGGCTTCGCGGCCCGATCAGGTCTAACCGGGCGCGCCAAAGCGCTTTCAGCCCGACTTCCGGCTTGCCAGGGGTGCCACCGCCAGGCATAGTCATTTCTAGTATGCGGTTCACCAAACCAAAACGCCGGGGGCGCTGGCTGGCCACTCTAGGTCAGGCCGCGTTCCTGCTGCTGTTGCTGGCCCTGGGAGCCGAGGTGGTCTTCTCCGGACTGGCCGGCCGGGTGCTCTTGTCCCACGACCTGGGCCTGGTCTACCACGCCGCCTATAACACGGTGCTGGGGCGGCTGCCGGCCAGGAGCAGCCGCGCGGACACCCTGGCCGCCCTGCGCGACTACCTGCATCTGACCGTACAGCCGGTGGGACGCCAGGCAGACCTGGGGCCCACGCGAGTGCTCCTGGGCGGCCAGGGGTGGTGCGACCAGATCAGCGACATCTACCTGCGCCTGATCGAGCCTCTGAAGGTGCGCGGCTACCTGGCCTTCCTGCAGGCCCGGCAAGGCCCCAGCCCGCACACGGTGGCCTTGATCACGCCGGGGCTGGTTGATCCCCAAGACTGGTCCTACCTGTCCGGGCACGCGGTGGTGGTGGACCTGCTCCACGGCGTGACCTACCGCCGGCCGGGGGGCGGCCCGGCCGCGCCGGCCGACATCTGCCGGGGCCGCTACCAGCCGCGTCTGCCCCAAGTGCGGCCGGAGTGGTTCTGCCGGCGGCCCAAGATACACCTGGTCAACCAGCCCCGGGGCAATTGGTCGGCGGCGCAGCGCTGGCTGTGGCGGGCCTGGCGCCTGACGCCCGCGGCCTGGGAGGCGGAGCTGATCCGCCTGGCGGTGCGCAGCCAGCACGGCCTGGAGCCCGGCCAGCGGGCCTATCTGCTGGCCAGGGTGGAGCACATCTTGCTGCGCCTGGAGCCGGCCGGACAGGCCTACCAGGCGGTGGAGAGGCGCTACCCGGACAGCCGCTGGGCCTATCTCGCCCGGCACTACCGCCTGAGCCTGCCCGCCCTGGCCGCCCGCTTTCCGGGCAGGGCCCAGGCCCAACCCGCCCCCCGGCGACCTTGACCTGCGGACCTAAGGAGAAAGATTACGCATGGACTTCCAACTGAGCGAGGAACACCGCCTGATCCAGGAGACCGCGCGGCGCTTCGCCCTCAAGGAGATCGCGCCCGTGGCCGCCCAGTACGACCGCGAGGAAAAGTACCCGGCCGAGATCTGTCGCCGGGCGGCAGAGGTGGGCCTGGTGGCTCCCATCGTGCCCGAGGCCTACGGCGGGCCGGGCTACGGCTTTCTGGAGCAGGCCCTGATCATCGAGGAGCTGTGCCGGGTGGACCTGGGCATCGGCCAGTGCATCGAGTCCCGGGCCTTCGGCTCCCAGCTCATCCTCTTCTTCGGCAGCGAGGAGCAAAAGGCCAAGTACCTGCCGCCGTTGGTCAGCGGCCAGATGGTCTCGGCCGGGGCCTTCACCGAGCCCGACGCCGGCACGGACGTGGCCGCCGCCCGCACCAAGGCCGTGCGCGAGGGCCAGGAGTTCGTCATCACCGGCAACAAGATGTTCATCACCAACGGCACGGTGTGCGACTACTACCTGGTGCTGGCCGTCACCGAGCCCGAGGCCGCCGGCCGCCACGCCCGGCACAGCATAGTCCTGGTGGAGGCCGACCGCCCCGGGGTCGGCGCCCGCAAGATACACGGCAAGATGGGCATCCGGGCCAGCGACACCGCCGAGGTTAGCTTCGAGCAGGTGCGGGTGCCCGCGGCCAACCTGGTGGGCCAGGCGGGCCGCGGCTTCCACCAGCTCATGCACTTTTTTGACGTGACCCGCACCTGCGTGGCCGCCGAGGGCGTGGGCCTGGCCCAGGGGGCCCTGGAACTGGCCCTCAAGTACACCCAGGAGCGGGTGGTCTTCGGCCAGCCCCTCATCGTCAACCAGGGGTTGCAGTTCCAACTGGCCGAGATGGCCACCCGCATCGAGCTGTCGCGCCTGGCCTGCTACAAGGCGGCCTGGTTGGTGGACCAGGGCCACGCGGACCCCAAGTTCAACGCCATGGCCAAATACTACGCGGCCGAAACCGCGGTGTGGGTGGCGGACAAGGCCCTGCAGATGCACGGCGGCTACGGCTACATAGACGAGTACGACATCCAGCGCTTCTACCGCCATGCCAAGATACTGGAGATCTACGAGGGAGCCAAGGAGGCCGAGAAGATCACCATCGCCCGCCGGCTGGTGTAGTTAAGCGCGGGAAGGCGTCTTGTCGGTTGGTCGGGTCCGGCCGCTGCGAAGCTTAGGAAAGGCAGGTAATTAAACAGGGAGCCCGTTGTGGTTGGGCCGGTGCCACGCCGTGTGGCGCCGCGAGTCCCCAGCAGGTGGCCCCGCATCAAATGCCTGCGGCTCTGGACCCGACTTGACAGCAAGTGGTGTCCCTGCCGGCTTGGTTGATTCTCTACCCTCCCTTGCTTCTGCCTTTTTCCGACAACAGACGGCCGCCCCAGGTCCAGACTTTCTTTCTCTTGGGATTTGCTGGCCGGGCCGAGCGCCTCAATCCACCTGGGGCCGCAGGTTGACCCCGTGCACCAGCCAGGCCTGACCCCGGCGCTCCAGCAGGCACAAACCTCCATAGTCCAGCTCCAGGCGGAACAAATGGGCCAGGTCCAGGCCCAGGGCGTGGCAGAGGATCACCCGGCTCACCCCGGCGTGAGCCACCACCAGGATGTCCCGCTCCAGGCCGGCGCTAAGGCGCTCAAAGGCCGGCAGCACCCGGCCGGCCAGCTCCGCGAAGCTCTCGCCGCCCGAGGGCCGGTGATGGGCGATGTCCGCGCCGCGCCGCTCATACTCGCCCGGGAAGCGCTCCTGAACCTGAGCCACGGTCAGCCCCTCCCAGGCGCCCAGGCTGATCTCGCGCAGTTCGGGCACCAGTTGATAGGGACCGCCGCGGGCGACGGCCGCGGCGGTCTGGCGGCAGCGGATCAGGTCGCTGCTGTACACCCCCTGGAAATCCCGGCCGGCCAGGCGTTCCCGCCACCAGGCGGCCTGGGCCCGGCCGCGGTCGGTCAGGGGCTTGTCCTGCTGGCCCACGAAGCGCCGGGGCTGGCTCTGGGCTATCTCCCCGTGGCGCAGCAGGTAGATCATGGCCGGGCCCTTCGGCCGGCCAGGCCGGCGGCGTCCAGAAACTCGGTCAGGCCCCGGCCCAGGGCCGCCTCCACCCGCTCTTGCAGCAGCCGGGCGTTGCGCCAGCGGCGTTGTATGTGGCTGCGGGCCTGGGGATCGCGTCCATGGCGGGCCAGACCCTGGCCGAAACGCTCCTCCAGGGTGGTGAGCCGGGTTCCCTGCACCAGCTTGTCGGCCAAGTGCACCAGCCCGGCCTCGTTCAGGGGCCCTTGCGGGGCCGCCGCCAGGTCCACATGTGCGGCCACCACCCCGGCCACGCGGCCGTATCCCATGTCCCATAGCATCTCTGCGCCGGCCGCGGCGTGGGTGGGCCGGCCCTTGCCCAGGTCGTGCAGCAGGCCGCCGGCGGCGATCAGCCGCAGGTCAAGCTCCTGGCCTTGGGCCCGCAGGGCCCGGCCCAGCGCCAAGGCCACGCGGGTGACCAGGCGGCAGTGGGCCCAGAGTTCCGGGCCCAGGCCCCGCACCTCCCGCACCAGGGCCAGGCACTCGGCCGGGCTGGGCAGGTCGTAAAGGGGCAGCTCCCGCAGCAGGCGGGCGTGGGCCTGGGGCGTGTCCAGGTCGCGCAGCATGAAACGGTCGGCCGCCGGCACCTCGGCTGCCTCCGCGGTCTTATCCAGGAAGCCGCGCAGCCCCTGGGGCCCGGACCAGGCGGCCAGCTCCGGGGTTAGATTGACGGCGATGAGGGGAGGGTGGCCGCGGCGGCCCAGGAAGGTTGGCAGCAGCACCCGGCCGCGGCCGGCCCGCCAGGCCGCCAGCAGGCGGCCCAAGGTCTGCACCCGCACCAGGGGCACGTCCACCGGCAGCACGAAGAAGGCCCCCGTCCCGGGAGGCAGGGCCGCCACGCCGGCCAACACCGAGGAGAACATGCCCCTGGCGTGGTGCGGGTTGTACACCGCCCGGACGCCCAGGGACTCCACCGCCGGGGCCAGCTCGCCAGCCCGGTGGCCCAGCACCACCAGCACCGTGTTGAGGCCTGCCTGTTTACAGACCCCCACCGCCCGGGACAGAACCGTCTCCGCGCCCAGGGGCAGCAGGGCCTTCAGGCGGCCCATGCGCTCCGAGCGGCCCGCGGCCAAGATGACCGCCGCTACATCGGCCAGCCTGGCCTTTGCTTCGGGGGGATTGGGGTGCTGTGAGTTCAACCGTTGCGCCGCGTCCAGTTGTCCGCTGCCTAGCTTACCATGCCGCCAGGGAAAAGTTTGCTTTTGGCCAGCCCGGCTTTATCATCATAAGAAAGGGTTGGTGCCAGCCCCAAGGTGCGCCGGACCCAGGTAAAGAAGCCAGGACAGGGAGAGTCGGCATGTCTGACACGTTGCACATAGTGTGTCCCCAGTGCGGGGCGGTCAACCGGGTGCCCGCGGCCAAAGCGGGTCAGGACCCGGTTTGCGGCAAGTGCCGCACGCCGCTTTTGGCCCCCCGGCCCCAGGAGGTGGACGGCCAGACCTTTGCCAAGATGCTGGCCCAGGACGACCTGCCCCTGCTGGTGGACTTCTGGGCCTCCTGGTGCGGGCCCTGCAAGACCATGGCCCCGGCCTTTGCCCAGGCGGCCCAGGCCCTGCACCCCCGGGTGCGGCTGCTCAAGATCAACACCGAGCAGGAGCAGGCCCTGGCCGCCAACTACGGCATCCGCTCCATCCCCACCATGGTCCTGTTCGCCGGCGGAGGGGAAAAGGCCCGGGTGTCCGGGGCCATGCCCGCCGAATCCATCGTGCAGTGGGCGCGCAGCCAAACCTAGCCCGGCTCGGGGGCAGAGTCCCGGCGCGGGGCGCCCGCCAGGAGTCCGGGGCAAGGGGTGCTGGATATTCGGCAGTGCGATGAAATATCGTATTTCTTACAAAGCAGTGATTACTAAATCGTCATATTGGCGGTTTCCCAGCGGGCGGCCAGGCGGCCGCGCCCCAGGCCTATTTCTCTAATTAACCAGAACGATTAGTTTAATTAGTTTTACTTATTGCTTAGGTCAAGATGGCAGGCATTTTGCTTCCAATAAAAGTGACTGAACCCGAGACAGCTTATGCAGCGGAAAGAACTGGGCCCAGCCTCGGGCCATAGCGTAACAATAGTTGGGGCGTCGCCCTGAGGGGTCCGATAGGGTTGCGTGCGCCATTTTACAATACTGGCCCGGGAAAAGGGCAAACCAGCCAGGGCAGAGGTCTGCCCCGGCCGACCCCAATCTGCAGCCGTTTGGCTGTGGATCGGCCATGCGGCTTTCAGAGCAAAGAGCCCCTGACAGCAGGGCCCATATCCAATGATTGACTGGTCAGTTAAGTAATGCTAATTTATATTAATAGGTTATATTTTATTCCGCTAACCGGCGGTGAACGGCCCGCCGATTCTGATCAAAGCGAAGGCCTTTTTAAAGGCAGATCAAATCGGTTATTGCGATGATACGAGGAAAAATGAAGTTTAATTGCCGATGCAAAACGAGCCGCCCCCAGGCAGGGGCTGCCCTGTTAGTTATACTGGCGCTGGTGTTCTTGGCCGCCGGCGCTCTCGCCGCGGAGCAGGCCAGCCAGGTGGACGTTCTGTTCAACCAGGCCCGCTTTGACCTGATGAACGGCCACTATCAGCAGGCCCTGGACAAGCTGGAGCAGGCCCGCCGGCTGGCACCTGAGGACAAGCGCCTGACCCTCTGGAAGGTCAAGGTGCTGCGGGCCCTGGGACGGGACAAGGAGGCCCTGGCCCTGAGCGAGTCGGTGCTGGAGCAGGACCCTAGCCTGTACGGGCCGCTGCACTTCGAGGCGGCCCAGATTCTCTTCGGCCAGGGTCAGACCGAGCGGGCCCTGCAGCATCTGCGCGACGCGGAGAGCGTGCAGCGGGGCGAGGCCCTGCTGGCCCAGATGGAGCTCCTGCTGCAAAGCGGGGAGTACGAGGCCAGCGCCATCATCCCCAGCCGCGCCGGAGAGCTTAAGCCCACAGAGCGCCAGGAGCTGCTGCTCAAGCAGGCCATGGCCTACTACCGCAACTACGACTATGACAAGGCCCTGGAGAGCCTGGCCAAGGCCAAGGCCGAGGCCCCCAACAGCAACACGGTCAAAGCCATTAACGCGCTGGAAAAAGAGATAAAACTCATAGACCGGCCCTGGTGGCTGGGCGCCAGCGTCTCCTACGTTTACGACAGCAACGTGTTCTTGGACCCCCTATACCAGGACCCGGCCCACGCCGCGGCCAGCGGCCGCTCCGACTCGGCGGCGCTGGGCGAGGTATGGTTCGGGGCCCGCCTGGCCCGCTGGAGCGGGGTCAGCCTGGGCTTCACCGGCCACGTGCAGTACATGAATTACTTCAAGGAGACCGACGCCAGCTACTCCTACTGGGCGCCGGGGCTGTATCTGGCCTGGGGCAAGTACCGCTGGGGTTTCCGCCTGCCCTACAGCTTTTATTACTATTATCACACTGGCCGCATGACCGACTGGAGCCAGATTCACAGCTTCACTCCCATGGTCTATTGGCAGATGACTTCCAAGCTAAAGACCTACTTCACCGGTGTGTTTCTGCGCCGCACCTACTTTGACGACCGCTCGGACGCCTACCACTGGGGTATGGTGATTGATCACGTCTATACTTTCAGCGCCCCCAGCAACTTCCTCAAGCTCTCCTACCGCTACGACGTGGAGGATGCCGACGACGGGATCAGCGGCTACACCGGCTTCGAGGTGACCTTGGCCGGCGGCCGGCGGGTCTGGGGGCCGCTGAGCGCCGAGGCGGGCGTCACCTGGGCCCGCTACGACTACGACCGGCGCCAGGAGTGGACCCTGAACTTTAGAGATTTCGACCGCTCCGACGATCAGATGCGCTACTACCTGGAGCTGAAATGGAGCCTTCCCCAGTGGTGGAACGTCAAGCTCAGCTCCTACTACATAAACAACGACTCCAACGTGCAGAGCAACGTCAGCCCTTACGACTACAACAAGTACGTCTTGATGATGACCATCACCAAGTATTTCTAGGCACCCAGGAATAGGGGGCAACACCATGTTTAACAAAACCGCAGCCTATCTCCAGGGCGTGCTCCTGCTGGGCCTTTCCCTGGCGGCCCTGGCCGGGGCGGCGGAGCAAATACCGGCTGGCTACGTGGTGCGGGTCCAGGGTCAGGCCCAAGTGGTCAACCAGGCCTTGGGCCGCAAACTGGCCGTGAGCCAGAAGATGGCCTTGTTCCAGGGCGACCGCATCACCACCCAGGCCCGTTCCCTGGTGGAGATCGCCCTGGCCGACGACTCGTTGCTGCAGTTGGGCGCCGAGTCCATTCTGGATCTCAGCCAATTGCAGGTGGACCCGGCGAACAAGACGCGCAGCGCCGAGTTGGGCCTGCCCCTGGGCAAGGTGCAGGCCCTGGTCAACGACCTATTCAAGCGCGGCCAGCGCAAGTTCGAGATCAAGACCCAGAACGCCGTGGCCGGCGTGCGGGGCACCCTTTTGATGGTGCTGGCCCTCTCGGCCCAGAAGACTCAGGTGGTCAGCTACGACCATCCGGTGGAGGTTTACAACCGGGCCCGGCCCGACAAGCGGGTGGTGGTGGCCCAGCTGCACATGACCACGGTTCAGGACCAAGAACCCCCCACCCCGCCGCAGCCCATAACCATCCAGCAGTTCGAGGGACTGCAAAAGAGCCTGCAGGCCTCCCGGCAGGAGAGCGAGCAGCAGAGCAGCTCCAGCGGCGAGCAGCCCACCGCCGGCCTGAACCAGGCCTCGCCCCTGACCGTCGGCCAGACCCAGGCCGCGAGCCCGGCGCCGGCCGACGACGCGGAAGGCCTCAGCCAAGGCAAGGCCCTTGGGCTGGCCAAGCAGGCGGAAGACTCCGGCGACCCCCCTGGCCAGGGCAAGGCCTTGGGCCACGACAAGCAGGACGACGGCTCCGGCGGCTCCCAGGGCCAGGGCAAGGCCCTGGGGCTGGCCAAGCAGGAGGAGAAGGCGGCCGGAGGAGCCAAGGGCCAGGCCAAGGGTCTGCAGAAACAACAAGAAGAATCTGGCGGGTATCTGAGCAAGGCCTGGGGCCTCATCAAGAAGCAGTTGGGCCTCTCTACTAAGGACAAGACCCAGGACCGCTACCGGACCAGGGACACGGTTCTGCACACCCTAAGCGACCGGGATTTGCCGGCGGAAGAGCAGGGCCTGTCCTCGGAGGTGCGGCGCAAGGAACGCGAGCGCCAGGGACTGGAGCTGGGCGAAGACAAGGACCTCGCCCCCGGCCAGGGCGCTGGGGTTGAGGCCACCCCCGGCCTGGTGCAGGCCGGCCCCTTGCAGCAGACCGCCGCGGGCGCGGCGGGCGGCGGCCGGGCTGACTCCCCGGGCGGCAGCGCCTCCCTGACTCAGGGGGCCGGCGGCGCGCCTGGTCAGAGCGGCGGGGCGCCCGGGCAGGGCGGCAGCGGCCCGCCGGGGCAGGG